>CAZLZD010000073.1:0-15525 GCA_964563925.1 uncultured Roseivirgaceae bacterium | reverse complement strand
CCATCTCTTAGTTTCCGGTTCATTCCGACAGGATGAGAAGCCTGTCCTGATGCAAATCAGGGATTCCTGTCGGGGCTACTATCCATCTCTTAGTTTCCGGTTCATTCCGACAGGATGAGAAGCCTGTCCTGATGCAAATCAGGGATTCCTGTCGGGGCTACTATCCATCTCTTAGTTTCCGGTTCATTCCGACAGGATGAGAAGCCTGTCCTGATGCAAATCAGGGATTCCTGTCGGGGCTACTATCCATCTCTTAGTTTCCGGTTCATTCCGACAGGATGAGAAGCCTGTCCTGATGCAACTAAAGGATCTCCGTCGGGATTTTGCCAGGAATGTCAGTCTGCCATATATTAATGTAATTATGGCCCCAGGTTTGGTTCAGTTCATCCCCACTGCAACGATTTTTCTTACCACCCGGATCATTCAAAACCGCGATTAAACTGAAATAGTACCCGTCGCGATATTTCTTTGCGGCAAGGAGCCTTCTGGCATGTTTTTTTCCTCTTTAATGCAGACCAACCAACCAATTTTTTAAGGATGAAACAAATTGAAAACAGGCAAGAAAAGCCAGAATCAAATGTTAAAGTCCTCAGTCATGCACATTTGAAAAAGGGACAGGTTCAAGCTGACGAATCAGGAGAGGCCGACTGGAATCAGTTTCTTGAACGGTTTAAAAAACTCAGGCAGGATACGAATGAACTGAGAAATTCACTGACCAGGCTCCAGGAGCAAACAAATTCCATCAAGGGGTTATCTGACAGCCACCGGGAGTGTATTCTGCGTATTTGTGACGTAATATGCAAAAAGCACAATGAGCTGATCTACAGTGAGCGATTAATGAAGGAAGTGGTACAGCAGCTATACAAAGATGCCACCTTTTAGGGAGATTTTTCCACACTTCACTCCGGTGCAAGAGATAGCAGGGCTATAACAGGCCTTTGAGGAATCATTTAGGTCACTTGGCATGATTATTCTTTCTTTTGAGAGTATATACCTTAACCAAAATCTACAATTATGTTACGATGGATAGTAATATTTCTGATAATAGCCCTGATTGCTGCCCTGCTGGGATTCGGCGGGATTGCAGCTGGTGCGGCTGAGATTGCCCAGATAATATTTTATATTTTCCTGGCCCTTCTCGTGATATCTCTGATCATGCATTTTGCCAGGAGGACTTAAAATCTGAGATAGTTGCATGAGTAAATCACTGAACGCACGCTCAGTTTGGGCATTAGCTGCCGGTGGTATGGTTGGAGGCGGCATTTACACCGTTTTGGGCGTTGTAATTGCCGCCTCCGCCCAATGGGCATGGCTGGGATTTCTGCTGGCCGGACTGGTGGCATTACCTTCTGCCTACAGCTATGCCAGCCTTTCCAACAAATTTTCTGAAGGAGGGGGAGCCTTCTCCTTCCTGGAAGAGGTAAACCTCGGCCGGACCGGTGGAAATATTGCCTGGTTGCTGATTGTTGGTTACATCCTGACCATTTCAGTTTACTGTTACGCTTTTGGCCATTACCTCTCCTTTGCTTTTCATGGCGGGCCGGTGATGACCCGCGGACTTGCTGCAGGTATTATCCTGGCCCTGATTGTATTAAACCTCTCAGGGGTTGGCAAGATGACCTCCGTGGAGATCGTTATTGTTTCGGTCAACCTGCTGGTCTTGCTGGGTTTAGGAATTTATGGGCTTACACAATGGGATACCTCACAACTGACTTCCGGCATTTCCCCCAAACCAGTCTGGACCTCACTTGTGGGCGGTGCCGCCATTTTCATGGGGTATGAGGGCTTTCAACTGTTAACCTATGAATATGAGAAAATCAAAAATCCTGATAAAATCTTCGTACCTGTTCTGGTTTCGGCAGTAATTTTTGTGATCCTGGTCTATGTGATTGTCACCGCAGGTGCTGCCATGCTGGGTGGTGCGCTGTCACTGATCAATTTTAAGGAAGTAGCCCTGTCTGTTGCCGCGAAGGATGCCCTGGGCCCTGCCGGCCTGGTGATCATGACCGTGGCAGCCGGGTTTGCCACCACCGCGGCGATCAACAGCACCTTATTCTCCACGGCATCCCTTTCCAAGCTCATCGCAGATAAAGGTGAATTACCATCCTGGTTTGATCATACCAATAGTAAAGGAATTCCTGACCGCGCCATTATACTTATCGGAACGTTGGCGGGAATTCTGGCAGTAATCGGATCATTAAGTGCACTGGTGGAGGCAGCCAGCCTGGTATTTCTGGTGACGTTCAGTACGGTCAATTATCTCGCCTTTCAACGTTTGGAGAAAAAAAGATGGGTGCCGGTATCCGGACTTATCATAGCGGCAGCCATAGGTCTTGTACTGATCTTCCGGCTAATTATTACCAAACCTGTTGCATTTGGCGGACTTGCATTGCTTGCCCTGCTGATAATGCTTGGTCGGCCATACCTTTTAAGTACTGTTGATACCATAAAACAAAAGCAGAATAATGAATCAGCATCGTCTTAATATATGGATATGCACGGCAATTGGATTCTTGCTACTCATCTCATGTCAGCCGGAAAAGGGAGGAACAAGTGAAGTGCGTATTATCAATCTACTGATGAACAGGGAAAAGGTCAAAATTGCCCTGGAAGGTAAGGCCGATGTGCGTATTACCCTGTCGCAGGGAGACACGTCCGGCTATGCCACCTTACCTAAAGGTGAACTCCGGGTCACAGTAAGTGATACCAGCGGGCAGGAAATAATGAAACGAAACCTCGGAATCGGAAAAGGCGGCAGGTTCACCTTTTTATTGAGAGGGATCGTTCCGGAAACGAATACCTCTGACAGACTGACCACAAAAACCAGGTTAATGCGGATTTTTGAAGGTGCCACAGCCTGGACTTCCAATTCAGGAATGCCCGTCCTGTCTGTCCTGCTCGACCAATATGAGGGGTCAGAGAAGAAAGGGAAGGTTCGTTTTGTTCATGGCTGCCCGGGGATTTCATCCCTGGATGTTTTCATATACAGGAATGATAAACCCGGAAAGACTGCTACAATTTCCTATCCCCACGTATCGCAGGAATCGGTATTGCCTCCAGGCCGGTACCCTGCCGAGGTGAGGTTAAAGGGGTCCGATACGGTGATAGGCCGGGACACCCTTGATATTAGAAAAGGAAGCCTGACTACCGGTTTTATTATTGGTATTCCCTCCAGCTATCCCTCCAGCGTCGATTTACTTACCCTTCACAGCAAATAGAACTTCGGACACTCCCGCATCATTTCGTAGCTTTATACGAAAACCGATTTTATGCTTATTCATGAGAACGACCCTGTTAAAGAGGTATTGAGGAAAGTGATGCAACACATTCGTGCTGCCGCATCCGACAGTTCACACCCCTTTCGCTTCGCTATATTAGGAACGAAGGGCCCTGAATTCCCCGCTGTGCGTTACATCGTGGTTCGTGATTTTACTGCACAAATGGAATTGGTATTATTTTCTGACCTCCGTGCAAACAAGACCAATGACATCACCCGTGACGCTTCGGTATCGCTTCTCATGTATCACCCGGATGAACGGGTTCAGGTACGAATACAGGGTAAAGCCAGGGTTCATCGTCAGGATGAGGTGAGCAGCAAATACTGGCATGAGGTCCCGGCGGAGTCACGAAAAGCCTATGCCTCCCGGGTGGCACCGGGCAGCCCGGTTAACAGTCCTGCGGATGCCCATCAGTGGCCGGAGAATATTGACGACCGGTATTTTGCGGTAATCAGTGTACAAATGACAAGCCTGGACATTCTTCAACTGCAGGGAATGTCTCATCTGCGGGCGAGGTTTACCCGGAACGGGCCGGACTGGGCGGGAGAATGGATTGCTCCGTAATTCAGGTATGTTCCTTGCGAAAAACGGTGACCAGGTCGAGGCTTAATCCGTTTGCTTCATCTTCCCACGGCCGGCGGTCGTGTGGCTCCCAATAGGGCCATTGATACCATTTTTCGTTCCAGGTAACGTGTTTGCCTTCATGCAGTACCAATCGTCCTTCATGGATTTGCTTCACATGGACAAGCTCATGTGCCAGTGTCCTTCGGATGGCATTCAGGTGCTGATCGCCCTGAAGTCGTATCATGTACTGATGAATTGTGCCTTCGGTGGTGGTGTGAGTCTCATATAATGTATATCCGGCAACACGGTGAGGCATATTGTAGGTGAATGTAATGAGGATGTATGCATTCGGTCCGAGGTCAAGTTGTTCGGCTGCCCATGATGCAAATCCTTTCAGTTGCTGACCGGAATAGTGATTTCCGATAACCACCACCGGAGTGCCTGCGTGGAGTTGGCCGGATATAAGGAGAAACAGGGTCAGGAGGCACTTCATATATTAGAATACGCCTCAGGGAAAGGTACGGGTCGTTTATTTCCTTAAACGGGGCTATGGTAATCTGGAAATAAACACCTCGTTAAGTCCTCCCTCGGAATGGGTCATTTTACCCCTGCCTGTCATCCCATAAACCGGTAAAATACCCGGAAGTAACAAAGAAGCCCCGGTCCGTTTCCGGATCGGGGCTATCTCAACGCATGAAACAAACCTACAACATCGTCTGGGGTTCGTGGTATTCAGTTCTTGGCAATGACGTTTCCATAAGGGCATCAAAGCCACCCTGAATATTCACTATTTTTGAAAATCCGCGAGCCTTGAGAATGGAGGCGGTGATCATCGACCGGTACCCTCCCTGGCAATGCAGATAATAAGTTTTCCGTGGGCTAAGCCGGTTCATATTCCGGTTGATGAAATCAAGCGGGAAATTGATGGCTCCATCCAGGTGTTGGGCTTCATATTCACTGGCTTTTCTGACATCCAGGATGGTCAAGGGGCGCATCGACAAGACATTCTCCAGCATGTAGGCGGGTATTTGACGGATTGTATCCATTTCTCCGCCTTGCAGTGTCCAGGCTTCCATGCCGCCCTCCAGATAGCCAAGTGCGTTATCATATCCTACCCGTGAAAGGCGTGTCACCACTTCCTCTTCCTTTCCCTTTTCAGCAAGGAATACAATGGGCTGGTCAAGGTCCGGAATGAGTGCACCTACCCAGGGGGCAAATTTGTCATCAATCCCAATAAAAACAGAACCCGGGATAAAGCCTTTGGCAAACTGTTCTTTGGGACGGGTATCCAGGATGAGCGCGTTGTTACGGTTAACCACATCTTCAAATTCTGACGGACTCAATGGGATTATACCGCGTTCGAGAACCTCATCAATGCTTTCATACCCCGACTTGTTCATTGCCGCATTCTTGGGGAAATATTGCGGGGGCTCCACGAGTCCGGTAGTCACTTCCTGAATAAATTCTTCACGGGTCATATCCGCACGCAACGCGTAATTGGTCATTTTCTGATGTCCGAGCTTATCGGTAGTCTGCTCGCTCATATGTTTTCCACAGGCTGATCCTGCCCCGTGACCAGGATAGACGATCACGCTGTCGGGCAGGGGCATGATTTTGTTTCTGAGGGAATCGAATAAATGGCTGGCCAGGTCTTCACGGGAAAGGTCTGTTTTTACGGCGAGGTCAGGGCGACCTACATCCCCGATGAAAAGGGTATCACCGGTAAAAATTGCATGCTCGTCACCGTCTTCGTCGAGCAGGAGATACGTGGATGACTCCATAGTATGCCCCGGGGTATGCAAAACCCGTATCGTGGCCTTCCCTAGTGTCAGTGTTTCTCCATCCCTGGCTATGTGAGCCTCAAAATCCGGTTGGGCGGTTGGGCCATAAACGATAGTGGCACCGGTCTTTTTCGCGAGGTCCAGGTGACCGGACACAAAATCTGCATGAAAATGGGTTTCCAGGACATATTTTATTTTTGCCCCGTCTTCATTTGCCCTTTCGATATAGGGAGCTACTTCGCGCAGCGGATCCACAATGGCCGCTTCTCCGTCTGATTCGATGTAATAGGCCGCTTCGGCCAGACATCCGGTGTAAATTTGTTCTACCTTCATAACGTTGCTTTTTAATTCTGTCTTATGTAATTATAGCAGGTTTCCCCGTGATAGTCTGTGACTTTTGTTACAAGCCAAGCTAACATTCCGCAGGAATCAGAATTGGTAGTTGAGGACAACGTTAATCTGGAACATATCCACTTTGTTAAGTATATAGGCTGGATTTTCCGGAAATTCATCGTGACCGATCTTATAGGTCAGGAGAATTTCGGGTTTGAGGTTCCGGATCCCGGCAAAACGGCCGGTCAGGTCAAGATTAATTTGTGTGTACTCAGGAAGTGCGTATTTATTGCGCTGCGCGTCGGAGGGTGCCGGTTTCCATTGATGGCCGATGCTGAGGACCGAATTCAGGGAAGCATATTCTCCCGCAAATACACTCGCAAAGGACACCACCATAGCGTGATTTTGCCTTGACCCTTCTGTTCGTTCCCTTTTCTGAAAGGTGAAGGTCCCTTCGCGGCCCCATTCACGCGGGAAAAGAAATCGTCCGTCGTCAGTTATATGATCATAGGCAAGGATAATCGTATGATTTTCGGTGGCAGGAATAGTGATCTGCGCGCCGATCAGGTTTGCATACTGATCCTGGAAGTAGCTAAGTGTGTCAATGGCATTGCCACCATTATTCACCCTGCGTTGGTGAATCCATTCCAGGCCGAGGACTACCCCGGTTTCGGACAGGGTAAATTCCGGACGGATATAAGTGCTGTTGAACACATTATCCACGTAATAATTCCACAGGTGAACAGAGGTTGCAGAGGAGGCCCGGACACGACCTCCGGTTATAAGGAGAAAATCAGATGAGGTATTACCGGCATACCCTGACGGTCTTCCGGTAATATCCAGGCCTGAGGAAAACTTACCAATGCTCGAGCCGATTCCGGAAAACTGATCTGTGCCCCGGGGTGCAATCCGGGTCAGCAATCCTGCCTGAAGGTCAATCCTGTCATCCGGTTGAAAGGCATACCACAATCCCTCGACCAGGGTAGGGATCATGCGACCATCCTGCGGGTTGACCAGCGGGGTGGATCGTTTCATTCTTCCGGCGGTCACCGTGTGGGCTCCGCCTGTATAGGAGAGATACAGCTCTCCGGGCAGGACGATCAGCCGGTTACCAGGATCGGTCACGTCAAAAAGGCCTAGCTCATAACGACTCAGTCGACCTGAGACCGGGTCGGGGACTGAAAGATCCTGGATCGATGTGTTCCAGGCAGAATAGATATTAACCCCTGCTTTCCAGCGCGAATTCCAGGTATAGGTATATCCGAGGTACCCGCCAGTGCCCAGTGCATAGAAATCCTTTAATTCTTTTTTGTTGAAGGTATGCAGGTAAAAAGTGCGCCATTCTCCACTAAATAACCCCTTTGCCGAATCATCACCCGTCTGGGCCGACACGGAAAATGCAAGCAGGTGTAAGATAAATACGAGTATGCTTAGTTTTCGCACCATCCCTGTGCAGAGGCTTTTTAATGAGGCAGTTTATTGCGAAGCAGGCCGTATGAATAGGTACCCAGCAGTGCAGCAAGGATCATTACCAGTATGACGGTGACCCCGTGTCCGACCAGGATGAACATCGGGCCCGGACAAGCCCCGGTCATAGCCCAACCCAGGCCAAAGATTATTCCTCCCAGGAGGTAGCGCGGAATGCTCATCTGCTTGGGCATGATGGTAATTGGCTCCCCATCCAGCGATTTCATTTTACTGCGCTTAATGATTTGTACGAAAAGGATACCAAGTATCACGGCAGATCCGATCACTCCGTACATATGGAATGACTGGAACCGGAACATTTCATAAATCCTGTACCAAGAGATCACCTCCGCCTTGGCAAGTGTTATTCCGAATATGGTGCCGACAAATAAATATTTAAAGAATTTCATGCGTCTGTTATTAAAGGGTAAGGAGGTGGGGGAGAATAAAATAAGTCATGGCAAGTCCACCTATAAAGAAACCAATCACCGCAATCAGGGATGGCAGCTGAAGATCGCTTAGTCCGGATATTGCATGCCCGGAGGTGCATCCACCGGCATACCTTGTGCCGAACCCAATCAAAAACCCGCCAACTATGATAAATACAAAGCCACGGAGGGAAAGCAGGGACTCCCAATTGAAAATATCCACGGGGATGTACATCTCACCCGGGGATTCCAGGCCCATTTGCTGAAGTTCCGATATGGTTTCCTGGGAAATGTGTACCTCGCTGGAGGGCATCAGGTAGGTATGTGCCAGATACCCTCCCAGGATCAGACCGGCGGCAAATACCAGGTTCCATGCCTGGGACTTCCAGTTGAAGTCAAAGAATTCGCACGATTTGCCTGCCCCCATAATGGAGCACATGGTTCGCAGATTGGAGGATATGCCAAAATTGTTGCCAAACCACAGCAGGACGAACATGACCACCGCAATCAGGGGCCCGGCTACATACCAGGGCCAGGGCTGACTGATAAACTCGATAAAATTGTTCATGATTAATTAATTAAGTGGCAAAGATAGCCCGGACATCACAGGTTGATGTAACCTTTGTTACATTAACATTCAGTTTATCAACGACGAGAACACCTGATGCCCGGGCAATGACTCAAACCTTCTTACCTTTCAGCATTTTATTCCAATAGAGATACGGAAGTCCGTATTTCTTGAGCATCCACAGTCGCCAGTGTTCTTTGGCACTGTTGAATATCAGCATTTGCTTAAGTTTAGGGTCTGGCGTGAAATTATTGTCATAATCAAATTCGGCAAGGACCATCTTACCGTAGCCCGTGACAAGCGGGCAGGATGAATATCCGTTGTAGGAGGAGCTCCCTATGTGGTCCTCTCTTACGAGTGAAAATATATTGTCAATAACCACGGGAACCTGCTTTCTGATGGCTGCCCCTGTTTTGGCAGTAGGTAATCCTGCAATGTCACCAATTCCGAATACATTCGTAAACTTCCGGTGCTGCAGGGTATGCGGGTCCACGTCCAGCCAGCCATCTGCATTTGCGAGAACGGATTTACTCACAAAGTCCGGCGGCCCCTGGGGCGGGGCGAGGTGCAGCATGCCAAATGGCATTTCAATGGTATTCTCCCCGGCGTTTTTTTCGTTAATCACGTTCGGACTTTCTACGGAATACGCATCAGTGTCCGGTTTGACATACCGGAAGGTGATGATCTGATTTTCAGCATCGATTTTAACGGGAGAATAATAGGCCCGGAAATGGATACCATACCGGTCAATTACTTTTTCGAGGGTTTCCCTGATTTCCTTCACGCCGAAAATCACAGTTCCCGGAGTGGCAAAGATCACGTTTGTTTTGTCAAGCAGGCCGTGCTTACGGAAATAATCGGCTGCCAGGTACGCGATTTTCTGCGGGGCACCGCCACATTTGATGGGAGTGGAGGGCTGCGTGAAGACTGCATTCCCGCCTTTGAAATTGCGCAATACTTCCCAGGTGTGTTCCGGGTCCGTGTAATTACTGCACACCACCCCTTTGTCCATGGCCTCTTTTAACCCCTCGATCAATTCGGGTTTCATGACAAGGCCCGGACTAACCACCAGGTAATCGTAAGATATCGCTCCGTGTTCGGCCGTCAGTACCTGGTTGTCCGCAGGATTGAATCCGGTGGCCTTATCCCGTATCCATTCCGCACCGGAAGGGATCACGGAGGCCATGGGCCGCGCGGTTTTTTCGTAATCATAGGTTCCGGCACCGACCAGTGTCCAGGCAGGTTGGTAATAATGGGTTTCCGCTGGTTCGATAATTCCAACAGACAGGGTATTTTCCAGTTCCAGGAGACGGGCTGCGGTCATTATACCGCCGGTACCACCACCGATGATGAGGATTTGATAATGCGTTTTCATGGGTTCCGTCGTTTGATTAGGATAAAGGTCGGTATTTTCCCTTTGGCAGTTTGTAACTAATGTTACATGGTATTCTGACTTATGAATCCCTGATACATGCTTAAAGTCAGCTAATTGATTCTCCTGGTGAGGACAAACTATATATTCCTGCAGGGGGGATTCGGTCGGCTGTCGGTGAGGATATGCGGACAGGAATCAGGCAGGTCGGCGGTCAGGATTCCTGTTCGGGATAATTCGATTGCAGCGCATATTTTTCGTGCCGGTCAATTTGCTTACCGGTGATGCTTTCCACGGCTTCATTGAGCGTAAAATAGATATTTTGTTCCCCGAGCTGTTTCAGCAATCCGGTAGTGTGAAGGGTGTCACGAACAGGACCAATCACATCACACAGGATCAGGGTAATATGTTTTTCCCGGAGGTAATCGATCAGGTCTTTCATGCCATCGGTGGCAGTGGCATCAAGATAGCTGATCGGCCCGGCATCCAGGATAATGGTGTCTATCGGTTTTGGATTATTCTCAATGTGATGTTCGACATAATCCTTAAACGTCTGGACATTTATAAAGGTCAGTGGTGCATCCACGCGCAGGATCATTATATTCTCCCAAACATCCAGGTCCCTGAACCGGGACAGGTTCCGGAATTCATGGTGATTTTTTACCCGTCCCAGCCTCGCAATATGCGGATAGGCGGATTTATACAGTAATACCAATATCGATAACACGATACCGGTTACAATACCGGGTACCATGCTGAAGTGCAGGGTTACGAGGAATGTAACCAGCAGCAGGGCAAATTCCACCTTACTGTCGTGCCATAATTGCCTTGCATAGGACAGATCGATGAGACCGGCCACGGCGACCATGATAACCGACGCCAGAATTGCTTCGGGCAGGTAATAAAACAGGGAGGTAAGGAAGATCAGGGTCAGTCCGACCAGGATAGCACTGATCACCGAGGCGAGCGGGGTGTGCGCGCCCGACTGGTAATTCACGGCGGAGCGGGAAAAGCCGCCGGTTACCGGGTAGGATTGAAACAGGGATCCTACCAGGTTGGCCGCTCCCAGAGCGATTAGCTCCTGGTTGGGCCGCACCTTATAATTTCGCTTTTTGGCTTCAATGGCTTTTGCGACCGAGTAAGCCTCCATAAAGGCAACCACAGAGATGGTCAGGGCCAGAGGAATCAGCCGGGTAATGTCTCCGGCGCTGAAGTCCGGAATGCTAAAGGCAGGCAGGCCATCCGGAATTTCCTGAACTATACTCACGCCCTGCTCACTCAGGTTGAAGAGATACACTACCAGGGTTCCCAGCACCACGGCGATCAGGGCACCAGGAATAGCCTTATGTATTTTTTTAACGGATTTTATAATGACTATGCCCGCAATGCCTATTGCCAGGGTGATAAGATGTGTGTTGTCGATCTTGCGTCCGGCATCGATAATGATGTCAATGACCCGGTTGCTTTTCACTATTTCGGTTCCAAGCAGGTATTTAAGCTGATTGAGCCCAATGATAAGGGCTGCTGCGGAGGTAAATCCGCTTATAACCGGCTTTGAGAGGAGATTGGTAATAAACCCAAGTCTGAAAATACCCAGCAGGAGCTGGAAACTGCCCATAAAAAAGGCAACCATTATAGCCAGAAGAATATAGGCTTCCGTGCCCTCTGTGGCCATCACGGAAATGCCGGCTGCCACCAGCAGCGAATCCATCGCGACAGGGGCTACGGACAGTTGCCTTGAGGTGCCGAAAATGGCATAAATAATCTGAGGCACGATGGATGCATATAATCCGTATACCGGAGGCAATCCAGCAATCATGGCATATGCCATTCCCTGCGGAATAAGCATAATACCTACAGTGAGTCCGGCAAACAGGTCTCCCTGAAAATATTCCTTTTTGTATCGCGGCAGCCAGTCGGTGACCGGGACAAATCGTTTCAGCATAGGATCAAGTTACTATAATTTGCTACAAAGATAAAAGAACCAGAAGGTGTACTTTGTAACCTAAGTCACCTCACTGGTTGTTTAATGCTAATGATTTGACTATGTTGCCTTTTAAAAACGACAGGCATGTTTTCCCGAATATTTCTGACTTTTCTCGTTCTGACTTCTCTGAATTATGTACCGGCAGACCTGAATGCCCAAACTGCCGGTCAACCCTACGAATCCAAAATTACCCAGAGGAATAACACACAATTGGAATACATGGATTTTGGTGGGAATGGCCCTGCTCTATTCATCGTGATGGATTTTCATAATTATTTTGAAATGCAGAATGAGGAGGGATGGGAAGAAGTCTCACGGCAGTATATCGACTGGATGGCGGGCCTTAGCGAAAATTACCGGGTGATTGCCAATGTCCGGCGGGGATGGGGAGGCTCTAAAACGGATAATCCGTCTTTTCATGTGTATTTGCACTCAGCCGATATGCTCCATATCATGGACACGGAGAATATTAAAGAGGCCTTTTTTTATGGAAGGACGTCTGCCACCAGCGAAATGATCTGGCTGGCCGAGCACCATCCGGATCGGGTGGCAGGATTAATCATGACCTGGATTCCGATGGTTCCATATCCGAAGAAATTACAATATGCTCCGGAAGTGCAGGAATTCGCCACTATGGATCTGTATAATTCTTGTGATACGCAAGAGAAAGACCTTTCCAGGGAAGAATGGACTCCGCATTTTATGACCGGGGAAAAATTCAGATCTGACGTACCGATTCTGTTATTTTATTCTCCGGAAATCAGCAGGGACAGAATCCTTCGGAAACTGGAGCGTTTGGACAACGATCCGGAGAACTGGAGCGGGAAGAATGCCTGCGGGAACGAGGAGGGACAGGCCTATTTTAACCGGCTGGCGGCTGACGAACAGGCCAGAAAAAAACTGCTGGAACTGGCTCGTCCGACTGAATTCAGGTATACGTTTATTCTTGAACGATTAGAAAAATCGTTTGGTAACCTGATAATTGTCAATGAAGATGAAGAATTGACGTTTGCAGATGATAATTCAGATTATTTTGAAACCTACATGCCAAAGGTGAACGAATTTATCTCTAAAATTAATACGCAGTAGATCAGGCAACAGGCGTATCGTTATTCCGATCAAAATCACGGTATTCAAATTCTTCGATCATAATCCTGATCTGATCGAGCTTTGCCTCGATTTCTCTTTTTTGATTTGCCAGCCTGTCGGCAGACTCATTGTCGAGGTGCTGATCCTCGACCTTTTTGTATTTTTTCAGGGCATACTTCTCCCCTCGCTGGCATTCCCGCAGGATGGACGTAGCATCAAATTTATTGCGGGCAGCTTTCAGGTCAATCCAGACTCGGTGTAAATCTGCTTTGAGATCAGTTTTGTAAGACGGATCGTCGAGATGTGAAGCCCAGTATTTGGCAAATTCTTTTCGCTGGAGGGCCGACTCACTGAAAAAGGTCGTAATTCGATTGTCATTGGCATTATCTGCCGCTGTTTTATAGCCTTCGTAGGCGTCGAGGTTAACCTGCATAAGCGTTTCGGAAACCTCTTCAATATGATTACTCATTTATTTATGCATTTTCGACTTCAAACGATACTTTGGCATTCACGCCGAATGAGACAATATTATTGTCATTCACACGGGCGTTCATGTTGTGAATATTGACCGACTTAATGTTTTTTACGGATTTAGAAGCTTCCACCACCGCGTTACGGGTGGCGTCGTCAAAACTCTTTTCGGAAGTGGCAATGACTTCAATAACTTTTATAATACTCATAATCTTGCTGTTTTAGTTAAGCATTTATGAGTAAGTGCTCGAATTTCATGCCATGGCCCGGAACCTGCCTGAAGCGATGTTTGGTAAAAAACGATTGTGAAATATGCTACACAATCGCGCTTTAAGTCCACAGATGCTTACTTCGCATAAGCCACACTCCGCATTTCACGGATTACGGTGACTTTGATCTGACCGGGATATTGCATGTCCTTTTCGATTTTCTGCGAAATGTCAAAGGAGAGCTGGCCGGCGCGCTGGTCGCTGACATTATCTGCATCCACCATGACCCGTAATTCCCGGCCGGCCTGGATGGCATAACACTTATGCACACCTTCAAAGCCGAGGGCAAGGGCCTCCAGTTCTTTGAGTCGTTTTATGTAGCTTTCCATCACTTCGCGACGTGCCCCGGGACGTGCGCCTGAAATGGCATCACAGGCCTGGATTATCGGAGAAATAAGTGAGGTCATTTCGATTTCATCATGATGGGCCCCGATGGCATTGCAAACTACCGGATGTTCCTTGTATTTCTGAGCCAGTTCCATTCCCAGGATGGCATGTGGTTTCTCTGGCTCTTCCGGCCAGACCTTGCCAATATCATGAAGCAGGCCTGCCCGTTTTGCCTGTTTGGGATTTAGCCCGAGTTCGGAAGCCATGGTTGCACATAAATTGGCCACCTCCCGGGAATGTTGCAGCAGGTTTTGTCCGTAGGATGACCTGAATCGCATTCGGCCGACCATCTTAATAAGTTCCGGGTGCAGTCCGTTTATTCCCAGGTCGATCACTGTACGTTCGCCGATCTCAATAATTTCTTCCTCAATATTTTTGGTGGTCTTGGCTACGATTTCCTCGATGCGGGCGGGATGAATGCGGCCGTCCTGGACAAGCCTGTGCAGGGAAAGCCTGGCGATCTCGCGCCGTACCGGATCAAATCCTGAAATGATG
The DNA here is from genome assembly GCA_964563925.1 of uncultured Roseivirgaceae bacterium. GTDB lineage: Bacteria > Bacteroidota > Bacteroidia > Cytophagales > Cyclobacteriaceae > JAUILA01. Next base: position 1,036 of record CAZLZD010000073.1, on the reverse strand, counting down.
ATCGCTTCCGGGGTGTCATCAACGATGATTTCCACCCCGGTTACTGATTCGAGTGCCCGGATATTCCGTCCTTCCCGGCCTATGATCTTACCCTTTATGTCGTCGCTTTCAATATTGAATACGGATACGCAATTCTCAATGGCATGCTCAGTGGCTGTCCGCTGGATGGTTTCGAGCACAATCTTTTTGGCCTGTTTGGTTGCGCTGAGCTTGGCTTCTTCGAGAATGTCCTTGACCAGGGAGGAGGCATTGGTACGCGCCTCATCCTGCAGGGATTCCATCAGCTGATCGCGGGCTTCATCGGCTGTAAGGTTCGATATTTTTTCGAGTATGGATACTTTTTGCTCGTTAAACTTATCGATCTCGGCCTTCTTGATAGTAATCACCTCAAGTTGAGTGGTCAGTTGATCCTTAAGTTCGTCTACCTCAGCCCTTCCACGTTTGAGTTTTTCAAATTCTTTGGTCAGGTGCTGATCCTTCTGCTTAAGCTTGTTTTCGTTGGTGATGAGCAGGTTCTTCTTTTTTGCTGATTCCTCCTCGAACTTGCTTTTTAGTTGCAGGAAATGTTCCTTGGCCTCCAGCATCTTATCCCGCTTGATACTTTCTGCGTCCTTCCTCGCGTCCTGGATGATTTCTTCAGCCTTCTGTTTAAGCTTGTTTTCTTTTTTCTTCTGTTTTCGGGCGGCGAGGTATTTGCCCGCTAAAAAACCGGCAGCCAGAAAGATGATTCCGGTCAGGACATAATATATGATTTCAGCCATTGCATGCAACGTTAAGGTAAGGAACTACTCCGGGCGGAATGTCCGTGCGCAGATAACCTATACCGGGTTTATGGATACAAATGGCCCCGGGTAAGAGAGAAGGCGAACTATAAAGATTGGCTTATTTTGTGATTTAATTCCGTTATTTTCTCCACAACTGACTCATCCACGCCATATTGGCTTTCTTCGGCCTCCATTTTGTCGATCAGGCAATCAAAAGCCACCATTGAAAGTAAATCCTGCTTATCATCAATACCAAACTTTTCACGGTACAT
>CAZLZD010000072.1:0-16793 GCA_964563925.1 uncultured Roseivirgaceae bacterium | reverse complement strand
TCCGAATCGATGGTGCGGGTAGGTGGGATACCGCCAAACAGAGATCCCCGATCGGCAGCATGCCGGCCTCATTCAACCGTACGGTCGGGGATGACGAAGAACTCTCTTAGTCATAGTCATAGTCATAGTCTTAGTCTCCTTTGCCATTGTCTCAGTCTTTATCTATATTCAAACATGGAACTCACACTCTACCAGGTCGATGCATTTGCGGATGAAATATTCCAGGGTAACCCGGCCGCGGTTTGTCCGCTTACCGAGTGGCTCGACAACCAGACCCTCCAGCAGATTGCGGCAGAAAATAACCTGTCCGAAACGGCGTTCTTTGTCCCTCAGGACGACGGTTCCTATCATTTACGCTGGATGACCCCGCTCAAGGAGGTGGCCATTTGCGGTCATGCGACCCTGGCCACGGCACATGTCCTGTACGAACACCTGGAGGAAACGTCCGAAGAGATTAGGTTTCAAACCCTGAGCGGCGAGCTGAAAGTGCGCCGCGGGGAGAAGGGATATGCCATGGATTTTCCGGCCGACACCCTCAAGAAAATCCGGCACAGTGAAATCCTTTCCATTCTCCGGGTCAATCACGGTGAGATATACCATGGCAAGAGTGATATGCTGGTGGTGCTGGAGGCACCCGAACAGGTACAGGCACTGAATCCCGATTTCCAGCGCATGGCCACACTGCCGGTCCGCGGGGTCATCGTTACAGCCCCCGGGAAGGACTGTGATTTTGTGTCGCGCTGTTTCTATCCTGCATTTGGTATTAACGAAGATCCGGTGACAGGCAGTGCCCATACCACCATGATGCCCTATTGGGCTGACCGCCTCGGCAAGCAGAAGATGCTCGCCCACCAGCTTTCCCGGCGGCAGGGCCGCGTTGAATGTTCACTCGAAAACGACCGGGTTTTGCTGGAAGGAAATGCAGTCACCTACATGACAGGAACCATCCGGCTGCCCCAATCCGTGGTTGCGAGCTAAAAATATCCGAACCCGTTGATAAAGAGACGCGAATTTCGTATATTCTTCGCCTTCCTAAACTATTAAATCGTCTGCATGGAATTTAAAAATTATCAACTTGAGGGTGTTTATGACGAAATGTTTGACCCCTCAGGTCAGGTTCGTCCGCATTACACCTCTTTTCACCAAAAACTGCTGGACACCCCGAAAAAACGGATGAACCAGCTGCAATATTCAACTGACAAGTCCCAGCTGTCCATGGGCATGACCTTCAATGTCTACCACGCCTCAGAAGGAATGGAGCGCATTCTCCACCTGGATATTATCCCCCGCATCATCAGCGGACAGGAATGGTCTGTGGTTGAAAAGGGGCTGCAGCAGCGCATCCACGCCCTCAACCTGTTCCTTCAGGATATTTACAATGAGCGGAAAATTCTGAAAGACGGTGTGGTCCCTGAAGACCTGATCCTCGGCAGCAAAGACTACCTGGAGGCCTGTGTGGGCCTTACCCCGCCCAAGGGCATCTGGTGCCATATTACCGGGACCGACCTGGTGCGTAACAGCGACGGGAAATTCTATGTGCTGGAAGATAACCTGCGTTGTCCGTCCGGCGTCTCCTACATGCTCGAAAACCGCGAGATCGTCAAGCGGGTATTTCCCGATCTGTTCAATAACCTCGGGGTCAGGCCGGTGGCCGATTACCCCCTGAAGCTTCTGAAGATGTTGCAGCACCTCAGCGGTAAACAGAAACCGGTGGTCGGTGTACTTACGCCGGGAGTCTATAATTCAGCCTATTTTGAGCATTCCTATCTCGCCCAGCAGATGGGCGTGGAGCTGGTAACCGGACAGGACCTGGTGGTGCAGGACAAGAAGGTTTATATGCAGACCACCCAGGGGCTCAGCCAGGTGGATGTGCTTTACCGGCGGATCGACGACACGTTCATTGACCCGCTGCATTTTAATCCTGACAGCATGCTCGGCACACCCGGGTTGTTCGATGCCTATAAAAGCGGTAACCTCGGACTTGCCAATGCGCCGGGGACCGGTGTGGCCGACGATAAGGCGGTCTATGCCTATGTGCCGCGGATCATTAAGTATTACCTGGACGAGGATGCCATTATTGAAAACGTACCGACTTACCTGTGCCGCGAGGAGAAGGACCGGGCCTATGTGCTGGAGAATATTGCAGACCTGGTCGTGAAAGAGACGAATGCCGCCGGCGGCTACGGCATGCTGATCGGACCGAAAGCTGAAAAGGAAGATCATGATAAATTCAGGGAACTGATAAAAAACAACCCTAAGAATTATATTGCCCAGCCAACCCTTAGCCTGTCAACCGTCCCGACCATGAGCGAAAAGCAGATAGCGGGACGCCATGTGGACCTGCGCCCCTATATCCTCTACGGGGAGAATATCGAAGTGATCCCCGGTGCCCTTACCCGGGTCGCCCTCGTCAAAGGTTCGCTGGTGGTAAATTCCTCCCAGGGCGGGGGAAGCAAGGATACCTGGGTATTGTATTAATCATTAAAACAAAAAACGAATGTTAAGCAGAGTAGCGGATTCATTATACTGGCTTGGCCGGTACGTAGAGCGTGCGGAGAATTATGCGCGGTTTATTGAGGTCAATTTTAATTTGTCGCTGGACCTCCCTCCCGAAATGGATGAGCAATGGGAGCCGCTGATTGCGGCAACCGGTGACCACAATACGTATGCGGAGCGATTTACAACCTTCGACCGGGAATCAGCCATCTTTTTCCTGGCCTTCGATGAGCAAAATCCCAATTCAATTTATTCATCCATTTCGAGGGCACGGGAGAATGCGCGGATCGTGCGGGAGAACCTGACCCGGGAAACCTGGGAAAAGCTCAACGAAGTGTACCTTACCATGAAGGAAGGCCGTAAAAAGGAAATCTGGAAGCAGGAAAACCCCAGTGATTTTATCCGGCAGATCAAGTACGCCATCCAGCTGCTGTACGGAATCGCCGACAACAGTGTGGCGCGTACCGAGGGATGGCACTGGGTTAACCTGGGGCAGTTCCTGGAGCGGGCCGATAAAACGTCCCGTGTGCTGGATGTGAAGTACCATTATATTTTACCCAGTCCGGATGACATCGGCTCCCCGCTGGATGACCTGCACTGGGTGGCGTTGCTGAAGTCGGTCAGTGGTTTCAATACCTACCGGCGTTTTTACGGAAATATTTCCCCGAGCGGGGTCGTAGAGTTCCTGGTGCTGGACGACAAGTTTCCGCGCTCCATCTACTATTGCCTGACCGAGGCCGAAAACTGCCTGCGGCACATTTCAGGTAACAATGACAAGGGATTCTCCAACAAGGCCGAAAAAGTAATGGGTGAATTGCGTTCCCAGCTCGAATACGACGACATCGGGGATGTGGTACAGCACGGATTGCACGAATACCTGGACAATCTGCAGATTAAGCTGAACGAGATATCCAATGCTATTTATGATTGTTTTTTCCGAATAAAGAATAACTTCGTGCAGGAACAAATATTACAGGAATGACCTATTGTCTTGGCATCATTACGCGGGCTGGAATTGTGGGACTCGCTGATACAAGGATCACTTCAGGAACCGAAACAACCACGGCGAAGAAAGTTTTTACTACTAACCGTGACCGCCATAGTTTTTTTATTATGACCTCTGGCCTGCGCAGTGTGCGTGATAAGGCCATTACCTACTTTCGGGAGGTGATTGAAATGGAGGATCAGACTTTTCATAAGCTGTACGAAGCGGTGAATAAGTTTGGTGAACAGGTAAAGCGTGTCCGGGCCGAAGATAAGGAGGACCTGGCCGACTCGGGGATGTCTTTTAATTTATACGCCATCGTAGGCGGACAACTGGAGCATGATGACCGTCCCAGGATATTCATGCTGTATCCCCAGGGTAACTGGATCGAGGTGGGGGAGAATACGCCCTATGTGATTATCGGTAACTCCGGCTTTGGCCAGCCCATCCTGAGGAGGTCGCTCACCTACGAATCGTCGCTTGAATTTGCCCTGAAGAGTGCCTTTCTTTCTTTTGATGCTACCCGTATTTCTGCAAATGACGTGGACTATCCCATTGATACGGTGGTGCTGGAGAAGGATACGTATAATCTCATTGAGCATCGCTTTGAAGAAAAGGACCTTGGCCATATTTCTGAATTCTGGAATGAACGCCTGCGTGACGGAATTGAAAAGCTCCCTGTCAAGGTGCTCGACCGTGCATTGGCGGATGACGACGAAAAGGCGTTGCTGCGTAAGCTGTCCTGATGCGTATACATATCCAACATGTAACCCGTTATTCCTACAGTGCTGAGGTGTATCCAAACACGCACTATCTGTATTTCCATCCGATGAACCGGCCCTACTTACGGCTGGTTGATTATTCAATACAGGCTGACCCCCAGCCATCGGGACTGGCCGGACGGCTGGACCGGGAGAATAATGTATACTACCAGCTCTGGTACCTTGAGATGATTTCCCATCTGGATATCCGGGTGGAAATGGACATCGAGCTGAATTCCTATAACCCATATGATTTCCTGCTGGATCCCGTACCGGATATCCATGCACCGTTTCAGTACCAGTCCACACCGGATGCCATGCTGCAGCCATACCTGAAGACGGAGCCCCTTGCTGCTGATATCAGGAACTATATCGAACAGGCTATTTCGAATTCCTCAGCCAATGTACTGGACTTCTTCCAGGAATTGAATCGTATGATTGCCGCCGAATGGGACCATACGGTAAGGATGGAGGAGAATATCCTTTCTCCTGATGAATGTTTTGCCCGCAAATCGGGTTCCTGCCGTGACTTGTCGTGGATGCTGATTAACATGCTGAGGTCCCGCGGATTTCCAAGCCGGTTTATCAGCGGGTACAGTTATGTGCCCGGTATGGAAGATGGTCACGAACTGCATGCATGGGTGGAAGTTTTACTGCCGGGTGCAGGCTGGGTGGCTATGGACCCTACGCTTGGTCTGCTGGTTACGGAACGGCATATTCCTCTGGCTTCCAGCTACGATCCTGCACATACATTGCCGGTTCAGGGCTCCTACCGGGGGGATGCTCAATCAACCATGACCACCGAGGTGATCATTTCCGATTAATCTTAGCCATAGATCTGGTTCAATACACCGGCCAGCCTGATTCCGGCCTGGTGCAACCGAAGTTTCACCGTATCCCAGTTGGCATATACGTAATCGTAGGCGAGGTTATTATTCTCCGGCACATCATAAACCTGCGAACGGTAGCTCATTGATTCGTCTGCCCAATGACGTACCGAATCGGCCTGCCATTCCAGGATTGTTGATTTCCTGGTATGATCTATGACCTCGGCCAACTCGGTGTAGCTATATTCCTTATGGGCTATGATGCGGGTATCCCAGACACTGTGCAGGTTGGTGGGGGTATTCCAGAACCAGTTGACTTTTGCGTCGTTCCCGCCCTGGTCCAGGCCGGTACCCACATGCAGGGGCTGGTGAATGTCACCGATCAAATGTACCAGGATCCTGATGTATTCACGTTGCTGAGCCAGGGGCATGGTCTCATGATTGGCTTTGAGTTCGCCGATAATTCGTTCAAGAGTCCCGATAATATCCCCATCAGGATTTTTTTCCGTGGCGGCATAGGTCATTCCGTCCGGGATGGTCACCCAGTGCCAGGTATTCATATAATCATAGGTGGAGTCAGCCCGTACTTCATCCATCCACGTACTGGCGACCGCGAGGGATTCATGACCCATGATCTCCGCCAGTGCCCGCCGGGTTTTCCTGTCCAGATGCTCCGAGGCTATTTTACCGATCACCCGATGGCCGGTCTGTCCCCAGCCCATGGACTGATATGATATACCTGCTAAAAATATGAATAGGAGTAGTCGTTTCATGTGCCTGATTATTTGCCGGAAAGTTACTTGAAGAATTCGTAATTTCAATAGTTCCTGATTCACGTCCGAATTAGATTCGGACGTGAATCAGGATGACGAAACCGGTGGACTACCGGAGTCGACACGGGCCCTGTGTCAGGCCTTTTCGTTCTTTTTTTCCAGGTCAAAGAGGTCGTTGAGCACATCGATCAGGTTATCCGCATCGCCGCGCTGGCAGGCAGCCTTTAACTGAAGGACGGGAAGCTTCATGATCTTTTGCATCATGCCCCTGGTGGCCTTATCGATGAGAGCTGCCTGTTCGGGGGTTGCGCTACGAACATATTTTTCAAGTTCGCGTGTCCTGATTTCCTCCAGGGCGTTCTTGATCTTTTTGATTGTCGGGGAGACCACCATCTCCCTGGACCAGGACTGGAAGTCAGCCAGGGATTCCTCAATGATACGTTCCACATCAGGAACGGCGGATAAACGCCGTTCAACAGCTTCGGAAACCTTTAGTGAGATGTGATCAATGTTGTACACCAGTGCGCCCGGGATCTCTTCAATATGAAGGTCCACACTTCGGGGCACGGAAAGATCAATAAAGAATTTAACGGTCAGGATGTCCAGCTTTTCGACGATCTGCCGTGTGATGAAGGGGTCTTTTCCGGAAACAGAGGAGATGATCACATCTGCCTTGTCAATTTCTTCTTCCAGGTTTTCAAACGGGGCGGTCATAAATCCGCATTCTTCGGCCATTTCCCTGGCCTTGGAATGGGTACGGTTGATGATCGTAATGGAATCAAACCGGGAATCCTGCAGGTTCCGGCAAACATCCTTACCGATTTCCCCGAGCCCGAGTACCAGGATCCTTGGGGAGATTATTTCGGATGAAAGGTCTTCGACCAGTTCCTTGGCGGCATAGCTGATCGAAGCCGCACCATCCCGGTAGGGTGTTTCCTGCACCACGCGCTTGTTGGTAAAAAAGATGGTATGCATCAGGCGGTGCAAAAACGGACCGGCAAGTTCCACATCGGCACTCCACTGATAGGCACGCTTGACCTGATTCGATATCTGTATGTCACCTACAACCTGCGCCTCAAGCCCCATACTCACCCGAAAAAGATGACGTACGGCATCGCCAGCGTCGTTCTGGTCTGTAAAATACTGGCCAATATTGGAAGAAGGAATCCCCTTAATGGTGGCAATGCCTTTAATAATTTCTTCCGTTAATACCTCTTCACTGGAATAATAGATCTCCGTGCGGTTACACGTGGAAAGTACCAGCGCTTCTTCCGCCTCAGTGAATTCCTTCATGAAATCAAGCATCTTCCTGCACTCATGCTCGTTGAGCGCCAGTTTTTCCCTGATTTCAATGGGAGTTTGCTTAAATGATAGTCCTGCGAATTTGAAAATACCTGACATACGGTCCATAGTATACTGCAAATTTAACCATATGGAAATGTATTGAAAATTATCGCATATGATTTATGTCATATTTCAGCTTAGTTTAGAAACACTCTAAATAAGAAATAATTCCCTGCTGAATGGTTTATATGGATTTTTCTGAAGCAGAATGGTGTAATCATTCACCCTACTCATTGATTCAGCTGGATTCTGCCCCTGTACAGGGTGATTTTTCCCTTTGATTCCATTTTTTTAAGAATGCGCGAAATGACCACGCGGGTGGTGCCCAGGGTATTGGCAATTTCCAAATGGGTCGCCTCAATGATCCCCAGGGAATGTTGACCGGCCATCCGGGCCAGGTATTTTGCCAGCCTCTCTTCAATGTTGTTGAAAGTGATCTCTTTAATTGTATCCATTACCTCGGCGTATCTTTCCAGGAAGATATCGAGGATCCAGGCATTCCATTCATCAAATTCCTGCCGCCAGATTTGTACTTTCCTGATTGGGATAAGAATTATTTCTGAATCTTCCTCCATTCGGGCATTCACCATGCTGCGATGGTCCTTCAGGCTGGCCACCAGGGACATCATACAGGTTTGTCCGGCCTCCACATAATAAAGGAGCAATTCCCGGTCGAGGTCTGCATCCTCCTTATAGACTTTAATGATCCCGTCTTTAACAAAAGGGAGGTACATCATCAGGTCCCCTTCCCGAACGAGAATGTCATTTTTTGGGCGTTTGATGGAGGTACAAACCTCAAAAATCTCTTTTTGAAGTTCCTCGCTGAAATTCAGGTTGTTAAACAGCATTTTTTATCAGGTTATGTATCAAAAGTCACCGTCCGGAGCGCTGTTGAGATAGTATATTTAAGCCTACATAACAATTTAATACAACATATCATGGAACCCAAAAATCGAAATCATCAAAAAGTACGAGTTCACGATGCTATTGTTGGCATCCTCTATCTGACCTCGGCAGTGTTGGCCCTTCTGGTTAATGTAAGCTGGATTTACCTGGCGGTCGCCGTGGCGGCCCTCCAGATTATCAGCCCGTTAACCAAATTTTGCCCCGTGTATGCAATACTTAATAAACTGATGCCTGACACAGAACCGATTCAAAACGGCCGATAGGGATTTCCTTTGCGTGGGTATGAGTAACCTTTCTACGAAAAATTTCGTAATAAAAGTTTGCAGGGTAAAATGAATTCAATATACTTGTAATACGAAACAATTCGTAGATAAAATTTTAACTCAAAATTAGCAACATGAATACGAAACCCACTGAGAAGGAGCTGGAGATACTGCAGGTACTGTGGCAGGAAGGCCCGGCTACCGTACGGGATGTGAATGATCGTCTTTCGGAAAAGCGTGAAATAGGGTATACCACCACGCTTAAGATTATGCAGATTATGTATGACAAGGGTTTGGTCACCCGAAAAAAGGACGGAAAGACGCATATTTACGAGGCGGTTATTTCGGAAGAGGCCACCCAGTCCTCAATGATCCGGGATCTCATGGACACGGCCTTTAAAGGTTCGGCGATGCAACTGGTGATGGGTGCCCTGGGTACACGGAAATCGTCCAAACAGGAACTAAAGAAGATCAGGGAATACCTGGACTCATTGGAAGGAGGTGAGAAATGAACTGGCTGACCAATATTATTTCGCCTCTGGCCGAGGGCTGGGTGCTGACCTTGTTTCATTCCCTGTGGCAGGCAGCCCTTGTGGCCGGCATGGTCTATCTGATCCTATGGATGTTTGATATTCGCAATCCGCGGTTCCGCTACGCCCTGGGATTAGGCGGTATGCTTGTGTTTATGATGACGGTGCTCATCACGCTGGTACAGGTCATGCCCGAAGAGGCAGTTGCCGGCGTAAGCTCCACGGAGCTCACCTTCACTGAAGTTGTGACGGCCAGTATTGCGGCAACCGATGCGGGCTGGAGCATTCTGGCTTTTATACGGGCGAATATGCCATTTATCCTGCGCATATGGGCAGCAGGAGCTGTGTTGCTGCTTTTCCGCATGGCTGGCGGGTATCAGTACCTCCGGAAGCTTGTCCGGCGGGGCGAAGATACGGTACCCGAACAATGGGTGCAGATGATCCGGCGAATTGCCCGGCAGCTTCAGATCAGGCGGCCGGTTCGCATTCTCCATTCCTCATCCATCGACATGCCCATGGTATTTGGTCATATAAAACCCGTCCTCTTGCTACCGGTAAGCCTTCTTTCCGGGTTAAGCAACGCACAGCTCGAGGCAATATTCGCGCACGAGCTCGCTCATATCCGCCGGCACGATTACCTGGTCAACCTGGGTCAGCAGGTGCTGGAATCGTTGTTCTTCTTTAATCCGTTCGTCTGGATTATGTCAGGTCTGCTTCGCACTGAACGCGAAAAAGTCTGCGACGACCTGGCCATGGAAATCTGCCATAATGAGAAGGAGTATGTGGAGGCCCTTTCCACCCTCGAACTGTACAGGTCAGAGCTTCCCGCGGGTGCCATGACCCTGCTGGGTAAAAAGGGAGAGCTGCTTTCACGCATCCGCCGGCTTACAGACCCGGCCTATGGCGAAATGGGTACTTCCAAATGGGTACTTATGATCACGTTGTCGGCTTCATTCTTCCTTGTGAGTTATTTTACACATTCAACCGAAAGGAACAATGCCGGTGAAAACACCGATATACCGGAAGCCACGGCATCAATGGCCATGGTTCCTTCCTATTTCACTCAGTCCACGGATACCGTGCCGGAGCCTGTTTCGCCCTCTTCAGGGAGCGTTAAGACAACGAATGCTGTCGGGGCTGATACGATTATTGTCCAAAAGAATGGGTCCTACCGGTATTACGCCACACCCAATAGTAATGTGAAGGTCTATGTCAGATCGGGGGACCAGGATACCATGTTCTATTCCACTGATGAAGGTGAAAATTTCACATTTGTCATGCCGGATTTTCCGGATGCTCCCGAAATGCCGGAGATTGATTTCGACGTAAGGGCCTGGACCACTGCTCCGTCATTGAACTTTGTTTACCGGATGGATACGTTGCCCCGTTTACATTTTAATGATTCACTGCTGAGTAAGGAGGATAAGGAGGCCTTGCAAAAGGCAAGGGAGGAAATGCGGCGTGCGCAGGAGAGAATGCAGGCGGAGCAGGAACGTATGCAGGAGATCATGGAAAAATACAGGGAGGAATACGGTGAGGCCATGAAGGAACACCAGAAAGCCATGCATGAACTTCATCGGGAGTTGAAAAGCAAACACGTGGAGGTGATTGTGAAGGATAACCCGGAGATCCAGCGTCTTCTCCGTGATCAGGAGCGCCTTTCCAGGGATCATGTACGTCAGTTGGAAATACAGTCGAGACAAGTTGAAAGGCTTACGCGCCAACAACTCCAAAAAGCACAGGAAGAACTTCAGAGAGCCCAATATTTCCGGGTTGAGGCTCCTTCCCGCATTCAGGTCCGCCCTTATTTGGACCGCGACCGAATGAATAGCTTTCAGCAGGATGTGGAACGGATGCTGCGTGAGGATGATTACCTCGATAACGACGACGAACTGAAAAAGCTTGAGCTTACCGAGGATTACTTACGGTATAACGGGAAGAAAGTGGATGGTGGCGATTTTAGCCGGTACCTGCGGGCGTATGAATCACGGTTTGGCAAGGTGAACGGGAAAATAAGCATGGTGCTGGAGGATTAAAAGAAGGCGAGATCCCGGGGCAATCACCTGGGATGCTTGCCCGGGATGACAACCGGGAAGAGATCCCGGGTCAATCACCTGGGATGCTTGCCCGGAATGACAGCTTCGCCTGCCAAAGCCAGGCGGGTACCCTCCAGTTGTATACTGTTTTTAAACCTGCATGCCGAATTTGATCTCTTCAGCAACCTTCTGATTGTATTCAAAGGTCAGTTTTTCGTGATTGACCAGGTCCAGGATGGAGCCGATAAAGCACAGCCCGATGGTAAAGAGGTAGAGCAAGCCCATACCGATTTGATTCAGCAGGAAACGTTGCAGTCCAGGAACCACAAGGAGGCCGATGATGGAGAAAATCAGAATATCCTGCGGGTTTTTCCTGCGGGAGCGATAAATGGTCGCAAATTTTTCCGCTTCTTCCGGGCTCATAGTTTCGAACAGGCTCTGGATGTACTGAAGTTCCTCGCCCTTAAGTTCAGGTAACAGGTCGAATGCTTTTGCCATGATGATTGTTGTTATTGTTTAAGGATTTTTTAAATAAGGTGTAACTGCGCACTGCCAGTACAGGGACCGCGGCGTAGCCTAATGGGTGAACTGACCAGGCAGCGGCCCATTCTCCGTGAAACAGGTGTGAAACAGACCTGCCCAGACCGCAACCCGGGCAGAAATCAATACCGAAATTATGGAGCGGACATACCGACCAGGAACCTGATGAATCGTTCAGCGCGAGGAAGACGAGTCCTGCTGTCCAGATCCAGGCTTCCCAGGGAATGCGCTGTATAACCAATTTAGGCGTCATTATATTCTAAACATACAACATTTTCCACATGATGCGTATGTGGAAACATGTCCACGGGTTGTACGGCAGTTAACCGGTAATTTTTACAGAGGAGCGACAGGTCGCGGGCCTGGGTCGCCGGATTGCAGCTGACATACACAATGCGCTGAGGGCGTGCCTTAAGCAGCATTTTGACCACATCCTCGTGCATTCCTGCCCGCGGAGGGTCTGTAATCACCACGTCGGGCCGGCCGTGGGCTGCGAAAAATTCTTCCGATAAAAGATCTTTCATATCCCCTGCAAAAAAGGAGGTGTTAGTGATCCCGTTGAGTTCGCTGTTCTTATGTGCATCCTCAACGGCGGCATCCACATATTCAACCCCTACCACTTTTTTTGCCTTATGAGCCACGTAGTTGGCAATGGTTCCGGTGCCGCTGTACAGGTCATAAACCACTTCATTGCCGGTCAGTGCAGCAAATTTCATGGCAATGGCATAGAGGTTTGCGGCCTGCTCACTGTTGGTCTGGTAAAATGACTTCGGACCAATCCGGAACCGGAGCTTCTTCGAAGGATCATCTGCACAGGTCATTTCTTCCAGGATATGGTCCCGGCCGTGGACATTCACCACTTCCAGGTCATGGAATGTCTCATTCCCTTTGGTGTTGATCACATAATTCAGGGAAGTCAGGTCGGGAAATGCCCGGACAAGGTGATTCATGACCGCATTTAGCCATGCCGGATGGTCGCCGGCGACCTGAACGATGACCATGGTCTCACCCGATGAAGTGGTGCGGATAATCAGGTTTCGCATGTACCCGGTTTGTTCGACCAGGTTAAAGAAGGGTATATCTTCCCGTATACAAAATTCTTTGAGGGATAACCTTATGTCATTGGAAGGATCCTCCTGGAGGTAGCAATGTTCAATATCGAGGATCTTGTCAAAGCGCCCCGGGATGTGAAACCCAAGGGCCCGTCGCTCCAGGTCCTGGCCGCTTTCAATCTCCTCCCGGGTCAGCCATCGCTGGTCGGTAAAGGTGAATTCCAGCTTATTGCGGTAATAGCGTGTCTTATCAGAAGAGAGGATCGGACTGATGGCCGGTAACGGTACCTTGGCGATGCGTTCAAGTGCATCCACCACCTGCTTCTGCTTGTATTGAAGCTGGGTCTGGTACTGGATGTGCTGCCATTTACAGCCGCCACAGGTTCCGAAATGGCTGCAAAATGGTTCGGTCCGCAAAGAAGAATAGGAATGAAAATGCACCGGGACGGCTTCCAGGTAGGACTTCTTTTTGCGTACAATACGCAGATCAGCCACATCACCAGGGGCGACATCCCTCACAAAGAGGACCTTGCCTTCGTGTCTGGCGACACATTTACCTTCGGCAGCAATCCCTTCGATTTGTATGGAGGTTAGCACTTTATTCTTTATCTTCATAATCACGTGAATAATTTACGGTGTCCGGGTATGGGGAAACGTTTACTGATTATCTTCCTGATTTTACTGGCCTGCAAAGGTAGTCTTTTTGCCTCTCATATCGTAGGGGGAGAATTTGAATTACTGCATGTAAGGGATTATCGCTATACCCTGAATATGATCCTTTACTTTGATGAAAAGAATGGATCGCCGGGCGCGCTGGATCCTTCCGCCACGGTGTACGTGTACCGCAAGTCGGATAATCAGCTCATGTTTTCAGTGCTGCTCCCGCGCCGGACCATGGTGGATGTTCCCTACAGCAACCCTGCCTGTACCTCGGATATCCTGGAGACGTTACGGATTGTATATTCAACAGATATAACCCTGCCCCCTGATCAGTTTGACGATCCGGAAGGTTATTATGTTTCATTCGAACGCTGCTGCCGGAATTACGGGATTGACAATATATTCAGTAACGATCCGAATGGAGGGGGAGGGATTTCGGCCGGTCAGACGTTTTACCTTGAATTCCCGCCGGTGGTGGATGAGGCAGGCAATTTCTTCCAGAATTCCACCCCGAGGCTGTTTCCCCCGCTGCGTGATTATGGTTGCGTAGGCAAGTTCTTCTATACCGATTTTGGGGGCGTGGATGACGACGGGGATTCCCTGGTTTATTCCATGGTAACGCCCTACAGTACCTTCGACACCTACAATGCGATTCCTCCGTTCCCCAGCCCTGGTCCGTATCCGGATGTGGTCTGGAGGGAGAATGAAGGGTTTGATGAGAACCATATCATCCAGGGAAATCCTGACCTGCGTATTTCAAAAGAGGGTCTCCTGACCGCACGCCCTACCACTACAGGATTGTTTGTTTTTGCCGTACAGTGCGAGGAGTACCGTGACGGCAAGCGGATTGGCCTGATGAGGAGGGATTTCCAGATGCTGGTGGTAGACGGCTGCCTCAACGAAGACCCGGTGGTTCGCGCCCGTCAGTCAGGCAGCTCCGAATTTTACAAGGAAGGGGACGTGATCAATTTTCAGTACACCGAGGACGACCGTTGTATTGAAATAGAGGTCCAGGATATACCGGTTGGGGGTGATCTCGTGGAGAATGTGAATATCCAGGCTATTCCGGTGAATTTTGATGCATCACTCGAGGATATTCAGATTGATATCAGTCAGAATGTGCCCCTGTCCGGGCCCGATGATGTGGCACGGTTTACCATGTGCTTCCCTGAATGTCCGTATTTGCCCGATCGACCCTATCAGATCGCCATTATTGCGACCGACGATGCCTGTCCGCTGCCCGCCCTGGATACCGTGATCGTCAGCATCCGGGTGCAGCCCCCGCCCAACCGGAAGCCTTATTACGAGGGCCTTTCTTCCGTGTTGAATATTACGGTGGACGAACAGGCCGGCGGGGTTTACGAACGGATCATCACGGTACGTGACCCGGAGGAGGATCCGATCGACCTGGGTATTTTCCCCTTCGGATTTGATCCTGCGCAGTACGGGATGCGTTTTGAGAATGTCAGGAGGGAAGACGGATTGATTGAGACACGGTTTATCTGGGACTATGATTGCCAGACCACCAGCTTTGGTGACCGGAGTGAGTTTAAGATCCAGATGGTAGCCAATGATGCCGATGCCTGTAACCTCCCGGTTCCGGCCCTGCTTACCATAAATCTTAAGGTGAACCTTCCGCCAAATACCGAACCGGTGGTGTATTCTGACCGCTCGTCCGCTTCCCAGGATTACCTGCTGATCAGGACCCCGATTGACCGGTTGGTTGAACTTGATATATTCGGAAGGGATGAGGATAACGATGATATTGTACTTACCGGTAGTGGCTTGAATTTTAATCTGAGCGAGGTTGGTGCGACGTTCAACGGGGTGCAGGGTAAGGGCCTGGAGAATATTATGTCGACACTCACGTTTCAGCTGGATTGCCAGTATGACCTGGCCAAACAGGACTCATTCCGTATTGCCTTTTTCGTTGAAGACTTCGACAAGTGCCAGATCACCAACCGGGATACCCTGATGGTGGATATCCTGGTCGATCCGCCGGTTTCCACGCCGCCTCAGCTGACGTACCGGAACCTCACCGACCTTCCGATTGAAAATGACCGTATTTCGGCCCGTATAGGAGAAGCCATTCAGCTTCGCCTGACCGGGGTGGACTTTGATAATGATAATATGACCCTTGAACTGATCAGTTATGATCCCCGGCTGGAAGGGCGGTTTGAGTTTGAAGGTTCAAGCGGCACCTCCCGGATCAGTTCAGATTTCCTTTTTACCCCTGAATGCGGCGACCTGCCGCCTGAATTACGGGAAGAGACCTTTACATTTACCTTTGAATTAAAAGACAATAACTGCTATGTGCCCGGGTTTGAACGACTCGAACTGCACGTGGATATGAGTGATTACGTTCAGGACCGGGATAATTTCATGCCACCGAATATCTTCACCCCTAATGGCGACCGGTACAACCCGTACTTTGCCCTGGACGGAAAGGACGAACGTGATGTGCCAATTGAAACCGGTTTGCCCATCGATGTCTGTGATTCCTATTTTGAAGAGATCATCATATATAACCGCTGGGGAAATGTGGTATTCAGAAGTGATGACCGTGAATTCAGATGGAACGGTCAGAACGCATCACCGGGAATATATTATTATACGATAAGGTACACTGATCACGATTACAAGGGATCGCTTACCGTGAAATATTAAAAGCTTACCTGGCGGAGTTTGCTTTGCTTTACATAGACCGTTCGGTCATCCCATTTTGTGCGAATCCACACATCCTCCTGTCCGTCGATTTCCATTCGGTGCCCCTTATCCACGATGGTGAGCACCTCCGCTCCGGCTGATGGACCCTCCATAATATAGGTCCGGTCTTCCATGATTATCCCCCGGTCATATGATAACCCGAAATTCAGCGTATAAAACAGCAGGGCCAGTACGATCACCATTCCGATTGCCGGGAACACCGGTCGCTGGTGCTGTTTAAACCGCCTCCGGTAGGCCAGGGCCAGTAACAGGAAACCAAGGGCAAACAGTCCGTATACCAGGTAGGCGTAATAGCGGTAGAAAACGGATTTAAAAAACTCAAAATCGTTAAAGTCGTATCCTCTCAGACCTTTGGTACGGGCCAGGGTCTCCATTTTTTCCAGTACCCGTTTGTCTGAGGTTTTAAGGTAATACAGGTTGAGATAGTAAAGTGCATCTGCGGCATTGTTAAGTCCTTCCCGGATGTAGGCCATTTTGAGCAGCATGGCCGGCGAACTCATATTGTCTTCCCGAAGAAGGGATTCATACAGGTCGAAGGACTGCGTATAGCGCTTGGCGGCAAAAAGCGAGTCAGCCTTTACCAGCTTTTCTTCCGGTTGTTCCTGGCCAAATAGGGAAAATGCCGGAAGCGCGAAAAGGATAAGCACATACAGGGTTCTCACCATGCGACAAATATACACGAGACTGCGGAATACCCGGTACCGATTATGGAAAGGATATTTTTTAGAAATATTTCACAGGAAGGTTTTGCAATTATCACCGGGCATCTTACTTTTGCAACTCCATTAACGAAAGGGGGGCTGTGAAAGGTATCCGTTTCGGGAAAATTTCAGATTCCGTAGCTCAGTTGGTAGAGCATCTCCCTTTTAAGGAGAGGGTCCTGGGTTCGAGCC
>CAZLZD010000071.1:12775-17038 GCA_964563925.1 uncultured Roseivirgaceae bacterium | reverse complement strand
ATGATCCGGAAGCATGTAAAGGTCGAACCGGCCCGCTGGTATACCCATTGTGACCGGATGGGAATGCTGGTCTGGCAGGATATGCCCAGCGGGGACCGAACGCACAGCTGGCAGAACAGGTCCTATTACAAGGGCAGCGAACTGGAACGCTCTCCTGAATCGGAAGCCATATACCGGAAAGAATGGAAGGCAATTATTGATTTCCTGCAACCTTATCCCAGTATTGTTACCTGGGTCCCGTTCAACGAAGGGTGGGGGCAATTTAAAACCAGGGAAATAGCCGAATGGACAAGTGCTTATGATCCCGGCCGGCTGGTGAATCCCGGTTCCGGGGGCAACCACTTTCGAACCGGCGATATGCTGGACCTGCACAATTACCCGGAGCCTCAGCTGTACCTCTATGATGCGGAGCGACCTACTGTACTTGGTGAATATGGCGGGATCGGACTGGCCCTGGATGGCCACCTGTGGAACCCTGAACAGAACTGGGGGTATATTCAGTACAAAACTTCAGAGGAGGCCACGGACAAATATGTGGAATATGCAAATACCCTGGCCCGCATGGTGGATATGGGTTTCTCTGCTGCGATCTATACCCAGACCACGGACGTGGAGATGGAGGTCAACGGGCTGATGACCTACGACCGCAAGATTAACAAGCTGGATATCGAACGGGTGAGAAAGGCCAACCAGGAGGTGATCAGTACGCTTGAGGATTGATCCGTCTTACACCCCCGGGTCAGGTATCACTATCTTGCTCTCAGGCGAACTAAGTACAGGGTTACTCGCTGATATATCCAAGGTCGGTCAGGGTCTGAGGATCTTTAACCGGATGAAGAATTCCAGATCGCACCAGGTATAGCCGGTCGCAGGTTGAAAGAACGGACCGGTACATGTGGTCGGTAAGGATGATCCCTTTCTGACGTGACATTTCCTTGATCCGGTGAGTTAGCTTTTCAATGGTAACAGGGGACAGAAAAGAAAACGGTTCATCGAGAAGGATGAACCTGGCCTCACTGTGCAGAATGGCCAGTACCTCCATCAGCTTTTTCAATCCGCCGGACAGATCCTGCAGTTTGTAACGGTCCAGTCCGCGTAACTCTTCAAACCCTTCTGTCGCCTCGGGTGGAGTGGAAAAAAGACGGAATACCTGCTCCACCGTCAGGTAGCCCGGGAGAAACCCGTCCTGGGGAAGGTATCGAATGCCATTGGGTACCCGGTAAGGGCATGACAGGTATTTCCGGTCAATGCGAACGGACTGATTGTCGCCCCGCAGGGAACCAAAGATGATTTGCAGTAAACAACTCTTTCCACTGCCGTTCCTGCCGATGAGTCCGACGATTTCACCCGTTTGACAGGACAGGTAAATGTTATTCAGGATCATTCTCCCGTTAAAGGCAAGCTGGATGCTGTCGGCTTCTAATTTATGCATATCAACCGGCTGAGAGGTAAGGCCTGAGTAACAGGACAGGAAGGTAAATTGCCAGGGTGGTGATCAGATCAGTGGTAAAAAACAGTACCAGTACTGCCCTGCGGCCATATCCCAGGTTATGAAACAGGAAGAGATGTTTCCTTCTGAAAAAATAGAGATACAGAAGCACTCCAAGACCACCGATCAGCTTCAGCCAAAATGCCAGGACAAGTCCGGCGAATCCAAGTTGGTAAAGGCTGATACTACCAAGAAGTGTTAGTAACAGGGCATACATCAGGTATTCACGCCAGACCACGCGAAGCAATATGACAGGCTTCATGGCGTTTTCCTATCAAATATCGCGCCCGTATCAAAAGAGTCTGGTAGCGAATCCTCAGGAATTGCTGTATAATTTCTTAATCCTGATCCGTTTTACGTTTATTTGTAGAAAAACAGGAGACTGTGAAAAAAACCGCCTTGTTAATCACCCTGCTGCTCGTATTCCTTGTTGCAGGATATCTCATTTACGATAAGTATTACCAGGCCACACCAACCACGCTCTGGAGAATGGTCCCTGAAAATGCCATTGCGGTGATGGAATCCTCCTCCCTGGATGAAACATTCGAAAGGATTCAGGAAAATCAGGTGTGGAAATCATTGCTGGCCATTGATGGTGTGGAGGCCTTGAATACCTGGGCGGGCGAACTCGACAGTTTACAAGGTCAGTCGGGCCTGCGGTCCCTCACGGAAGGTGATTTCCTGATCTCCCTGCACATCATTACAAAAAATTCCTTTGATTTCCTGTATCTGCTCGACCTGAATGCGCCTGGCAGCCAGCGAACATTATCCAGGCTTCTTGAGAAAATGCAGCAGGAAGAAGGATGGGCTATGGTGACCCGCACCTATGAGGAGCAGGTTATTACCGAGCTGTCAAACAACGGCAGGACATTCTCCTACATCATTCATGACAACAAGTTTGCCGGAAGCTATACACCTTTCCTGGTGGAGGATGTGGTGCGGCTTGTGACCAACGATGCCCAGACCGACTTCGCCCAGTCCAACCCGTCGCTATCCTCTGTGCTTAAGCTCAACAAAGACGATGGCAACCTGTATGTCAACCTGAGGCATATCTCAAATTTTTTCAGCGGGTTTGCCAACGCACGGAGCAGTACGGCACTGGAGGGACTTGAAACACTGGGTAATTCGGCGTTTCTTGATCTTAAGATCGGGGAAGAATCCATCCTGATGAACGGGGTTACAGAAGACGGTTCCGGGACGTTCCTGTCAACCTTTGCCGGTCAGCTGCCCACCGGTTCTTCGGTAAAACACCTGATTCCCAACTCAACCGCCTACCTGACCCAGTTTGCCCTTAGTGAGCCGACGGTCTGGCTCGGTAACCTGAAGGAATACTGGCTAACCAATTCTCCCGGATATGCAGGAGAAAGATCGGAATTCCTGGAAAATCACTCGTTTGATGCGGAGGCTTTTTTTGGCACTATCGGGTCTTCCATATCGCTGCTTCAGGTGGAAAACCCGGGGGACCCGGAGTATACACCGGTCATTTTGCTGGAATCCAGGGATATGGCAGGCACCATGAATCAGCTCAACCGGATGAGCGAGGCGATCGCCCGGGCCAAAGGAGACTCCCTGTATGTGGAGGGGTACGGTTCGTTCGAGATCAGGGAGCTGGATGTGCCGGAGGCTCCGCGAAACCTGCTGGGCCCGGCATTTATGGGATTTGAAACGACCTTTTATGCACTCATGGGTCAAACCATTCTTTTCACCCCGGATATTCTCAGCATGAAGAATCTCCTTGATGATATCCAGGAGGAGAATACCTGGGGGAGGAGTGTACTGTACAATCAGTTCCTGGAGAATACCCTGGAGGAATCCAATGTATCCTTGTATGTGAACGTACGCAGGGCCTGGGAGCATACCCTGCGGATTGCCGATCCGAAATGGAGGGAGTTTGCCAGTCAAAACGGGAACGTGCTGAAGAGTTTTGGCCTGATCTCGTGCCAGTTCAGCCGCCTGGATGATAATTTTTACACCAGTATCCTGATATCCCATGACGGGTCAGTGACAACCAGGCCAAGGGCGGTGCCGCTTGAGCTGGCCGACCAGACCATTTTTGATAACGAGCTGATCACAAAACCTTTTGTGGTAAGGAATCATATTACGAACGGACTGGAAACGGTGGTTCAGGATACGACGAAAACATTTTACCTGGTTGGTGACAATGGCCGTATCTCCTGGGGGAAGCCCCTCGGCGGACCTGTGCTCGGGGAGGTGAGCCAGCTTGATTATTACCGAAACGGAAAACTGCAGTACTTCTTTGCCACGCCGGGCCGGCTCCATCTTATAGACCGGCTTGGGAATGAGGTTGAAGGGTATCCGCTCAACCTGACGCACCGTATTCAGTTTGTTTCGGTCATTGATTATGACAAGAGCCGGCGATACCGGTACCTGGTGGCAGACGACCAGGGAAATCTCTACATGTATGACAAGGAAGGAAATAATCTTGACGGGTGGAAGCCACGCAGGCTAGGAAGCAGGCTTTCTTCTGAGCCCCGGCATGTCAGGGTCCGGGGGAAGGATTTTATTATAGCCATTGAGGCAAGCGGGAAGGTGCACGCGCTCAACCGGAGAGGTGAACATTATCCGGGATTTCCGCTGGACCTTGGTACACGGGTAGAAACTAACCCTTTTATAAAACCCGGAGCCACTTTTGACGAATCGACCATTACGGTCATCGATAAGGATGGGAAGCGAGTGATCTTCGACCTCAACGGACGGATAAAATCTTCCGAGCAGCTTTACAAGCCGACCACGGATACTGAATTCAGCCTGGT
>CAZLZD010000071.1:9528-12675 GCA_964563925.1 uncultured Roseivirgaceae bacterium | reverse complement strand
CCCGCCAGGACGGTCTGTGGTATTTCTCGCCGCTATCTGTCCGGAAGATTGAAACATGGCATAAGCAGGTCTACCCGTTCGGACTTGACCGGCTTCTCAATATTCTCCCGGGAATAGGTACCTACGAAATCCTCGGATTGCATGTATGGCAACTGGTCGGTATCCTGGCCATTATCGTACTGAGCTTTGTACTGCATAAGATCTTTTCATTTTTGTTTGAGCGCCTGATAATCCAGATCCTGCTGCGGTTTGGATACCGCAAACTGGCGCATGATGTGGTGATGCCCGTCGCCAGGCCGATCAGTTTCCTGGTTATTTTCCCCCTCCTGATCCTGCTGGTGCCGGTGCTGCAGCTCCCTATTGTGCTGAACCGGTATGTAATACTGCTCCTGAGGGCCATCTGGCCGGTATTCGCTATCGTGTTTTTTTACCGGCTGGTGGATATTATCAGCGCATATATGGCCAAACTGGCCGACCGTACCGAAAGTACACTCGACGATCAGCTTGTGCCGCTGGTGCGCAAAATCCTTAAAACGTTTGTCATCATCGTGGGTGCCATCTTTATCCTGGATAACCTGGAATTTGATATCACCGGACTCATCGCCGGGATATCCATCGGCGGACTTGCGTTTGCTCTGGCAGCACAGGATACGATTAAGAATTTCTTCGGATCCCTGATGATCTTTATAGACCGGCCTTTCCAGGTCGGTGACTGGATCACTTCCGGTGATGTGGATGGAACCGTGGAAGAGGTGGGATTCCGAAGTACGCGCATCCGGACATTCCGTAATTCGCTTATGTATATTCCGAATGGCGTGATCACCAACCAGACCATCGATAACCACGGGCTGCGAAAGTACCGACGGTTCTTTACGCATATTTCACTGACCTATGACACCCCTCCTGAATTGATCCAGACGTTTGTAGACGGACTGAAAGAGATCGTGGACCGGCATCCGCGGACCCGAAAGGATTTTTACGAGATTCACTTTAATGAAATGGCTTCTTCCAGCCTGAATGTGATGTTTTACATTTTCTTCGATGTGCCCACCTGGTCGGAAGAGCTGCACGCCAGGCACGAAGTGCTCCTGTCGGTGGTGGAACTCGCCGAAGAACTGGGGGTGAATTTTGCCTTCCCTACGCAAACCCTTCATGTGGAAACCTTCCCGGAGAAAAAAGGAAACTCACCGGAATACACCGAAAGCGGACCCCAACTGCGGCAGAAACTGGAAAAATACCTTAGCGCCCATTCTTCCGGAAAGCAGGAGAATTAATGCTTAGTCCAGGGACAGGAAATCTTCGATTGCCTGGTAAATATGTTGCAGTTGTCCGTCCGAAATAACATAAGGAGGCAAGACATAAATAAGGTTTCCCAGCGGACGCAGGAGAATATTGCGTTGTATAAAGAAGGGGTAGAGTTTATTTCTTAGTTCACTCATGTAGGACGAATCGGCGTCTGTATGAAATTCTACCGCCAGCACAGTGCCGAGGCTGCGTATATCGCGGATACCGGGATGTCCCCGGTGCTTGTTTACAAACTGCCGGTGCTGCGCAGTGATCCGCAGGATATGCGCCTGGCAGGTATCATCTTTGAGCAGGGCAAGACTTGCATTGGCTGCTGCGCAGGCAATCGGGTTTGCGGTATAACTGTGCCCGTGCAGAAAGGCTTTTTTCAGGTCAGGGGTCATAAAGGCGTCCACTATTCCGGACGAAATACTGGTGGCCCCAAGAGGCAGGGCACCACCGGTGAGGCCTTTGGAAAGGCATATCAGGTCCGGCTTATTCTCCAAATAATCAGAAGCGAACATTCGGCCCGTGCGACCAAAACCCGTCATTACTTCGTCGGCAATGCAAATAACGTCGTTTGACTGCGCATAACGGATCATCCGGTCCAGCAGGCCGGCACTGTACATACGCATACCGGATGCGCCCTGTATGAGGGGCTCAAAAATGAAGGAGGCAATTTCACCTGAATCCACCAGTCCCGTGAAACGGGTCCAGCTTTCTTGCTCGTTATTCGCTGACGGGAAAGGGATGAATTCCACATCGAAGAGGAAGGGAAAAAACGGTTCGGTAAAGATACTTCGTTCGCCAACCGACATTGATCCGAAGGTATCCCCGTGATAGGCCCCGTCTATAGCGATCACCTTTTGGCGTCCGGAGTCCCGGTTATACCAGTACTGGAAGGCCAGCTTCACGGCCACTTCCACTGCGGTACTTCCGTTGTCTGAGAAAAAGATGCGCGCCTGGTTGTCCGGGAGAATGTCTAGCAGCGATTCAGCCAGGGTAATGGCGGGTTCGTGCGTGAACCCGGCAAACATGACGTGTTCGAGAGTCGCTGCCTGCCTGGCGATGGCCTCGGCGATCACCGGGTGACTGTGTCCGTGCAGGTTGACCCACCAGGAGGAGATGGCATCCAGGATTTGCCGGCCGTCTTCTGTGATGAGGTAGGGGCCCTGTGCTTTTACAATGGGAAGGTGTGGAATGCTGCCCTTGAGGGGAGAGAAGGGGTGCCAGATGCTTTGCGCGTCGCGCTGTTGCCAGTCAGCCATGCCCCGAAGTTAGCTAAATCAGCACCAAAAATTCAATGGTTGATCCGTTTAGTACGGTGCTTTTCCCCGCTCAAAGGTATTGGTAATCTGTACCGTGTCCCAGCCTGAGGGCAGGTAAAGAGGTTTGGTCATTTTTACCACCAGGCGACCCTGGTCGTCAAAATAAATCTCATCAGGCTTGGTCCACCGGTAGGGATGACGATCCTGGCGGTTCCCGGTGTCGAGTAATGTGATATATTTAAAGTCACGATCAATCTCAAAATTACGGGGCACGGATTGTGTGGCAGTATTTGGCGAAAAGTATTCCTGGTCGCCAGGCTCATAATGTTCGCTGATATCCTGCTCATCCCACCAGAGATCAATAGTCAATGTAGGCGGGTCAAACCGCTTGGATGGATTAACCGTTAACGGATCAGTAACTCTTATTTCTGTGTAGACATATTTCAGGTTAGGGTATTCGAGGAACAGATCACGCGATGCTTGTCCGTCGTGATTCACATCCACCGCGAATTCAGCTTCGGAATGCTGAATCCAGTATTTGCCTTCCAGGCGTTCCCGGTACTCAGCATGACTGATGAATTTTTCATCCGGTTCT
>CAZLZD010000071.1:0-9518 GCA_964563925.1 uncultured Roseivirgaceae bacterium | reverse complement strand
GTGATTATTAGCCAGTGAATGTTTTTCATAGTATGTAAAATATATTTTAAATATAAGTATAATAATTTAGTATGTAAAGTAGTATGATATCGGAGATTCCCGATCGGTGGCTGCGCGGTCTCATTCAACGAAGCGGTCGGGAATGACGAATTTGGTTGGACGAGCAGGTAGGTCAATGATACAGGTTGGGATTACGAATATGGTTGAGTTTGTCGCATAAAATCAGCTACACAGATTCCCGAAAATCAATGGTAGTTTGGCATGCATTTAATGCAAAAAATAGTTGGGCCATCAGTACAAGTCAATATACAAGCAGCCGTCAAATTGTGTATACTATTCAAAGGGATTTGATGTACGGTCAACGTCCCGATTTTTCATTTAAACCACTACACAATGACAGCTCAAGACAGGATTCATGATTTGAATCAAAAGTACATTGACGCATGTAATTCAGGGAATCTGGATGCCCTGATGAAGACAATGACGGATGACATTCTGTACCAGGCACCCGGCAGGCCTCCCATGGAGAACCTGCAAGAGGTAAAGACATGGGTAAAGGACGAATTTTTTGATCCTTTTACCGTTGATTTCAATGCTGAGTTTGACAGGATCGAGGTGGTAGGTGACCACGCCTATGCACCGGGTACATTCAGGCTAGACCTCACGCCGAAATCCGGCGGGGATCAAATTCATCTTACCGGGGAGTTTTTCGACGTGGTTCAGAAGGAAGGGGGCGACTGGAAACTTAAGCAGGTCATTTTTAATTATGATCAGCCGGTTCCATCTCCGGAAGCGGAACATTCAACTCATTCAGGAGCAGCTTTGTGATCTCCCGATGAATAAAAAGGCCGTACGTAACGGCCTTTTTTATTTGCTTCGCTCTTATGACAATTATGGATTTTTGTAATAGCGATTCAGAAACAGGTATCGCATATCCTCCTTCGCTTTTTGCGAATGACTGCTGACATCAATCACCATGACGGGAGGCATTTTGTCCTCAGCACCTGCTTCGGGCCATTTTGGCAGCCCCTTTCCATTCGGATTGCCGGTTTTAATGAAATTGGCGAAGTAGGATTGCATGGTCTCTGAAACCTTGTAATCCTCCTCTGTCCAGGCATACGTATCCACCAGGTGGAGGTTCCCCATGCAATATTCGATCTCGCAGGCATGCGGAGCCCCGATGGCGGGTGGAGGCGGCGGGGTGCTTTCGTCCCGTTCGACGGTACCCCCGGCGAGTCCGCTTACCCGGCTGTCATCACGAAGCGGAGGACGAAGTTTACTGTAGAGATACCGGTAAACCGGAGCCTCACTGTTTTTCCTGTGCAGGTCAAACCACTTCCAGGTACTGTATGCGATAAACCGGTCCGAGGCCAGCTGAGTGGCGCTCCATTCCACTTCTTTTGCCGAGTTGTGCGGGTAAAGTTGCAGAACTTCCTCCCAGTCGTCGGGAAAAGCTTCCTTTACTTTGGAAATGAAATTTTCCTCCGTATACGGCTGTCCCTGCATGAAGGCCATTCCCGGGATTTCTGCGGAATTCCAGCCTAATAATAAGGGAACCTGCGCCTGGTTGCCTGCCTGAAATACCTCCGGCAACGTGGCCTCCAGGAAATAACCATCAATGGCAATTGGAAAACCAAACCGGCCTGACTCATTGTACAGGGCAAATAAATCTTCTGCGGGCATGGCTCGTAATGCTGCCAGTGAATGGCCTGCATTTGAGGCAAATTCCTGTCCGGCCTTTTCAGCCTGTGCCAGTGGTACCGGGGCCAGGGTAGGATGGATGGAGGCCCCGCTTTCACCAATTGCTCCGTGGATCAGGTCCCGGGACAGGGGAGATGCCATTTGCAGGCTTACGGAAATCGATCCTGCGGATTCCCCCGCAATAGTCACACGTCCGGGGTCACCGCCAAATGCCGAAATATTCTCCTGTACCCAACGTAACGCTGCGTTCTGATCGAGCAGTCCGTAATTTCCCGAGGAATTAGCAGGCCCCTCAGCCGACAGTTCCGGGTGTGAAAAGAAACCGAAAATGTGGAGGCGGTAATTAACGGTAACCGTCACGATGCCTTTCTGTGCCATACTCGCCCCGTCGTACCTTGGTTCAGAGCCGCTGCCTGCCACGAATCCACCGCCATAGAAATAAACCAGTACGGGCAGTTTTTCATCCCCCCGGTCAGCGGGAGTCCAGACATTCAGGTAGAGGCAATCTTCACTGTATCCTTCAGAGCGGTGTTCCATATCGCCGAATACATTGGTCTGGATGGGGGACGGACCGAATGCTTTCGCCATTCTCACCCCGTTCCAGTCTGCGGCCGGCTGCGGGGCCTTCCAGCGTAATTCCCCGACCGGTGGTGCGGCGAAAGGAATTCCAAGGTACATATCCAGCCCGGAAGAGTCGTTGCGGATTCCTTCGAGAACGCCATTGCTGACCGTTAACCTGGGTGACTGGGACATGGCAGAAGAGATCATGATTGCAAAGAAAAGAAAGAACAGTGACGATTTCATAGTTTATAAAGTGTTTAAATGACACGATGAAAGTACGAATTTAATATAAACGAACAAACTGGTAGAGACATCCTTCCAGGCAATAATTGCTTGCCCAAAACATGGTAGTGTCGGAGAGGCACAGGGTTTCGGTCAATGGTCCGGACCTTTCCTCACAGTCGTAATATTTAACCAGGGTGCTGTCGGTTCGTATGTAGCTGCCTGCCTGGCACTCCGTAAACTGGCCGGAGGAAAACCGGCCGGCGCTGTCCAGTGAAATAATGAACCCGTCGGTAACCACAGTCCACGAGGGAATTGGTCCGCCGCTACTGACTGCCTGCTGTGCCAGCTGCCAGGTTCCCGTGATATCGAACGCATTATTGTCGTTCAGGCAGCCGGATGAGAAGTTAAATTCTTCGGGTTCGGGATCCGGATCCGGTGTTCCCTCATGGCATGCGGTCAACAGGATGAGGGTGAGCGATATAAGACAAATGCGGCTCATTAAGGTAAGTTACTTAAATTCAGAGAAATTGCCTTTCATCCATGATGCATGGATAATCTGCAAAAGATTGGCTAATTTGACTTGTACGAATTAACCCTGACCAAGCATCATGTACTCTCTTACTCTACTTCTCATTCTGCAGCTGATTTCAGTTGATAGCGGCACATCCTCCCTGGGTGTTTTTGAAAACACCCTGGACGTCGGTGACGTCCGGCATGAAGGTTCTGTAACCTACGACCCCTCTGCCGGGGAATACCTGGTTACGGGATCCGGAACCAATATGTGGGGCACGGAAGATGAGTTCCGGTTTGTCTGGCGCTCGCTGCAGGGCGATTTTATCCTGCGTGCAGAGGTTGAGTTCATTGGTGAAGGAGCGGATCCTCACCGGAAGATCGGATGGGTGGTCAGAAATTCCCTGGCCCCGGGATCGGAAATGGTGAATGCAGCCGTTCATGGCGATGGCTTAACCTCACTGCAGTACCGGAGGGAACGGGGCGGTGAGACACTTGAGAAGGTTTCGGAGAATAAAATGCCGCAGGTTGTGCAGCTGATGCGTCTTGGTGACCGGTTCATTATGGGTACAGCTCAAAAAGGCGAACCATTGACGTTTACCGAGATATCCGACGCCGGTTTGCGGAGCGAGGTATTTGCCGGAATCTATGTGTGTGCACATAACCCGGATGTGGTGGAAAAGGCGCGGTTCCGTAACGTGCGGATTGTCAAACCTGCCCCAGAGGACCTTGAAGCCTACCGGGAATACCTGGGCAGCCGGATGGAGGTAATGGATGTGGAAACCGGTACCCGGACCATCCTGTTTGAATCGGCCCATTCCGTGCAGGCTCCCAACTGGACCTCCGACGGGGAAAAGCTGATCTATAACTCCAATGGGTATTTATACACGTACGCATTTGAGAACGGAAAAATAGAACGCCTGAATACAGGCAATGTAGTGCAGAATAATAATGACCACGTCATTTCTCCGGATGGCACACTGCTGGGGATCAGTTCGTCGGTAGACAATGCCTCAACCATTTTCATATTACCTGTGGAGGGAAGTGACAATCCGAAACGGGTGACCCTTCCCGGGGTCGGTCATTCGTATTTGCATGGTATTTCTCCGGACAACCAGACGATGATATTCACCGGGAACCGCAACGGTCAGTATGACCTGTACGCCGTGGATGTGGAGACCGGGAAGGAAACGCAGCTTACCAATACCTCCGGACTGGACGACGGATCGGAATATTCTCCCGACGGTGAATACATTTATTTTAATTCCAACCGAACCGGCAAGATGCGTATCTGGCGCATGAAAGCGGATGGCAGCGAGCAGGAAATGATAACCTCTGACGAAGGCTATAACGACTGGTTCCCTCACATTTCCCCGGATGGAAAATGGATAGTGTTCCTGAGCTTTGGCACCGATGTCGACAGCGGGGACCACCCTTTTTACAAACATGTTACCCTCCGGCTGATGCCGGCAGACGGCAGTGCGCCGCCCCGCATTATTGCGTATGTCTACGGCGGACAAGGGACGATCAATACGCCGAGCTGGTCACCGGACAGCAAAAAGATCACTTTTGTGAGTAACTCGGCTCCTTTGTAGGTCCTGTGTCGATTCCGCATCAAGTGCGGAAGTTACACAGGATGACGGCAAAGGTTCCGCACCAAGTGCGGAAGTTGCACAGGATGACGGCAAGGGTTCCGCATCAAGTGCCCCATATTTATTTGGCCGGGAGGGAAGGTTCCCCGTAACGCGGGTCGTCAATGAACGTCTCTTTCTCCATCTTTTCCACCTCCAGGGTGTAGTACTGGAATTCCTCCACCACCTTCCCGGTGATCCGGTAGATGCCGCGTCCGCGGAACGGGTACGCCCGGGCTACCGGGGGAAAGTGGACTGTATCCAGAAATGCCCCGTCCCGGTCCAGGAACGTACCGAAGTTCATCCGGTCTCCCCTGGAAGTTTTTGTATTCTTGACCGTGACCAGGTAGCCCAGCAGGGCGACGGTTTCCCCGAGGTGTCCGGGCAGGTCACGGACTGTGAGGGGAAGGTCGGGTATTTCACGCAGCAATGCGAAAGGGTCGGTCAGCGGGAATCCCAGCAATTCCATTTCATCAAACGCATCTTCCCCGTCATCGACGGCAAGCTCGGGGAGGGAGAATTTTTTCTTCGGGGCAGGGAACAGGTGCCGTTCCGGGGAGCTTTTTCCGGCGCTGCCCAGCAGAAAATGAGCCTGCCAGCGTAATTCTTTCTTGTTCTTCCCTGTGAAGCGAAAGGCACCCACACGGATCAGCAGGGTCAGTTGTTCGAGGGAAATGGAAATCCGGTCCACCACATCTTCCACACTGCGGTAGGGCCCTTCCTGTTCGCGTTGCTCAAGCAGGGCCTGCACCACCTTCTGCTCAAGCTCCTTGACCAGGATAAATCCCAGGTAGATTTCTGTTCCCTCGATAACGGTGTCCATCGTGCTGTGATTGATACAGGGCGGGTGGATCTCCGCCCCGTGCAGGCGGGCTTCATGCACATAGAATTCCGTCCGGTAGAACCCTCCGAAATTGTTTATGGTCGCCACCATATACTCCAGCGGGTAGTAGGCCTTCAGGTAGAGTGACTGGTAGCTTTCCACTGCGTAGGAAGCCGAATGTCCCTTTGCAAATGCATAGCCGGCAAAGCTTTCAATCTGCCGCCATATCTCCTGGCTCTCCTCGTCGGAATATCCCTTTTCGCTGCAATTCTCGAAGTATTTTCTTTTTACCTTATCGAACTCCTTCCGGGAGCGGAACTTGCCCGACATTCCCCGCCGCAGCACATCGGCTTCGGCCAGGCTGAGCCCGGCAAAGTAATGCGCCACTTTGATCACATCTTCCTGGTAGACCATTACCCCGAACGTTTCCGGCATGATCCTCAGCATGACCGGGTGGGCTTCCTTTCGGCGTTCCGGGTCGCGGAAACGGAGGATATATTCCCGCATCATACCGGACTGGGCAACGCCCGGACGGATAATCGAACTGGCTGCCACCAGCCCCATGTAATCATCGACGCGTAACTTCTTAAGCAGCATCCGCATGGCAGGGGATTCGACGTAGAAGCAGCCGATCGCTTTTCCCTCGCGCAGTTGTGCCTTAATGAGCTCGTCATCCCTGAATTTCCGGATATTGTGGATGTCCGGCACCGGCAGGCGGTAATTGCGGGCCACGATCTCCAGGGTTTCCCGGATCTTACTCAGCCCCCGCTGGCTGAGAATGTCAAATTTGTACAACCCCACATCCTCGGCGATGATCATATCGAAGTGGGTGGTCGGATACCCCTTGGGCGGCAGGTCGGTGGCTGTATAGTAATGAATGGGTTTCTCCGAGATCAGGATCCCGCCGGCATGTACGGTCAGGTGATTGGGGAATCCTTCGATCAGCTTTCCGTACCGCATGATCAGTTTCCCGTACTGATCCATCTGCGGGTCCCGGCCCGGCAGGTGTCCTTCCGCGAGTGCATCGATCTCATGGGAAGGAAGCCCGAATACCTTTCCCAGTTCGCGTACCACCGCCCGGTACTGGAAGGTGGTATAGGCGGCCAGCAGGGCAACGTGTTTAAACCGGCTGAAAATATACCGGGTCACATCCTCGCGGTCTTTCCACGAAAAGTCGATGTCAAAGTCCGGCGGATTCTTACGGTACAGGTTGATGAAGCGTTCGAAATAGAGGTCGAGCTCGACCGGGTCCACATCGGTGATCCGCAGCAGGTAGGCGATCAGGCTGTTGGCCCCGCTCCCGCGACCCACGTAAAAGTATCCTTTCTTGCGTGCATAGGAAGTGATGTCCCAGTTGATCAGGAAGTAGGAGACAAATCCCTTTTCCTGGATAATCTGCAGTTCCTTATGAAATCGCTGGATGATGTCAGGAGACGGATCGTCATAGCGGTATGCCAGTCCTTCTTCACAGAGCTTGCACAACAGCGCATAATCTTCTGATTCGGTCCCGCTATAGGTCTTCTGGTTCTTGTGCGGATGCTCATCGCCGAAGGTGAAATAAATCCCGCAGTGCTTCAGAAGTCCGTCGGTATTCCGGGCCAGATGAGGTAATTCCCGGCTCATTTCCCGAAGTTTTTTCGGCGGTATCAGCCGGTGGTTTATATCCCCTTCCTCACTTTCCGGGAGTTTGCTGAGCAGCGTATTGTTGTCGATGGCCCTGAGCAGCCGGTGGGCGTTGAAGTCCCGCTTGTTGCGAAACGTAACCGTGTGGAGAATGACCTGTTTTTCTTCCGGTACCTGCGGGGGTGAGAAGCGGGCCCGGGAAAATGCCGCGGGGCTGATGCCCAGGAATTCATGGTCTCTGAGCGTAGAGGCGGGCGCATTCTCCCAGGGATAGACGATATACACGTGCTCAAACTCCGGTGCCCGTTCCGGCAGGGGCTCCTTACGGTGCAGGTAGGGGGAAAGGAAGTCATTCAGCTCCCGGAAGCCTTCGTTATTGCGGGCGATGCCGACGTACAGCTGGCGGGCTCCCCGCCGGAAGTCGATACCTACCACCGGGCGGATGTTGTATTCGGGTGCCAGGCGGACGAAATCCAGGCAGGCCGCTGTGGTGTTGATGTCGGTCAGGGCGAGCACACTGATCCCGGCCGACTGCGCGAGTCCGAGTACTTCCCGGACCGGGATCGTCCCGTAACGAAAGGAGTAGTAGGAATGGGTGTTCAGGTACATGTCACTGGCCGTTGAAGAGCGGGGTATTCCGGGCCGCCTGCCGGAGCTGGCGGGTGAGCTGTTCCAGGAGGGTTTCCAGGGTCAGGTAATCCGGTTCGCCTATCTGGTTGCTGTCGTACAGCAGCCGGAGGTAGCAAAACGATTCCCGGGCGTTTTCCCGGGCCGAGGTAAGCCGGCTGTCATTCCAGGTACTGCCCTGCCGGGCTTCCTGCACATGGAGGGCAAGACGGGTGGCTGTCTTTTCCAGAGAAGCGGAGAGCAGGCATTGATTCTCCCCGAGTTTTTTGTGAAGGCGGACGGCCGTAAGAGCAAACGAGTAACTGGTGTCGATGAGGTAATTTTCCTGTGTGTGTACTGAGGTTTTCATAATGTGTGTATTAGGGTTTAAAATAGTTTTAATCAGGCCCGCCGGTTGGGCAGCAGCGGCGGCGGCTCGCCGGTAAAGGGATTGAACCGGCTGATTGTCCGGGCCTTCATGCCGGAAGCCCGGAGCACCGACCGGTCGCCGAATTTCTCCCGGATCCGGTCCATGGCCTGGTAGAGGTTGATCATTTCGGTGGCATCCTCAAACAGGCTGATCTGGTGGCCCCCGCTGACCAGGTGGCTGTACCTCACGCCGATCAGGCGGACGAGCAGCCGGCGGTTGTAGAGCCGGTCAAAGAGTTCGAGTACTTTCGGGATCAGCACGTGGTCGGCGGCAGAGTAGGGGATCCTCGCCTGCAGCGTATAGGTGTTGAAGTCGGAATACCGGACCTTCACCGTCACACAGGCGGTTACTTTTTGCCCCCGGCGCAGCTGGAAGGCCAGGTTTTCCGCCATGGCCAGCAGCATGCCCTTCAGCTTCTCCACATCAGTCGTGTCCTTGTCGAAAGTCCGCTCGGTGGAAATGGACTTCCGCTCGGAGTAGGGTATGACAGGGGAGGAGTCAATCCCGTTGGCCTTCTTCCACATGACAATGCCGTTCTTGCCAAAGACCTTCTGCATAAGTTCTACCGGCATCTCCTGGATCGTGTGTATGCGCCGGATACCCAGTCCGCACAGCGACTGGTAGGTCTTTTCCCCGATCATCGGGATCTTGCGCACGGAAAGCGGACCGAGGAAAGGCCGTTCCTTCCCGTAGTCGATCTTCAGTGCATTGTTGGGCTTGGCTTCGCCGGTGGCCACCTTGGAGACTGTCTTATTCTCCGACAAACCAAACGAAATGGGCAGTCCGGTCTCTTTGATGATCCGCTGCCGCAGTTCGCCGGCCATCTTAAAACTGTTGAAAAACCGGTCCATACCCGTCATGTCGACATAGAACTCGTCGATGGACGTCTTCTCGTACAGCGGGACCGATTCCTTGATGATGTCGGTCACCTCTTCGGACTTGACCGTATAATTGGCGGCGTTTCCCTTGATGACGATGGCTTCCGGACAAAGCTGGCGGGCCAGCTTCATCGGCATGGCCGAATGCACGCCGAATCTCCGGGCTTCGTAACTGCATGCCGCCACCACGCCACGATCGGTGACCCCGCCCAGCAGAATGGGCTTGCCTTCCAGGCGGCTGTCGAGGAGCCGCTCGCACGACACGAAGAACGTGTCAAGGTCCAGATGTAGGATCGCACGGGTTGACATATATTCACTTTCCGGTAATTCGGTTATGCTAAATTAAATAGTAAATACTAAAAATATTAGTAAATAATGAAAAAAGATTGTGAGGGGCCGGACCGGGAAAGAGAGGGATCCCCGATCGGTGGCATAGGAGAGGGATCCCCGATCGGTGACATAGGGTGCTGTTATCTCCGAATCGATGGTGCGGGTAGGTGGGATACCGCCAAACAGAGATCCCCGATCGG
>CAZLZD010000070.1:0-17554 GCA_964563925.1 uncultured Roseivirgaceae bacterium | reverse complement strand
TGACCGGGAATCCGGAGCCCCATTCCATGCTTCTGCTTTTTTCTGAGCCTTATGAGGGCACCCAGGAAGTTCTGTTTGTACAACCTCATAACGAGCGAATGGAATTGTATAACGGTCCAAGGCTCGGAGTGGAAGGTGCCAGGGAAGAACTTGGATTTGATGTGGTTTTCGAGAATGATAAGTTCAGTGAATTCAAGGCAGTTTTTCCTGAATTTGACAAGGTATTGTTCTTCGAATTCAATGACGATGTACGGGATAATCCATTCGATAACGCGGATTTGTATACGCTGATTGAAGAATTCAAGGCAAAAGCAGCCATCCCGGAAGACTTCAGTGCTACCCGGAACGAGGTGTATGAGCAAATCCGGAATGCATCACCGGATGAACGGGAAGAGCTTCGTAAAAACCTGGCCCGTTTTGCTCCCCGCCACCCTGATCTAAAGGACGATGAGATCATCCAGAGCTTTATCAGCAATGAGGGCACGGTGGAAGAAAACCTGAATATTCTCCCGCCCCCAAGCAATCTCGATACACAGACCCTCGTGCAGATACTCACTGATTTGCGAGAGATTAAGGAGCCTGAGGAAATTGACCTTTTACGAAAAGCGGTCTATATCTCATGCATGGGACAAGTGGAAGTGATGAAAGCCATGCATACGGGAATGTCAGAGGCAGAAATCCAGGGAATTCATGAATTTGTTTTCAAGAAGTACGGAACAGAGTACGAGGGGTATCCCAGTATTGTGGGAGCCGGTCATAATGGCTGCGTACTGCACTACATTAAGAATAATAAGCTGAAACTGGGGGACGACCTGGTCCTGATGGACCTGGGTGCTGAATACCGGGGGTATACCGCCGATGTGACCCGGACAATTCCGGCCAATGGGAAATTTACTCCCGAACAAAAGGCAATCTATGACCTTGTTTACAAGGCCCAGGAAGAGTCGTTCAAGATCTGCAAACCAGGGGTTACTATACGGGAAACCACACGCATTAGCCAGGAAGTAATCGCCGAGGGGTTGATTAACCTGGGTATAATCAGCGATGCCTCCGAGGTGCGGCGTTATTTTCCTCATGGAGTAAGCCATCATATCGGTCTTGACGTGCATGACCGGGGTAATTATGAAACCTTTGAAAAGGATATGCTCCTCACTGTGGAGCCAGGGATATATATTCCGGAAGACAGTCCGTGTGATCCCAAATGGTGGGGTATCGCAGTACGGATTGAAGACGATATCCTGATAACAGAAGATGGCTACGAGCTACTGTCCCGCTATGCGCCACGGACGACCGCCGAAATTGAAGCCATGATGGCACAACCAAGTATTTTTGAATCCTATTCGTTGCCTGCCCTGGACGCAGCAATTAAGGAATAACCTGTACATAAAAAAGCCCCCGGCAATTAGACGGGGGCTTTTTTTTTATTCGGCGCCCTCTTCGGGCATCAGGACAATTTGAATGTATTGATCATCCACGAGGTACTTCTTCGCCATCTGCTGAAGGTTTTCGGAAGTAAGGGCCTTTACCCTTTCTTCAAACCTGCCAAGTCTGTCGAGGGGGAGGTCATTGTAATAGGAGGAGTACAAACTCGACATCCAGTATGAATTAGTTTCAAGATCCTCCTTGTGCTCACGCAGCTGCGTTTCCTTGATTTTGGTCATATCCTTTTCGCTGACACCCTCTTTCTTGATCTTCTCAATGGCTTCGCGGGTGGCGGCAATCAGGTCAAGGGCATTTTCCGGCGAACAGGGGAATGATATCCTGAATGTATAATTATCGAACGGTATCTGGCTGAACCTTCCGCTGGCTCCCACGCCATACACACCACCTTTTTCCTCACGGAGGATTTCTATGAGCTGGTTGGTCAGAACTTGTCCGAGTGCATTAAGATAATACGCTTCATCATTATCATAGTCAGTCTCACCGGTGTAAATCATGGTCACAGAACTCTTAGGATCGGTCCCCTTGTAGACCGTCTTTTCAAGTGGGCCATCGGGTGGACGGATTCCCAGGTCCTTGTATGATTCGTTTTCTCCCGAAGCAGGAAGACTTGCCAGGTACTGTTCCAGCAGCGGCTTGATTGTTTCCATCTCAAAGGAGCCGACAATAAAAAAGATAAAGTCACCGGCATTGCTGAATCGCTCGTTGAAAATTGAAAAAGCTTTTTCAAATTCAATCGATTCCAGCTCTTCGGTGGTAGGAAATCCGCCACCGCGCGGATGGTCCTGGGTAAGTATCCGGTTTACCTGGTCGGAGTAGTAGAACTGAGGATTTGACATCAGGTTCTGCAACAGCATTTTATTCTTGTTCACGAATGAGTCGAAAGACTCCCGGTCCTTTCTCGGATTGGTGAAATACAAATGGATCAGCTGCATGGCCGTCTCCAGGTCTTTTGGAGATGATTGGCCATTAATCCCTTCGTTGTAAAGCCCGACATATGGATTGATCCGGACCGTTTTTCCCGACAACATTTTGGTCATATCCGAAGGAGAATACTCCGCCACGCCGCTTTCGCTGATGATACTTGAGGCATTCGAAGCATTTTCCTTATTCTCATTGCCATAGAGGGACTGTCCGCCGTAAGAATAGGCACGTATCAGAATTTCATCGTTCTTGAAGTCAGTTGGCTTTAAAATGACCCGCATGCCATTGGACAAAGTCAGTTCGGTAGCATCCACATCTTCCAGGGTTTTACTGGAGGTGATGCTGCCGGCGGCCGGAAGGTCTGTCATAAAGGTTTCTGCCACTTCCTTGTCTTCATAGGCGGTAATTTCCTCGGCGTCGGCTTCATCGAGAATGGACCTGACTTCTTCTTCCGACGGAAGTGTAACCCCTTCCTTTTCCGGGGCCATAACCACCACAACCCGGTTATTGTCAGTGATCCAGTGCCCGGCAAGTTCGTTCACCTCACTCAGGGTTATGGTAGGGAGGACCTTCTCATAAAATTCATATTCGTAACTAATCCCCGGAATTGGCTCCTTGCTCAGGAAATTACGAATGTATTCCGAGGCATACCGGCCGGATTCCGTCTTGTCTTTTTCCTTAAAGGCGGTTTCATACCTGTTAAGAACGGTCTTCTTGTAACGCTCCAGTTCGCCTTCCGTAAACCCGTATTTTTTCACCCGTTCATTCTCCCGTAAAAGTGTTTTTAATCCACGTTCAATGCCTTCTTCACCTACAACCGCAAAGGAGGAATAGGAACTTTTTGTGCGAACCATACCCCCGTAGCTTGTGCTGGCAAAGAGAAAAGGCGGATCTGCCGATTCCTGTAATTCACTTAATCGCCGGTTGAGCATGCCATTATACAGCGAATAGATGGCATCACGGCGGAAGTCACCTACTGTCTCAGTGGTCTCGAGGTCCTGTTTGTATACAAGCTGTATCTGCGTAAACTGGGCCTCCGGATCCGACACCACAGAAACGTACGTGTCTTCATGATCAGGGACGTCGAAATACTCACGTTCCCTCGGTGCAGGGGGGTTTTTAAGTTTACCGAATCGCTCACGGATTTTCTTTTCCATAGCATCGGGATCAATGTCACCCACGGCCACTACAGCCATGAGATCTGGACGATACCAGTCTTTATAAAATTTCCTCAGCGTCTCATAATCAAACGATTCCAGAATTTCCTTTTTACCAATTGGCAGTCGTTCGGCGTAGCGTGAATTCTTGAACATGACCGGGAACCACTCGTCCCGCATCCGTTGCCCGGCGCCTTGTCCAAGCCGCCATTCCTCTATCACCACTCCCCGTTCTTTGTCAATTTCCTCAGCGGAAAGGGTAATATTTGATGCCCAGTCTTCCAGTACCTGTATCCCCTTGTCCAGGATTTCTTCATCGTCGGAAGGTATGGGGAGAATATAAACCGTTTCATCAAAACTTGTATAGGCATTCAGGTCTGCCCCGAATTTTACCCCTACCGTCTGCAGGTAATTGACCAGTTCGTTTTTGGCAAAATTCTTCGTACCGTTAAAGGCCATGTGTTCCAGAAAATGTGCCAGGCCCTGCTGGTCTTCATTCTCCATCATTGAGCCCACATTCACTACAAGCCGTAATTCCACTTTGTCTTCCGGCTTCTCATTCTGACGAATGTAATAGGTGAGACCATTCTCCAGCGTACCTTTCCTCACATTGGGATCGACGGGTAATTCTTCGTTGATCTGTCCTTCCAGGTTAATTTCCTGGGCAGGACTCAGGAAAGGGAGTACAAATAAAATTATGAATAAAATGCTTCGCATAGGGCTGATATTTAGTGATTTACTAATGATAATAATATGGATAGACTGCATCGATAAATATAAGAATAATGATTATTTATTACCTTTTGTTTTCGAATTATATAGGAAAATGATATTTATGCCAAATCACTAAAACGCACGACCTGAATGAAGCTGGTACTTGTCTTTTTTTTCTGTTTTCTGATGACCCCCTTTCTGATGGCGCAGGTCAAATTCGAAGAGGGCTACTTAGTGGACCTTGATGGGGATACACTAAGGGTTTTTGTCGAGGTCCAGAGCTGGACGAAAAACCCGGACGAGGTTATCTATCGTCAGAATGCTGAAGCTACCACCGAACGTGCAGGTCCGGCAACTGTCCAGGCGTTCTGCGTGGAAGGACTTAAGTTTGCCAGTAAAGTGATTGAGGTGGACATTACCCCCGAGGATGTGCGGGAAGTCGGTAACAGTCTTGACGCCAAGATCGTCAGGCGAAACGTGTTTCTCAAAGTACTCGTGGAGGGAGAAGCCACATTGTACCTGTATGATGATAACCGTCGCAGGAAATTCTACTATTCGGTAGGTGAGGGGGAGGTTACCCCGTTGGTATATCGCAGGCTGGCGTATTCGGGAGAAACCGTACGGGAAAATAACTCGTACCAGACCCAGCTGAATCATGTGGTTAACTGTAACAAGACTCAGAAGGAAGTGGAAAATGTGGATTACAACCTGAATAGCCTGGTCCGGTATTTTCAGGAGTACAATGAGTGCAAGGGCACGGCGCAAATGTCCTACCTCCGGAACAACCGGTTTAAGCAGTTCCATGTATACCTAAAGGGGGCAGTGGGAATGATGTCTGCAGACCTCCTTATCTTAAGTCGCCGAAGCAATTCATTTGAAACGGAGATATCCGGTGAACCTCTTTATTCATTCGGGCTGGAGAGCGAATACAGCTGGTCTTCTAAAAAGAAGCGCTTCTCAGTCATCCTCTCGGCTGGCTATCAGCAATTTACCTTTGAGGATCTGCGTGCCACGGACAGCCTGAGCATGGAGGGAAAATTTATACAGATTGGCGTGGGCACCCGCTACTCAATCCATTTCAATGAATCCGCACGCTGGTTTGCCAGTGCAGGGTATGCGCATTACCTCTCTGCCGGCGCCGGATATACTTATCGTGATGATGAGTTTTTGCGCAACCCGTCCGACGTGGAATTTGATCTTAATTCCGGACCGGGTTATTTTCTGGGTACCGGGGTCGAACTTCGCAACCGGTTTCTGGTTCAGGTCCGATACGATGCCCGTATAGAAAAGGAGAATGATTACGTCCTGAGGAACCCGACTTTCAGCACATTTTCCATCGACCTGGGGTACAGATTGTTCCAAATGCCAGCTTAAAGGTCTGATCATGCCCGGAATTTTTTTTGAAAATGTATTGCGTTTTAAAAATATATCGTAATATTGCAATGTAATAATTAATAACCATGGGACTAACCCGAACTGATCTTTTTACAGAAGCGCAAAATGAACTGGCAACAGCAGCCAAGGCGTTTAGTCATCCGGCACGGATTGCCATTCTCCAGCACCTGCTAAAGACCAATGCCTGCATCAACGGTGACCTGGTGCAGGAGCTGGGGCTCGCCCAGGCGACAATCAGTCAGCATTTGCGCGAACTGAAGGAGATCGGGATTATCCAGGGGACCATCGACGGGGTGCGTATCAACTACTGTATCAATTCAAAACGATGGAAGGAAATTCAGGCGCAGTTTGAAGGATTGTTTGCTGATTTTACCAGGTCCGAAAGCTGCTGTTAAAAAAATTTGTCAACAATTATCGCAATATTGCAATAAAACAATTAATCCAATAACAACCATGAAAAAGACCGATAATCAACTCAAAAACGACGTGCGTGAACGCTACGCAAAAATTGCCCTGCAGGGAAAAGCCGTAAATGCCGCATCCTGCTGCGGGGCGACGGACGTGTCCGGGGAAGTGTACAACA
Source organism: uncultured Roseivirgaceae bacterium (assembly GCA_964563925.1). GTDB lineage: Bacteria > Bacteroidota > Bacteroidia > Cytophagales > Cyclobacteriaceae > JAUILA01. The sequence continues at coordinate 11,341 of CAZLZD010000070.1, read as the reverse complement.
TCATGACGGACGATTATTCCGGAACCGAAGGCTATGCCGAGGAGGCAGATCTCGGTCTGGGCTGCGGCCTGCCCACGCATTTTGCAAAAATCCGTAAAGGAGATACGGTGATCGACCTGGGCTCAGGGGCCGGGAATGACTGCTTTATCGCCCGGCATGAGACCGGTCCGGAAGGGAAGGTCCTGGGTATAGATTTCACACCTGAAATGATCCGTAAAGCACGCACCAATGCCGAAAAGCTTGGCTTCAATAATGTGGAATTCCGGGAAGGCGACATCGACAGCATGCCGGTGAATGATGAAGTGGCTGATGTGATCGTAAGCAATTGCGTGCTGAACCTGGTGCCGGACAAGCAAAAGGTTTTCCGTGAAATGTTCCGGGTATTGAAGCCGGGCGGTCATTTTAGCGTTTCTGATATTGTGCTTGTGGGTGAATTGCCCGAAGAAATGCGTGCGGACGCAGAAATGTACGCCGGTTGCGTTTCCGGTGCGATCCAGCGTGATGAATACCTTGAATTCATCCGTGAGGCCGGGTTTACCTCGCTTGTCCTGCAGAAGGAAAAGCCGATTATCCTTCCGGATGACTTGCTGGGCAAATACCTGAGCGATGCGGCCCGGGAGGAATTTAACCAGGGCGATACCGGAATATTCAGCATTTCGGTATATGCAGAGAAGCCGGGGGAAAAGAAGTCTTCGCCCGTGAACGATGAAGCACGTGAAGAATGCTGTGAGCCGGGATCAGGCTGCTGTTAAATTTATTGCCCCGTTGCCGGCTTTCCTGCAACGGGGATATTTTTTACCTTTCACCGCCTAACAAAAAAACAAAATGATTAATCAAGTCTCCGCAGATCAGATCTATCCGGCCATACGCAACTATGCGGAAGATCGGGTAGCAGAATTTGAGCAGATACCGGAATCACGTAAAAAAGACCTCCGTAAACTTTCGGGTTATATTGCACAAAAGATGGATGCAGGAGATACGGCTAACCTGACATTCATTTGCACACATAACAGCCGCAGAAGTCATTTCGGACAAATATGGTCAGAGGTGGCGGCGTCATATTACGGAATCCGGGAGAATTATGAGAGTTATTCCGGAGGTACCGAAGCCACAGCATTCAACCCGAGGGCAGTGGCTGCCCTGGAACGTGTTGGTTTCCGCATAGAAAATCCCGGGGGAGAAAATCCGAAATACACCCTGTATTATGGCGGTGAAACGAAACCCATACAATGTTTCTCCAAAACATTTGACCATTCGGAAAACCCGGCATCGGATTTTGCCGCAGTGATGACTTGTTCGGATGCCGACGAGAATTGCCCTTTCATACCCGGCACGGACCTGCGTGCCGCCATTACCTATGAAGATCCCAAAGTAGCTGACAATACACCGGATGAAATTCAACGTTATGATCAACGATGCCGGCAAATTGCAAGGGAGATGCTGTATCTTATGTCTGAAGTCAGCCACATAAATGCCTGACCAGGTGCCCTTTTATGCAGGAAAAAGGCTATTTTTGAGGTATCAAAAGCAACGACATGGCCTTGATCCTTCTTCGTAAATACCCCATACTTCGCCTCGCTCCTGTATTCATTCTTTTCATAGCCCTGTGGGGACTGGTCCAGTCACCGGTTTACCAGGTAAATCCGGGTAAGTTTACCCTTGCGGTAACGGCCGACTTATTGCTTATCATTCCGCTGCTGTATTTTCTGTTGATCCGGGGAACGAAGATTCCACGAATTACCGTGGTACCCGTGATGATTGGGGGGCTTATTACAGGATTTATGATACTTCCTGACTCGCAACAGGATTACCTGGTCCTTTTCCGGGATTTTGTGCTGCCTGTTATTGAACTCTCGGTGGCTGGTTTTCTCATTTATCAGGTACGCCGGACGGTGCAGGCTTTCAGGAAACATAAAGATGCCGCCACGGATTTTTATACCGCGTTACGCACCACCCTGGGCCGCCAGTTATCTGGCTTCGCGCTTGAAGCGGTTTGTATGGAAATTGCAGTGATCTATTATGGATTCTTCGCCTGGAAAAAGCCTTCTTACCGGGAGAATGAATATACCATTCACCGCGAAAGCGGCGGAACCGCCCTCTGGATACTGATTCTTTTCCTGGTGGCTGTGGAAACATTTGTATTCCACCTGTTGCTGACACAATGGTCGGTTACAGCCGCCTGGATATTTTCAGGACTCAGCCTGTACAGTGGTCTCCAGGTGCTGGGAATATTCAAGTCATTGGCGAGGCGTCCTGTGGTCCTGGAAAATGGCCGCCTTCATTTGCAATACGGTCTTCTGAACGAACTGGTTATTTCAGGTGAGAATATCGTTTCCCTTGAACGAATCACCGGGACAGCTGAGGAAGACGTTCCTTCCCTATCACCGTTAGGACAACTGGAAGAGAAAAACATGCTGATCACCCTCAGGGAACCGCAGGACATGCGGGGCCTGTACGGGTTGAAAAAGACGATTACCCGGCTTTCGTTTCATATCGATGAACCCGAGCGGTTTATGCGCGATCTAACCCCCGGTTTGGCTAGTGATTCCTGAGCGCTTTTATCAGTTCGTCTTTATCCATTTCTGACCGGCCTTCAATACCGACTTCCTTCGCCTTCTGGTAAAGCTCTTCCTTGGTGCGATTTTCGTATTTTTCCGCTTTCCCGCCTTTTTTACCTGCATTGCTTTCATTGGCGATCCGGGCAGCTTTTTCCTTGCTCATACCTTTGTCACGCAATTCTTCGTATTGCTTGTCATTCTTAATTTGTGGTCCGTGATTCTTAGTCATGATTCTTAGCGTTTGGTTGGCTAATTAAATGGAAAAATCATGCCACCTGGTAATGGGGCCGGGAGGAGTTGTATGGAGGGATTAATCCTGTGTACCCGTGGAACGGATTGTGGAGACATTTCGTCGCCTGTCTTACAGAATAAGGAGTAAAACCAGGAAGGACAAAAAAAGACGGATTCGAATGAACCCGTCTTGGTAATCAGGATTTACTGTTCTCCCCCTGGCTGCAGTTATCATTATATAGTTTAAGGTGTGCTTCCAGATCCTTGAAATCAGGTTTCTTCAGGTGCAGAAGCTGGGGGCAATCCCCGAACAACTCATAAAATGATTTTTTGTAACTCCCTTTTTTTACCATCACCGGAGGGGCATCCCCTTTCCGGATGAGGAAGGCCCGGTGCATATCGCCTGTCCATGAAATATGTTCACTTTCAAGCATGGTGGTTTTGCGGGCCTGAGGGTCGTAATACACTTCAAAAGCCTCCTCAAAATCGGGATTCAAAAGCTGAAAGAGCATTTCTTTCTCACCATTCAGGGAGATGTTCCGATAGATCACGTAATCGGAGGGAACGGCCGTAGGCTGGCGTTTGGTCAGCAGACGTTTCACCGATGAACCACGTTCGTTGGCAAACTGGAACCTCACCGCGTCATTCATAGCGATCAGAAACTCTTCAATTTCGTCGGCCCTGAACTTCCTTTTCTCACCTGATTCGTCCCGCAGTGTGACCTGGGTAATACCCCGCGTGCTGGAGGTATTCATAATTTTGCCGGAGACCGTTTCCCCATTTTTTAACAGCACATAACCTTGGTTGGACATGGGTGCCTCTTCGAGAGGCTGTTGCAGTTGCTGTGCGTGCAGTACCCCGAAGGTACCGGCCAATGCAACAACACATGTCATCAGCATTTTTTTCATTGATGAACTTAGTTAATCACATGAGACGGCCGGATGCCCTTCCGGGTTGCAGGAATCCCTGTATTTTTTTAAGGAATTTGTGATGGACGGATTGCTTAAGGACGCACAATATAGCTACTTTAACAATCACCTTATTTATTAACTATGCAGATTGCTGAATCATCGAAGACTTTTGACGTGGCCATAGTAGGATCCGGGGCCGGCGGAGGAATGGCTACCAAAATTCTTTCCGAAGCAGGTTTTGATGTGGCTGTCCTCGAAGCAGGTCCGCATTTTGACCCGGCGAAAGAAGAAGACAGGACACAATTGCGCTGGCCCTGGGAATCGCCCCGCCGGGGTGCCAGCAGCGACCGGAGATCATTCGGCGATTTTGATGCCGCTTATGGCGGGTGGAACATCGAGGGGGAACCATTCACCAATCACGAAGGGACCGATTTCTGGTGGTTCCGTTCCAGGATGCTCGGAGGGCGTACCAATCACTGGGGAAGAATATCGCTGCGTTTTGGTCCGCTCGATTTCAAACGGAAAAGCATCGACGGACTGGGCGATAACTGGCCTATCGGCTATGAAGATGTAAAACCTTATTACGACAAGGTAGACAAGCTGATCGGTGTATTTGGTTCTCGGGAGAATATTCCGAACGAGCCGGACGGGTTTTTCCTGCCGCCCCCCAAACCACGCTTACATGAATTGTACTACATAAAGGGAGCCAGGGAGGCCGGTATCCCGGTGATACCCTCCAGGCTATCCATTCTCACCCAGCGAATCAACGACCAGCGAGGCATATGTTTTTACTGCGGTCAGTGTAACCGGGCCTGCCAGGCCTATGCCGACTTTTCGTCGGGGACCTGCCTGATCTTTCCGGCCCAGCGGAACGGAGGCAAAGTACAGCTCTTTACCAACGCTATGGTGAAGGATGTGACCACCAATGCCGAGGGTAAGGCCACCGGGGTCAATTACATCAATAAAGAGGACCGGAAAGAATACCACCTGAAAGCAAAAATTGTTGTACTCGCTGCTTCGGCGTGTTCGACCGCACGCATCCTGCTAAACTCGAAGGACAGCCGGCATCCGGAGGGACTTGGCAACAGCAGCGGACTCGTAGGCAGGTATCTCCATGATTCCACCGGCGCCAGCCGAATGGCATTCATTCCTGAGCTGACCAACCGCAAGACGTACAACGAAGACGGGGTGGGAGGTATGCACGTATATACACCCTGGTGGCTGAATGACAGCAAATCACTTGATTTTCCACGTGGCTATCATATCGAAGTTTGGGGAGGAATGGGAATGCCCGGATATGGTTTTGGCTTCAATGTAAATGATATCCATAAGACGATCGGGGGCACGGTCGGCGGGTATGGTAACAGCCTGCGCGATGATGTGAAGAAATATTACGGGGCTTTCCTGGGAGTCTCGGGAAGGGGAGAAAGTGTGCCACAGCGTGATAATTATTGTGAGATTGATAATGAAGTGGTCGACCAGTGGGGAATACCAGTACTGAAATTCAATTACAAGTGGACGCAGCATGAAATTCTCCAGGCCAGGCACATGCAGGATACCTTCGAACAGGTCCTGGAGGCCGCTGGCGGCGTGCTGGTGGGTGATAAGCCCGGGGAAGACCGAAAGTACGGACTCACCGCGCCGGGACAGATCATCCATGAGGTGGGTACCACCCGGATGGGCGATGATGCGCGTGAATCGGTGACCAATAAATTTAACCAGTTGCATGACTGTGAGAATGTATTTGTGATGGATGCCGGTCCGTTCGTCTCACAGGCAGATAAAAATCCAACCTGGACCATCCTGGCCCTTGCCTGGCGGGCCTCGGATTATTTGGTGGATCAGGTGAAAAAAAGAAATATATAAACCATGGACAGAAGAGAATCACTTAAATCCATGCTGGTTGGCTCTGTAGCCGGCGGGATCATAATTACAGGTTGCGCGCCCGGGAATGAAACGCCACCGGCACCCGTCAAAGCTGAATCTTCCGGTTACGGTCGTACCGACTATGAAAAAGCCCACGACGAAAAGGTGTATGCGGAAGTATTCCTTAACGAACATGAACTGGAAACCGTAGCAGTGCTCTGCGATATTATCCTGCCGGCCAATGCGGATTTTGGTTCGGCGACGGATGCCGGGGTACCGGAGTTTATCGAATTCATTGTAAAGGACATGCCAGCCCATCAATTGCCCGTCAGGGGAGGTATCGCCTGGCTGGATAATTACAGTAATGCGGAGTTTGGCAAAGAATTTAAAAGCCTGGAGAATGACCAGCAGAAGCTGATTTGCGATGCCATTGCCTTTCCGGGTAAGACGAAACCGGAACACCTGGCAGGAGAAAAGTTCTTTACCCGCATGCGGAACCTGACGCTGACGGGTTATTACACCAGTGAAATGGGGATAAAAGACCTGGGATATCGTGGTAACTCGCCGAATACCTGGGACGGAGTACCGGAGGAGGTGATGCGTGAAACGAGCGTATCCTATGATAAGGAGTGGCTGGATAAATGTGTGGACCCGGCCAAACGGAATAATATGGCCAGGTGGGATGACGAGGGAAATCTTCTGGATGCATAAACAGTCAGCAAGGCAGATACGTACTTCGTTGAGCTGGTTACCTCATAGTTCGGCTTGTGCGGTCAGACGAATATCCCGTGACGATGCACCGGTGCTGATCTCGTAGATACCATTCTCCAGGACCCATGCACCGGATTCCTCATCCCAGTAGCGTAAATCAGCCACAGGAATGCGGATTGAAATGCTTTCTGATTTCCCCGGAACCAGTAGCCCTGTTTTATCAAATCCTTTCAACTCCCTGACCGGACGGTCAACATCCGAACCGGGCTTTGAAACATACACCTGGACCACTTCCTTCCCCGTTACTTTGCCGGTATTGGTGACAGACAGGGAGACTGCAAGGGTATCGTTCAGTAAATTCACATCCAGGCTGTCAAAAGAAAACTGCGAATAGGATAGACCGAACCCAAACGGGTAGGATACGTCAAGTTCCTTCTTGTCGAAATGCCTGTATCCCACATAAATCCCCTCTTCGTACCTGGTGTAATCCTTATTCCTGATCTTTTCGTCCTGGGGATCTTTGCTGCTGGCGAATATCAGGGACATAACATCAAATGGTTCGCCATCCAGGGGGAAGTTGGCATTTGAGGCATGATCTTCAATGTTTACCGGGAAAGTCATCGGGAGCTTTCCACTCGGGTTGACCCTGCCGGTAAGAATATCCGCCACCGCATTTCCTCCTTCCTGTCCGCCTTGCCAGGCCAGGAGAATGGCATCCGGCCGCTCTTTCCATGATGCCGTTTCAATCACTCCTCCAATGTTCATGACCACGATCACCTTCTTACCGGCCTGGTGATAAAGCTCAGTAGTACGATTGATCATGTCCTGTTCGTTTTCAGTCAGCAGGAAATCGCCTTCAACGACACGATCGCTTCCTTCCCCGCTGTTCCTGCCTATCGTAATGATCCCGATATCGGATGAGGATACTATTTTTTTCAGCAGGTCGTCAGAATAGGTCATCTCCGGCGGGTCATACGGATTCATCATGGCATCCAGTCCTTCTTTTTTGATAAAAGCCTCTTCATTGGCGGCCTTGTGCGATTCATAGGCGGATCTTGCAACCTCGTTTATCGTAAAGCCGGAATTTTGCAGTCCTTCTTCCAGGGACACGGAATACGCTTCGTTCACATCACCGGAACCGGTACCGCCCGCTATGAAATCATAGGAGGTTACTCCCAGCAACGCCGTATTTTTTTCCGTTGTTAACGGCAAGGTGTTGTGATTCTTCAAGAGTACCATGCCCTCCGCCGCGGATTGCCGCGTAATGGCGGCATGAGCTTCCAGATCAGGTTCTTCGCTGTAATCATAGTTTTGCATCTTCCTTGAACCGACGATCAGGTGGAGAATGCGCCGCACAGAGGTGTTAATATCTGCGACGGATAATTCACCATTTTTCTGAGCGTCGATGAGGGCATCCCACTGTTTTTTGGTTCCGGGTTCGAGCAGGTCATTGCCTGCCGCAATCATGGCAGGAGCATTTTGTCCGCCGAACCAGTCCGACATGACCAGGCCCTGGAAACCCCATTCATCCCTGAGTATATTGGTCAGAAGCATTGGATTCTCCGCGACATAGGTGCCGTTAACCAAATTGTACGAAGACATAATGGTCCAGGGCTGGGATTCACGAACGATGATCTCAAAGCCTTTCAGATAAATCTCTCTCATGGCTCTCTCCGAGACAATGGCATCATTGACATTCCGTTTGGTCTCCTGGTTGTTGGCCACAAAATGTTTGACGGAAGCGCCTACTCCGTTGGATTCAATTCCATTGACCATGGAAGCCCCGATATAGCCGGTGAGGACAGGGTCTTCCGAGTAATATTCGAAATTACGGCCGCACAACGGGTGGCGATGGATATTGGCGCCCGGGCCCAGGATGACATCAATACCGTATTCGAGTGCTTCATTACCCATGGCCTGGCCTACCTGGCCGACCAGGTCGGTGTTCCAGGTGGATGATAAAAGAGTTCCTATCGGGAATGCCGTGCAATAAAAGGTTCGGTCCTCACCTTCTCGGACGGGTTCAATGCGCAGTCCGGCCGGACCGTCCGACAAATTAATGGCAGGCAACCCGAGACGGGGGGTTGGTACAATCGTTCCTACCACACCCGGAATGCCTTCACCAGGCTCTACCCAGCCCATGGCAGATGCCAGTCCGGATCCCTTCAGTAAATGGATCTTCTCATGCATCGTCAGGCGGTTCATAAGGTCTTCCACCCGCTCCCCGGTCGTCTTGCGGTCATCCTCGTAAATATCAAGTTCGCCGTTTCCGTTTCGGTCGACAAACGTATAGCCATCCGTTGTGATCTGGCGAGGATCCCCGGTCCAGGCATACTCATCTTCGAATTCAAGGAATGTGGATTTAAGGTATATCCAGCCTGCGCCTGCCCCCAGAACAAGAAGCAGCAGAAGAATTCCGAGCGTTTTCAGGGTGATTCTAAGCCCTTTTTTCATCATCAGGATATTTTGTGACGGTGCGCCACAAATATAATCAATAATTTATTGTGTCAAAAAGACACAAAATATTATTTTTGATGTATGGACCTTTTGGATTTTGTGGAAAGAGGAGGAGAATCCTACCTGCCCGGACTGTCGGTTGACCTGACCATTATGGGCTATGAAGACGAAGCCCTAAAGTGTCTGTTACTGAGAATTGGAGACAGGTGGTTGCTTCCCGGCGGATATATCGGGGTTACTGAGTCTGTGGAACACGCAGCCAAACGTATACTTAGGGAGCGAACCGGCCTTGAAGATCCTCACTTAAAATTTTTATCTGTTTTTGGAAGGGGTGACCGCCGCTTTACAGGGGAATGGAAGGAATTTTTCCGGAAAAATGGTTTTCCCTGGAGGGAGGACTACTGGTTTAACCGGCGATATGTGACACTGGCGTATTACTCGCTGGTCCATATTGAGGACATGAAAACCCGGACAAGCGTAATCGATGAGGAGGTTGCCTGGTTTGATATGGATAACCTCCCTGAACTCTGGATGGATCACGCTGAAATAATAAACACGGCACGTGAAAGATTAAAGGAAGACATCCGGGAAGAACACATGACCTACAACCTGTTACCTGACCGTTTTACCATGCCGGAGCTGCATCAGTTGCACGAGACGATTCTCTGTGAAAAACTGGACCGGAGCCGCTTTCAGAAAAAAATGCTGGCCACCGGATTATTTGAACGATTGCCCCGGCTTCAGAAGGATAGTCCGGGCCGGAATCCTTTCCTGTACAGGATCAAAACCGAAAAGAAAACCAACAAATAAATTGAGCACTTATGAAAAATTTTCCCCCGACCACCCGCAGGGCTTTTCTGAAACAAAGCGGTTTTGCAGCTGCCAGTTTCGCCTTGGCACCGGCCCTTTCATTCTCCAATCCCCTTCGTATGCTTGAAAATATCGGTATCCAGCTGTTCTCCCTTCCCAGGCTACTGGAGAATGATGTGGCGTCTGCACTGGACATGCTGCAATCCATGGGCTATTCTCAACTTGAATTATACGGTCCGTACTCCTTCAGTGAGCAGGCGGCCAAAGACAGCTGGAAAGCGGTCACACCATCCCTTGGATTCAGCGGCAGCGGGTATTTTGGAAAAAGCATTACTGAATTCAAATCACTGCTGGATGATCATGGCATGAGTTCTCCTTCGGCGCATACCGACCTTGACACGCTGGTTAACGGCATGGACAGGCTTGCGGCGGCAGCGGAGGTGCTGGGACATGAATACGTGACGCTTCCATCCATCCCCGCGGAAAGGCGAAAGACGACAGATGATTATTACCGGATGGCCGAGTTGTTTAACCAGGTGGGTGCAGAAGCAAAAAAGTATGGCGTTAAATTCGCTTATCATAATCATGGCTACGGGATCAAACCCACTGAAGACGGTGTTATCCCGCTGGAGATCATCATTGAAAATACCGACCCTTCCCTGGTATTTCTGGAGATGGATATTTTCTGGACCACCGCCGGCGGGGCTGATCCGGTTGCCTGGCTGAAGAAATATTCGGGTCGTTACGTGATGATGCACGTTAAGGATATGAAACCCATAACGACTTTTTCAGGGGACGGAGGGAATCCGGCGCAATGGATTGAATTGTTCCCAAAGATGACAACCACGGGAGACGGTGACCTGGACGTGGAAGGGATTATCAAAGCAGGCCTGGAGAATGGCGTGGAATATTTCTTTGTCGAACAGGATATGGTGGCCGACCCTGAGGTGGCATTAAAAAAGAATATTGATTATATCAGAAGTCTGTAAGGGTAAAGTCTGCCTCAGGGTCTCTGCCTTTTCTTTTATTCCAGCGTGACGATACCTTCTTTGGTTTCTATCTCCGCGATTAGCCGGAACTGGTCGGATTGAACCACTTTTATGTCAACATTCAGTGTATTCAGGGACTCACGGATCTGTTCTGGCTCCGGATGTTCAATAATGAGGCCAATTAGCTTGCCACCCGATGGAATCGATCCGGCCGGGTGAGGGGTTTCCCCCCAGCTGATCAGAAAGGGAATGGCTCCCTGAAAGGGCAGGGCATACGGATCGGTGAGCTGCCAGGAAAGTATGGTTCCGTCGGGTTTTTGACGCTGGCCTGAAGCAACAGTTCCTAATGGTATTCCATTGTCTACAGCCTCATCGCGGAGGTTTTCTATGTTGCCTGTTCGAAGTACCCAGGTGAATAGTCTTGGGGGTTGGGTGTAACCATCTTCGAAAAGTCTTCCTTCTGGTGGTTCCGCCAGGGTGGTATCCGGTGCTATTATCTCGAGGTAAGTCATAGTACCCAGAGACAACAGGGCATTATGGGTTCCGTAATCCGGGTGACGGCCTCCGATAACAGGACGAACGCCCAGCAAGGATTCGATACTGTCCATCCCCGATTGAAGATCGGGGGCTGTATATACCAGGTGGTCAATATTCTTTGGCAAATCAGACTCCTTCACCCAGCGTTCGATAAACTGGCCATTTTTTTCAATAGTCAGGGTGGTAATTTTATCCTTTTCATTCGTACTGAAGAGTAACTTTATGCCTGAATGCTCTTCAAATTGCCCTTTTTGTCCGTTAAGGGACATCA
>CAZLZD010000069.1:0-18192 GCA_964563925.1 uncultured Roseivirgaceae bacterium | reverse complement strand
AGATAATACCCGGGCAAATGCCCTTGTAACCCCGTCGTATCGGAAGCCGTGGAAACTACCGCGAATCTGATCTAATTCATCAGGCGCCTGGCCAGGTCGATACAGTTTTTGCAGGTACTGGTCGGAGGCAGCGTGAGCGGGTACATGGAAGATCCCGGTCGCTGTAAAAAAGCCGTTTGTAATCCTGCACGTTGGGCCCCGGCGATGTCCCACCCGTGAGCTGCCACCATCATAGCCCGGTTCGCAGAAACCCCTTTATCCCCAAGGACATAATCATAGGGAGCGTGGTGAGGTTTGTATTTCTTGACGGCTTCCACACTGTATACATCTTCAAAATACTTGGTGAGTCCGGCATGGTCCAGCTGTTCCATGGCTACCAGTGGCTTTCCATTGGTCAGGGCCACAAGCCGGAATCCCGATTTACGCAGAAGGGAGAGTCCTTCCGGCACATCATTATGGGCGGGTAATTCCTTTATTAAAGCAAGAACCGGTTTAATCTGTTCCGCGGAGAGACTGACCCCCATTTTTTCGCCGGTCATTGCCAGTGTGGCGCGGGCAATTTCAGAGAAATCGTGGTACGAATTAGTAATAGTCTCCACCAGGGAATGGTGAAGAAGTGTAGGAAACCATATTTTGAAGCCTGAATCATTCTGTAAAAGCTCATTTACCCTGGCCGCCAGTGGCGACATGTCCAGCAGGGTTTCATTTACATCAAAAATCAAAATCTCAGGTGTGTTCATTAATTGTGGTCTTTATTTCCTGGCACTCCAACCGTCAACCACCGGAAAATGTTCACTGCCGATACAGCCGGGCTACGGAAACAGGCCGGTCTGAAGTTAGATATGGGTTGTGAAGAGGCTTACACAGGCAAACTTTCCTGACACAGAAATTTATTCTGCCGGGAGAAAGGAGCATGTCTCCTGAAACTGTTCTTCTGCCTCTTCGAGCCCGAGATCCATGGCGGCTTTCAGGTCTTTGCAGCCATCGAATTTATCGCTCAGACGGATTTTTGACATCCCCCGGTTATAATAGATCTGCGGGTCGTCAGGATACAAATTGATCGATTTGTCATAGGCGCTGATCGCATCCTTGAATTTCATCAGGTGGTAATAGCTGTTGCCTAAATGATCGAAGTAAATGGCCTCATTGTCAACGACGGATATGGCACGCTTGAAATGTGGTACGGCCGCTGCATAATCACTGTTCTCGTAATAAAGCATGCCCAGGTTATCCATGACTTCGGCATTGGTGCTGTCAGAGGCAAGCATTTGTTCATAAGCCTGGATTGCCTCTTCCCGTCGCCCCATGGAGGCCAGGGTATACGCCCGGTTATATTCCGCGATCGTGACTTCAGGGAACTCCCGGATCACATGCTCGAATTTAGCCAGGGCTTCATCAAATCGATCGAGGGAAAAGTAGAGGAGGCCGTGATAATTAATGTCATCCCCGTCAAGTCCGCCAAGTTCTGCCGCCTTATCCATGTAATATAGTCCGCTGTCATAGGAATCCATACCATACAGCAGGATGCCCAGCTTTGAAGCCACCCCGGCATCCTTCGGATTAAGCCGGAAAGCCTCTTCCAGGTCGGCCCGCGCTTTACCGGGTTCATCCAGGGCATAATAGATTTCCCCGCGCCAGTCAAAATTATCGCTGTCCTTGTTATTGAGCGCGATGGCCCGGTTAATGTCCTCAAGGGCGGATTCATATTTCTCGAGTTGATACTTTACCGACGCAAGATTTTGCCAGGGTATGTAATTCTGAGGATTCTTTTCGGTGGCAATCTTGTAATTGACCAGGGCGCTGAAGAAATCTTCCTGGTAATAGTAAGCATTGCCGAGCTGGTTGTAATACAGATCACTGTCGGGGGCTTTTTCAATGGCCAGTTTGTAGTTCCGGATCGCAGCATTCAGGGAATCCATATTGGATACATACCCGGCCTGTTTTTCTGCGAGGTTATAATATTCTTCCGCACTCATTTCAGCCGATTCATCCCTGAGAAGGTGGCTCAGAGAATCGGGCAGTTCAAAATACGTGTTGTCAATGGGTAAATCGAATGCCAATTCATCGATCCTGAAGAAGAGGCCTTCATCCACGGAAAGAATCCTGGAAGGGAAAATATGCTCCCCAAACATTTTATATCCCAGGTACCATTCTATGGATTCAAGGGAAATCGACAATTTCATAAGGCCCGTTTTCAGGTCGTAGAACCGGGCTTCAGTCAGTCCCTCTGACGCCAGGAGAACGCGTCTTACCTGCAGGGAATCAATTTCAAGATCATTCACATAGATAGCCTGTACCCCTTCCGGAACAATCTCCTCCCTGAATACTTTTTTAAAGATGTTGCCGGTGGTATTGCCGGATTCGCTTTTTGTACGGACCGCAGTATTTTCGAATGGATTGTAGGTCACTGTGTGAGAACCATCCATGAAGATCAGCAGGGAGGTGTTCATAACATCCAATTGGAGCTTCATGTAGGACGGATCCATAGTGGTCAGCGCAAACGGGAAGTTGATATTTTCCTGGGACATTTCACCGGATACCTGGATACTTTGAAAATTCACGGATAAAGGCTGCTCAGACTGCATCTGCTTAAGTTCGTTGATCAGAGACTGGTTGCGGCTCTGCCATTTCTTACGGAACCGGTCCGGCTTAAAATCAGACGTTGTTAATGCCAGGGGTTTGATCTGCTGGTATTCCATAACCACGGTATCTCCCTCGCTGGACCTCCTCGAATAAAGCAGCAGACTCCCTTTTGTATGCTTGAGTTCTTCATTCCAGTTGGCAAACTTGTGGTTGGCAAACGGAGCAGGATCAAAATACTGCCTGACACTATAAATGCTTTCGAAAACAGAGGCGTCATCGCGTCCGCGGACCATGTAGGCTTCCTGGCCCCGGTACATAAAGACGCTGTCTGAGACTTCAAATTCCAGTAATTCGCGCGGATATTCGGAGGCATCCCTTTCAGAAACGTTTAGAAAAAGGTCCTCCACGTACTGCATATTGTCCTTGCTGGAATAGATTACCAGCCATTCAGGTCCCTGGTCGGTCACATAAGCGTAATGTCCGTCGCCAATCCAGTAATCCATGTACCTTGTTTGTGTGGCAGGTGGTTCGAGGTTGTCCTGATTACCCGGACCGGAGAACGTAGAAGTATATTGAACATACACCTGGGCTTGCGAAATGAATCCTGGGGCGAGTAAGAACAGGGAAAGGACAAATAATCTGGAGGACATACAAGAAAAAATAAGACCAACGAAGGTATAAGAATAAGAATAGTTATTAATAAATGGAATATCATGTAATGAAATTCAGGAAAATTCTGATCCCGGGGGTGTGACAAAATGAAAGCGGACCGGGGGGGACCCGGCCCGCTTCGTTTATCCGGAAGTAGGGTAACCTAAACCGAGCAACCCCCGGATATAATATCTTATTTAATGTCCGCCGCCCTGTCCGCTCATCAGGTTGTAGGTATTGTATCCAAGCATGACCAGCAGGGTCAGTATGGCAAAGACCGTCGGGACAGGGAGGTTCTTGATATTTAACGGGACATGGAAGGGTGCAAGATCGGCTTTGCGATTGGTATGGCGCCACCAGAGCAGGCTTATGTTCACGCCGAGAAAAACAGCATACACAAAGAAATTACTGATCGATGCCACGACTTTCAGGTTGCCGATCAGACCAAATAAAATGACCGCTATAACAATGGCAATGGTGGCATACACGGGGGTATTAAATTTTTTGGGAATATAGGCCAGCTTCTGCATCCAGGATATCTCCGTATCCCTGGCCACATCGAATACCAGTCTTGCTGTTCCCAGGATATTGGTAAGGA
The DNA here is from genome assembly GCA_964563925.1 of uncultured Roseivirgaceae bacterium. GTDB lineage: Bacteria > Bacteroidota > Bacteroidia > Cytophagales > Cyclobacteriaceae > JAUILA01. The sequence goes on along the minus strand of CAZLZD010000069.1, from coordinate 14,360 downwards.
TACTGTTCGCCGTGGCAAAAAGGGCAACGACAACGAGAATAGTGACCCCCGTTTTGCCGGTACTCCCCTTGACCGCCAAAGCGAGGGGGGAGCCTGAACCGGCCAGGTCTTCCCAGGGAATCAAATTGACGGTGCTGACTGCCACCAGGACATACATGACGATGACAAAAACCCCTGCGATCATGATTCCCTTGCTGACCGTTTTTTTCGGGTTCTTTGTTTCTTCCGCCGTCTTGACCACATCTTCAAAGCCCACGTAGGCAAAAAAGGTAAGTGCTCCGGCCGAGAGTATGCCGTTGAATCCCTCGGGTGGCATCTTTAGCAAATCCACCTCACCCCATTCCGGAATCCCAAGTACCACGACGAACAGCAGTCCGAGGACGGTAATGACCGTAGCCACAATATTTGTAACGGACGAATGTTTGATTCCGATAACGTTGACAAAACCGAGTAACACCACGATCCCGATAATGGCAAGCGTATCAGAGATATCCCACAACCGGCCGAGGTAATCGGCAAAACTGATGGCAATGGCGGCGCTGGCGATGATCCCGGTAAAAATGGTCCCGGTTCCGAAAACAAGTGCGGTGGTGGTTCCGAACGTTCGCTTGATATATTCAAAGCTTCCTCCTGCATCGGGAAACCGGCTCACAAATTCGGCGTAGCTGAGTGCACTGAGTAAGGCGATGAAACCGGCAGTGAAGAATCCCAGCCAGAGCATGTTGCCGGCCATTCCCGCTGCCTCCCCGATGATTGCATAAATTCCGGCACCGAGAATAACGCCCATGGTAAGAAAAAGGATATCCCAAAGGGAAAGCGATTTGGCAAGCTTGCCCTGCTGCTGGTCAGAAGTGTCTTTGCTGGCGGCCATGAAAATTGGTTATTGGTTTAAGGGTCGGTTCAAAATAGAGCTATATGCATGCCAGCGCATCTGAGCCATGGAAGGGCCGGTGTGGTCCCTCAGAGTGTACAGGGAAATACACAATTAGTGAATTTACCTCCTGATCAACCCGGGGGTCTTAAGGGATTTTCTTTTCTTGTTAGCCCGGATTGCGTACTTTTCCGGAATGAAATACCTTTTGTACCTGTGTATTCTGGTGTTGCTTCCCGCATGCAATAACCAGTCTGAAGAAAAGCGACGCGCCGCGGAGAATATGCCTGAAGAAAATGTAAGTGAGGGAATTACAAATGACCTTCCGGATATGCCGGTCAGAATGACCAGCGGCACCTTCCGCCAGATGAACCAGGTCAGGGGGAAATCCATCATTGTCCTGTTTCAGCCTGACTGCGATCACTGCCAGCGGGAAGCCACCGCCATGAAGGAGAATCTCGAAGGTTTCAGTACCTACCAGGTGTATTATATTTCAAGTGCCTCCCCGCAGGAGCTTCAGGAATTTGCCGTTGCCTACGGACTTGACACCGCTCCTAATTTTCATTTCGGCACGACCGATGTAGTCAATATTATTGACAAGTTTGGATCCATTCCCGTGCCTTCCGTCTATATTTATTCGGAGAATGGAAAGCTGCAAAAGGAGTTTATCGGGGAGACACCGATAGAAGAGATCCTGCAGGCTTTAAACTGACAGGTTATCAGCTAATAAGGCTCTTTTCTTATTCCCTTTTTAATACATTAACCGGATTGGTCAGGGATATTTTAAGCGACTGGTAACTTATGGTCGCTATGGTAATCAGGATTACCCCCAGGACCGTGGTGAGAATGATCATCATCGAAATATCAATATGATAGGCATAACTATCCAGCCACTGATTCATCAGGAATATTCCCAGTGGAACGGAAATAATGAGGGATGCCAGGATCAGCTTGGTAAAATCAGTGGCAAGCATGATAAATAATCCGGAAACAGAGGCGCCCAGTACCTTCCGGATTCCAATTTCCCGCGTTCTCTGCTCAGCCGTATATGATACCAGTCCGAATAACCCCAGACAGCTTACAATAATGGCTATGGCCGAAAAGTAGGTGGAAAGTTTCGATGTACGTTCTTCGGCCGTATACATTTCTTTCCAGTCGTCTTCCAGGTAGCTTATTTCAAACTCCTCATCCGGAAAGACCGTATTCCAGGCAATGTTGGCTACTTCCTTTATCCGGGCTTCCTGGCCATCCCGGTATCGGATAAATACCCTGGAAGGTTCATCAGCCATGTAAATAACAAGGGGTTCTATGGCAGTGTGAACCGATTTAAAATTAAAATCACCAACCACACCAATAATGGTAAACTCTGTGTCAAAGTTGGCCATTTTAGCGCCTATTGGGTTTTCCATCCCAATAATTTCAGCAGCTCTTTGATTAATGATGATGCTTGTTGAATCACCCTGATGAAAATCCCTTCCCTCCAGTATTTCCATCTCCATGGCGGATAAATAGTATTCATCAACCCCCATTGTATGTAAAAGGATGTTTTCATCCGGGTTTTTGCCTTGCCATTCAAATCCGGAGGTACTGCTCATCACATACCCCGGATGCATGTTGGTGAGTCCGACAGCCAGCACATCCGATTCGTTTCGAAGCGTTTCAGCAAGTTGCGGAGCTTTTTCCGGATGGGCACGAACGTAGGCAAGGTTGTGTTTATCATAGCCGAGGTCAATATCCTGGATATAGTGTAATTGTTCGGAGACAACCAGCGTGCCGAGAATAAGGATGATGGATATGGTGAATTGGGTGATCACAAGAACCTTTCGGAATGCGCTGCCGCTCTTAATGGGCTGACCGTTGTTTTTCAGCGTAAGGGCTGGCATCGGGCTGCTGAGCACCAGGGCAGGGTAGATGCCGGAAATAATACCGGCGAAGACAGCAGCTCCAAGTACAACAAGAGCCAGGCTGAGCCCTTTATCAAGGCTCCGGAATTCTGTCAGTGCAATTGATTTTTCCGTCAGTTCATTGAAAAACGGAAGAAAAGTAATGACAAGTGCCAGGGCAAGGACAAGCGCCAGAACGGACATCAGCACAGATTCACTCAGAAACTGAAAGATCAGCTGTGGACGGGCGGCACCAACGGTTTTCCTGAGTCCGACTTCCTTCGCACGATTTTCAGATTTGGCCGTGGCCAGGTTCATGAAGTTGATGCAGGAAATAATAAGAATGAAAATTGCCACCAGGGTAAAAATATTAACATAGAGCATTTCACCTTTATTGGGTGCCTCTACGACAAAATCGACTTCTCCCAGGTAGATGTCAGTGACAGGTTGTAAGTATATCTCGGTGGCCGAACCCTCATTATTCTCCTTGATAATATTAGTTAGTTTCGGGTCTAATGCTGATGCATCGGTACCTGGGTCCACCTCAATATAGGTATACAGCCAGTTGGAGCCCCAGCTTTGACTTCGTTCCGGGTCGAAGGACAAATACCTTTCAAAATTGACCAGGTATCGGAATGGCAAATGGGTCGTTTCTGCAGGGTCGGCGATAACCGCACGGACAATAAATTCTTCGTTATCCAGCGTCAATGATTGTCCAATCACATCCTGATCCGGGAAATATTTGTCCGCCATTTCCTTTGTAAGCACCAGGGCATGGATATCCGATTTAAAGGATGCTGCGTCGCCGGACAGAATATCAGTCGAAAACATGTCGAAGAATGATGCATCGACCATCAGCCCTTGTTCTTCGGTAATCGAGCGGTCTTCTAACTGAAAATTCATAGATTGATAAGCAACACGCGTGGCGTTGACAATTTCAGGAAACTGATCCTTCAAGGCGGGCGCAAGGGCAGTTGGGGTAACTGCCACCGGGAATACCGGCTGCCCTGAATAGTATTGATTTTCCACGACACGGTAAAGCACATCTTTTTTCGGAAAATGCTGGTCGTAGCGTAATTCATCACTGACGAACAAAAAAATAAAGATCACGATCGCGAGACCTGTCGTTAATCCGATAATATTTAACGCAGAGTGAAATTTGTGTTTTCTGAAATGGCGAAGCGCCACTTTTAGATAGGAGTTAAGCATGCTGTTGTTGATTATTGAGTTGATGTTCCTTTTTTTTCTGATGTTCCAGTCCTCTTCCCGGGCGATTTCATGGAGATTACCGAATTCGTTCCGGGCAACATGAAATGCTTCTTCTTCGGTATACCCCTGTCCCACCAGATCATCAATATGATCCCGAATATGTAGTTCCATTTCACGGACGGCACCGTGGTTATAGGACCGGAACTTTCGGAATGACCTGATCCATTTTTTGATTTCCTTATCCAGGTCAGGCTTCTCCATCTGGCAAAATGTTTGGTATCTGACCTTTCCAAACCATATCCAGCACCTTGGTGACCTGTGACCATTGTGCCTGTTCAGCCAGGAGCTCTTCCTTGCCTGCTTCCGTGATCTCGTAATATTTTCTGGGGCGGTTATCGTCCGACATGACCCAGTCGGATACAATCATTTTTTCCTTTTCCAATTTGTGGAGTACGGGATAAATCATGCCGTCCGACCATTCCATTCTCCCGCCAGACATTTCCTTGATTTTCTTGATAATCAGGTAGCCATAGCTCCGGCCTTGTTTAAGAACACCGAGAATGATTGGCCTTGTGGATGCAGCAGTTAGATTTTTTGATAACATACAGTTCGATATACCTTGTAGTACAATGTATAACGAATATCGACTTATAGGGTTGCCTCTTATTGAAAGATAATTGATTAAACCCTTAGTTCGTTTCTACTAAGCAGGTAAGGTCATGGATTACCTCGCTGCGCTCGGTGATCCTTTTAGGTGGCGTTACATCACAAAGCCTTCTACTCACTTCGTTCGCTTTCAGGCTTTTTCCGCACAGGCCTCCCTTGTGTCGCAGACACAGTCGGCCTGATACGAAAAAAGCCTGTCCGCCGCTGGCGGATCAGGCTTTGTGATGTCGGGGTGAGAGGATTCGAACCTCCGGCCTCTGCGTCCCGAACGCAGCGCGCTAACCGGACTGCGCTACACCCCGTTATCCGGTTGGGTGTGCAAAATTATTAACTAATTCAGTTTTATCAAATAATTCGTTGGGATGAAACGACGTCAGCCAGCTAAAATTTTCGGAAATGATAGGTGTACCCCAACAGGAAGCCAATGGCGAAATAATTTGCCCTGGTGATGGACGTGGCGCCGCTCAGCAAATCATCCTCAGAGCCCAGTCCGCCTGTCTGTACAAACCGGTCGTTGTTACCAAAGCTGGGTGTTATGCCTACGGTGAGTGTGCTCCGCTCCTTCATTATATTCGCACCCGCCATGACATGCCAGATGTCCCAGTTGGTCAGATTTGTATTGTACCCGGGCTGGTCAATCTGTTTGTAATAGGTCATATTATTGCGCACGCTCAACGCAAAAGACAGTCCGTCGTTCAGCAGGTATTCATAGCCTGCCGCCATGTTGAAGACTGAATTCGCCCCGGTATAGATGGCCAGAAATTGATCACTGGTCAATTCTCCGAATTCTCCTTCCGGACGAATAAACGTGGCCGGTTTGGCTTTCATGATATCATAAGGGTCAATACCGGAATAATAAGCCATGGAAATTCCGAACTTCGACTTGTTCCCGGAATAGTTAACCCCGGCCGACACCGAGAAGGGAGACTTGTATGTTGTTTTAAGTTTTTCCTGCCGGTCACTCGCAAGCAGGTCAAACCGAGGAGAACCATTCAGACTGATGTTCTGCGCGGCAATATTGGCCGCCATGGTCCCGTTTCCAAAAAGATTTAATGAGGGAGTTGTAACTGTCAGCCCCGCCGACCAGCGGGAATTTACTCGCCATGCCACCCCCGCTTTTAGCTGATACCTGACGTTGAAGTAATGTGAATTCTCAATAACCGTGGTGCTCACCAGGGTAGTTTCAGGGTTGTTCAAGAATAAATATATCAGCTGGTTTGAATTATAGGTGAAATTCCGGAATATGAAAAAATGGGAGACACCCACCGATACCCGGTCATTTATTTTATGGCTCATCCCCAGAGCACCCATTGTTTCAGTGACCCGCTGGTCAATGTTCAGGTCAGCAATGAATTCTTCCGTCCCTGAACTTTCGTTCTCATCGACCAGGTCGATAAATGATTCTACCCGGACCGTACCTTTAAAGCTAAAATTGACGGGTGTGAGTAACGCATAACCAATCTTCAATTTCCTATCGGCCCCGCTTAACATTCCAGAGATCAGTAAAGGAAAACTACCCAGCTGGCTGCTGGAAAAATCCTCCCGGGCACCCAGCGCATTCTCCACGGTCACATTCTGTATCTCATACAGGCTGGCATTCACCGAGATGTTCGCCTCTTCCAGAAACCCCAGAACCCCCGGATTATAATAAATCATGCTGTTGTCGTCGATTCCCCCAACCACAGCCCCGGACAACAGGGCAGAACGAGTACCGAATTGCTGCGACCAGTAATGGCTGTCCTGGGCTGACATAGTTATTACGCCAAACATTAAAATTAACGTGCCTGTGATTATCCGATTCATCGGGAATGCTGTTGAATCGGTTTCCCCATCCAGCGGCTAACCATAAATCCGAGAAACCAGGTATCGTATTCCTCTACCTTCCGGTCATAACTGAGCCCTATTCCGATTTCCCATTGCTGCCCAATCTCCCAGCCGTATTCGGCGCCCAGGCGAATAAGCGTCAGGGATTCCTCCCGGGTGATTTCCCAGCCAAATCCAGCCTGGAATCCAAGGTGTGGAGTTACCTTGTAGGTACCCAGGAGTACAGCAGCGAGGGGGGATCGCCTGACCAGCAGATCTTCCGGGGAATTGCCAATTTCCACCTCGTAGGTGGTGGGAACGATATCTGTATGAATACCGGCCGACCATTTTTCCGTGAACATGAAATCGTAATCCAGGGCGTATGCCCCCAGGTTGAGCCATTTTTTCTCACCCCCTTTAATTCCCGCCGGGATATGGGCATGCCCCAGTCCAAGGGACAACCGGTGCCGGTGATGCACGTGATTTTCTGCCTCAACAGGTGAAATATTCCCGGGTTGTGCACGTCCCTCAAGGGTGCAGGTGAAGGCAATGAACAGGACTAAACACAATTTTAAACAGCTATAAAACTGTTTAAGGAAACGAATGACCATATAGTGCAATTGTTAACTGGCGATCAGTGACTTACGGAGGAATATACCCAATTACCTTCACATGAGACCAATGAGGATTCACAATTTTTATCCAGTCCCCTGACGAGATTTAACCCAAATTGCGGGATGGAACTGGCTTTTTATCCACGTATATTGCCGACCATGTAATAATTCGACAGAATTATTATAAATTGTGACGTCTAACCAAATTCCAATTTAAGCCTATGAAGAAAGTATACTTATTATGTATGCTGATGGCTATGTGCTTTGTTTTCAGTGAGTTGAAGGCTCAGGACATACGCGTATCAGGAACGGTTACGGAAGAATCCACCGGTGAAGCACTGGCTGGTGTAAACGTAATCATTCAGGGGACAACCACCGGTACGATTACCGACATTGAAGGGAATTATACCCTTGAAGCCCCCCGCGGAGCGACTCTGTTATTCTCATTTGTGGGATATCTGACTCAGTCGATTGTCGCAGATCGCCAGACAATCAATGTAACCCTCACCCAGGATGTAACCAACCTGGAAGAGGTTGTGATATCGGGTCTGGCTTCCACCGTTAAGAGGTCAAACCTTGCCAACGCCGTAGCTACGGTCGATGCCGACCAGCTTCGGGGTACAACGACCCAGCAGACACTGGATAATGCACTTTACGGGAAGATACCCGGTGTAAATATGAATGCCAACGGCGGGGCTCCCGGCGGAGGTATAAATGTTCAGTTACGTGGTATTTCCACCCTCGGTGCCGGTTCATCGCAACCCCTCTATATCATCGACGGTGTGTACCTGGATAACTCAGCGATCCGGACCGGACGTACCCAGGTGAGTGGGGCGAGTGGCGGTCAGTCGACGGCTACACAGGACAATGCCTCCAACCGTATTGCCGACCTCAACCCGGATGATATTGAGCGTATTGAAGTCCTTAAAGGACCTTCGGCCGCTGCAATCTATGGAACGCGTGCCAACGCAGGGGTAATCATCATTACCACGAAAAAAGGATCCCAGGGTAAACCTAAAATCCGCTTTAACCAGGATATCGGTATGGCTAAAGGACAAAACTTTGTTGGATTTGATGATTGGAACCCTGATAAAATTGCTGCGTATTACGGGACCGGTGCAACCGGACAGGCAGAACTTCAGAAGTACCAGGCGGCGCTGAATGAAGGACGGGTAACCGACTGGGAAGAGGAGATCTATGGTGAAACCGCATTGCTTCTTAATTCCCAGCTGAGCATTACCGGTGGTAATGACCAGACTACTTATTTTATTTCAGGCGGCTGGCAGGATGAAGAAGGTATCATCGACAAGACCGGTTTCGAGAGATATTCCATCCGGGCCAATATCGAGCAAAAGCTCTGGGATAAGGTAAAACTGAATGTCAACTCCAACTACATTCGTTCGGAAAGTGACCGCGGGTTTACCGGAAACCAGAACAACACGGGTGGCTCTATGGGATATACCCTTGCCTATACGCCGACCTATGCCGACCTGTTTCCGGATGAGCAGGGGAATTATCCCGACAACGATTATTTCAACGACAACCCGCTGGCTATACGTGACCTGGCAGAGAACAGCTCTGAAGTGAACCGTTTTATTACCAGCTTCGGACTGAACTGGGACATTCTTCAGACTACCAACTCCTACCTGTCATTCAATATGTCAGGGGGTATTGATTATCTTACTTCAGAATCGCTGGTGTATTTCCCGGAAATCCTTCAGCACCAGGAGGCACAGGCCAACCCGGGAGATGTGATGTGGGGTAAAGCCAATAACTTTAATTCCAACATCCAGGGATTCCTGGTATTCAATACCAACTTCTCGGAATTCAGTTCGACTACCCAGGCCGGTGTGGTAAAGCTTCACCAGACTTCAGACTTTATCCTGAACAGGGGTCGCGGACTGGCCGGTGGTCAGACCAACCTGCAGTGGGCCAACGTGGTTTCGGTGCAGGAACAGACCATCCAGGAAGTTTCAGATCTCGGACTGGTGTTCCAGGAAGAACTTAACTGGGGGGAAAAGATTATTGCCACAGTCGGTATTCGTCTGGATAAGTCGACACTTAACTTCCAGCAAAATGAATTCTATGCCTTCCCGAAGGCTTCCGTGGCGGTCAACCTTCATAATTTTGACTTCTTCGAATCGGCACTTTTCAGCCAGCTGAAGTTCCGCGCCGCCTACGGTGAAACCGGAGGTCTGCCAGTATTTGGACGTACCTTTGAATCCCTTACGCCCCAGTTAATTGGTGGCGGACTGGGCGGGCAGGTAGGTACCCGTGGTGTGGATCCCGACCTGGTGCCTGAAACCGCATCGGAAATTGAAATAGGAGCGGATATCGGACTCTTCAACGGGGCAGTTACCCTGGAGGCCACGTATTACAATAAGAAGGTACGCGACCTCATTCTTGACCTGGTGCCGGCGGAATCTACCGGTATCCTCGCCATTGCGACGAATGCGGCTGACCTGGAGAATAAAGGGATTGAGCTGGCATTGAGTGCAAGTCCGATCCGCAACCAGAACTTTGAATGGTTTACACAGCTTCTCTGGTGGAAGAATGAATCGGAAATTACCAGCCTGAATGTTCCTACCTTCACTACGGGCGGTTTCGGTCCTTCACTGGGTTCTTATCTTATTGCGGACGGATATTCTCCTACAACCATTATAGGAACTCCTTCAGGTACAGAAATCCCTGGCGGATTTACCGTATATGGTGACCGGCAGGCCGATTGGGATATGTCTTTCTACAATTCCATCCGGTTCCTGAAGAATTTTGAATTCAGTTTCCTGATCCATCGCAAGCAGGGTGGAGACAACATTAACCTGTCTTCACTGCTTTGGGATGACGGAGGAAATACACCGGGCTGGGATAATGATGCCAATAATAATGATACTCCGGACGGACTTGATCGTTTGCTCGACTGGGCCGGCGGAAACACCGGTGTGTATATCCAGGAATCCAGTTACTGGAAGCTTCGTGAAATCGGTTTGTATTACACCGTTCCGGCCAACCTGACAGGAACATTCCTGAATGGTGCATTCAGTAAAATCAGAATGGGCGTGTCTGGAAACAATATTCTCCTGAGCACTCCCTATGAGAGCTATGATCCGGAAGTATCGAACTTCGGTAACCAGCCGATTTCCTCTAACATAGAGGTAACTCCTTACCCTTCTTCAAGAAGGTATTTCTTCCACCTGTCACTTGAATTTTAATCATGAGAAAGACTAGAATAATGAAACGCATATATATACTATTTCTCGTTTTAGCATCGCTGGCCTGGGCTTGTGATGTAGATGAAGTGGTGGATCCGAATAACCCTTCCCTGGGAAGTGTGTTGAATGACGCATCCGCCGCAGAGCTTCAGGTACTTGTAACCGGACTGGAAGCAAGGGGCCGGGTTTATTTTACAAATGCCACCCAGATGTTTGGCTCATTCGGCCGCGAGGTCTGGGCCTATTTTGGTTCCGATCCCCGTTTTCAGAATGACTGGCTTGGACTGGTTCGTACGGAGACCTATCCGGATTTCTTTGCCTCGGCAGGCACCTATGTGAATCCTTACCTGGCGGTGAAACAGGCTAACATTTTGATTGAAGCAGTGGAAAATTCCAATGCGGTAACACCTGAACAGGCAGCAGGGTATACGGGATTCGCAAAAACAATCAAAGGCTATCAGCTTTTGTGGCCTCTGATGCAGCAATATCAGAATGGCATCCGTGTGGATGTGGAGGATCCGTTGAATCCTGGTGAAACGCTCGGATATGACGCAGCATTATCTGCTATTCGTGCGATCCTGGATGATGGGATGACTGACTTACAGGCTGCTGGCAGCTCATTTGGCTTTGAATTAACCGCAGGCTTTGACGGGTTTAATGATCCTGAAGGTATGATGGAGGTCAACCGTGCCATAGCGGCAAGGGCTGCATTATACGCAGAGGATTATACAGGGGCGCTTAATGCACTGGATGACAGTTTTATGGACCTGGATGTCACTGAGGCTACATCCGATAAAATGTTAATCGGACCGGCCCATGTGTATGGTGAAGCTCCGGATGTGAACAATCCGTTGTTCTATCCGCTTAACGCAGCAACCAGTACCATTCTGATTGTTCATCCGGCCATGGTGGAAGATGCACTTCCCGGAGATGCCCGGGTTGATAACAAATTCTTCCTTCGCGATAACCCGGTAACAAACGCAAATATCCAGGACTCAAACGGTGACAATATCCCGGGAGAATACCAGGATGCGCGCTGGGCGACCAACACCGATCCTATTCCGTTTATTCGTAACGAGGAACTGATATTGATCTATGCGGAAGCCAGCCTGATGACCGGTAATACCGGGGATGCCATCGACGCCATTAATGTGGTGCGCAATACCTGGGGCCTTGCTGATTACAGCGGAGGTACTTCGACCGACGAACTGATGGAAGAGATCCTGTTCCAGCGTCGTTATTCGCTTTGGGCAGAAGGCGGACACCGCTGGATTGACCTGCGTCGTACCGGGCGGCTCAATGAAACCTATGTTGACCTGCGGGATGGAGGTAATCTCTTTACACAGGTGAGCCGCAGGACCTCCGAGATTAACTGGGATCTGCAGAATTAACACCAGATAAACCATAACGAAAAAGGGGCCTTCGGGCCCTTTTTTTTTGGCCTGAAAACGGCCGCCATTCATCACCGGAAATGATGTGTTTTGCTGTCACTATTTTCCACTCAAAAAATACATATATTTAGCTCCCCCATAATGGGTGAAATGTTGCCTATCTCCGCCTCACCCTATTTTTTTATTCATTTTTTATTCGTTTAATTCGCCGCCCGATTAGAGCAAGTATCACATCCCAGACTGACCGGGTCACTCTATACAATTTATTATTTAACCAAGTCTTAATTAAAAAGCGAATGAAGCACTTTTTACAAATTGTTTTTATCCTTTTGCTGACGCTCTTTTTCCTGCCGGCATGGTCGCAGGGACAGACCGTTACTGGTACAGTAACATCAGCAGAGGACGGAACGGCCATTCCCGGGGTGAACGTCATCCTCAAAGGCACCACCCAGGGTACGGTAACGGATGTGGAAGGAAATTACCGCATCTCTGTTTCGGGCAGTGACGCCATCCTGATCTACTCCTTTGTGGGTTATGCCACTCAGGAAGTGTCAGTTAATGGGAGAAGCGCGATTGACGTTTCTCTTGCTCAGGATATCACCCAGCTCAGCGAGGTGGTGGTGATTGCCTACGGTACAGCAGATAAGAAATCATTTACAGGTTCTCTGGGTGAAGTTGATGCTGCGCAGATTGAAAAACGCCCGCTGACCAACGCGACGAATGCACTGGCAGGAACGATCTCCGGTGTACAGACCAACGTTTCCAGCGGTCAGCCCGGCTCGGCCCCCGATGTGCGTATCCGTGGATACGGCTCTATTAACGCCAGCAGCTCGCCGTTGTACGTTGTGGACGGAGTTCCCTATGATCAGGCAATCAACAACCTGAATCCGGCCGACATTGAGAGTATCTCCGTGTTGAAGGATGCCTCTTCCGCCGCCCTTTACGGTGCGCGTGCTGCCAACGGCGTGGTCATGATCACTACTAAACAGGGTCAGAAGGGTGCACCCCGTCTGAACCTGCGCATTCTGCAGGGCCAGACCTCACGGGCAATCCCTGAATACGAGCGCGTTAATGCAAGGGAGTATTACCCGCTGATGTGGGAAGCATACCGGAACAGCCTGGCAATTTCAGGAACGACCGACATTGCTACTGCCAATCAGATGGCATCAAACAACATTTCCACATTGCTGGGATACAATCCGTTCAACGTGGCCGGCAACCAGCTGGTCAATACCAATGGAGAGCTCAATCCCAATGCCCGCCTGCTCTATGATGACTTCGACTGGTTTGAGCCCATTGAGCGCAAAGGCTATCGTCAGGATTACTCACTGGATTACAGCGGTGCCAATGAAACAACCAGCTACCTGGTCTCAATCGGCTACCTGGATGAAAAAGGATATATCGTGAACTCTGACTTTGAAAGATGGTCAGGACGTCTCAATATCAACACCAAGCCGCTGAGTTGGCTGGAAACCGGAATCAATGTGGCAGCAACCTACACTGAATCCAATAACGCCAGGGCAGACGGAAGCACGGCCTTCGTGAACCCGTTTAACTTTGCCCGCTACATGGGACCTATTTACCCGGTCTATGAGCATGACCCGGTAACCGGAGAGGTGATTGTAGACGGACAAGGTAATCCGGTGTATGATCTTGGATTCGGCCCCCCGGCCCGTCCGAGCGGAGCGAGCCCCGGTCGTCATGTGGTACAGGAAACAATCCTCAACCAGGATGGCTTTAAGCGCACCGTGATCAGCGGACGTACTTTCGCCGAAGCTACCTTCCTGAAGCATTTCAGCTTCCGGGCCAACTTCGGTGTTGATTTGTATTCGATCTATGCCAACACCTATGACAACAAAATCGTTGGAGACGGTGCACCGGCAGGCCGTGCAAGCCGCACAAGTTCGACTGAAACTACTGTCAACCTTAACCAGCTGCTGCGCTACAGCCGCACATTTAGTGATCGCCATAACGTGGAAGTCCTTGTGGGTCACGAGAGCTACAGCTTTGTTGACAATAACTTCAGCGGTTCACGTCAGGGACAGATCGTGGATGGTAACGGTGAGCTCATCAACTTCACAGGAATCAACAGCCTGACTTCCTCGACAAACGAATACGCGGTGGAAGGCTACCTGTCACGTCTGAATTACGATTACGATGGAAGGTATTTCCTCTCTGCCTCATTCCGTCGCGACGGAACTTCCCGATTCGCCAAAGATGTTCGCTGGGGTAACTTCTGGTCCTTAGGCGCATCCTGGAGGCTTGAAAGTGAATCATTCATCCAGGGAATTACCTGGATCAATGCCCTTAAGCTGCGTGCGTCCTATGGCGAACTTGGTAATGACAACATTGGCGGGTTCTACCCCAGCCAGGGTTTGTATGAACTCGGCTTTAACAACGTGGACGAACCTGGCTACATCCAGGCAAGCCTTTCCAGCCCTTTGCTGGAGTGGGAAAGCAATGCCACGTTTGACGTGGGAACCGATTTCGTCTTGTTCAACGGCCGGGTTGATGGTACCATCGAATATTACCGCAGGGAATCTGACAACCTGCTGTTCGATGTACCTGCTCCGCTCTCAAGCGGTGTGCCCGATGGTACGGTGCCGGCAAACATCGGCTCCATGTACAACAGCGGAATCGAAGTACAGCTCGGCGGTGATGTCCTCCAGGTCAATGATTTCAAATGGAACCTGAGCGTCAATGCCTCGACCATC
>CAZLZD010000068.1:0-18601 GCA_964563925.1 uncultured Roseivirgaceae bacterium | reverse complement strand
GGGTTTCGAGGTCGCAAAAATACACTATTTTACTATTCCTTGACAGGTTTTGTAAAATGTTTTAAAGAGTCTGATTCGGTTGAATTATAAGGCTTTGCAGGCAATAGAGCAGAGGTCTCCCGCCTCCGGGATTTGTACCCGATGGTTACCTTATATGTATATGACCCTCAGGTGAGGCGGGTCGCGTTTTGCAAATTTTTCAGCCTTGCCTTAATGGATTCCACATCCATGGTAATCCGGTACTGGTCACGAATATATTCGCGAATAGCCTTGGCGTTCTTCCCTTGCCGGGAGAGATATACAATTACGGTGTCAATTAAGCAAGTCATGTTGTAGTAGTGGTTAGCCTTAGTAATTTAACAAATTAGAATGTATAATAGGTCTTAAGAATTAAATATTTTCAATAAAAAATGTTCTTATCTGTTGTCAATTTATATCCCGGCCACATTCGTCAGATGAAGATTTATTGTATCTTGAATTATGTTTGCCTCCGCATACAGGCGCCGTAACAACCAGATCATCAGCATTATGGTGCTGGTTGGAATCATCGCCGGACTCGTATTTGCACTCCTGTCGGATGGAATTGAGCATCCCATGCCCCTGCTTAATGCGATGATTGGAGGCGGCTTTCTGGGTCTTTATACCGCACTGATTGAAATACGCCTGATAACCCCGCGCTTTCGCCGGAGAATCCGATTTATCCACATGATGGTTCTTCGGATCTTTCTCTATGCCCTTATGACCGTACTGGTCCTTTTTCTGGTATTTTCCGTGAGCCGCGTTTTTTGGTTTAACCTCAGTATTCGGGAAGTATGGGCAAGCCAGGAATTTCAGGACATGATCAGCAGGGAGTTCCTGATCGCCGTACTCTACGCGGTCGTTATGACCGGCTTTGTCATATTCACTTTGCAGATGGTAAGGAAAATTGGTCCCAGCTTCCTGGTTAACATGATCAGCGGGAAATTCTATCATCCCCGGAACAGCCGGATGATTTTCATGTTCCTGCAAATCGATGATGCAGAAACCATTTCAAGAGACCTTGGGCTCCTGAGCTATTACAACTTTTTCAATGATATCATTTACGACATCACACCCCCCATCGTCGCATTCAATGCGCATATATACCAGTACGTCGATAATGAAATGGTATTCTACTGGTACCCGGCGGAAGGAAGGTCGGAAGCGGCCTGCATCCGGACCTATTTTGCCTTTCTTGACCGGCTTTATGAACAACGTGAGAAGTACCTGTCACGGTACAACACCTTTCCCTCGCTTCTTGCGGCAATTCATATCGGGGAAGTAGTCCAGGGTGAAATCGGGTACGGAAAAACAGAAATAGATTTTTACGGGGATGTATTAAACACCTGCTCCAGAATACTTCAGAAAACAACAGCCGAATCCCCTTTAATCATCTCGTCCGAACTGAAAACGCTGATTGACCTACCTGATATTTATACCGTGAAGCCCCTGGGAGACATGAACCTGCGGGGAAAAGCCAATCCGATAAACCTGTACAGTATTTTCGAAAAACCTATAAAGTCACTTCCCGCATGACCAGGATGAGGCATATATGGAATATCACCTTCACAGGTTTTCTGGCCGGATCACTGTATACCCTCCTGGCCGATGACCTGAGAGACCCGGCTCCAGTGATAAATGCGTTGCTTATCGGGACAATCGGAGGCTTCTTTGCCGGCATTATCGAATTCTACCTGTTTCAGCCACGTATCAAGCGGCCGGAATTTGCCAAATCCGTTTTTCTTAAGGTCATCACCTATTTTTTCATGCTTGTCTTCCTCGTCGTTTTTGTCAAAGGAAATGTGGACAGCTTTTTCAATGACACGAGCTTTACCGATTACTTGTCCAGTCCTGAATTCGTTCATTTTGTGGTTTATGGTGAGATGAAAATCATTCTCCTGTATGCATTTACGATGATATTCTTCATCATCTTTACCATGCAGGTAAGTAAATTCCTGGGGAAGGGAGTGCTCTGGAATATTATCACCGGGAAGTATCACAGCCCACGCTATGAAAACCGGATCCTGTTACTGGTTGATATGACCGGCTCCACCACCATTGCCGAAAGACTTGATCCGGTTCTTTATTACAAACTACTGGACCGGTTCTTTTTTGATGTAAATGCAGGCGCCCGGAAATACGGCGGTGCCATTTACAGGTATGTGGGAGATCAGGTCACTATTACCTGGCCCGTCGGAACCCGGAATGAAAATGCCAACTGTGTGCGGGCTTTTTTCAGTATCCATCACCAAATGAAGCTGCAGCGTGAATTATATCTCAACGAATTCGGATTTGTACCGGAATTTAAGGGTACTGCGCACAGCGGCCAACTGGTTTCCGGTGAAATTGGTGATATACGAAGCCAGATTGTCTATTACGGACTCCCACTGCTGGAGGTGGCGAAAATGGAAAAAATTCCGGGTTTGACGGAGAATGGCTTGTGTATTTCCGGTAACCTCCTTAAGATCCTTTCCCTCCCGTCAAATTATACCCATAAGCAGGTGGGGGAGATTAAGTTTTCCAAATCAAGATCCCTTACTGCGTTTAAAATTACGGATATCCTTATCAGCGCCCCACAAGAATCCGCTGCATAAAAGATTCCCGAAAGCCTTCCCGTCCATAAAATTCAGCCATCAGTATATAATATCCCGGCTGGAGTACCTGTCCGCTGTCAGAGATGACATCCCACCGAAGTACCTGATGAATTCCCAGCACCTGGTTTTCTGTGATCGTTGCCCGTTCATGACCTCCCAGATCGTACACCCTCAGGGTCCCTGTTATTCCCCCCTGAGGTAAATTCATCTGAATGATTAATACGTTCTCCCTTGATGAAAGGGGCCTTACCACTTCCGGAGAAAGAGTGAGTAGCTTCGACCCGGCAGTTGAGCGAAGTTTCTGTGAGTTTTCACGGCCCGGAGTGGCACGTTCCGAAGAGGTGAGCCAGGCAGCCGCTTCCAGTCCGGATTGCCGCGTATCCGTTCGTTCCAGCGACCAGCCTTCAGTATCCTGTAGAATACCATGATGAAAGGAATCACTCACCCGCACACTGTCCTGAAGAAATCCATCGACGAGAAGAACAAGTTCTCCTCCTTCATCAGGAATATTAAAAAGCGGGACGGGCCCGGGAAGAACGGTCGGCGGGCCTCCGTACTCACCAAGTATCCAGTCCGGATCTTCCGACAACAACAGATATTCCTGTTCACCGAGAATCATCTCCGTGGTAATCCCAAGCACTTTCTTCCGTTCGCCGTTTTTGCGATAAACAAGTTCCAGCTTCCCGGCCAGGTACGGGCTGGAGGCGGGATTGTAAACCTCCACAAAGTCCACCCCGCCCGGAGGCGGGTCAAAAAGCACCTCATTTATTCTCCAGACATCTTCCTTCAACCTCCGCGGCAAAAGTACCTGCATATTACTGCTTGCCCTGTTACCCGCACAATCAGTGATATTGGTGGCTGTGAGAATGTAGGTTACCGAAGGATCCGGCCCGATTCCATACTGCATCCATACGGTATCAGCGGTGCGTCCGAAGTGAATGGATTCCGGTCCTGTTCCGTCATCCAGGCTAAAATTATCAGCAGACGTCCTTAAAGGATCCACCGCTTCGCTGAATTCAACACGAAGCCCCTCATCCTGCAGCCATACAACCTGATGAATAACCGGGCCGAGGCTGTCTGCCCGGTGGGTTGAGTTTTCCCGTCCCGGTGTTCCCCCCAGACTATCCACGGATGCCTTCCAGCTGTCAGGTCCCGAACAAGCCGGCCAGGGATCAGCCTTCTCGAGTGACCATCCCCCTGCGGCTTTCAGGGTAGACGCGTACCAATCCGTGGAATAGGCCACAGAGTCTGCCAGACTGCCTGTTGCCGAAATGAGCCGAAGGATATCCCCTCCGTTATTCAGGGAGGGCCACGGAGACACCACCGCCACAGGACTAAATGCCCTGAGTGCTTCAGCGGCAGCAGGGGCGGCCAGGACCACTATTCCTCCGGGCCCGAGTTGATATTCTTTCAGCAAACCCTCTGTATGCAGGTCGGCAAGGACCCACCCGCCCAGGTTTATCGCCCCGCTCCCCGTGTTTTGAATTTCCACGTATTCCACCTCGGGTAAGCCTACCGGCGGCGAGGGGTCTGCCATGATCTCGGATATGATCACCTGTGTATAACCGCTTATTTTCGTAACGGCCAGAATTAAAAACAATAACATTCCTTTCATGATTGCGCAGGTAAATGACTATTTTTGACGGACATAACCATAAATCAGGAAAAAAATGAAACTGGCTGTTGTTGGAGCCACTGGTCTTGTCGGACAAGAAGTGCTCACCGTTCTCACCGAACGAAATGTGGAAATAGACGAACTCTACATGGTCGCCTCAGAGCGGTCGGTGGGTAAGGAAATCGTGTTCCGTGGCGAGTCGTACAAAGTAATCGGACTGGAAGAAGCGGTGAGTAAAACGCCTGACATCGCGATTTTTTCCGCAGGGGGAAGCACTTCGCTGGAATGGGCTCCCAGGTTTGCCGAGGTAGGCACCACCGTTGTTGACAATTCATCGGCATGGAGAATGAGTCCCGACCACAAGCTGATTGTGCCAGAAATAAACGGGAAAACACTGGAGGCAACTGACCGGATCATTGCCAATCCCAATTGTTCCACAATCCAGATGGTCATGGCGCTCGCACCGCTGCATGAGGCGTATGGCTTGAAAAGACTGGTCATATCCACTTATCAGTCGGTGACAGGAACCGGAAAGGCCGCAGTCGACCAGATGATGAACGAACGGGCCGGAAACAAGGCTGAAATGGTATATCCGCACCCGATTGACCTGAATGTGCTTCCGCATATTGATGTTTTCATGGATAACGGATATACCAAGGAAGAAATGAAAATGGTCAATGAGACCCGCAAGATTCTGGGGGATTCGTCGATTTCGATTACCGCCACTGCGGTCAGGCTGCCGGTAATGGGCGGGCATTCCGAATCTGTCAACGTGGAATTCCACCGCGATTTTGATCTGGACGAGGTTATCCGCCTGCTCAACAATATGCCGGGTGTGGTGGTACAGGATGACGTTCAGCACAATGTGTACCCGATGCCGCTGAATGCTCACCGGAAAGACGAGGTATTTGTTGGGCGTTTACGCAGGGATGAATCCAACCCTAATACCCTGAATATGTGGATAGTGGCTGACAACCTTCGGAAAGGTGCCGCCACCAATGCCGTACAGATCGCCGAGTTTCTCACGGCCAACAAGCTTTTTCACTAGTTGATGAATCCCGGCCCTTCGGCACTGATTGATAATGAAGAGGCGAGGGAGTTTATCCGGGCCCATGCGCAATCTGACCCGTACCAGATCAGCCTCCGGTTTAAGGATTCAGGCGGACTGCCCGTTTCCCTGCTGGCGCGTCAGATTGAGAGCCGTCAGAAAGCACGGTTGAAATTACCGGAATGGTCTGCCCGTCCGGAAATCATTTTTCCTGACCCGGTCAACCTGCAGCAGGCCTCCTCCGAAGCTACTGCCCGCTACAAGTCATCTGTTTTTGGTGGAGGGCCCATGGCCGACCTCACTGGTGGAACAGGCGTGGATACCTGCTACCTGGCCACGGATAACCTGGCAGAAAACGAGTTCAACCATTATGTCGAACCTGATCCTGAATTATGCCGCCTGGCCAGGCATAATTTTTCCGTACTGCAAAAGAACATTACCGTTCACCAACAATCCGCCAGGGCCTTTCTCGGGGAAATGCCAGAAGGTCTGCGGATATTTGTTGATCCGTCCCGGCGCGCAGAATCAGGACAAAAAGTAGTGTTGTTTGAAGATTGCTTACCGGATGTGACTGCCCTTCTGCCGGATTTGCTCAAAAAAACGGATAGAATCATGGTGAAAGCATCTCCCATGATTGATATCGAGGCTGCCAGACGTTCACTGGGCTATCACGTAAATGAAATCCATGTACTGGAATGGGCAGGAGAATGCCGGGAGGTGCTTTTTTTGCTCGACCGGAACCATCATGAAGATGCAACGGTGGTGGCTGT
This sequence comes from uncultured Roseivirgaceae bacterium, assembly GCA_964563925.1. Classification (GTDB taxonomy): domain Bacteria; phylum Bacteroidota; class Bacteroidia; order Cytophagales; family Cyclobacteriaceae; genus JAUILA01. The sequence goes on along the minus strand of CAZLZD010000068.1, from coordinate 12,556 downwards.
TGTCCTCGACCGGGAACAGAAATTTGAATTTACCCTGCAGGGCGAACGGTCTGCCGAAGTCCGCATATCATCCCTTGAAGACTGGTTGTATGAACCTGCCCCGGCATTGATGAAAGCTGGTGGATATAAATCACTGGCGGTTCGGTTTACGCTGACCAAATTACACCCGAACACACATTTATTTACCTCAGCCGTTAAGCAGAAGGAGTTCCCCGGCCGAATATTTAAGGTTACAGATCTCAGGCCCTACACCTTACGAAACCTTAAGGATATGAGTGATGGGGGTAAAGCCAATATTACCACACGTAATTTTCCGCAAACCGTCGCCAGTCTGCGTAAACGTTCAGGAATACGGGACGGGGGAGACGTTTATCTCTTCGTCTTTACAGCAGCAGGCAATCAGCGGATGATCTGCCGCGGTGAAAAACCGGATTAAACAAGCACCCAGATCAATAAACTGATAAGAAAAATACTTCCGTAAATACGCAGAACCCTCAACCGGTTCTGGTAATCCATCCACCAGAGAACAAGGACCGGCGAAAAGAGGCCGGCCACCAGTAATATACCGCTTACCAGGGCCAGTCCCATCATAAGAATCCGAAACACCTCCATAGAATCAAGCACAGGTAAACTAATACTTATCGTGTTTGTTCCAATTTAACAGTTCATATCGATTCAGAAAAACGATTTACGTACCTTTGCCACTTTGTGAAAGCAGGAGATTTACTTAAGGTTTACAAGACAGACAGCATTATTCAAACGATCGCCGAAAAGATCAAGGCGAATGAGGACCGGTCTGTTCAGTTGAAAGGTATTTCCGGCAGCCTGGATGCGGTTTTACTGGCTTCCCTTTACCAGTTAAATTATCAAAACCACCTGATTGTCCTTCATGATAAGGAGGAGGCCGCCTATTTTTTTCATGATTTACAGAATCTTCTGCCCGGCAAGGAAATCCTGTTCTTTCCTACCTCGTACAAACGCCCCTATGAGTTTGAGGAAACAGAAAATGCCAATGTACTTATGCGGGCTGAAATCCTGAACCGGATCAATCACAAAGCCTCCTCGGGAGAATTAATCGTAACATACCCGGAAGCCCTGACCGAAAAGGTAATCAACAAAAAGTCCCTCGCAAGGCACACTTTCTCCGCAAAGGTTGGGGAAAAACTGGATATCTCCTTCCTCAGTGAGCTTTTGCTGTCCTACGATTTCGAAAAAACCGATTTTGTGTATGAAGCCGGTCAGTTCAGCGTCCGCGGCGGAATCATCGACATTTTCAGCTACGCCCACGACCTGCCCTACCGGATCGAACTGTACGGACGGGAGATTGACAGTATCCGTACCTTCGACCCCAATTCGCAGCTTTCGGTCGAACCGGTGAAGGAGATCAACCTGATCCCGAATGTACAGACCAGGCTGGTTCAGGAAACCCGGGAAGGGTTGCTAGAATTCATGCCCAATAACACGAAGGTCTGGATGAAAGACACCGCCCAGTTACTGGATGTGATCGATGCTTACTTCGATAAGGCGAGTGAAAGCTTTGATAATATCATGTCGGAAAGCGGGGAAACTAAAGTCATTCTCAAACCTGACCACCTTTTTGAAACCAGGAAATCATTCTCCCGCCAGCTTGAGTCATTAGTCAAAATTGAATTCGGAAATCGTTTTGAGGGTAAGGAGGCAGACGTTTTCCAATGGCAAAGCGAACCGCAGCCCTCCTTTAACCAGGATTTTGACCTGCTGGCGCGTCATATCCACGAACAGCAGGATAAGGACTTTATGGTCGTGATCTGTGCAGAGAGTATGAAGCAGCTGGAACGGTTGCAAAATATCTTTGAAGAGCTCAGCCATGGCACGCGTTTCCAGGGGTTAAACCTGTCCCTGCGACAGGGATTCGTGGATAAACAGCAAAAAGTAACCTGCTATACCGATCACCAGCTGTTTGAGCGATTTCACCGATATAAAGTCAAAAAGAAATATTCCAAGTCAAAAGCGCTCACGCTTCACGAACTCAAGACCCTTCAACCCGGTGATTTTGTCACGCATATTGATTATGGCATTGGTAAATTTGCCGGACTCGAAAAAAGAGAGGTCAACGGGAAGGAACAGGAAGCGATCCGCCTGATCTACAGGGATGATGATCTGTTATATGTGAGCATCCACTCCCTGCACAAAATTTCCAGGTATTCAGGCAAGGAAGGAGCGCCACCTGCCATCAGCAAGTTGGGTTCGCCGGAGTGGGAGAATAAAAAGAGAAAGGTAAAGAAGAAGGTGGCAGATATTGCCAAAGACCTGATTGAGCTATACGCCAAGCGCAAGAAAGCTCCCGGGTTTGCCTTCACAAAAGACAGCTTCCTGCAGGCCGAACTGGAATCTTCCTTTATTTATGAGGATACCCCGGACCAGGCCAGGGCCACGGCCGACGTGAAGGATGACATGGAGCTGCAGCATCCCATGGACCGGCTTGTCTGCGGAGACGTGGGGTTTGGCAAAACGGAAGTGGCAATCCGTGCTGCATTTAAGGCGGTGACCGATAACAAACAGGTAGCGGTTCTGGTGCCTACCACGATCCTGGCCATGCAACATTACAATACCTTCCGTGAACGCCTGAAGAAATTTCCGGTTACCATTGAATATATCAACCGGTTTCGTTCCACCGCGCAGATCCGCGAAACGCTGAACCGCGTAAAGGAAGGGAAAACGGATATTTTAATCGGTACTCACCGGATCGTCTCCAAGGATGTAAAATTCAAGGACCTGGGATTGATGGTGATTGACGAAGAGCAAAAATTCGGCGTCAAGGTGAAGGAAAAGCTCAAGGAGCTTCGTGTAAACGTGGACGCGCTTACACTTACCGCCACACCCATCCCGCGTACCCTACATTTTTCACTAATGGGGGCCCGGGACCTTTCGATCATATCCACGCCCCCTCCAAACAGGCAACCTGTGACCACCGAGCTTCATACCTTTAACGAAGAGACCGTGCGCGATGCGATTAGTTTCGAATTACGCCGGGGCGGCCAGGTATTCTTTGTGCACAACCGGGTCAGTGATATCGAGGAAGTAGCCAATATCATTTTACGGCTTGTACCCGACGCCCGTATCGGAATTGCCCACGGACAAATGGACGGTCAACTTCTGGAAAAAACCATGGTGCGTTTTATTGAAGGAGAATATGATGTGCTGGTCTCCACCAATATCATCGAATCCGGGCTTGATATTCCCAATGCCAATACCATCATCATCAACCAGGCCCATATGTTCGGACTGTCCGACCTTCACCAGATGAGGGGGCGGGTCGGACGAAGTAACAAGAAAGCATTCTGCTATTTGCTCACCCCGCCCACTATCGGTCTTTCCTCGGATTCGCGTAAACGGCTGTCCACCCTGGAGGAATTCAGTGACCTGGGGGACGGGTTCAAGGTAGCTATGCGCGACCTTGACATCCGGGGTGCAGGAAACCTGCTCGGCGCTGAGCAAAGCGGGTTTATTACGGATCTTGGATTTGACATGTATCATCAGATACTTGACGAGGCGGTACAGGAACTTAAAGAAACTGAATTTAAGGACCTTTTTGCCCAGGATCTGAAGGAAACCGCCAGGCTCCTGGTTAAAGATACCAATATTGAAACCGACCTGGAGCTGATCATTCCGGACGAGTATGTACAGAATATTTCAGAGAGACTCAGCCTTTACTCCAAACTTGACAACCTGAAGACCGAAAAGGAGCTAACCGATTTCACTGCTTCGGTACGGGACAGGTTTGGTCCCCTTCCTGAATCAGTAAAGGAACTCACCGAAACGGTGCGGTTACGATGGATGTCAGAGGAACTGGGATTTGAAAAACTGACGCTTAAAAACGGCAAGATGAAAGCCTATTTTATTTCATCAGACGATGAACGCTACTTCAAATCAGATGTTTTCGGGAAAATTCTGGCCTTTGTGCAAAAGCATCCGAAGCGATGCCGGATGCGCGATCATAAAGGACGACTGATACTAACCGTGGAGGATGTATCAACTGTGGAAACCGGTAAAAAAATTCTTTCCACCATTCTGGAAAAAGATCACGAACTACAAACATAGGGTATCAATATCAATCTGTGACAAATAGGGCTGCAGCCACTTCGAACTTGTAAAGGCTCTTATCTGCGCCACACGCTTGTGCGATGGAATGTAAATCACCTCAATATAGTATCCATTGAGATGATATAAATAGAATTTGTGTCCGTCATCAGTCCGGTGCGCAAGGTAATCGGCAAAGACCGTGATAAAATCACATTTCTTATCGAATGGCAGGGTATTAAAGTCTTTGATCGTAATCATAGGCATAGTTTCAATTCCACTATGCCTGGATAAAAACTATGCCAGTGCCCTAAACAGGGTTTTTATGCGGTTTTAGGGTCTCCTGCGTTCCCAGATTGGGAAAAACTTCCGGTAAAAGGACGGTTCAGAAACTCATCAGGTCCTTGAACCGCTGGGTCTGACGGCGCGAAACGTCCACTTCATGCCCTCCCTTCATATATATTTTTATGCTCCCGCTGAACCAGGGTTCAATACGCTCGATCCAGCTCAGATTGATAATCTGCTGCCGGTTGGCACGGAAAAACCGCTTAGGATCAAGACGGGTTTCAAGATAATTCAGGGTCCGTGGTATCATGGGTCGCTGATCATCAAAGTAGAGTTTCGTATAGTTGCCTTCCACTTCAAACAGGCGCACATCCGACAGCTGAACAAACCAGCACTTATCGCCGTCCTTGACAAATACCTGGTCGGAAGTGGTCATTCGCTCCCCGGATCCGTTGGTTTCACGCTCCTGCTTTTCGGTTATCTTCGACAGCGCACCAGCCAGCCGGTCCTTTTGTATGGGCTTTAGCAGGTAATCGAGGGCATTGAACTCAAACGCCTTAATGGCATATTCATCGTAAGCGGTGGTAAATATGACCTCGGGAATGTAATCCAGCTCCTCAAGAAGTTCAAACCCATCTTTACCCGGCATTTGAATGTCAAGGAAGATCAGGTCAGGCTTGTCACTCTCAATCTTCTCAATAGCTTCCATGGCATTGGATGCCTCACCGGCAATCTGCACATTATCAAAATCCTTGAGCAGCCGCTTTAATTCATTACGCGCCAGCCGTGAGTCATCTATTACTAATGCTTTCATCATGTTTGTTTACTTATCGGGATTGAAAAACTAGCCAGGACATTATTCTCATCCAGGTTACGGATACTAAGATCCGACAATTTGCCGAACAGAAGCTTCAGCCTTTCCGAGGCATTCCGGAGCCCGATTCCCGTCCCGTTCACACCTTCTTTCAGTTGCCCGGAGTTTATTACTTCCACATGCAGCGTTTCATTCTCCAGTGAAGAACGAACATGTACAAGTCCGCCCCGCGGAAGCGTGGATATGCCGTGCTTGATGGCATTTTCCACCAGAAGCTGAATCGCCATCGGTGGAATTTTCATATCGAGCGTCTCCGGCTTGATCTCAAGCTTGTACTCCAGCCTGTCTTCATACTGAATGGACTCGAGGTTGAGATAATTCTGGACAATTTCCAGTTCGCTTTCCAGGCTTACCTTTTCCTTGTTGTTGAACTGAATGCTGTAACGCAGTAATCCGGACAGGTGAGTGATCATATCCCGTGCCTTTTCAGGGTTCTCAATAACGAGTGAACGGATATTGTTCAGGCTGTTGAATATGAAATGAGGATTCACCTGGGATTTCAACGCGATCAGCTCCGCATCCTTGACCGCGGCTTCAAGCCGCCATTTTTCAATCTCACTCTGTTTAAAGTTGACAAACAGCTGGAAAATAAAATATATCAGCGACCAGCTCAGCATCACGATGGTCAGGTTCATGGTCAGAACCAGAATGAAAATCGTATTCAGTTCCTGGTCCTGCTCCATACTGAAATAGAATGAATTGATGGGCAGCACGATGATCACCCACATCATCGCCATGAGCAGGGCAGAAAGAATAACCCTGACCGCAAGCCGCGTCAGGGAGAAGGAGAGCCATTTTTTACGCTTTATATACTGCCGGTAAAAATGGGTGATCAGGAAACCTACCAGCGTGATATTAAAGAAACGAATGAAAATGAGCCATGAAATCTCTTTGACGAAGTACGCGGCGACCGCCGTCTGAACTATATAGAATGCTCCCCAGCCAAGTGCCTGGAAGATCCAGTATAGTTTGGTACGGTTTACCTGGGTGACGGGGACCATGGAGTTACCTTCTTAATCAATAGAGAATATAGTACTTACAAGATTAACAATATACAAGGAATACTGCCAGCGAAAACGCGTATTCGGTCGGCAGGCCCAGTAGATGGTAATTTTGGCATGCTGATGAAATGAAACTGTTCATTTCATATAATATTTACAGGCTTTTATAGTTATGATATAGCATGGAAAGGCGCCTGCGTGCCAATGCAAAGGATCAGACGGTAAAAATCGTTTAAAAATGCATATTTTGGTACGTAGTATGACAATTCTCTGGGAGAAGTGTTATTTTGGCCTTCCATTTAGTTTTGAAGATCAAAGACTTCAGGCTTTTTTAAAATGAGTATTTAATTTTTTTTGAGTAAATAAAAACAGGTATGAAATTAACTGCCAGCTTTTTTAAAGGTGCTTTAATCCTTATCGGTGGTTCCGTCTTTCTTTCCTCTTGTTTCATGGGAGGTAAAGGCCGGCCCACCAGTGTACATCCGGGTGCGCTGAGTACCGCCACCGGATTGGCTTACAATGACGAAGACAACAATGGTTTTATGGTTAATCCGTACAGCGGACAGCCAGAAGGTCCTAACCTGGTGTTTATCGAGGGTGGACGTGCCGTTGTCGGTTCTTTTGAAGAAGACATTCTGAACCGCAGGGATAACCTGGAGCGAACTGTCTCCGTGGCCTCTTTCTATATGGATGAAACAGAAATTGCAAATATCCACTGGCTGGAATATCTGCACTATCTGAATGTATCGGATTCTTCGCGTGAGGTTTACCTCGCTGCGCTTCCGGATACTACCGTGTGGGAAGAACGCCTTGCGTATAATGACCCATATACGGATCATTATCTGCGTTATCCTGGTTTCCGTTATTTCCCGGTTGTGGGGGTAAGCTGGGTACAGGCCAACAACTACGCCGAATGGAGAACCATGGCGGTAAACCAGAACCTTGCCGAGCAGGCAGGAGAGGAATATGCGGAGACAGATGGCCGCATTCCGCTGGAATCCGGACTGGTCCTTCCTAATTACCGCCTTCCTTCCGAAGCGGAATGGGAATACGCTGCTACCGCACTGATCGGTACGCAGTGGCTGGATGAAAACCAGACCCACCAGCGTATTTATCCGTGGGACGGGCATGCATTGCGTAATCCTTACGGAAAAGAAATGGGTTACTTCCTGGCCAACTTCAAGCGTGGCCGAGGTGACTATGCCGGTATTGCAGGTAAACTGAATGACGGTGCACTGATCACTTCGTATATCTACGAGTTCCCGCCTAATGACTTCGGTCTGTATAATATGGCAGGTAACGTGAGCGAATGGGTGCTTGACGTTTATCGTCCGATGTCATTCCAGGATTTTGATGACCTGAACCCAATCCGTCGTGACGGATATATGGATGAGGTCCGGAATGCTGCTACCGGTGAAGAATATTATAACAGTGACTTTGAGAATAATCCGGAAGGTTTTACCTCCCTGATTACCGACGAAGCACGCGTATACAAAGGTGGTTCGTGGAAAGATGTGGCCTACTGGCTGTCACCGGGTACAAGAAGGTATCTTGACCAGGATTCGGCAACTGCCACTATCGGTTTCCGTTGCGCAATGATCCGCGCCGGCTCGAATTACTAAGGAAACGTATTTATTTGCTCAATACCCCTGTAGCAGATGCTGACGCATCGCTACAGGGTTTTTTTTGCCTTTATTTTACGACCGCGAGGGTCAGAATACCGGTCCGGGCCGCTCCTGCCTCCCTCAACACCTTCGCGCAGGCTTCCACAGTGGAACCGGTCGTCAGCACATCATCTACGATAAGCAGGCTGGATCCTGCCACACGGGCATTTTTCCGCAGCGAAAACTGACCCTGCATCCGGCCCCAGCGCTCCTGTCTTGTCTTCCGGGTCTGACTCGTATGCGCACCTACCCGCTGCAATGTATGCTCATCAACCGGGATCCCCGTTACCGAAGCGATGCCCCGGGCAAACCAGGCCGCCTGGTTATACCCCCGCTTCCAGGCCCTGCGCCAATGGAGGGGAACGGGCACCAACCGGCCTGAAGGCAACCTGACCCCGGACTCCCTGAGTTCAAGCGCGTACATGCGGCCCAGTTGCCACGCCAGGTCTTTCCTCCCCTCATACTTAATGTGATGCAGCAATTCCCTGGTCATCCCCCTTCGGGAAAAAACCAGAAACGAATACGCCGGGTGCATTGGTATTCTCCCGTAAAGCTTTTCCTCCAGAAGACTGCACGTCCACCGGTGACTCTGCGTCCTCGGCAACCGTCGCAGGCATGTCGTGCACAAGGCACGCTCCGAGCGGACCAGCGGATCTCCGCAAGCACCGCACCTTGAAGGCAGGAACCACTCAAGTATCTCATTTCCGAATACGCTAAATTTGATACCTTTGGCAAAAGACATTCGCATGAATAAAGTAGAAGAATTTAACAGCTACCGTGAGAAGATGAATGAACGCATTCTCACGGCCGATAACAAGGTTATAAAACGAATATTTAATCTTGATACCAATGCGTTTTCAGATGGGGCAATAGACAGCCGGACCAAGGAAATGCTCGGACTTGTTTCTTCGATGGTACTCCGGTGTGATGATTGCGTGCGGTATCACCTTGGTAAGTGCCACGAAGCGGGGCTGTCAAGTGAAGAGGTTTTTGAGATCTTCGCAGTGGCCAACCTTGTGGGGGGGACGATCGTTATCCCTCATCTTCGCAGGGCAGTGGAATATTGGGATGCCCTGGAAAACAAATGATACGAAAAGACCTCGAACTTGAACGAAAGTGGCAGCAGCTTCTTGAAGAACTGGAAAAACTGATTGGCAGGAAACCAAAAGACCTCAATGGTGTTTTGTTCCTGATCGGAGTCCAGGAACTCGGCCGTGGGCGGAAGCGTTTTTCGAAGGAGGAAAAACAAGACCTTATACATATTGGAATCTGCCGGGTTCTTAGTATTTCGGGATTCTACGAACTGGAAGGAATTGATGAGGAAGGCTGGCCGCACTGGAAAGTGACGGGGAAGCTGCCACATTTCGATCTTCTTGAACAGGAAAAGTTACTTAAAATGCACATTATTGAGTATTTTAATGAGGAATATGGAGAATAGCATCTCACGGGGTTATGAACCAACGGCGGGTGAATTTCGTATTTATACTATCCGGCATTAACGGGAACAGGATAATTGAGAGCGATGAACATACGGGACCGAATAAAAAAATATAAAAGGAAGTACTACGCTAGTGTATTGCTCCGGGGAATTCTGCTGGCCCTCGGTGCCATTCTTACCATATTCCTCCTGGTAAATTTTCTCGAGTTTATGTTCCGTTTTGGCTACTGGCTTCGGGCTGGTTTGCTGTTCGTTTTTATTTCTGCCTCAGGCTATTTCCTGATCCGTTATATCGGTGACCCCCTGCTGAACCTGATCAACGGAGGAAAAGGAATGAGCGAAGAAGAAGCCGCCCGCCGCATCGGTCGGTTTTTTCCCACTATTTCCGACCGTTTGATTAACCTCCTGCAGCTGGAAAGATTGGAGCGAAAATCGGGGCTTGCCGAGGCCAGTATTCGTCAGAAGTCATCCGCATTGAGTTCCTTTGAATTTAGCGAAGCAGTTAACCCGAAAGAAAATATCCCATTTATTAAATATGCCCTGATTCCGTTAACTGTCCTGCTAATCCTGCTGCTGGTACACCCAAGTTTTATCTCAGCCAATACACGCCGCATCCTTTTCTTTAATCGTGATTTTGTGCCCGGGGCACCCTTTTCCTTTCAGCTCGAAAACGAGGAAATGAAAGCGTTCCGTAACGAAGATTTTACCCTGACCCTGAAACTGCCCGGTGAAAATGTCCCGGCCATCGCCTACCTCCTTGACAAGGACCGCCGGATCAAACTAACCCCGGACGGCCCCGGCCAGTTTACCCATACCTTCCAGAAAATCCAGTATGACAAGGATGTGCGCTTTGAAGCCGCCGGCTACCTGTCCAGGGTCTTTGATATCGAAGTAGTAGACCGTCCTGACCTTAAAAGCTTTGACGTTGCCCTGCAGTACCCTGCTTATCTTGGCCGGAAAAATGAGCGGCTTACAAATACCGGAAACCTGCAGGTACCCGAAGGGACTGAGATTAGCTGGCTGTTTAATACGCTGGCGACAGACAGTGTACAAATCTTTTTTAACGGGGATTCAGGCGAACAGGTAAAGGAAGAGAATGGAGAGGAGGTTTTTGCCTATTCCCGTACGTTGACGGAGACCGCTGATTATGAAATCAAATTATACAACGAACATGGTACGAACCGGGATGCCGTAAAATACCGTGTTTTTGTCACACCCGATGCCTACCCGGAAATCCGGCTCGAACAATACCAGGACACAACCCTTTTCTCCTTTGTCGCCTTCCGCGGTGCACTTCAGGATGATTATGGAATAAGCAGCCTGCGACTGTATTATCGCCTGGCCAATAAAGAATCCGATTTCACCTCAGTACCTATTGCAGCAGGGCCGCAGCCTACACAACGATTCTATCACCAATGGGATTTTGATTCCATACTTTATGAGGAGGGTGCTACCCTGGAATATTACCTGCGTGTGTGGGATAACGATGGAGTCAATGGCGCAAAAAGCACGAAGACAGCCACCTATACGTTCCGGATTCCCGGACGGGAAGAGGTAAATGAGGAAATCGACCGGCTGTCTGAGAAAGCCCGGAAAAATGTGGAGCGCACCCTGGACAAAGCCCGCGAACTCAAGAAGAATATAGATGATACCGAAGAAAAGCTGAAGGCTAAGAGGGACCTTAACTGGCAGGACGAACAGATGCTCAAGGAGATCCTTAAGCAACGCGAAGAGCTGACGGAGGAAATTAAAAAATTGCAGGAAGAATATCAGAATTCCCTGGAGAAAATGGACCGGTTTGACAAAACCGAAAATGAGCAGCTACGTGAAAAAGCGGAAAAGATCAAGGAACTGATGGATGAACTGCTCGATGAAGAAACCCGTAAGCTCTACGAAGAATTACAAAAACTGCTCGAAGAACAACGCAATACCGATGAAATGCAGGACAAGCTCAGTCAGCTCAATCAGCGGGAAAAGAATCTTGAAAAAGAACTGGAAAGGGCCTTTGAGCTATTAAAGCGCCTGAAGCTGGAACAAAAGGTTCAGGAAAATCTTACCGAGCTGGAGGATATACGGAATAAACAGGAAGAACTATCGGAAAAAACCGAAAATTCTGGAACTGAAGAAAATCAGGAATTAATAGAAGAACAAGAAGAATTACAACAGGAGTTTGAAAAAATAGAAGAAAATATAAAAGAAATTCAAGAACTCAATCAGGAGCTCAAACGGCCGGAGTCTTTACCGGACACGGGGGAAGAACAGGAAAATGTAGAACAGTCTCAGCAGGAGAGCAAGGAGAATCTTGAAAAGAAGGACAACAAAAAGTCCGGCGAAAATCAGAAGAATGCCGTGCAGGAAATGGAGAAGATGGAGCAGAAAATGCAACAGATGCAATCGGGCATGGAAATGGAAAGTATGATGGAGAATATTGATGACCTGCGCGACATCATGCACAATTTGCTGAAGTTGTCCTTCGACCAGGAGAAGCTGATCGAAAATTTCAGGGATGTAAAACAGAGCGACCCGAGATTTGTCGACCTCGGCCAGCAACAATTGAAAATCCGGGATGATGCCCAGATTGTCGAAGACAGTCTGTTGTCCCTGGCCAATCGTGTCTTCCAAATCCAATCGTTCGTGACCCGTGAGGTTAGTGACATGAATAAATACCTTGATGAAAGTATGGGCGGTATTCGTGAAAGGAAAAAACAGGAAGCAGTGGTATCCCAGCAATTTGCCATGACCTCCATGAATAACCTGGCCTTGTTACTTGATGATGTACTGGAACAGATGCAGCAGGCCATGTCGGATGCCATGGGCAAAGGAAAGCCTGATAAGCCACAACCCATGCCGTCCCTGTCAGAAATGCAACAGCAGCTGAACCAAAAAATTGAGGAGCTGAAAAACGGAGGAAAAGAAGGCAGGGAATTATCCGAAGAGTTGGCTAAATTAGCAGCCGAACAGGAAAGGTTGCGCAAAGCATTTGAAGAAATGCAAAAACGCATGGAACAACAGGAGGGTGGTCAGAAGCCCGGCCAGGGTATCCCTGAAAAAATGGAAGAAACAGAAATGGACCTGGTCAACAAACAACTGACCGAGGAAACCATTAAAAGGCAAAAAGAAATTCTGACCCGGCTCCTGGATGCTGAAGATGCACTTATGGAAAGGGATATGGACGAGGAAAGAAAAGGGGAGACTGCCAAAGACTATGACAAGGAAAAACCCAGGGCCTTTGAAG
>CAZLZD010000067.1:0-18787 GCA_964563925.1 uncultured Roseivirgaceae bacterium | reverse complement strand
TTCAGCATCCTCCCTGGTATGTGTCACAGATTCTATCTTAAGGGCTAGTAACTGGCGATCGTTTTGAGGGATACGTTCGTAGTCCTCCGGGTTCATTTCCAAATAGGACTTGTCAGCGATTGCATACAGGGCGGTCAGAATAGTTACATAATTTAGTTTCCGGATAAACTGCTTTTCCGGATCATCGGGGTAACCACCTGATTCAATCAGGATAGTACTGGTTCCCCATTTCTGAATATTATCTCCAAACGCCCTTGGTTCGAAATCATCGGAGTACCTGCCCGTATGTCCGGGTGCATATTTCTGAACCTCTTCATTCATCCTCACAATAACCTGCATGGCCTTCTCACGAACAGCGTTTACCGATTTTTCCTGATTAAAAGCGGGTGCAAGAAAAGAAAGGGTCGCGGTGGACGGAGTCCCTTCCACATTATAATACCGGCTCTGATCGTGCAGGTTAAATCCGAAATCAGGCCTGAGGCTGTCCCTCACATGCTTCAATATTCTCCCTTCCGGCGTTTGCAGCCTGAGGGCATCCCGGTTGATATCAATTTGCTGGGCATTCCTGCGCCGGAAACGGTGGGCGCCATCAGGATTCAGCATGGGAATAGCATGTATTGTGACCTGGTTGAGCAGTTCTTGTACTTCAGGTGTGCTGCGGTTTTCGTAGAGGTAGTGAAATATATCGAACAACGCCATCGTGGCGGTCGATTCATCGCCGTGCATCTGGGACCACAGCAATACGTTTACCGGGCCCGAACCGGCAGAAACGAGATACACAGGACGGTCTTCGAGGCTTGAGCCAACCTGGTGTACCTGGTAGAATTCCGACCGCTCCCAGGTCCTGATCAGGGGCAGAATCGCCTCCTGACCAAACCGGTGCGTGGTGATGCCCGGTTCCTTATACTTTTCGTAATCAGTATAAAGTCTGTCCTGTGCAACACTCATAGTCACGGTAAGCTGGCAAAGAATAAAGAATAAATATCGCATGGCTCATTCAACCTGTTAAACAATTGATCGTATTTCGGACGTAACCTAAACATCCCTCCTATCCCGATTGCCGCATAAAAATGGCCGCGTCACGGTTGCGCATTAGTTTGGGGGAGGAGGAATCTTCCCGGGAGTACTTCAGTGAATGCTGCATCCTGACGTACCCAGGTCCCGTTGACCATTACAAAGTCAAAACCTTCTGCGAGCTGAAATGGATTTTCAAACGTTGCCTTTTCTTCTACATCACGGGGTCTGAAAACAATTAAATCTGCCTTCATCCCCGCTTTAAGTAATCCCCGGTCCTCAACAGACAGAATATTGGCGGCAAATCCGGTCATTTTACGCACGGCCTGCTCAAGTGACAGGACTTGTTCCTGACGGACATACTTTTCGATGATCCTGGCAAAAGTACCATGTCCTCTGGGGTGATACCCGGTCGGACTTCCATCGGAGCAAATACCGACCAGACTATCCTCAAGAAGTCGTGATTGAAGCGGCTCGTTCATCACAAAGTAAGCGGCGGATGCGCCTTGCGGACCTATATCATCGATCAACAGATCGGTAAAAGATTTATTTTCCTGACGGGCTGCCTCTGCAAGCGTCATTCCCGCGAACGGCCCGGTACCGATGAGCGTGGCTTCAGGACCATTGCGTGACATTACCCGCGAATACAGGTAATCTGTTAGTTCCTGCCTCCTGTTTACCAGGGCAGACTGGAACTGCTCCGCGGTCTTGGCCCAGTCAGGGAACAAAATAGCTATGCCGGTGTAACTGGCTGTATACGGATACACATCGGCGGAAATGTCAATTCCCTGGCCGGCCGCCTCATGAATCCAGGATAATATCTCCTGAGCGCGCTCTTCCCCGGAACCATAGACTGATTTCAGGTGGGAAATGTGTACCGGGCAGAATTCTCCAAGCGAGATCATTTCGCGGATTGAGTACTGCAAACTATCGTCGTCTTCGTTGCGCATATGACTCATGATCATTCCTCCGCCTGTACCGGTAACCCTGGCCAGGCGTTGTAATTCGTCCGTTCCGGCATAAAGTCCGGGCGTATATTCCAGTCCCAGGGACAGCCCGTGAGTGAATTGCAGCGCTTTCTTCAGAATTGAATCCATTCTGGCGAGCTGACTTTCTGAAGGAGAACTTTCCATACCTACCCCGGCTTCTTCGCGAAGTGTACCGTGACCGTAAAACATTATGAGATTAGTGCCAAGCCCTTCTTCCTGATAGCGCTGATAAAGGCTGTCCATCCTAAGGGTCCCCGGGCTTCCGCCGTCTTGTCCGAGTACAATCGTCGTAACACCCATAGCGGTAAAATTCTCAAACGAGGGAGTCTCATCCGGGTTTCCGTGGGCATGAAGGTCAATAAATCCCGGGGCCACCACCGCTCCTTCGGCATCAATGAGCTGACAAGCTTCCAGGTGAGTGGGACTGCCTTTTCCCACCTCATAGATCGTATCCGCGCGTACTGCGACATAACCGATATAAGCCGGTTCGCCGGTTCCATCCACCACTCTGGCATTTATAATCAGGGTATGGCAGATTGTTTCCGTCTGATCCATGGTCAAACAGCCCATACAGCATACAAATACCAGCGCCGGAAATCGTATAAAGAATGCTTTCATTATTGACACAGTTGATAAAACTAATTACGTCAGACAGGATAGAAAAATGGTCAGATCTGACCATTCATTATCTTGCTGAAATCCCTGAATGAAGGATATTTAATCTTTTGGGAAAAATGTACGTCAAATCATTACAAACATAAAAAAAACCGCCCGGGAATCCCGGGCGGTTCTGTATTTAAGAAGGTAAGTGCAGATTAATCTACATCCCACCACACATGGGTATCGAGACCATCTTCTCCCTGACGGGCGATAACGGCGTCGTAATTTTCACCATTCAAATCCCTCGCAGAGGTAGGATATGCCTGACGAACAGGAATCTCTCCACTCTGGTTCTGGGCGGCAACGGCAGGAGTCAGTACAGGAAAACCTGTTCTTCTCCAGTCTGCCCATGCTTCGTATCCATTCAGGAAGTTGGCAATCCACTTCTGCGTGAGAATCTGCTCACGTGCAGTAGCCGGATCATACGCAACCCATGGGTCGGTAAGGTACGCGGTGATAGTCACATCGCTTGCATCCGTATACTGTTTGATCGACAACTCGATGCCGGTTTCATAAAGTGTTTCAGCATCCTCTGTTGTCCATCCCAGCAACGCAGCTTCGGCGCGTGCAAACGCAACCTGTGCGGCCGTATAGATGTAGGTAGGAGAATCCTGCATACGCAATGAAGTTCCCAGGAAAGAAACATCTGAGTTTGAAATCGACCCGGCTTCTGCCTGGGTTATTCCGTACTTCATACCCACGTACATGTTTCCATTCTCGGTAGGATCAGCATACACCGGCAAACGGGGATCCATCATGGCTGTGAGGACACCGCCGTTAGCCAACGACTGCATGGCGTCAACCAGTGTCTCGGCCAGCGCGTAATCGCGACGGGTAAAGAACCGATCTTCCCATACGTTGTCGTATACCTCATCAGCGAGGTGCGTGTAGTAAATATTAGCTGAATTATCCAGTTCAATGACACCGTCGTTTAATGCGGCATTGAATTCGGCTTCCCCTTTGGTGGCATCCACCTCTGAAAGGCGAAGTGCCGCGGTAAGGCGAATGGTATTAGCGAATTCTTTCCAGCGATCCATGTCACCATCAAAAAGGATGTCACCCACAACCGGATTCGTACCCGAGATCGCAGCTTCCGCCTGATCCAGTACGGTAAAAAGCGAGTTGTAGATATCCTGCTGCGTGTCAAATGCAGGCTGCAGGATGTCATCCTCAAGGCGTAATGCCTCGGTGTAAGGAATATCACCCCACCGGTCGGTAAGATGCAGGTAATAATAAGACAGGAGGATACGTGCAACCGCAATCTGGTTCTCATTGGATCCGTATTGGGTCACTGCTTCCTTCGTTGCCTCATTGGTATTCAGCTCAATGATCTTAGCCAGGTCATTCATAGCACCCGAGTAAAAACCATTGTAGCTAAACCGCACCGTCTGGTAGGTGTCGTCATCAGTATACTGGGAGTTAGCCAGGTACTGTACATAATGCTGACCGGTTGTCGCGGTAATCGTTTCATCAAGTGAATTGATTGCGTTGGTCAGCAAGGCTGCCGCAATTGGCGTTGTTGTTTCGTTGGGGTTCACGTTGAGGTCACCGAAGTCTCCCGGATCACACGCCACTATTCCCACACTCAACAAGCCAATTACGAAATATTTATTTATAGTATTTTTCATATTGTTTCTTGTTTTTCAATTAAAATCCAAGACGAATATCGAAACCGATTGATCGGGTGGCCGGCAACTGCCCGCTGTCTACCCATGATCCGTTGTTACGTGCATCCCGTGTATCACCTGATACCTGTGAAGGATCAATACCCGGCACATCGCTGTGGATCAGCCATGTGTTATTGGATACGATCGCAACGCTGGCACGATTCAGGAATGAAACCCGGCTGAGTACAGATTCAGGAATCTGGTATCCGAGACGAACCTCACGCAGTTTAACGTAGGTCGCATCGTATATCCAACGCTCATGCAGCGCAAACATTGACTTAAAGTAAGACTGCGCAGTCAGATAGATATCGTTAGGTGTTCCATCTTCATACACACCGCCGAAGGTCAATCCGCCGCCTTCCGAAGGAGGGAGACGCATGTCATTTCCGCGATCGTTTGTACCTACTGTTTCAGCTCCCAGTCCTGAATATGCATTGAACATATTGGTCACAGAATGGAATTTACCGCCAATCTGCCAATCGATCGTGAAGCTAAGTTCGAAGTTACGATAGGTAAAGCGGTTGAAAATACCACCGGTATAATCAGGAAGGATTGAACCAAGATTCTGGTTATCTTCCCACAGCGGCTGACCACTATCATTTACCACCAGGTTTCCGGCTTCGTCACGCAGGAACTTCCGTCCAATAATCGTTCCCCACTCTTCATCCACCTGGGCACGGGCGGTAATACCACCCCATCCACCGGATGTTGAAGTTCCATAGAAACCGTTAGCCAGTGTGATGGAATTCAGACCAGGATAGAGCGACTCAATTACGTTACGGCTACGCGCAAAGTTGAAGTTCACATCCCAGGTGAATGCACCAGAGCGAACCGGTGTACCTCCGATGGAAGCATCCCAACCGCGGGTATACATTGTTCCGGCATTAATTGTGAACACGTCATACCCTGTTGCCGGGTCAATGGAAGTACGAATAATCTCATCCGCATTGTCATAGTAGTAGTATGAGAAATCAGCACGGATACGGTTCTGCAGGAATCCAAGTTCGATACCAGCTTCTGTTGCAGCCGTTGTAGCAGCAATCAGGTTAGGATCAGTAATCGAATTCGGCACACCCATTACCGGGTTTCCATTATAGTGAGTTCCCAGTCCGTAGGTAGGCAGCAATGAATAAGGATTCAGCTCACCACCAACTTCCGCATAGCTCACACGCAGTTTACCAAAGGACAATATATCCTGAGAATTAAGCAGTTCGGAGAACACGAATGAAGTGGAAACCGCAGGATACGTAAAGGCGTTACTTGATTCAGGCAGTGCAGAATCATAGTCACGACGAAGTGATCCGCGCAGGAATATGATTCCTTTATAGCCAACGTTGGCCTCTGCGAAGAAACTGTTTACGCGTCGTTGCGTGAATGTATTATCCACAGAAGGACGGTCAATCGAAGCGTCGATGTTATAGAGATCCGGCACAGACAAACCTCCTACGGTAGACATGTACCAGTATTTGTTATCATTCGTACGGATATTACCACCGGCTAAAGCCTCCAGTGAGAAATTCTCAAAGGTGCGGTTATACTGGGCGATAAACTCGAAGTTGTCTTCCGTACGCTCATAGCTGTCAGTGGTGAAATTATCCTGATCCAGGGTACCTGAAGCTACCCGGCTTTCCCTCCATCCTGACTTATAGTAACGGTTCAGGTTGGCGCTCAGCGTCAATCCGTCAATTACTTCGTAAGCCAGTCCGAATTTCGCGCTTACGGCCTCCTCGTTGTATTCGGAGTAGTTGGCGTACATCTCGGTATAGATGTTGTTCCAGTACAGCGGAGTTGAATTACGGGCTGAATTAAGGTTCCATGAAGTATACCTTCCGTCAGGCATTCTCCAGTATTTCTCAAGCAGCTCGATATCCAGCTGACGCTGCCACCACTGGTTGATATTCGCCCCGATACTGTTGTATCCTTCTGCGAGGTTACCAATTGTGCTGGTCCGGTTATAGTTGGCCATGGCCGTCATTTCCAGACGATCCGTCAGGTTGATGCGCGTGTTCAGGTTCAGATACGTACGTGTCTGATCACTGTTAGGCAATACACCACCACGGTCTGACTGAGTCAATGTGGCATTAATATTATAGTTTTCACCGGCTTTACCAATATTCAAACTGGTATTGGTGAATACACCCAGTTCGAAGAAATCCTTGATATTATCCGGATGTGCTTCCCAGGGGCGCATCTGACCGTACCCTGCGGTACCGGGTGTGAACGCATCCCACTGAGCAACCATTTGTCCGTTCAGGGGAGGTCCCCAGCTTTCATCCGCATAGAATTCAGGCGTCGGTGCCCCGTCGAGTCCGGCAAGAGCAGGATCATCCGTTGCGGGATCAAAATTAAACGTATTGAAATCCAGCGAATAACCGCCGCCATACTGGTTCTGATATTCAGGCAGCACGGATACTGATTCGAAAGTGGTGGTGTTGTTTAAGTTAACCTGCAATGCACCTTCTTTGGCACGTTTTGAGGTAATGATAATCACACCATCTCGGGCACGTGAACCATAGAGTGCTGCTGCATTGGCACCTTTCAGCACGTTCAGTGACTCCACGTTATCCATGTTGATGGTGGACGGGTCTTCAACCACGATACCATCCACCACATACAAGGGAGGCGCCGAACTCAATCCGCGTACACCGCGAATACGAATGGCCGACTGGCCAAATTTGGCTCCGGAACCTGAAACAACCTGCACACCGGCAATTTTACCAGCCAGGGCTTCGTTCAGGTTCTGCTCGCGGGCAACCCGCAAATTTTCCTGTTCAACCTGCTGGGTGGCATAACCAAGCGTCTTTTTGTCACGCTCAATGTTCAGGGCGGTCACAACCACCTCACCCAACTGGGTTACATCAGATTCCATGCTTACGTCAATCGTAGACTGGTTTCCGATGGCAATCTCCTGTGTCTTCAAACCAACAAAGGTGAATACCAGTGTACCACCGTCTGAAGGCACTGTTAGTCGATAGCTTCCGTTGATATCGGTCACGGTACCTGTGGAAGTACCTTTAAGAAGAACGTTTACACCCGGAAGTGCCGAGCCGTCCTCCTGCGCAGTTACCGTACCGGTAATGGTACGTTCCTGTGCCACTGCGTCTACCGACAACAGTGTAGCCATCAACATCAAACTAAGTAGTAGAAACTTCTTCATATTGCATTGTTTAGGTTATAAAATGTATTTCCGCTAAGCTAAAAATATTTACCCAGAAAAGTAAGGAAATGAAAAATATTCTACCTCGATTAGGGGGAATTACGAAACATTTCAGATCAAAAATCGTTTAACACCAAACGTTGTGAAATATTGGGTGTTTTTTCATTTATTATTAATATACTAATGGGCAATTTTTAAGGCAATTAAATGACCTGTTTTAACTTATTCGATGAACTTCATTATCAGGGTCAGTATATTTTATTATTAATAGGGGCCGTTCAGATACGTGGGGCTTACAAGGGGATTTTTCCTGGGATTAGAAAAAAAAGGGCGGTTAGGGGTATGAGGTAAGTCCTTAAATTTCACGTAATTTGGGGGATGTCCACGCAGGTAACAAAACAAAAAAAATCACACCATTTCGAATGTGATTTTTGATTTTATCCGGTAACTGAAATACCTCAGGCCTGGGCCTCTCCATTCTCTACTGAAACGTAGGAACGGTTATTCTTTCCTTTCTTGAAGTTCACGGTTCCATCCACCAGGGCAAACAGGGTATGATCTTTTCCGATACCCACATTTTTCCCGGGGTGATGTTTGGTTCCCCGCTGGCGTACAATAATGTTACCCGCCACGGCGTGCTGTCCGCCATAAATTTTCACACCAAGTCGCTTACTTTCCGACTCTCTTCCGTTCCGCGAACTACCTGCTCCTTTTTTATGTGCCATGTTTAAAGTTCTTTACGTAATTCGAAATTATTTTTTAAGAAGATCTTTGGCCTGCTTGATCCATTCTTCCGAAGTAACCAATTCTTCACTCACTCCATCGATCTTTTCCGCAATATCAGCAATTTGTTCTTTCGTCAGGGATGCAATCTGCTCAAAACTGATATAACCAAGTTTTTTCAATTCAGCTGCGAATACAGGTCCGATTCCATTAATCTCCGTCAGATCATTCACACCGTTCAGGAGACCCTGGGCGTAATTGATCCAGCTGGAGGATGATTCCACACTTACACCATCTATCTTCTCCGCGATCTCCTGGACTTTTTTATCGGTCAGGTTCGCAATCTGCTTGAAGGTGGTATACCCCAGTTCGTTAAGCTGACCGGCAAATACAGGCCCGATTCCCACGATCTCTGTAAGGTCATCACCTTTCTTCTTTTCCGCCTTAGGCTTGCTTTCCGCCTTGGGCTTGCTCTCTGGTTTTGGCTTGGACTCAGCCTTAGGTTTGGATTCAGTTTTAGCTGAACTTTTCCCACCTGTTACAATTCCTTCAATCTGAATCTTGGTGAATTGCTGACGGTGACCGTTTTTCTTTTTATATCCTTTGCGACGCTTCTTCTTGAAGACGATCACTTTGTCACCCTTGACATGACCGAGAATTTTTCCCGATACCTTTACACCCTTTAATAAGGGTGCACCTACTTCGACGTTGCCATCATTATCCAATAACAGCACCTTGTCGAATTCTACGGAAGCGCCTTCTTCGCCCTCCATCTTTGGAGCATACACGAATTGGTCTTGCGTTACTTTGAACTGCTTTCCGGCTATCTCTACAATTGCGTACATAATTCGCTTCTATGATTGTTTTTAAAAAACGGATTGCAAAGATAGGTTAAATGATCAATTATTCAAACAACCAACCTGTAATTTGTTGGTACTCCATGGCCTGACCGGTTAGGCCCATCCGGAACCCGGGTCAGCGGTGACCCAATAACCCAACCCTGGCTAAAAAAGCCATACCTGCTTGAACCGCTTGCTTTACTTGCTTGTTATGCTTGACATAGTGCGAATTTAACTGTATAATGGTTATTCTATTTGCTTCGAATGAAAATTAATGTCCCTGAAAAGTACGCAGACCTGTATCTGAAGGCGCTAACTGAGAAAAAGAAAGCGCTTGAAGAACGTATTGAGCAATTCAGGAAGGAGATCAGTGAGATTGACACCCATATCAGCAATCTCACCAGTCTGCCCATCTTTCAGGACCAGGGAAGCCAGGCAACGGTACGGTGGGACCCTAATGCCTATCGTACGCAATGGCCCTGGACCCGTAAAATCGCGTACTACCTGGATATAAGGAATAAATTAGTAACGAGTGCCGAGGTGATCGGGTTCATTCTGGATCAGGAAGCCGAAGCAGACAAGCACAAGGTAAGGAGTTCGGTTTCCGCGGCACTTTCTAACAAGACCCGTAGCGGTGCCTATAAAAAATTCACAGACCCGGTTACAGAAACAGCCTATTACGGGCTTACCGAATGGTTTGTGGGAGAAGAACCGGAGCTGGACAAGCTCCCTGACCCGGTCAGGGAAAAGCTCACGGCATAGCTGCTCGGTTTTTCCACATTCGCTATGTGTATACCGCTTGCCTTTGTGGAAAACTTTTTTCATTCTCTTCAGATGCGTCAATTTAGCCGATTAAGGCCAAAGTATAATTTTCATTTAACCACCTATCAACCTGTTCTTCAATGCTTTATGACACTCAACACTGCCATGTGACGCGTTCTTTTCCCCGCTTTGATTTTATATATCCATTATCAATATTTGTATGACCTATTGGCTCGAACAAGTACCGATAGTTGCTCCGTCAGTGTCTCTTAGTCCTCGGAGCTTTCCGGATTCTCCAATCCGGTTTTAACTTTGGTAATTTTCAAATTTTAACCTCGTGAACGATGAGTGAAACAGCAACTGCAGCACAGGAACCTATTCTCCAGGATAATGCGAACCGATTTGTCCTTTTTCCGATCCAGCACAACGATATCTGGGAGTTTTACAAAAAAGCCGAAGCCAGCTTCTGGACGGCCGAAGAAATTGATCTTAGCCAGGATCTGAAAGACTGGCACAACCTTAATGACGGTGAACGTCATTTTATATCGCATGTCCTTGCCTTTTTTGCAGCGAGCGACGGGATTGTCAATGAAAACCTGGCTGAGCACTTCGTGGCCGAAGTACAGTACACCGAGGCCAAATTCTTCTATGGATTCCAGATTGCCATGGAAAATATTCACTCGGAGACTTACTCTTTGCTGATTGACACTTATGTAAAAGACCCCACCGAAAAAGATAAACTGTTTAATGCCATTGACACGATGGACTGCGTGAAGAAGAAAGCGGACTGGGCACTGCGCTGGATCGATGAGGGGAATTTCCAGGAACGGCTTATTGCTTTTGCTGCTGTGGAAGGAATTTTCTTTTCAGGCAGCTTCTGTTCCATCTTCTGGCTGAAGAAACGCGGTTTGATGCCGGGTCTCTCCTTTTCCAATGAACTTATTTCGCGGGATGAAGGGTTGCACTGTGATTTTGCCTGCCTGCTCTACAACAACCACGTAGAGAACAAACTTCCGGAAGATACGGTCATCGAAATCATCAAAGATGCGGTGGCCATTGAAAAAGAATTCGTAACGGACGCCCTGCCGGTCAACCT
Organism: uncultured Roseivirgaceae bacterium; assembly: GCA_964563925.1. GTDB lineage: Bacteria > Bacteroidota > Bacteroidia > Cytophagales > Cyclobacteriaceae > JAUILA01. The sequence goes on along the minus strand of CAZLZD010000067.1, from coordinate 7,880 downwards.
GATCGGAATGAACGCCGACCTTATGTGTCAGTATATCGAGTTTGTAGCTGACCGCCTGCTCAATGAGCTTATTGGCAAGAAGATTTACAACTCGAGTAACCCCTTCGATTTTATGGAAATGATCTCCCTCCAGGGTAAAACCAACTTTTTTGAAAAACGCGTGGGAGATTACCAGAAAGCAGGTGTCATGAAATCCGGTGGAGATGAAAACTCTCCTAAATTTTCGCTGGACGAAGATTTTTAGCATAACTGAAGAAACCTAAACATCCACTCAAACCCCCTTACTTATGTTAGTTATTAAACGTGACGGACGCCGGGAGTCCGTCAAATTTGACAAGGTCACCGCCCGCATCGAAAAATTATGTTATGGCCTTGACACCAATTATATAGAGCCGGTAGATATCGCCATGAAGGTGATCAACGGTATTTATGACGGGGTCACCACGGTCGAACTGGACAACCTGGCGGCTGAAACAGCGGCTTCCATGACCACGAAGCATCCTGATTTCGCCAAGCTGGCCGCGCGTATTGCCATTTCCAACCTGCACAAGGTTACCAGCAAATCATTCTCCAATACAATGAAACGGCTGTATACGTATATCGACCCTAAAACAGGGGAGAATGCACCGCTCATTTCAAAGGATGCCTATGCGGTTATCAAGAAAAATGCCGCGTTACTGGACTCTACCATCATATACGACCGGGATTTCGGTTATGACTTCTTTGGGTTCAAAACCCTGGAGCGCAGCTACCTGATGAAGATCGACGGGAAGATCGTGGAAAGGCCTCAGCATATGCTTATGCGTGTGGCCGTGGGAATTCATATGGAAGATATTGAAGCGGTCATCGAAACCTACAACCTGTTGTCTGAAAAGTGGTTTACACACGCCACGCCCACCCTCTTCAATGCAGCAACACCCAAGCCTCAGCTTTCATCCTGTTTCCTGCTAACCATGAAGGATGACAGCATCGACGGAATTTATGATACCCTGAAGCAGTGCGCAAAAATTTCACAGTCTGCCGGCGGGATCGGACTAAGTATCCATAACGTACGGGCCACCGGCTCATATATCAAGGGAACCGGGGGAGTTTCCAATGGAATTGTGCCCATGCTTCGTAATTATGATATGACGGCCAGGTATGTAGACCAGGGGGGTGGAAAACGTAAGGGGAGCTTCGCCATCTATCTCGAACCATGGCACGCGGATATTTTTGACTTCCTGGACCTGAAGAAAAATCACGGTAAGGAAGAGCTGCGTGCCCGTGACCTGTTTTATGCCCTGTGGATTTCCGACCTCTTCATGAAGCGCGTGGAAGACAACGGAATGTGGTCGCTCTTCTGCCCGAATGAGGCACCCGGACTTGCCGACTGTTATGGGGAGGATTTTGAGCGGCTGTACCTGAAGTATGAAAAAGAGGGTAAATACCGTAAGCAAGTGAAGGCGCAGGATCTTTGGTTTGAGATCCTCGAAGCCCAAATTGAAACAGGTACGCCTTATATGTTGTACAAGGATGCAGCCAATAAAAAATCCAACCAGAAGAATCTTGGGGTGATCAAGTCAAGTAACCTTTGTACTGAGATCATGGAATACACAAGTCCTGACGAAGTGGCTGTGTGTAACCTGGCTTCCATTGCGCTTCCCAAATTTGTAACCGAGGAAGGAGCTTTTGATCACGAACGGCTGTATGAAATCACCAAGGTGATCACCCGCAACCTGAATAAGGTCATTGACATTAATTATTACCCTGTTCCGGAAGCACGTAATTCCAATATGAAGCACCGGCCGATCGGCATTGGTGTACAAGGACTTGCCGATGCGTTTATAAAGCTGCGGATGCCATTTGATTCACCGGAGGCACGCGGACTTAATAAGGACATTCACGAGACCATATACTTTGCCGCGATGGAGGCGTCCATGGAACTTGCCACCGCAGACGGCCCGTATGAAACCTTTAAAGGTTCGCCGGTATCCAAAGGTATATTCCAGTTTGACATGTGGGGTGTAACACCGGAATCAGGCCGCTGGGACTGGGACAAGCTCAAAAAGCAGGTGAAGAAGAATGGAGTACGCAACTCCCTCCTTCTGGCTCCGATGCCGACGGCTTCCACTTCGCAGATTCTCGGAAACAACGAATGTTTTGAGCCATACACCTCCAACATTTATACCCGCCGTACGCTTTCGGGAGAATTTATCGTGGTAAACAAGCACCTGCTGAAAGATCTGATTGAGCTCGGACTGTGGGATGACAAAATGAAAAACCGCCTGATCGAAGCCAACGGCTCGATTCAGAACATGCCTGAGATACCCCAGCATATTAAAGACCTGTACAAGACGGTCTGGGAAATATCGCAAAAATCGATCATCGACATGGCGGCAGACCGCGGAGCCTATATCTGTCAAAGCCAGAGTATGAATGTGCATATCCAGGATCCTAATTTTGGTAAGCTAACTTCCATGCACTTTTATGCCTGGAAGAAAGGGCTCAAAACGGGTATGTATTACCTGCGCTCGAAAGCGGCTGCCTCTGCGATTCAGTTCACCGTGGATAAGACGACGGCCAAACAGCCTGCGCTTGAAGAAGATCAGAAAGATCAGAAGAGAGCCGACATGGTTTGCTCACTGGACAATCCGGATGAGTGCGAAGCATGCGGCAGCTGATATTTTTTTGAATCAATTAGTGTTTGATCAATGGCCCTGCAGTATTTACTGCGGGGCTTTTTTATTTCTCCCGATTTTATTTGCGCAAAGCAGTATATCTGCTACATTTACGAATCAATCGGAAAAAATGAGCTCCGGCTTCGAATCATACCGCCCTTCTCACACCTCTTCTTCCCGGATCATGGGCAGGATGATTACCATTATGATCACCCCTTTGCGGGGTAGATAATCACATATAGCCATTCCGGGCATGGGCCCATCTCAGTTAAATCATTCTGTTACTTATTCTTTCTTATTGTCATGTACGTCTTAAAGTTTGGAGGCACCTCAGTTGCTTCAGCAAAAAATATCCGGATAGTCAGGGAAATCATTGGTGAACGCCAGGGAAAGCCAGTCGCGGTGGTGGTCTCTGCGCTTGGCGGTATCACCTCACAACTCATTGAATGCGGTAAACGGGCCGCAACGGGTAATGAAGGTTATCTCACTATCCTGAAAGAGATCGAGCAACGCCATATCCAGACGATCAAGGAACTGATCCATCTGAAAAGCCAGGGGAAAACACTCAGCGAGGTACGGATAATGCTAAACGAACTGGAGGATATTTTCCGCGGAATTTTCCTGATCAGGGAGCTGAGCCCAAAGACCGCTGACCGAATTCAGGGGTTTGGTGAATTACTCTCTTCCGTTATCATCGAGTCCTATTTTAACGAAGAGGGTTTGACGGCTGAGCGGACAGACCCCTATGATTTCATTATTACCAACGACCGGTTTGGACGGGCCCAGGTCAATAAAAAAGAGAGCTATAAACGAATCCGCAGGAAACTTAAGGATAAAAATGACGTGGTGGTAATACCCGGTTTCATATCCGCCACAGACAAAGGTGAACCCACCACGCTTGGCCGGGGCGGGTCGGATTACACTGCAGCGCTTGTGGCCGCTGCCATCGGCGCGGACAAACTGGAGATATGGACCGATGTCAGCGGAATGATGACTGCGGATCCGCGGGAAGTTTCCTCGGCCTATGTGATCAGGGAGCTGGCCTACGAAGAAGCAATGGAGCTGACCCATTTCGGAGCCAAGGTGGTCTATCCTCCTTCTATTATACCCGTGCTGGAGAAAAAAATTCCTATTCTTATCAAGAATACCTTTAAAAGGGAGGATCAGGGAACCCTGATCACGGCTAACCCGGAACAGCAGCCCGACCGGCTGATCCGCGGACTTTCAAGTATTAAGCATATCGCTTTACTGAACCTTACCGGTGGCGGGATGATCGGAATTCCGGATTTCTCGCACCGATTTTTTCGTGCCCTGTCATCGGCACGAATTAATGTGGTTATGATCACACAGGCAAGCTCGGAACACACAATTTGTGTGGGAATATCCCAGGAAGATGTCCCGGTGGCAAGAGAAGCTGTGACGGAAGAATTTCAGCTTGAGCTGGATGCCGGGCGGATCGATCCGCTGGAAGTGGAGGAAAACCTGGCGATTGTCGCCCTGGTGGGATCCAACATGAAGCACCAGGTGGGTGTCAGCGGAAGGATGTTCAGCACCCTGGGCAGTAATGGTGTAAATATCAAGGCAATTGCCCAGGGCTCCAGTGAACGTAACATTTCGGTGGTTATAGACGCTGCCGAGGTTAAAAAAACCCTTAACTGCCTGCATGAGAGCTTTTTCCTGTCTAATAAAAAGAAACTCAACCTGTTCATCATCGGTGTGGGGAATGTCGGGAAGGCATTTATCGGACAGATCAGGAAACAGAAGAAATACCTTTCGAAATACCATCACATCGATCTGGTGGTGGCAGCAGTGGCCAACAGCCGGCAAATGTATTTCAATGCCCAGGGGGTAAACCTCAGTAACTGGGAGAATGACCTGGCAGAGAAGGGGAGTACAATGAAGCTGGAGGAATTCCTGCAAAATATGGATCAGCTGAATCTCCGTAACAGCATATTTATTGATAATACTGCCAATGAACAGGTTGCCTCAAGTTATCCTGAAGTACTCAAAATGAGTATATCGGTGGTGACTCCCAACAAGATTGCCTGTACCCAGTCGATCGAATCGTTCATAGACCTGAAAAAGATATCCCTTCGATACAAGGCGAAATTCCTTTATGAAACCAATGTGGGGGCAGGATTGCCCGTGATCAGTACACTTACTGATCTGATAAAAAGCGGTGATGAGATCTCCCGGATCGAAGCAGTCCTGTCGGGCAGTCTTAATTTCATATTCAATAATTATGACGGCACCCGCCTGTTCGCCGAGGTTGTAAAACAGGCCATGGAGGAAGGATATACTGAGCCGGATCCGCGTATCGATCTCAGCGGCATCGATGTCAAGCGTAAAATTCTCATCCTGATCCGGGACAGTGTGGTAAATATGGAAATGGATGACATTAAAACGGTAGGGTTCATTCCTGAAGCATGTATGAAGGCCCCCTCGGTGGAGGCATTCCTGGATTGCCTCGAGAAACATGAGGATCATTTCCGGTCTATGTTTGAGAAAGCCCGTAAAGCAGATAAAAAACTGAAATACGTGGCAACCTATAACCGGGGTAAAGCGGATACCGGCATCAAAATGATTGACCGGGGGCATCCTTTTTACCACCTCGAAGGAAAAGATAATATAGTTACATTCAATACCAGGCGTTATCCTGAGCAACCCCTGGTGATCAAAGGCGCAGGTGCGGGTGCCGAGGTTACTGCCTCAGGCATCTTTGCAGATATTATGAAAATTGCCAATAGCTAAATGGAACAGGAAATCCAGGTATTCGCCCCCGCCACTGTAGCCAACGTGGGCCCGGGATTTGATATCTTCGGCTTCGCCCTGGAAGGGATTGGCGACACACTCACTATACGGCAGACTGATGATCAGGGACTTACCATCTCCGGCGGACAGCACTGTGAGAATTTACCGGCTGATCCCGATGAAAATGTTGCCGGTGTGGCTGTGAACGCTCTGCTCAAGGATTCCGGAAAGGAGAATACCGGACTGCATATTCATATTGAAAAGAATATTATTCCAGGCAGCGGACTTGGTTCCAGTGCTTCCAGTGCATCAGGTGCTGTATTTGGCGTAAATGAATTACTTGGCCTGGGTTACAGCCTGCAGGAACTGATACAATTTGCCATGATCGGGGAAGGAGCCGGCGGAGGGATTCCTCATGCCGATAACGTGGCCCCTTGCCTCCTGGGGGGCTTCACCATTGTACGCAGTTACGATCCGCTGGACGTTATCCGTCTGCCTCATACCCCCGAACTGTACGTCGCGATTGTTCACCCGAAAATTGAAGTAAAAACCTCGGTATCCAAGCGAATGCTGAAAAGGGAAATTGCCATGCCCACCGCGGTACGGCAATGGGGAAATGTGGCCGGAATGATCACGGGACTGCTTACCGGAGACCTGGATCTCATCGGACGGTCAATGGAAGACCATGTCGCCTCCCCCGTCAGGTCGATGATGATCCCCGGGTATGAGGCTGTTCAGGAGTACATTCAGGAATCAGGAGCGCTTGGGGTCTCCATATCAGGATCGGGTCCCTCCCTGTTTGCTTTTTGCCCCTCAGATCAGATATCCAGGGAAGTGGGAAGGAAATTCGGGGAAATTTACGAAGGGCTTGATATCGACCACAGCGTCTATTTATCTAAAATAAATCCGAAAGGAACCACCAATGAAATTCGTTAGCACATCGGGATCCCCTGAAAGGGTATCATTCAGAAAGGCTGTATTAAGGGGCCTGGCACCGGATAATGGTTTATATTATCCGACGGAAATCCCCCGGATGTCAGATTCATGGATCGGGGATTTGTCATCGCGCACATTGCCCGAAATTGCATTAGAAGTGATGCGCCCCTTTGTGGCAGAAGATCTGGAAGGGGATGAGTTGGAAAAAATTGTGAATGAAACACTTGATTTTCCCATACCGCTGGTTCGCCTGGATGACCATACCTTCGCCCTTGAATTATTCCACGGCCCAACCCTGGCATTTAAGGATGTCGGGGCAAGGTTCCTGGCCCGTTGCCTGGGGTCTTTTTCAGACAATACCCGGGAGATTACCGTGCTGGTTGCCACCAGTGGTGATACCGGCAGTGCGGTCGGACAGGGATTTCTGGGCGTGGAAGGAGTGAACGTTAAGATCCTCTACCCCAGTGGAAAAGTAAGCCGTCTTCAGGAACAACAGCTTACCACCCTGGGTGAAAATATTGAAGCATATGAAGTAGCCGGTACCTTTGACGACTGCCAGCGACTGGTCAAGGAGGCATTCCTTGATCCCGAATTACGAAATGCCCTGACCCTTACCTCTGCCAATTCGATCAATGTGGCCCGCTGGCTTCCCCAGTCCATCTACTATTTCTGGGCATATGCACAATTGAATAACAAGGACGTGCCGGTAATTTCGGTGCCCAGCGGCAATTATGGCAATTTGGCTGGAGGATTACTCGCAAAAGCCATGGGATTACCCATTGCCCACTTTATTGCAGCGAGTAATGCCAACGATGTGTTTCCTGCCTATCTTATCACCGGTAAATACAAACCCCGCACCTCGGTTAAAACACTGTCCAATGCCATGGATGTCGGAAACCCGAGTAATTATCCCCGAATTCTTGAATTGTATGATACCGTTTTTTCAAGACTGAAGAAGGATATTAGTGGATTTGCCTGTTCGGATGAGGAAACGATCGCTATGATCCATCATTTGAAGGAGAATTTTAATTACCTGCCTGACCCTCACGGTGCCGTTGGTTATTACGGGCTGAAAGAATACAGAAAATCAACCACCGGTGTGACCGGCATTTTTCTGGAAACCGCACATCCGGCAAAATTTCAGGATACCATGGAGGAAATTACAGGTCAGGAAATGAAAATCCCGGACAGACTTGCCCGGGCGCTTGAAAAAGAAAAAAGGAGCATCCCGCTCCTTCCTTCCCTTAATGATTTAAAATCTTCGCTTCTTAACTGAAATACTACAGCAAGCTGCCAAGTAATATGATCAGGAGCGTCAACCCAATATACAATTTATAGTGACGCTTTTTAGGTTTCCCAAAAATCACCTGGTTCCATTCGTATTTGTACAATCTTTCGTATTCTGTTTTCATGATACCCCTCCTTTTTAGTTTAAAAAATGTATGTTACTCTAATGTTAACTTAATGTTAACTAAACTGATTATTCGAGAAAAATGTTCCGCGCTCAAAGTAATTTATACTCGCTAAGTGATTAAT
>CAZLZD010000066.1:0-18852 GCA_964563925.1 uncultured Roseivirgaceae bacterium | reverse complement strand
CACAGGAGTGATGAAGAAGTGCGGAGAAAACTCAACGAATCCATTGAAAAAGGACAACGGGTCAAACTCTTATACAAAGAGAAATATGTTCGCTTTTTCTGGCAGGGAGACACTAAATACTTTGTGTATGACGTCCAACCCGTGCAGAATTAGCCTGTTTGGCCCCTGTAAATGCCCGCTTGTTTTTTATTTACGTATTACGGGGAATGATCTGTTCTTATAAGGAACAATCTTTGTATCTTGTCGTTTAATTCGTAGCGAACCAATAATTATGAAGAAAACTGCTACCCTAACTCTTATTTTCATCCTTTCCGCCACAGCTGTAACCTGGTCACAGTCCTTCTATAACTTTGGCCGTCAGCGTGATATAATAGTCAGTCTTGGGTTGGGTACTTCCAGTTACTTCGGAGATTTGAATGATCCCGGAGATAAATTTGACTTCCCATTCAACGTGAATGTGGGTATGGAGTACTTCCTGAACGACCGTATATCCTTACGATCGGAAATCACCTATTTCCGTCTCAAGGGGGATGACGCCGAATCAGATACCGAAGGCCGGGTACGCAGAAATCTTTCCTTCCAGTCCAACAACGGAGAGCTGAATTTCGTAGGTATTTTCAACCTGCGCCGAAACGGAAGGCGCTTTTATCAGCGTCCGCCGGTAAATGCCTATGCATTTGCGGGAATAGGCCTTGCCTATTTCAATCCGCGTGGCAAAGTTCCTCAAAATTACGTGACAGGAGATGGTGTGAACGGAACCACGATACCACTGGAAGACGCCGGGGACTACGTGGCATTGCAGCCGTTAAATACTGAAGGAGAAGATTACAATCGCATGACCATGGTGATCCCTTTTGGTGGTGGTGTGCGATTCAAGGCAGGTCCCTTCTTCAACATCGCCCTTGAAGCAGGCTACCGCATCACATTTACCGATTACCTGGACGATGTCAGTACAAATTACCGTGATCAGGCTGAATTTGGCGATGACTACCTGGCTGCAGCCATGGCTGACCGTCGTCCTGAAATCAACCTGAAACGACTTGAACCCGGACATATCCGCGGAGATGATTCCGACAATGACGGGTATATGCTGTACAATATCAAGGTAGAGTTCTATCTGCCAACCCATATTCTCAGCACCAGCACCCTGAAGAAAAATCGTCGCCGTCCTAACAGGCCCAGAGGACAACGTCCTTAACTGGTCGAAAAAATTTATCTGAAAAAGTCGCTCCCACTGGTTGCGACTTTTTTTGTTGGTGACTATCGTCATACCCTACCGTACCGTTGAATAAGACTGGTATGCCAGCGATCGGGGATCTCCGTTTGGTTGTAAACCACCCATCCCTGCCATCCTGACGGGGATGACGCGTTGGGAACCATCGTGACGGGTTGGGTATAAGGTCCCGGCTGGACTCCGTGATACCACGGAGCTTGGCCGGGATGACGATCTTTGAAGAGCTGGAATCGACCCGGTTCCTGTAAATAGCTTAGTTAAAATACACTTCCTTATCCAGGACCTGGTATTCAGAGCTGTTACTGATGAATTCAGGAACAATCTCTTTCATGCTCCTGACGATCAGGTACCGGTCGCGTGATTTAAGGGCATCGTTGGAAAGCCGGTCGAGTTGTTGAACGATCTTCTCGTATTCGTAGGTCTGGGTTTTCGCAATCATGATCTTGTCATGATGGGTGGGCAGGGTATTTTCTTCATTCGCCAGCAGTTCCTCGTATAACTTCTCCCCTTCCCGCAGTCCTGTGAAAACAATCTCGATATCCTTATTAAGTTCAAGTCCCGACAACCGGATCATCTTCTTGGCCAGGTCTACAATCTTAATGGATTTACCCATATCGAAAATATAGATCTCTCCACCTTTACCCATAGCTCCGGCTTCAAGTACCAGTTGACATGCCTCAGGAATCGTCATAAAATAACGGGTGATTTCGGGATGGGTAACGGTAACCGGACCTCCATTGGCGATTTGTTTCTTAAAGAATGGTATCACCGATCCGTTCGACCCTAAAACATTCCCGAAACGAGTCGTAACGAAGGCCGTAGAGCCCTTTTTGGTTTCCAGAAGGTGATTGTTCAGGGACTGCACAAAAATCTCTGAAATACGCTTGGAGCAACCCATGACATTCGTAGGGTTTACCGCCTTGTCAGTGGATACCATGACAAATTTATCCACCTGGTATTTTACTGCCAGCCTGGCAAGATTCATGGTGCCGATAATATTACAATGTACGGCCTCGAGCGGGTTGCGCTCCATCATCGGCACATGCTTGTAGGCAGCGGCATGATAAATGATATCCGGACGATGCGATGAGAGGATCTCATCAATCCGGTCGTGATTACGCACGTCGGCAATGTAACAGCTGAAATCACCATCTTTAAATTTCGGCTGAATTTCGACTTCGATCTCATACAAGGGTGACTCCGCCTGGTCAATCAGAATGAGTGACGCCGGCTGATATTTGATCACCTGACGGACAATTTCACTACCTATCGAGCCAGCCGCCCCGGTAATACAGATGCGCCGACCGGATAGCTGAGCCCGCACAGATTCGTTATCGAGCTGAATGGATTCCCGGCCAAGAAGGTCTTCAATATTGATTTCCTTGATTTGTTTGAGGCTGAATTCACCTTCCACCCACTCCTCGACCTTGGGAACCGTCCTTACTTTGACTTCATACTTCAGGCACAAGTCAACCACCTCATTCTTACGTTCCAGGGAAAGCTGGTCAATGGCAATGATCAATTCCGATACCTCAAAAGTCTCCACCAGCATTTCAATGTCAGCATGGGCGTGGAATATTTTGGTGCCGTTGATATGTTTACCCACCTTCCTGACATCATCCTCGATAAATGCCACCACCTTCAGGTTGGAATCCGCGGTGCTTTCAATCACCTGCTGGGTAACGATACCAAGCTGACCCGCTCCGAAAATGACCACATTTCGCTTCTTGCTGGTGACTTTTCGATAATAGCTGAATATATTCTTGATCAGCAGGCGATACTGATATAAAAGAAGGAACCCGGCCAGGAATGAAATGAAAATTACCGAATAAGGAATCAGGTTTTCATTATTGAAGTAAAAATACGCCATGTTGACGGCAGTAGCCATTAGCACGGAGAGCGCCAGGGTATAAAACAGTCGAACCCCATCCCGCAGGCCTGTATAACGAACAATCCCTGCATAACTCCGCGTAATAATAACAGCCAGCAGAAGACATACGACATTAACGAGGATTCCTCTCCACGGTTCGTAGCGTACAATAACCGACCACTCAAAATTGAAACGCAGCAAATAACCCAGGAATGTAGAAAAGGTCATCATCCCCAGGTCTATGAGGATAATGACCCACCTTGGGAGGATCCTGAGTTTCAGAATGAGTTGCGTTATCAACGTATTTATTTATTTTCCTTAAGCTGTCGAATTTTCCGGAACCCCAGTAAACCACCAGCCAGAACGAGCAATTCCAGTCCCGTGAACGGCACCCGGTTATGCGGGTTATTACCACCTCCCGGGTCACCAGGCGGAGTGCCCGGAGGTGGGCCCGGAGGGTTAGGCTGACTTATGGCAGGGGCGGCTGCCAGGGCAAGTGCAGCTGTCAGGGTCAGGGTATATATGAATAGTTTAAATTGTCTCATTCCTTATTTCTTAACAAATCGTTTAGTATGTGATCCTTGCTCATTGGATATTTTCACCAGATAAACGCCAGATACCCAGTTGGCTACATTGATTACATGTTCACCATTACTAACATCCTTCGAGAGCATGAGTTCACCGGTGGCGTTATAAATTGTCAAGGTAGCCCCTCTTGTTCTATTTTCAAAGTTAACCAATATGGTTAATTGGTTGTTCGCAGGAACCGGATATAATGCTATCCCCGATTCAATCAGATCATCGGTATCGGTCACCACATACTCAGCAGATGCCTGGGCACTGCAGCCGGACTGTGTGATTTCAAGGGTATAGGTACCGCTTTCACTTACCACAAGTTCAGCTCCTGTCGCTCCTTCAATTGGTTCACCGTTAAAGTACCACTGATTTCCATCTGCATAATTGGAGATCAGCCGGTTCCCTTCGATGGAGATTTCCGGTGCCAGATCTGCCTTAACTATTTTAACCGATGTATCAAGTTCAATGGTCGTGCCACAATTGGCTACAGAAGCCTGAATCCTGACTGTATTCTCCCCTTGTACAAATACATCATTAGGAATCTCAAAGGTGGCGGCTTCTCCGTTTCCTTCAATACCCTCACCATAAAGCTCTTCGTTAATTATCAGCTGGTAGCCAACACCTGCCTGCGAAGACGGAATCGTAATCGAGGCATCCCCTCCCTGACAAATATTTCCGCCTGAGATCACCTCGGTATCCAGTGACACAATATCGCTGATATCCGATGACAGGATCAAACGGAAACGGTCAGGCCCGAAGGATTCCGGTATATCGGTATCCACCGAGAAGGTAACTGACGGCGTTTCACGTACATTGATCATCTCCCCTGTGTAATTATCCTTGAGCATTATTTCATACGGAACCTCAAGCGATTCGTAATCCCTGAATGACATGGTAAACTGATCCGTCCACACATCTGCCACATTGATGGGTATTTCCATGGCACAGCCACCGCCTTGCATGTAGTTAAAGGCCAGGCTCTTACCGTCGGTGCTCGTCGTGGAAATATCAAAATAGGCATTATTGAATTTCGGCATATCCAGCCCGTGATCATACTCATTGGTAGCCTCAGGATCAAGGACAATCAGTGCCTCGTCAAAATAATCATACCAGTCAAGGGCGATAATTATCCGGTTAGGAATTAATTCATTGGTCCGGTAGAATTCAGCACTTTCCGATTGTTTGGCTTCCTCAAAGATGCTAACTGTACCCGGGCCTGAAGATTGTAACCCCTCCACTGCAGCTACCCAGAACGCTTGTCCCTTGCCAATCTCACCATCCGGCAGGACCGTCCGGGTACCCACCGGGGCACCATTCCAGTACCTGTAAATTCCTCCGCCTCCGTTGTCCCGAACGACCACGAGGCTGTAAATATCATCCCGATCCCATCCCGACGGGTTGTCCCAGTTGATACTGGATGGATACGGGTTGCCGATAAGGTTCCATCCATCGGCATCAATATCGCCGGAGTTGGTAAAGGTCACAGGAATATCAATCTGGCCCTGGTTTATAACGCCTTCCACATCAATCACGGTGGGTGCATCACCAAATACCCAGGCGGCGTATCCCACTCCGGGTACGAGCGGCTCTGTGCTGCTCGCTACCGGATAGGCCACATATCCCTGGGTCAGGTCCCCTGTAAGGGTCTCATCCCAGTAAAACATTGACGCATTGGTCGTCAGGCCCGCTCCGGTCGATGTGCCGGTAAAGCTTCCTGTAATAGGAAAATCGTCCTGCCAGTCTTCCACGGTGGCATCGGCTACCGGCGAACTGATATAACGGTACAAGCCTCCTTGTCCGCCGAGTGTCTCCGCACTCATATAACGTTGTACCACCACGTTTCCGGTGACAGAAGACCCGGTGGTCAGCACGCCGATGCGCCCATTTACCCCGTCCGCTGCATCCGTTTCCGAAAGCAGGGTAAGGTTGCCCGCCCCTGAGGCCACGGTGATCGACGTACTCAGGAATTCAATCAATCCTCCCACACTGAGCGGATTGCTGATAGTCACGGTGCGTGAGCCATTTGTGATATCTATATTATTCAGGCGGTTATTCCCGGCTGCCACCGTCTGTCCCGCACTGCCGGCAAGGATCACCTTGCCGCCGTTCGCACTGAATGAGCCTGAAGAAGCCAGTGACAATGTCCCGGTAATCCGGATGTTATTAGAAGGAAACGTCAGGTTCCCGGTTGACGTTTTGGTCAGGTTGTGAAAATTGGTCGTCGTCGTACCTATTATGGAGGAAGTGCCGGAGAATGTAACCGTGCTGGTACCCGCATTGAACGAACCGTTTACTTTTTCCCAGTTTCCGTTGCGAACCGTAATGTTGTTACCATTTGCAATCAGGTCTCCATTTTCCAGGACCACTCCGTTATTGGCAAAAATATTCTGACTAAGGGTTACCGAGACTCCGTCAATAGTAAGTGTACCGAGGTCCGACACTTCCGTCGTTGGTGGCAGCTCGGCCCCCGTCGCACCAATAGTACCGGTATAGGTTACATTATAGGAGCCTGTAGTAATGATTGGGTTGGTTCCGGTAAAACTTGCTGACCCATCCAGAAGGAGGTTCGAGTTATTGGCCATATTGACCACGCTTGAATTGTTGAACGTACCATTGGTAATGACAAGGGCTCCGTTGATTGTTGCCGTGCTGGTAAGATTGACTGTCGCACCACTGCGATCTATGATCAGCGAATCCAGGGTATTTCCAGTATTCAGGAAAGCAAGGTCACCGAAAGTACCGGTACCCTGAATGGTTAGGTCTGCATTCGTCGAGGCCGATAAATTCCCGCCTGTCTTCGAATAACCCCCGGAGATCGTCAGATCGGTGAATTGCAGTGTACCTGCGGTGATGGTGAGGTCACCAATCACATCCAGGGCTCCACTCAGAAGCAGGGTTCCGGACGGACGACTATACGTCAGGTCACCGATCTCCTGGCCAGCCAGTGTCAGTGTACCGGTTCCTCCTGTTCCATTAATCACCAGGTTAGAGGTGGATATCGTATTCAGCAGGTTGCCATTCGATGTGATCGCCCCGCTAAGGGTCAGGGTATTGGATTGAAGGGTAATATTACCTGCTGTCAACACGAACGGACCCCCGATGGTGACATCATTTGCCAGGGTGGCCCCCGAGGCATTGTTCAGGGTAAAGCCCGGGTTGGCCGGGTAGGTCGATCCGAAAAATTGCGGACCAGAGCCGTTAAATACAATAAAACTTCCTGTTTCGTAGGTTTCAGTACCCGTAAGTGTAATACTTCCCCCGATGGCGCCTGATGCGCTCGTCGATGCGGTCTGCAATGTACCCGCAGCTTCAAGCGTAAAATCACCCTGGCCGCCGATCTGGCTTGTGCCAAGGTTAAGTATGGCATCGGCATCCACCACAAAATCAATGGCACCATTGTTATTACCTGCGAAGGTATAGTTTTGGGCAGTCGTACCAGTAAATACAATTGTTGCTGTTCCGGAACCGGTTTTACTCAGGTTCCCACTATTAAAGGTAAAATCACCTTCCACGTTAAGCGTACCGTTGCCTGTCCCGATTACAAGATTGAGTCCGCCGGTACCCGTCGACGTATTGGTAAAATTCCCGGCCAGGTTTACAACGCTGGTCCCGTTATTAGCAATGGCAAAACCGTTATTTGCGCCGCTGTTGAGGATCATATCGCCCCCTACATTCAAAATCACATTATCAATTCCGGCGACGAAGAAAAATCCGTTCCCGTATACTTCAATATTGTTCCCGACATTCACGGTTCTGCTCGCGCCGGTATTGGTGGCAAACAAAACCGCAAAATTATTCGATTCCTCGATGATAAAGTCGTTGTTAATCGTGGAGACAGATGAGAGTACGGCAGGTGCTGCCTGGGCTGGGGAGTTCCATTCAATATTGTAAAATATCTGGCTCAGATTACCCGGCGTGGTCGTGGTCATATTCTCCACCCGCAGGGTCGAACCGTTGGCATAGGAACCCAACAAAACATTTCCCCCGTTCTGATTGTGCGTGTAAGTGCCATTAATGAAAGTAGCCGAAGGCTGGGTAACAGCGGTACCCTGGTTTTCAAGTTCGCCGTCAATGGTCAGGATTCCATTTCCCCCATAACCACTGCCATCCACGAATATGTCATTGGCAGTCGGACCATCCAGGATGGTCAGTACACCGGTTGAAGAAACCGTTAAGGCGGCCGTGGCTTCCACGATCACCTCGTCAGCAGTCTGGGCATCCGTCACCGTGATCAGGTCACCTGCCCGTACCGTAATGATCCCGTCGGCATCGGTAGGCGAGGTAACAGCGGGTATCCAGGTTCCGGAAAATACCTCCCAGGAATTGGGATCGTTCCAGTCACCGCCAGCCCCGGCTGAACGATAATCACCGTTGGTTTGTGAAAAGGCAGTAAAGCCAAAAAACGTGAATATAGAAATGAGAAGTAAAGATTTCTTCATAGTAATGGGTATTAAGCGCACTAAATTACAGCTAATTCTTACTATATGTAAGTTATCAATATTAAAAGATTAAATCCAGCCAAAAAGCTTTCATATCTATACCCATTTAGCGGGATTAGTAACTTCTAAAAGCTTCTTAAGCTGATCCTCAATGCGATCCAGCTCAACATCAGTCATGTTAGATCCGGAGGGAAGGCAAAGACCTTTTGCAAAAATCTCCTCACATACCTTACCTCCGTACATGGGTGCATCCTTGTATACCGGTTGAAGGTGCATAGGCTTCCAAACCGGCCGGGACTCAATATTTTCCTCTTCAAGGCCCTTCCGAATAGCTTCCGGGTCGGTACCACTCTGCTCAGGGTCTATCCGTATGGTCGTCAGCCAGCGGTTGGCCCGCATATGCTCCGGCTCATGCACAAAACTGATCCCCGGTACATTCTCCAGCATACGGACATAGCCATCAAATATTTTTCTTCTTATAGCTATGTGATCTTCAAGCACTTCCATCTGGCCCCGACCTATTCCCGCCACCACATTACTCATCCTGTAATTATATCCAATCCGGGAGTGCTCGTAATGGGGTGCGGTATCCCGGGCTTGTGTCGACAGAAATCGTGCCTCTTCCACGTATTCAGGGACTTCAGAGACCAGTGCCCCTCCTCCTGAAGTGGTAATTATTTTATTTCCGTTAAATGAATACACACCTATCCGGCCGAAGGTACCCAGTTTCTTTCCCTTGTAACTCGCCCCAAGTGCTTCGGCAGCGTCTTCAATAACCGGGATTTCATACCTGTCAGCTATCTTAAGTATATCCTGTACCCGGGCAGGCATTCCATAGAGGTGTACCAGAATAATAGCCTTCGGCTTCCTGCCCAACCGGATACGGTCCTCAATAGCCTCTTCCAGGATGACGGGGTCCATATTCCACGTTTCATTCTCCGAATCCACAAATACCGGAACCGCCCCCTGGTAAACAATCGGATTACACGAGCCGGCAAACGTAAAGGAGGAACAAATGACCTCGTCCCCGGGACCGACTCCCAGGAGAATAAGGGCAAGATGAATGGCGGCGGTACCCGAGCTCAGGGCCGCGGCATGTGCAATGCCATTATATTCCTGAAGTGATTTCTCAAAAGCGGTAATATTCGGACCCACCGGTGAGATCCAGTTGGTTTCGAATGCCTCCCTCACATAGTTAATCTCATTCCCGCCCATATGCGGACTGGAAAGATAAATTCGCGGATTCATGCCTCTAATTTACGTATAACCGCCTCATATATCACAATTTTCCGCGTTCCTTCTGTTGCTGGTACAAAAATGCCGGGATAAGCAGCATCAGCAGCAGCGGATTGAGAATTAACCGGTGCAGAAATGAGATGAGCGGCCCGTTATAAGACGGGTAATAATATTTTAAGATGAGATAAGGAAGGAGAATAAAAAGCAGACCAAACAACTGCGTGTAAATGGCAAATACCACATACTTGCGTTTCGGAAAAAGCGCATAGATCAGCAGTATGGTAAAGACATCATTCAGGATAAAGCGAATAGCCCTGCCGGTGGCAAATGCAGCAAATTGTGAGATTTCCAACGTTCGGGTCCAGGCGGTGATATCGCGCTGAAAAAGATATACGGCCACCAGTCCGCATACCGCGGCCAGTCCGGTTACCAGTCTTCCCGGCATTCTCATTTCTTCGCCGGATAAAGTTTCACCACCCACCACAGCCAGAGCAGGAAGATCACCCCGTAGATTATGGCAGTGAAGAGATACTTGTGGGTGAAATACGTATAATCCGGATAATACAGGGTCACGTGGTACAATAACGCTATCCTGGCAAGATTGAACAGGTGAATCAAAACCAGTCCCATGGGCACAAACCAGAGCAGCGCTTTTCTCAGCCGGCCGTAAGACAGCAGAAAAGCCAGGAAAATGATGAATACATTTAACCCGTTGCAGCCTTCATACACAGAAAGCACACGCTGTTCCTGGTTGTAAACCAGTACCCCCTTGCCGGCCCCCTCGGAAAGGGTCCAGTTTTCCTCGCCAAGAAAGGTCAGTATCGCGGAAGTCTGTTCAGAGACGAATACCGTCACCGGGTCTGGTTCCGGCACATAGCTGTTCACATATAGTCCGTACAACAGGTTTCCCGCAAGATATATCACAAGAAACCGAACGAGAAACCAGATGGAGGGGCCAAATTCCCTGAGGATATTCATTTGATAATCTGTTTAGCCGGTACCCCTGCCACGGTGATGTCACCCGGCAAATCCCGGATCACCACCGCGCCCGCGCCGATGGTGGTATGTTTGCCAACCAGGAGGCCATTGATGACACTGGCTCCTGCCCCCACATAGACGCCGTCTGAGAGGTGTACGTTCCCGGCAATGTTCACCGAAGGCATCAGGGAGCACCAGTCATCAATGGAGGCGTTATGGCCGATGGTGGAATTAAGGTTAACCAGTACGTGTTTGCCGATTTCAATTTCGGTGGTCAGCCTCGCCCCCGCAGCAAGCACAGACCCGGGGCCCAGGGTCACTGTTTCAGGGAGATCGATGGTCGCATCCGGATGGATTAGTACCGGGAATGTAAGGTCAGCCGACTCAAGTGCCTGGCCAACTTTTTGTTTTACGGCGGGATCACCGATCGCCAGAACCAGCTGATCGGCAGCCGGGGCGCTTAGCAGGTCCTGCAGGCTGCCTATAACGGGCAGGCCCATGCACTGTTCCTTTCTAGGGTAGGCATCATCATAAAACCCAATGACTTTCCACTTTTTGGTTCGCGCATTAATAGCCTGTATCAATGCAAACACTTCTTTTCCGAGTCCGCCGGCTCCGTATATGCAGATTTCCTTCATCCCTGTTTGATTATTTTTGCCGGACAGCCCACAGCTGTGGCATGATCCGGGATGTCACTGGTTACGGTAGCCCCGCCCCCGATGGTTGCCCATTTGCCAATCTTCACATTCGGGAGAATGGTCGCTCCGGAACCGATAAGGGTTCCCTCTCCCACCGTAATGCCCCCGCACAGGGTACTCCCCGGTGC
This sequence comes from uncultured Roseivirgaceae bacterium, assembly GCA_964563925.1. Lineage (GTDB taxonomy): Bacteria > Bacteroidota > Bacteroidia > Cytophagales > Cyclobacteriaceae > JAUILA01. Next base: position 7,693 of record CAZLZD010000066.1, on the reverse strand, counting down.
TATATGGACAAAATCGCCGATGTCGTTGTCATGGTCCACAGAGGCCCTGGTGTTAATGATTACGTGATTTCCTATACGGGTATCCGCATTGATTACGGCACCGGCCATGACTACGGATCCGTCTCCCAGGCTAACCGTCTCCGCCACCACAGCGGCGGGGTGAACAAGCGATATGAATCCTGCATTCACCTTGCCGGCTACCTGTTTGCGTAAGCGGTTATTGCCAATGGAGATCACGCAGGGATTCATGTTTTGCCTGTGCGCGGTGGTATCGCCGAGCACCGGAACACCCCAGAGCTCCCTTTTTAAAGGGTCATCATCAAAGAATCCTTCCACCTCCCTTCCCAGGAGCCGTAGCATGTCCATGATTACTTTGGCGTGGCCGCTGGCACCGAATAAATACATGTCACCGATTTTAAACGACCCGGTATTCAGGTCCCGGCGCTAATTTACAGGATTGACCGACATCCCCAAAATATCTATTTACGTATGATCCGCTCCTGGTATACCTGGTCACCACTTGTTATCCGTAGCAAGTAGACCCCGGGCGCCCAGTTTCCCACATCAATCCGGAAGGAGGATGCGCTGAATGCTGACTGCTCCATATACCGACCCGAAGCGGTAATGACCTCGACGGTCACCTGACGGTTGTCCCACTCACTGATAAGTACGGTCAGCTCCTGTCCGTCCGCCGGATTAGGATAAACTGTCAGCGCAGGAATTACATCTTTCTCCAGCGAAGTAACGACATATTCGTAGGAGATGGTAGCCGAACAGCCACCGGCGCTTACGGTAAGGATATAGGTCCCGTTTTCCGTTGGAGTGATTTCATTGGCCGTCGAAATCTGGTTACTCAGATCGTTGAAGTACCAGGTGTTACCGGCTGTATAATTCGAGGCAAGCTTCCCTCCTGCGTACAGGATTTCCGGATCCACCGAAGACTTGGTGATCGCTTTTTCCTCGGTCAGGTATACCGGGGTGGCACATTCGGCGGGCGTGGCAATGACCTTCAGGGTATTTGTTGCCGCCATATCTGCCGCCACGAGATCAAAAAACAGCGTGGCTCCTGTACCAGTCTGCGGGTTACCGTACGGTGACCCGTTCAGCTCAAGCTGATAGGTCACGCCCGACTGTGAGGTGGGAAAAGTAACCGTTCCGGTTTCCCCTTCGCAAATGGTATTATCGGCTGAATAGGAAAGGTTTTCATTGATCAGGTCATCCAGGTCAGCCTCAAAAATGAGAGAAAACCGGTTTTCATACGTAGCCGGGTCGGTATCATCTACCGTAAATGTGTAATTGGGCTGATTATTCACATTGTGATCCACATTCAGAAAATTATCCCGCAGGGTCACCAGGTAGGGTACGTCAAATAATTCGAGCGTATTCACCGAAAGTGTATGTCCGCCCGAAACCACATCCCCTATGTACACCTCTATAACCTCTCCGCAACCTAACGGCTCCAGGAAGTTAAAGGCCATCCTGGTCCCGTCTGCCGACACTGTGGCGATATCCATGCCCCGGTTATCAAATTTTGGTGCGTCAAGATCCGGGTCATATCCGGAGGTGGCACCCGGAGACACAACGATCAACGCCTGGTCTGAATTGGTACCATCGGATAAAGAAAGCAACATCTGGTTGGCCGGACTGACCGGCGAGGTCACATCTGCAGCCTTCGCTTTGGTCTGCTCACCTACTACCAGGTTGCCCGATGAAATGGCCTGTACCCAGAATGCCTGGTGTTTTGCGATCAAGCCCTTTTGCAATACCAGTTGGGTGCCCTGTCCGGCTCCCGAACTATTGTAATATTTAAATTTTCCATTCACGTTTACGGCAATGACACTGCGGACAAATGATTTATCCCATCCGTTGAGCTGATCCCATCCAATAGAGGATGCATACGGATTCGCCACCAGGTTCCATCCATCCGATACCGGCGTACCGGAATCAGTGTTGCTTACAGGGATGATCACATCACCCTGGTTGAGTGTTCCTGACAAGTCTATAGTAACAGGAGAATTTCCCATTACCCATGCCTGATATCCCCTTCCAGCTTCAATACCCGCCAGGTTATCGGTGACCGGATAGGCATCCCATCCGTTGTCAACAGTACCCGCAATCGTTTCGTCGTAAATGAACAGGGAAGGATCAACAGGTCCGCCGTCCGCACCGGTAAATGCACCTGTCACCAGGATGTCATCCTGTAAACCAGATACGGTTGCATCTGACACTGTACTTCCAAAATACATGGGTATCCCCAACGGATCAGCATCCTGCTGATACCACTCGGATACAACCTCCCCTGTAACCGATGCTCCTGCCGGCAAAATATCTACTCTTCCCCCGCCAAATACATCTGCAGGATCCGTCGTAATGATAAGGTTCCCGTTGGATGCAAGTTCGCTGGCCGTCTCTATTCGCAGATCGCCGGTCAGTCGCAGAGGCTCGTTGACTGAAACGATCCCGCCGGATTTATTCACAACCCATTCAGGTATGGATGCCCCCTGTACATGCACCTGCTGGTCTGTCGCACCGTTGGCAGTAAGCTGACCATCCAGGTTAAGCGTACCGCCGGCTTCCACCACCAGGTCGCCGCTAAACATGAGCATTTCGGTGGAAAGGGATGCCGCATTCAGTATCTGAATATCCGCAAATTGTTCGGTCCCCGAACCTGATACCACCAGCGTGCCTTCAACCAGTAAGGTACCATTGGTGTGAGTGAATTCCCCTGAATTATTTACCCAGGAGCTGCCCCGAACGGTGAGGTCTGCATTGGTCACTTCAAGGGTACCGGCAGAAATCTGAACATTCCCGTTTACCACGGTCGAATTGTTCAGGGTAACCGGGCCCTCACTTACAATCAGATTGCCCAGTATATCCGGTTCCGTGCTGGGCGGCAATTCAAGGCCGGCCGTTTTTGGCGATCCTTCATAGCGCACATTAAACTGCCCCGAGACAAGGTTTGGCTGATTACCTGATAATATTCCGTCTATCCGCCTTATCATTGCCCCGTCTATAAGTTGAATAGCATCTGAGGCATTATCCACCGTACCGGCATACAATCCAAGCTCATTGTGGATACGCATATTATCCGACGTCGTAAATGTCTCCCCACTGCGTTCATAAATAAAGTCACCCAGGTCATTATTCACCCCACTGAAAGGGATTCCGGAGAAAGCACCGCTTCCGGCAATACGAATACCCGAGCCGGAAACAGTCCGCAGATCACCGCTGCCCGTCACGATATCCGCTCTCAGTTCCAGCGTATTATTCTCCAGCACCAATCGCCCGTCAGTCAGCACCAGGTCTTCATGGATTATTACATCACTGGTAAGCTCTACCTGGGCTGAACCACCGCTTCGGTTCAGGATCAGGCTTTTAAACGACTGCGTTCCTGCCGGCAGGGGCAGGCGCCCGAAATTCCCTGATCCCTGGATTTCCAGCACTGCATTTTCATCCGGGACAATATCATATCCTGTTCCTGAAAAGATCGTTTGTTCAACGGTCAAATGATGTCCGGCAAGGGATAAATTTCCCAGGGTGAGCAACACATCGCCGGTGGCCGTTAGGTCCCCGCTCAGTGAAACTCCCGATGCATTATTGATCCGCAGGGTTACATTTGGCTGCGACGGAACGCCGTCCCCGATAAACTGGGCGGCGGTACCATTAAAAACCAGCTCGGGATTATCCCCGAAAGTCCTTGAGGAAGGCGCAACGCGCAGCGCCCCTCCGGTGGTACTATTCTGCAGGGTGCCGGCCGGATCTGTGAGACCGAAATGCAGGATCACGTCATTCCCGGCCGTGAATGTGCCGGTCCCGTCCAGGATGCTTGAAGTGAAATCCACTTCGGCATCGTCGGGGATCAGGTAATCAATAGCGTCAAATGTGCCGCCGGTAATGGTGGCGGTAAGCGCACCCGACCCGGTAAAGGCCAGGGACCCGTTCCCGTAAATGTCCCCGGAGGATGCGATGCTGTTTTCCACCCGGATGGTGGCATTTCCGCCGGCGGTGGCAAACCGAAGGATACCGTCATTAACCAGCTGACCGTGAACGGTCAGGGTGGTGGTACCGCTGTTGGTCAGGGCCACCTGGGAGAATGAGCCAATGACAAAATCACCGTTAATATCCGATATAACCGAATTATTGTTGTTAAGCGTAAGCCGCTGATCGTTGGTCGAGGTAATGAGGAGGTCCTGGCCGATGGAACCGAGCGGACCGTCCAGCGTGACATTCGCAGTCTGCGTATCGCAATCCCACTCCAGTGAGGAAAAGCTTACCCCAAAGCCGGCAGGGGCCTGTGAAGTAACGCCGCGTACCGTCAGTTTTGAGCCGCTGGCCCATCCGGCAGGTGGAATCTCACCGCCGTTTCGGTTATGAATGAATTCTCCTGACACCGATAAGTTTGTGGTGGTGCTGCTGATCTCGCCCTGGTTTTCAAGTACCGCACCTGAGCGGACCGAGACACTCCCGGCAAACGTACCGGGGGCAATATCCAGTTCGGTCCCGGCGGCATCGATCAACACCAGGGACCCTCCGGAAACAATATCCAGGATGGCATCTTCAGGGATTATGAGTTCGTTGGCCGTCACCGCAGTACGTATGGTGACGGTCATAAATGACTCCACGGTAATCACACCGGCCGATTCATCCGGAACGGTGGCGGTATTTTGCCACGAGGTGCCATTAAACTCTTCCCAGGTATCCGAATCGGACCAGTCGCCGGACTGACGGCTGCGGAAGTCGTTTTGGGCAAAAGAAGAAACACTGGCCAACAAGAGAACAACTAGCGGTAAAAAATTTCTCATAACGCGTTATTTCAGTCAAAAAATCCCGATTGAGGGAATTATGCATAACTGTACATTACTAAGGTAAGAGATCAAAAACCGTGTTTTGAGACGGAATCAGGGGAAATAGTACATGTGAGACAAAGACCAGGACTAAGACCAGGACTACGACCAGGAGGTCCTGTCCGATTCGCGTCCGGGTAGTAGCTCATGATCAGGACCTATCAGTAAGGCAGGTACCGGGGCGATACCTGCTTTCGCCGGTAATTGCGCGGTATGACGCGTAAGAGGGAGATCCCCGATCGGTAGCCTTACCGGTCTCATTGAACCGAACGGTCGGGGATGACGGATGGAACGAACGTCGGGGATGACGGATTGAACGAACATCGGGATGACGAAAGGGTCAGGCAATAATCCTTTCCCATTTTGTGGCGATGGAATCAGGATAAAATTTTTGAATTGATTCAGGGATATTTTTCCTGAGGTCGTCCAGTTTGCTCTCATTCGAGGAAATCTGATCCATCAGCCCGGTTAATTTTTCAGCATCTTTCACCGGGGTCAGCAGTCCGTTGACATCATGCTGAATGATTTCGCCGGGCCCTGACTTACAATCCGTGGCGATTACCGGGATATTCAAAATGAGCGCTTCGAGCAGGACGATACAAAAGCTTTCATAATTGGACGTATTCACAAACAATTCAGACCTGGCTATGACCGGAAAGGGATTGGCTAAAAACCCCGTAAAGTGAACCTTATCCGTTATTTTCAGGTCCCGGGTAATTTCCCTGATTGGTTCCATCTGCGGTCCGTCACCAATTAATACCAGGTCATAGTCATGCCTGATCCTGCTTTTGGCATACGCATTAAGTAACAGCGGGAAATTTTTTTGATTCGAAAAACGGCCCATGCCGCATATATATTTTTTCTGCGATAATTCGCCGGACAAAGGCGATTCCTGCAATCCCAATTGCTTGATCCCTTCCATGTCAATGGTATTATAAATAGCAATTCCCTTCTTCCTGAATTTGGGCTTTCTTTCCACTATCTGTTCGTACAACCCTTCTGAGGGACAAACGATATACCTCACAAAAGGCCAGTGCATCACAAAATCTGCCACCATGGACCTTTTCCAGATAAACTGATAGGGATCCACATCAAAGGTCCCGATTACCTTCCTGCATAGTGTGAAACAACCTACGAAACTGCTGAAATAGGTAAAGCCGATAACCACATCCACGTTCAGTTTTCTGTTTAGCCGGAAAACCTTAAATAAATTGAAAAGATGCTGAATCGGGGTGGAATGGCCTTTCCGGTCACTGATAAGATGGATCCTGTCGTCCGGAATATCATGAGGAATTTCAAAGACAGGTCGGAGCAGGGCATAGTGTACGTCATAGCCTTCACGGCTCCATTGGGCCCCCATGGTAATTGCCATTCGCTCTGCGCCTCCTGTCTTGAATGAGCCAATAACAATTAATATCCTATTCTTTCGCATTCCCTGAATAATTGTTGACCGGATCTACTATTCACCAAATTTCAAGACAGAAAATATCATATCGGTATTCGGATAGGATATTTCATACTCCTCTTCTATTCGCCGGTCCTTCCTGTTATATTTGACCACCCTGGAGGGAAGCTTTTTCTGATACTTTTTCTTCGTTACCGAGCTTTTAAGCCAGGCGAGATTATCCTCAATTTTTGTATTCCGGATGGTACTGAATCCCACATACAGGTACTCATTGGTCACATGCAATCCCCTGCACCAGCCAAGGGGAACCCCCCGGTTATGCGCAGCATTTATGTCGTAATCATTAATTCGCTCCCCGGTCGAAAAATCAATTTCCAGGACATGTCCGTCTACCGTTGTAAAAAAAACGGATTCATCGAAACTCACCCCGTCATGGATGGCCGCAGTGTCATATACCTGAATGGTCTCGTTAAGGTTATCAAGGTTTACCGCATCCTTTTGCCGGAAGCGGGTCACCCAGATCTTGTCCTTATGTTTGAATATATAATTGGGGTGAGATTTATGCGGCTTTAATGACCCAATCTTCCGGTAATCCTTATCCTTATCAAATTTCTCCCAAATATCATCAGCGATAATGCTCTTTATCGCCAAAAATTCACCCTGCATGGTAAAGGTAATTACGGCGACCAACCCGGTATTGACCACGTAGATAGTATCATCAATCACACAGACGTGATGGACATCATGAAAATAGGGCGAGTCAATGTGCCGGACAATTTCAAACGTTGATTCATCGATTACAAAAACCCTTGTAGGGCAACCCACATAAAGGAATCCATTATGCAGGTGGGCAGATGTTACCCGAAAATCCCTCCCATGTTCCGGATCATAATAATCCCTGGAAAGTTTTATTCGCTTGATACTCTGAACATTTCCCGTACTGGTATCCAGTAAATCAATACATCCGTTCACGATTTCTCTTTCCTTGCCCAGAAACTCTCTGATGCGTGAAAACCTGCCTGCAATACCTCCTGTAATCAATAAATTCATTTAATCCTTTAGAATTTTCTATTCCGGAATCCTGACAAGATGCTAAATTATGGTTTCGCCGGGTATTGTAAAAAGATTGGGTATGATATAATGAAGATACCGCCTAAGATGCTCTTTCAGCCTTCCTGATATACAGCCATACCTGACCGATATAATCAAACTTCAGTTCTTCCACCTGAAGATTTCTCTTTTCACATGCACTTTTTATCCATGAAAAACTATGATGGATAATCCCGGCCTTGGATTTTTTATCGGATTTACCTATCCATTCTTTCCCTTTGTAATCGGTAAACCCTAATACCGGCCTGATATAGGAAGTTAAAAAAACTCCATTCGGGACTGAATTACTGATAAATTGATCCAGCATGGTTTCAATCTGATCCTTACTGCAGTG
>CAZLZD010000065.1:0-20114 GCA_964563925.1 uncultured Roseivirgaceae bacterium | reverse complement strand
TGTCCTACCGCCATGAGGTCTGTATAATCGCCCGTTTGTAACTGGCTGACATCGGCGATGACCCTGGGAACATTCGAGCCCCCGAAATTGGCCACTTCGAAGGTCTCCCTTCTGGCATAACTGTACGGGTCTTTCGGAATGGACTTGAGCGGGGGTATTTCCGCATGTCCTGTCCGGTCCTGGTAGCGATCTACCAGGGCCCGCGCCACCGGCGCTTCCAGTTCAGGTTCTTCGGTCAGGGAAACACGGACTGTATCCCCGAGTCCGTCTTCCAGCAGGGTGCCGATTCCCACGGCGCTCTTGATCCTTCCGTCCTCACCCTCACCAGCCTCGGTCACCCCCAGGTGCAGCGGATAAGGCTGCATCCCCTCCTCTTCAAGTTTTTCAACCAGCAACCGGTATGCCTGAACCATCACCTGGGTGTTGCTTGCCTTCATGGACAATACAATCTCATAATAATTCAGGTCTTCACAGATGCGCAGAAACTCAAGCGCCGATTCCACCATGCCAAGCGGCGTATCTCCGTAACGACTCAGGATACGGTCAGACAGCGAGCCATGATTGGTGCCAATACGCATCGCCGTACCGTACTCCTTGCAGATTTTTACCAATGGAGTAAATTTTTCGCGGATTCGCTCCAGCTCAGCCTGGTAGGAGGCGTCTGTATACTCTATTTGTTCAAACCGCTTCTTGTCGGCATAGTTACCCGGATTTACCCGCACTTTCTCCACAATCCTGGCGGCCAGCTCGGCGGCATTGGGGGTGAAATGGATATCGGCAATCAGGGGAACATTACATCCTCTCCGGCGTAATTCCTTCCTGATCTCTTCCAGGTTTTGGGCCTCTTTAATACTGGGCGCTGTGATCCTGACATACTCGCAACCGGCTTCCACCATGCGAAGGGTTTGCTCCACCGATCCGGTGGTGTCCATGGTATCCACCGTGGTCATCGACTGGATACGGATTGGATTGTTCCCCCCGAGCGGGATATCACCAATATGTACCTCGCGGGTTTTCCTCCGCTTATACGAAGTCAGGCTCGGACAATACCGGCGCGTTTCGTGTTCTTGAATTTCCAATGGATCGTTTGCTGTTTATTGTCGTAAAGTTAACTGCAAATAACGGTAAATGTTATGGAATCATCCGGGGTTTTCATCCGATGAATCCACAGGTTTCAACGTGAAGAATTCGGTGATCCTGCCGGCCAGTATACGGGCATCTGCCTGCTCCACAGGATGTCGGAAATCGTCCAGCTCTGTATAGCTTCCACCCGGCAGGTGCTGCGCCATAAATTCAGATTCCTGTGCGCTCACCATATGGTCCCTGGTTCCCCTTAGAATGCTCACCTTATGCGGAAGATCGAAGGAAGACATGATCATTGCTTCACCATTGCCTAACCGCATAAGCAAATCTTTAGTCAGTAATACCACCTTCTTCCAATCCTGCGGGGCATGCCGGCGGGAAAGCAGCTCGGTAAAGGCAGGCACCTTTTCGATCATGCGATCGGGGTCCAGCAGCAGGGTTTCCCGTTCGGCCGTTTCGGGAGTCCAGTCAAATTTGGTCCCCAGGGTCATGATCCTGCCCACCTTATCAGGGTATTTCATCGCCAGGAGAAGCGCCACATACCCTCCCATGGAAAATCCGAAAACATCGACAGGGCCAGGCTCATCCTTCAGGAGCATGGCGGTATCTTCTGTAAACTGCTCCATGGTAAACTGTTCTGGCAACGGTCTGCCCCCGTGACCGGGCAGATTATGTCGGATCGTTTCCAGGGTGTCCGGCAGGTGGGTGCAGATGTCTTCCATCTGGCGGCGACTGCCGAGGGCACCATGCAGAAACAGGATTTTATTTGTCATTCAACCAAGTTACAGAGTAATTCCGTGACTACAAATCACCCAGCTGAGGCCTGAGTATCAGTTCTTCCAGTACCGTCCGGTCAGACAACTCGTAAGCGGCCCAAACCGCATCCGCGACATCTTCAGGTCGCATGAAGCGCTCTTCCGGCACATCAGTCCCATCCCAGCTGGCCGTCAGGGTAGCCCCCGGCATGACGGAGGTAACCCTGATATCATACGGTTTCATCTCTTCCCGTAACACCCTGGACATGCCCAGAAGGGCAAATTTGGAAATGCAATACGACCCTCCGTTCACATAGGGAACGAAGGAGGCTGTCGAGCACATGTTGAAAATATGTCCGCGCCGATGTTCCATCATTCCGGGCAGCAGCGCCCGGGTCAGGTAATAAGCGGAATACAGGTTGGTATCAATCATTTTACGAAGGGCACCTTCTTTTTCCTCATGGATCGCACCGGGTATGAACAATCCGGCATTATTAATGAGCAGATCGACACGTTTGGCCTTGGTCGATACAAACTCGCCGAAGGCACGTACCTCCGATTCAACCGACATGTCGGTGGGCCTGTACCAAAGACGGCATTCATACTTTTCCTCCACATCCTTTTTGAGAATCTCCAGGAATTCCTCCCCCCGTGCACAGGTGATTATATCATATCCATTCAGGGCGGCCTTCTCTATCAGCGCCTTTCCAATGCCCTTGGTTCCTCCGGTGATTACTGCGGTGTGTTTCATTTTTCTTATGTTTCAGTTTGAATGTCCCGGCCGTGAAGTTTATCAGATTCTTCTTATCTTTCACGCAAATATACCTTTCGACCAGGTATATGGACTGCAGCTGGTTTAAGTTAACGGTTTAAATGGAAACTCTCGGAAAGTATTTTATATTTTTAGGAACCCTCGTAGTCAACCGCGAAACCTTTAAGACCTACTTCAACCTCACCATGGAAGAATGTGTCAAAATTGGCATTAATTCCATTTTCCTGGTCTCCCTGGTCTCCTTCTTCATCGGTGCGGTAACCACCATACAAACAGCCTATAACCTGGTAAGTCCGCTCATCCCGGATTACGTCATCTCCCTGGTGGTACGTGACATGACCCTGCTTGAACTCTCCCCTACCATCATCGCCGTAATCTTTGCGGGGAAGGTGGGGTCGAGCCTTTCGAGCGGACTGGGCACAATGCGCATATCCGAACAAATTGATGCGCTGGAGGTCATGGGTATCAATGCCGCCTCCTACCTTGTGCTGCCCAAAATCATTGCCGCACTGCTTATGTACCCCCTGCTGGTCATCCTTTCCGCACTCCTGTCGCTCTTCGGGGGCTACCTGGCCGGGGTACTGACCGGGGTGATTACCCCGTATGAATACATCTACGGAATACGGTTTGAGTTCAATGAGTTCACCGTTACCTTTGCCCTGATCAAGTCTTTTGTTTTTGCCTTCCTGGTGGCTTCCATATCCTGCTTCAAAGGGTTCTACACCCGGGGAGGTGCCCTGGAGGTCGGTCAGGCGAGTACGGCCGCCGTAACCCAAAGTGTGATCGCCGTACTCACTGCAGATTATTTACTCGCCCAATTGCTGCTATGATTGAAATTGAAAATATATCAAAATCATTCGGGGATAAAGAAGTGCTCAAAGGTATCAGTGCTACCTTCAGCAAGGGAAAGCCGAACCTGATTATAGGATCCAGCGGAACGGGGAAAAGTGTGTTGCTGAAATGTATCGTCGGACTCATCCCTCCTGATACCGGGACGGTCGAATACGACGGGCTGGAGTTTACCCATGCCAACCGGGACCAGAAAACCGAAATACGCCGTCAGATAGGCATGCTCTTTCAGGGCGGTGCCTTGTTTGACTCCAAGAATGTGGAGGAGAATGTGATGTTCCCGCTGAATGTGCTTACTAAAATGCCGCAATCCGAAAAAATAGACCGGGTAAACTTCTGCCTCGAACGGGTCGGGCTGGCCGGTCAGAATCATAAAATGCCGTCTGAAATTTCAGGGGGAATGAAAAAGCGTGTGGGAATTGCCCGCGCCATCGTGAACAACAGCAAATACCTCTTTTGCGACGAACCCAACTCCGGGCTTGATCCGCAGACCTCTATCCTGATCGACGACCTGATTATGGAAATCACCGTCGAATATGATATCACCACGGTAGTCGTCACCCATGATATGAATTCGGTCTTAGGGATCGGGGAGAATATTATTTTCCTGTTTGAGGGCCACAAGGTTTGGGAAGGGAACAAAAATGAGATAATGCATTCCGGCATTAAAGAATTTGATGACTTCGTTTTTGCCAATAAGGTCATGCAGAAGCTGAAAGCGCGCTGATCAGAATAAGGCGCTCACCTGTACCCTCCCGGTATGGATCATATTCGTGTTTTCCGATGTACGTCCGTCATATATAATTGTTAATTGCAGCCCCTTTGCAATTCGCTGTTGCCAGTTAAGTGACCAGGTGATATTCCTGCCGGGGTTCAGTGCATTCAGCAACTCATACCCAACCGGCGTATTGGCTTCCCCTTCAAATGCGATGTCGATCAGGCTGACCCGTGCATTGAGTGTACTCTGCACTGCCCTGGAATACCTGAATTCCATCAGGTAGGCGTGTGACCGTGACCACGCTGCATCCGATTCATCTCCGGAATTTTCCTGGTATTCATGATCGTAACGCAAGGTAAACCGCGTGGCGTTTCCAGGTTGCCATGCCACTTCGGGGGCCAGTGAATACCCTTTGATCAGGTAATTACGGTTCTCCAGGAAGTCAGAAGCCGCCTGCTTTATTCCGCGCGTCGAACCCACCTTGAAATTAAGAAGGCGGGAAGGATTGTACCTCACGGTCAGCTGATATTCCCTGTTTTCCTGGGCCTCAAAACCGTTGGTGAGGAGCTGCTTGTTACTGGCATCAAACAGCGCGAATTCCGCACCGTACACGGCATGGCTCCGGTTAAAGAAAAAGGTGGATCGCAGGACCGACCGTTCGGCCAGTATCAGGGACTGGTCGATATCACGGGCGAAGGACAATAGCTTGTCACCCAGGTCATCGCTGGTTGTTTTCGTATCTGCCGTCCAGGAGGTATTGTTGGAAAACCTGGAAAGCAACGACTTAAGTCCCTGCTGGTTTCTCCAGGAACGCGGTGCTGTGAGCTGCACCTGGGCTACAAGGAGGTTCTGGAAAGCAGTAATAAATTCATCGGTTGGTACAAATATTTTCGCGAAGTTCCGCTCGTCCGGATTCCTGGCTATAAAAAATTCATTCAGGTCCTGTACATTGTCACCATTCAGGTCACGCCAGGTATGGGTTCCCTGACCGGGAGGCACACTGATAAAGACATATTCACGGCGAAGCTCCTGGCTGTTGGAAACCGAATAGGTAATATCTCCCCGTAGCGCATTGTCCAGGAAACTGCCCCGCCAGTCCAGGCGTCCTGATATAGTTTCCTCACGCACATCTTTATCGGTCAGGATGAGTTCACGGTAGGTGCCGGTAACCTGGAGGTGCTGCCTGTCCCAGTCCTTCTGAATGGCGGCCCGGGTTGTGTGTGAGGCAGAATAATCATCCACACGCCCTTCATCCGGCCGCTTATCTTCCCGGTAGCTGTACCTCAGGTCAAAGGTGAGCGGACTATCCGAGCCGCTTTGCATGTAGGCCGTATGTTCATCAAAATACATGTAAGAGCTGTCCCTCTCCCCCAGGTCGATCATATTATGGTCAAACCTGAACTGGTATCCCGGTACCAGGTACCGGTGCCGGTAGGAAAGATCAGCATTAAGGCGGGTCCACCGGGCTGACATGCCTTCCGGATCATTGGACATATGGAAAAAATCACCGGCAACAAACATCTTTTTCCAGGATTGCCTGAGCCGGGCTTCCTGCTGGAATCCATTCACATACCCCTCCCGGTTACGGTAAGTTACCCGATACCGCATGAGGTGTTCCTTGTCCCTGACTGCACCGATTCCGGCGTTCCATATTCGCTCGGCCGCAACGGTCGTATCATTAACCGGCGCAAAATTCCAGTCCCTGTTAAATTCAATCGGCCGGAACCTGTCGATTCGGGCAAAATTCCGGTGGTCCCATTCCACATCTGTAAAAGCTTCCAGTGAATACCCGTTGCCAAGGGCTCGCCCGGCAGATCGAATACCTGCATGTACAGCCATCCCGTCGTCATCCCCGGAATCCTTATCACTGTAAAGATTCTTATCGTACCGGCTGAAAGCCGTTTCGGTAAAGAGTGTCTCAAATTCTCCCACGTTGTATTCACCAGCCAGGGTGGCCATTTGTCGCTTATTGGGCGCCGGGATATTGATCAGGGGTGTGAAGTTTCCCTGCGGGACTCCATCCACCGGAGAAACCCATTTGTAAATCCGTCCGTTGGCGACTGCTCTGTCAAGTACATAATCACCGCCGTTGGGTCCGGTCCTGGAAAACCGGACCCGGTAGTAGGCTTCTTCCCGATCAGTGCTGTAAACAAACACTGTGGTGCTCTCACCCGATATATTTACTGTATCCCGGCGTGCATAAAGGACTTCTTCATTGGAGAATGCCACACTGTCGGCACCGGAAGTTACGGCCAGGCCCAGGTTATCCCCCACTTCACTCAATAGTTGCTTATCAGCATCATCAAGCTCCGTCAGCAGCGGCTGATTCCGGTTGTCGGCCTCGCTGTACGCCTGGGCACGTATGGTGAACCGGCCCATGGTCTGTTCATGGTCTGCGGTCACGATCGCCCGGCTGTAATTCTGGTCACTGTACTCATAGTCAATCCGGATCCGGGAAAACTCAGTGATCAGGATCCGGTTGGTGAAGGTGATCTGTGCGGTATTATAATCGATCACATAATCGAGATTAAATCCGCGCTGAAGTAATTCTCCGTCAAGGTACACACGCTCCGAATTCGCCAGGATGATCACAAAATCCTGCCCTTCCGGACCGGGAATGCGATAGGGTCCCAGCACCCCTTCTCGGGGCGGGATAAAGGTCGTTTCAAATTTTCCCTTGGCGACAGAAATCCCAAGAGAAGAAGTAGCTTCTGACCCTCCAAGCCCATAGGAAACACGGGCGCGTCCACCCTGTACATTCTTATAATACCGTAAAAAATGTCCGGGTTCATTCTGCAGTACAACGTCGCCGGCGGTAAGGGATACTTTCTCATTATAGACCTCTATAAAGACATTGTCAAAATCCTGTAATTGCTGCGTATTTCCTTCGGGCTGAAAGGGTATGTTCTGGTCGGTGATGGAGGCACGGATGTTCAGGTTATCCGTAAGCTTGCCGTCCAGGGTGAGGTTTAACGTGGAGTTGACAAATACATCCTGGTTATTCCCAAAGGATATGCCACGTGAAATCGTACCGCTTTTACGTATTCCCTCGGTGGGAAACAGTTCTTCCTGCACCATAAGGGCGGGTTTTTGGCTGCTCGCAGTAAACAGGGCGGCCGAATCATACACGGCCATTGTCCTGTGGCTGTACCGCTGGTTGAAATTGACCGGAAAAACACGATAGCATACGCGTACAGAATCCAGGTTCCCGTCATAACGTATGATATACTTTCCTGCATTCTCCATGTGAATAAATTCCACCTCCTCCGCGGCGGTGGTAAGGCTCCCGGGGATCACGGAAAGTGAATCGAGAAATACCGGCTCATTAAATCGACTGACCCAGCGGCAGCGCTCGTTAGACTGTTGGGCAAGGAGCGGCAGGGTAAGAAGCGAAAAAAGTATGGTCAGTACTACACATCGCATGCTAGGGTACTTTGGGCAATTCGATAAAGAATGAGGTGCCCAGGCCAGGCTCTGTCTCAAACCAGATCTTGCCGCCGGCGTGCTCAATACCGTGTTTGGCTACCGCCAGTCCGATCCCCGAACCTGTGTCCTTGGTCGTAAAATTAGGCATGAATATTTTACCATGGATCGATTCGTCGATCCCGGTACCATTGTCTCTCACCTCCAGTACCAGCCGGGCTTCTCCAATTTCCTGGAGGACGACATCGATACGCACCGCCCCGTTACTGGATTGCAGGGCATTCAGGAGTATATTGGAAAGAATACGCCCCATGAGCTGCTCATCGCCCATGGTAAAAAGATGACGCTCCGGAATTTCCGTCCTGATATCGGCACGCTGATCTGCGCGGAACAGGACGATGGTTTCCCGGATAACCCGGGTCAGCTCGTAGCGTTCATGTTCAGGAATAGGCAGTTTGGCAAACGAGCTGAAGGAGCTTGCGATATCGCTTAATATATCCACCTGGTTCAGTAACGAATTGATGGGTTTCTGGTATTCCTCCCCTTCTCCCCCGGCGCCCTTTATCTTTCTGCTGAGATGCTGCAGGGTAAGCTTCATCGGGGTCAGCGGGTTCTTAATCTCATGAGCCACCTGCTGGGCAATTTCACGCCACGCCGACTCCTTCTGATTTCGAGCCAGGGCTTTCTTACTTTCTTCCAGGTTGATCAGCATCCGGTTATATTCCCGTACCATCAGCCCGATCTCATCGTCGGAGTTCCAGGTCAGCGGTTCATTGAAACCGGTAAGTGTCGTTTTCTTCAGTTTTTGTGTGATGAATTTCAGCGGAAAGGTAAGCCATTGGGAAACCACACTGGATATCAGCAGGAAAATGATGAAGATCACCGTGAAAATATTGATCACATTGGTGAGGACATCAATCTGATTTTGCTCCAGCTCATAGGCCGACTGGAAAAACGGAATGGAAATTATTCCGATCAGGGATCCTGTATCAAAGGATTTGATCCCAAAAAAGACCGTATTAAAATCAAGCTCGCCGACCGATTCGCTGACCACCAGGAAATTCTCATTCCGAATCGTTATTTCAAGCAGCGCCCGGGGGTTAATGTACCTTGACAGCAGGCCATTTTCATAGATCAGGGGCTGGGTGGAGGCAAGCCACCTGCCGCGGGTATTGAACAGGTTGACATCGACATCTGCATAATTGGCTACCTCTGCCAGGCGGTTCGGCAATTCCTCCTGGTCTACCGTAAGGTTGCGCACATAATCATTCAGGGCATCACTGATATTCTCACTAATGTTTTCCGCCGTATTGTAGTATTCGGTGGTAAGTTCCTTTCGAAAAGAGGAATTGATTACACTCAGGGTCGTGACGGATACCGCAATCAGCGGCAAAAAGAAAGCACCGTTAAGGTAAAGCTGAATCCGGGCAGAATAATTCAATTCCACCTTGCGGGACCAGATGGACGCTGCATAAATTACCATGAGCAAAAGCAGGATAAGCACCTGTACCAGGAACAGGAACGAGAAGTTTGATACCTGGTGTATTTCCGGATGTTCCCGGCTGCTGATGATGACCGTCCGGCCCCTGCGGTCCTGCAGTGCCAGGTGGTCATACCCGGAGAAGGTGATCCCCTCCTCATACAGGTCTTCAGATTCAAGCAGGGAAGGAGAAAAGTCATTATAGTAATTAAACTCACCGGAAGAATAGGTGATACGCCGGTCGTCAAGGACTGCATAGCTATACGCGGTATGCTCGTAAGGCGAGAGAAACCGGTTGTCGACCAGGAGTTCGGGGTATACATTATCAGGTATGAATTTCTTCAGTTGCATGTCGATAATCACATACCCGGTCAGGATATTCCTCCGGTAAATTCCCACCTGGGTCAGATAGCGCTTCGAGATATCACCCTGGAGCCTGTTGATGAAATATATATCTTCATAACTCGTAGCCAGTTCTGTATCAGACCAGCCGACCATTGATTCAGGCGTTATCTGCGGTACGTCCGAACCAAATGGAGCACCGTTTGCATTGTACAGGTAAATCTGCACATCGTATTTATCAAAATAATTACTCAGATATACCTGTCGTATCTTCTGCCTGATAATGTCTTTGGTCATAAACGGACTTGACATCCGGCTTTGAATAAATATGTCGCTCTGGATATTCTCCCGTGCTTCTGCAAGGAGGTATTCAGCCAGAAGGTCATTCTCGATCAGAAACTGACTGGCAAACCGGGCCTTCTTCTCCCGTTCCTCGATATGCTCGAAATGATGGGTTGTCAGCGAGCCAAGAACCGAGGTGGCCACCAGGGCTGTAAAAACATACATAAATGTCCCGTAACTGATGCGGGAGGTATTCGCAGGAAGCACGGTCAGATGTATAAACAGGAAATATCCCACCGCTACCCCAATCGAAATCAGGAAAGACTGCCCGACCAGCAGGTTGATAAGTGCAAACAGTAGGAGGCCTCCGGCAAATACGAGATAGACGCGAATACCCGAGAAAAGGGTATTCAGCATTTTATATAATACATGAAAACCCAGGAAAAAGGTAACGGCATTGACCAGGAAAATGGCTATACCGGTAAGCCTGAGAATATCAAAACTAAGCGACTGGTTGATATCATAACTTATCTGGGAATTATTGTAAATCGTCTGCAGGAACAGGTACTGAAAATGCAGTGCCATAGCCATGAATCCCGAAATGATGAGTCCGGCCAGCCACGCCGCTCTCATTTTTTCCAGTCGTTGCCGGATGCCAAGCTCCTCATAGCGCTGGAAGATATACAGCACCAGGATCATGGCAAGAAGCAGGTTCAGAAAAAGATCCCCCAGGGAAGGATTGATCACCGAGGATGCGAAATTCCTGGGCGCGAATAATACCAGATCGGTAATTCGTGAGGGAAACCCGACGAACAACATCAGGCTGCGCACCGTCAGTATGCTACCCAGCAGCAGCCACAACCCTGAGACCGGGCGGAGCCGGTAACACAGGTTGACAAGTGCTATCATCAGCAATGACAGGGCCAGGAATATCATGATCACAGCCATGAGTCCATACGAACGTATCTCAAAGGTTGGCTGGTCGGCCACCGAAACCTCAAAAAGGCATTCTCCCTGCACACAGACAGGGTAGGATTCCTCCCCTGCCTCAGACTGAAGCAATTCCCGGCGGAACAGCTTATCATTCCATCCTGGATGGAGGTAGTTATTATCTATTTTATACCGGGAATAAAGAATGATGACACCAACAACTTCGCGGTTCGTACCTGGCACCTGCCATCGTCTCACAATAAGGTCATGCCGCAAGGTTTCCCTGTAATCCAGGTCATAGTTGCCCTCAACCTGTTCATAGGCAGGCACAAATCGATAATCAGACCAGAAAACAGGCTCACCGTCTTCATAAATATAATAGGAAAACAGGTCATCGGACATCGGAAGCCGGCTATAGGGAATATCATCCATGGACAGATCATCGAGAAGCGGGGTCACTGTGCCCTCCATCTCCCTGACTACTTCTGAGAGCCTTTGTCCCATCTGCGCCGGATATTCTGAAATGGGATTATGGGCGAGAAAATAACTCGTCACCCCGGCCACCAGGAACAGCACTGCTCCAGTCAGCAAAAAAATTCGTACACGGACAGATCTTTTCTCCACGACTTCTCAACCGGATAAAGAATAAATATAAGGTATTTACCTCAATTGCTGTATCGTTCCTCAAATTCCACGCCACCAAAAAAGTGGAGAAAGAGAATGCGCGAATAACGGAACATTACGGGGAAAAGCAGAATAATGGCCAGGGTAACGCCAATCAGGTAATAGTGAAGGGGATAATCACCCAGAACCGACAGGGCGACACCGACGGTGACGAACACAGCGACCGAAAACGCATAGCTGATATACATCGCCCCGAAAAAGAATCCGGGCTCACGCTCAAATTGTAGTCCGCATACCGGACATTCCTTGTTCATCCTGGTAAATCGTGTCAGGTCCCACATGGGGTGGGTAAACATGCTGCCCTGGCGGCAGCGCGGACATTTACCGGCTGCTATAGCGGCGGAGCGACTTTTTTTGGGCATTAGCCTTGCTGTTTTTATACCAGAGATAACCGACCACCATAATCGCAACATAAGGGGTCACAAAAAGGTATAAGATGCCAAAATTAAGTCCGGCCCCGATACCAATCTCCCCGTTACTCACATTGTTTTCCACTGTGGCCCTGCACATCGCACATTGGGCCAGGAGTTGAGGAACCTGGAGAACAAGTAGGGCCAAGGTCAGTATGATAATCCTGCGCATATTCATCGATGTAGTAACATCACGGCAAAGATAATCGTTTCGTTCAGGAAACGTAATAC
This sequence comes from uncultured Roseivirgaceae bacterium, assembly GCA_964563925.1. Taxonomy (GTDB): domain Bacteria; phylum Bacteroidota; class Bacteroidia; order Cytophagales; family Cyclobacteriaceae; genus JAUILA01. The sequence goes on along the minus strand of CAZLZD010000065.1, from coordinate 8,155 downwards.
GGACTGATCATTAAATAAACGATCACCCCCGTTACCGCCACATATAACCATACGGGAAAAGTGATCCTTGCCAGCTTTTTATGCTTATCGAATTGCTCCAGGTAGGCGCGCATGTATGTAAACAGTACCAGCGGTACCACGGCCACGGACAGCACGATATGGGTGATCAGGATGAAGTAATACACGTACCTGACCGGGCCTGTGCCTCCATAAGAGGTGGAATCGCTGGTCATATGATACAAGACATACATCACAAGGAATGCAGCTGACAACCCCAGGCACGTTTTCATCAGGTTTTGATGCAGATTGATATTCCTTTTACGTATGGCAATCAGGGCCGCGACCAGTAAAATTGCCGTAAGCCCGTTGATCCCGGCATAGACAGGGGGAAGGAAAGAAAGGTCAATCCCGTCAATTCTGACCCCAAATAACAAGGCTACCGCCAGAGGGATCACCACTGACAAGGCAATGATCAGTTTTTTGAATTTTCTTTCTTTTACGGTTAGTAGCGATTCACTCATGACAAATCCAGTATATCCAGTTCAATCAGTAACCGGTCGACTTCCTCCAGGTCCAGGCCGTAATATCCCCGGATCCTTCGCTGGTCATCCAGCAAAATGAGTTGTCGTTCCTGGGAAGTAACAAACGAACACCGTAATGTTCCCCAGGATTCTTCAGGTTTAGGCACATAAAATACACCTTCCAGTGGCAGCGGTGCACCGGCATCCTTATTAAAGAAAACAACGATGTCAAGCCCTTCCGGACCATTCTGTCTGACCCGCCTGATCAGGTTATTCCTTTCTGTATTTGGTATAAGGCTCTGGCCGCCGTCCAGGATAATCAGTACGTTCCCTTGAACCGGCTGGGCAATGGATACCCGGTAAGGGGCCTCATCTTCCGTATTACAGCCAAGGGTATCAGCCGGGATTCCATTTTCATAGTAGACAGGGATCGAAAATTCATTTCGCCCGAAAAATTTCAGGAACAGGAAAATCAGCACAGGCAGTGCCAGGATCATTACGAGGGCGATAATTTTGGAAGATCGTTTCATCATAAAAAAAGGGCTGCAGTTCACTACAGCCCCGTTTGTATTTTTACGTCAGGTTAAAATCTGACCTGGTAGATGGCATCCCCTTCATAAATAAAGGCGACCAGCATCCATACCACAAAGATCATCGGGATGAGAATAGACCAGATGAGTACCTTTACTTCATATTTAAGGTGCATGAATTCTCCCACAATATACGCCGCCTTCACAATGGTCATAACCACAAAGATGGAAACCCGTACTTCCGACCATGACAAGGGAACGGTAAAGGCAATAAGGAATTCCAGTGCCGTAATGATGGCCAGAATTCCGGCGGTTTTCCAGATCTTCCGGACCTTCGCCTTGTCGACGGGCTGAACAGTTACGTGTGTTGTTTCTTCAGAATGCATAATGTCTTACAGTTGTGTTGGTCTAAACAAGATAAAAGAAGGTGAAAACAAAAACCCACACCAGGTCTACAAAGTGCCAGTAGAGTCCGACTTTTTCCACCATTTCATAATGGCCCCGACGGTCATACACACCAGTTACGGTGTTGTAGTAGATGATGAAATTCAGTACCACCCCGCTGAATACGTGCGTACCGTGAAATCCGGTGATAAAGAAAAAGAATGCCGCAAAGTCCGGCGGACCGTATTGATTCTGCATCAGGTTGGCCCCGAAAAAGGTCGTTCCTTCCGCCACCATTTCTCCTTCCAGGGTTCCTGCGATAAAGTGGCTCCACTCCCATGCCTGGCAACCCAGGAAGACAAGTCCGCCAATAATTGTCCATAGCATCCATTTCTCCACATCCTTGCGGTCCATCCGGTGCCCGGCTTCCACCGCCAGTACCATGGTCACGCTGCTCATAATCAGGATGAACGTCATGATACCCACAAAGACCAGAGGCAGTGACATTCCATGCAGGAATGGAACTGCTTCAAATACTTTTTCCGGGATAGGCCAGTATTCCTGGGAGAATACAAAGGCATCGGCAGATCCTTCATACGCCGGATGGGCGGTACGAATCATCCCGTAGGTGATCAGTAAGGCAGAAAAGGTAAAGGCATCCGAGAGCAGGAAAAACCACATCATCAGTTTTCCGTAACTCGCCTTCAGCGGAGATTGACCCCCGTCCCAAAGTCCTCTTCCTGGTTTTTCGATCGATTGTGCAGTCGTCGTTGACATAACGTTTGGTTAATAAACTAGCGATAGAATAATAAAAACAAAAATAAATATACCCAAAGTACATCCAGAAAATGCCAGTATGTGGTACACATCTGGATCTGGTTCAGGTTTTTTGAATGTACTTTAAATTTAAAGGTTGAAATTAATACAATAATCAGAAATATAATACCACTGACCAGGTGCAGTCCGTGCATTCCTGAAAGCACGTACAAAAATGATTCAGATGGATTACCCCCGGTGAAATTGACCCGCTGTTCGACAAGGATGTTCCAAACGACCAGCTGACCGATCAGAAATGCCACGCCGAGGATCGTGGTGATTGACACCGCAAGTTTAACCTGTCCAAGCTCATCCTTTTTTGCAGCCAGGTACGCCCAGTGCATGGTGATACTACTCAACAGAATAATCCCGGTCGTATAATACATCTCAACCGGCAATTCGAAGAACCGCCAGTTACCTTCCGCCTGCCTGACAATATAGGCACTGGTAAAGGCGGCGAAAATCATTACCACGCTGATCATGAACAACCAGAGCGCAAACTTCTTTGCGTTCATCGCGAGCGGCTGCTGCGGTTGTTCGACAATTTTCATTTCAGACATCATATCATCTTCTCCTTTCATTACACTTTATCCAACAAATAAGCGATCTGCACGATGGGCAGATACAAAAACGAACCGAACATGATCCGTAATGCAGAAGACCTGGTACCACGGATCATCAGGGAGAATGTCTGGCTAAGGAATAACACGCCGCAGATTGTCACCACAATAGCCGAGTCGATTCCGGTCATTCCAAACTTCGCAGGCAAAAGCCCCAACGGAATAAGGAAAAGGGTGTAGATCATAATCTGTACAGCAGTATTTAAATCTTTCTTACCTCCGGAGGGAAGCAATTTAAACCCGGCTTTCTTGTAATCTTTGTCCGCCACCCAGGCGATTGCCCAGAAATGCGGGAATTGCCAGATAAACTGGATGCCGAAAATAATCAGCGCTTCATGGCTGATCATGCCTGTGGCGGCTGTCCAGCCCAGCAAAGGAGGCAAGGCCCCGGGTATGGCCCCCACGAAGACTGCAATCGGTCCTACGCGTTTCAGGGGCGTGTATACAAAGCTGTACAACAGCATCGAGACAATCGCCAGCAGCGTGGTGAGCAAATTGGAATAAAGGCCAAGAATGAAAATACCTGTGCCCGCCGTAATGGCCGCAAAGATCATCGCCTCATTGACACTTACCCTTCCGGTTGGCAATGGCCGGGTCTGGGTCCGCTTCATTAGTTTGTCCAGATCCTTCTCAATAATCTGGTTGATGGTGATAGAGGCACCGGAGATCAGAAATCCCCCCAGGCAAATGACCGCGAGGTTAAGCCAGTTCAGCGCACCCTGGGAAGCCAGTACATATCCGAATCCGCAGGAAAACGCCACCAAAAAGGAAAGGCGAACCTTCATCAGTTCTATGTACGCACCGGCACGGGTCCGGATAAGTTCTCTGGTACTATATGCTTCGCTTGTGATCATATCCTGACCGTTTCCACGGCCCTTGTATTTTTAATCTGCAAAAATAAATAAAAATGAAGTCCGATAATGACGGTACCCAGTAATAAATGGATAGGCTGTGCAAATGCCGGCATACCCATATAGGCCATCAGTACACCCGTCACTACGGACAATAAAATGAGGGCTAAAATCCAGCTCATCACTTTATTCCGATTTCCCTGCCTCCAGAACAAATAACCGAGTCCCAGGTTGACCAGAAGGATCACCCAGGAAAATGAACGGTGTACCACAAACTCACTTCCCAGCATACCAATCCATTGTTCCCTGCCCGCATCACCGAGCATCCGGTTTGCCATATCTATTCCTTCCCGTACCTGTGTCCCCAGCACGATCTGTACCGTCATCGTAATAATAGCCAGTATAACCATAGCCAATATCAGATTCCTGTCAGTCAGTGGAGACCTGTTTCTTCCCGCTCCCCGGCTTCTGAATACCAGGAATACCAGAAAGAAAACAATCAGGATCGCCAGCAGCATATGTACGGTCACCATCCACGGAACCAGGTTCGTCGAAACAACGATCGATCCTATCCATCCCTGGAAAATGACCAGCACCAGCGTTGCCAGCGAGGCGTAAAAGATGGAACGGTCTTTACGCCGGTACCGGAGTGAAAAGACGAAGGTCAGCAATATGAACAAACCAATCAGTGCCCCGATCAGCCGGTTCACATATTCAATCCAGGTATTGTAGGCGTTAAAGGAACGCTCCTCCTTAACGGATTCATCTGTCAATAATTTCTCCGCCGTCTCATTCATTCCGAAGAATGAAAGGTAGTTGGCGAACCGGATGTTCTTTTTCATCCGGTATTCTGAGTATACCTCCCGGTAATCCGCCGGTAGCTCCGCTTCGGAAGAAGGCGGCACCCATTGGTCAAAACATTTTGGCCAGTCGGGACATCCCATCCCTGATCCCGTCGTGCGGACAATGCCGCCAACGAGGATCAGCAGGTATACTGCAATAAGCGTGATGAGGCTGAACCGGCCATAGAGACCGGCCCCCGCATCATGATTCTTTGTCATCCACCCTGATCACATCGTCATCCTCTTTCTCAAGACGGATCAATTCATTCTCATGCGGAAGATTGGACTCGGGGGTTTCGGAGAATGGTACGGTCTGGGGAATGAAATCCTCCTTCGCGCCGGGCTTGCTGTAATCATAGGGCCAGCGGTAAACCGTGGGTATCTCTCCGGGCCAGTTTCCGTGTCCGGGATTGATAGGTGTAGTCCATTCCAGCGTATTTGATTTCCATGGGTTGGCAGGAGCCCTGCGCCCGCGGAAAATGCTGTAGAAGAAATTGAAAAGGAAAATGAACTGTGCAGCCAGCGTAATAATCGCGGCAACACTCACAAAGGCGTTGAGATCCGCAAATGAATTGAGCGTATCAAAGTTTGTGAATGAATAATATCGTCGGGGATATCCGGCAATACCTATATAGTGCATCGGGAAGAATACCATATACACTCCGACAAACGTCAGCCAGAAATGTACATACCCCAGTTTCTCGTCCATCATCTTCCCGTAGAATTTAGGGAACCAGTGATAAACACCGGCCATCAATCCGAAGAAGGAGGCACTTCCCATTACCAGGTGGAAGTGGGCTACTACGAAGTAAGTATCGTGCAGCTGAATATCCACCGCAGAGTTTCCGAGAAAAATACCCGTAAGACCTCCGGAGATAAAGAACGAAACCAGTCCGATCGAAAACAGCATCGCCGGGGTGAACCGGATATTGCCTTTCCACAATGTCGTCAGGTAGTTAAAGACTTTCACCGCCGACGGCACCGCAATAATCAGGGTGAGGAGCATAAAGACCGATCCGAGGAACGGGTTCATGCCGGTCACAAACATATGGTGTGCCCACACAACGAAGGAGAGAATCGCAATGAATAACATGGATCCTACCATCGCCTTGTATCCGAAAATTGGTTTACGTGCATTTGTGGCAATGACTTCCGAAGTAATCCCCAGTGCAGGAAGCAGTACAATATATACTTCCGGGTGTCCCAGGAACCAGAAAAGGTGCTGAAACAGGATAGGGCTTCCTCCCTGGTTAGGCAGGGCCTCCCCGCCAATGTATATATCCGAAAGGTAGAAACTTGTTCCGAATGACCGGTCAAAAATCAGCAGCAGGGCTGCAGCAAACAGGACCGGGAATGACAGCAGTCCGATGATCGCAGTCAGGAAAAACGCCCAGATCGTTAACGGGAGCTTGGAGAATGACATACCCGTCGTCCGCAGGTTGATCACCGTGGTGATGTAGTTAATACCTCCCAGCAATGTGGATACGATGAACAAAGCCATGGATACCAGCCAGAGGGTCATGCCCAGGCCCGAACCGTTAACCGCCTGAGGTAACGCACTCAGGGGAGGATAAATTACCCATCCTCCGGAAGCCGGACCGGTTTCTATGAATAAGGAGGTAAACATGATCACACTGGAAATAAAGAAAAACCAGTACGACAGCATGTTCATAAACCCGGAGGCCATATCCCGTGCCCCGATCTGCAACGGAATCAGGAAGTTACTGAACGTCCCGCTCAAGCCGGCAGTGAGTACAAAGAATACCATAATGGTACCATGCATGGTCACGAGCGCGAGATAGAATTCAGGATCGATCTTTCCCTGTTCGGTCAGCCAGTCTCCCAGTAACGGACGGATCCATTCCAGGTTGGCATCGGGAAATCCAAGTTGGAGCCGGAATATAACCGACATGACACCGCCCAGAATCGCCCAGAAAATACCGGTCAGCAGAAACTGCTTCGCGATCATTTTATGGTCGGTACTAAAGACGTAGTGTGTCCAGAAATTGCCGTGGTGATCGTGATCCTCGTGATGATCACCGTGAGGTGTGCTCTCTTTAATGTGTATATCAGCAGTCGCCATAAGTAAGTTTTATCTTATAAAGAAGCTTCCAGTTCTTGTAATTGATCTTGTTCGATTCCGGCTTTGATGATAGCCAGTTCCCTTTTTTCTTCAGGAACGCGCTCCAGGTATTCCGGATATAATTGCAACCATGTTTGCTGCTCAGTCTTCCATTGGTCATAATCCGCGGGTTCGTCAACCACCACGCGAATTTTCATGGAAAAATGACCCCGCCCGCAAATCTCGGTACAGGTAATGAAGTATTCGAAGTCAGGGTCCCCAAGTTCCTCACGCATTTCCGCAGTGGTCTTGGTAGCTACAAATTTAAAATGCGTGGGCATACCGGGCACCGCATCCATCTTCAACCGAAAATGAGGTGCAAACACACTATGCAGGACATCCCGGGCACGGATCTTGAACAGGATCTCTTTGCCTTTGGGTATATGCATTTCCGTAGGGGTGAAATCATCGTAGGAATTCTCATCGGTCAAATCCATCCCCCACTGGTTACTCGCATCCGTGAGCTGGTAATTATAATCGCCCAGCTCATTGTCCTTGACACCGGGATAGCGAAGGCCCCAGCCAAACTGGTAACCCATTATCTCCACCACCTCTGCATCTTCCGAGGCCTCCTGGGTGATCTCATTCCAGGTACGCAGCCCGGTAAATACCAATCCTGCCAGTACGATCGCCGGAACAATCGTCCAGAGAACTTCGAGCCTGGTGTTATCAGGATAGAACATCGCTTTGGTACCGTCCTTCTTCTGGTATTTCCAGCTGAAATAAAACAGCAGCAAGTTGGTGAGGAGGAAAATTATTCCGGTCACCCACATCGTCAGCCAGAACATGTAATCCGTTTCGGCGCCATGCTCTGAAGCCAGTGGCAATGTATAATCTTCGTAATAAACGATTGAGTACCAGAAGAATAATCCAAAGCTACCGATCAGGAATACCATCATGAGCGCGCCATTCACCTTGTTACTGGTCCCGACAGCTCCCATGTCCTTGCCCCGAACTATTCCTACCAGCCTTCCAATCCTGAAAAGCGTGATCAGGATCACCAGGAGAAGGATTATTCCGATTACTATCACAGATTCAAACATGTCAATCTATATTAATCTTAATTCAATCTTCAATTTTATATATGGTGGTTCAGGCTTTCCTGAAGCATTGGGTGATTCTTGGCAAACAATGGTGCCTTAGCGAGGTTGGTGAGGGTAACGTAAAGAAACGCAGCCGCAAAAATCATCAGCATCCCTATTTCCACAAACCCGAATGTCCCTTCTTCTTTCATCACTCCTGGTGTAATCATCAGATAGAAATCAAACCAGTGACCTATCAGCACGATCGGACAAACCAGTTTCAGGAATGCCATGTGGCGCTTGGCGTCTCTTGTCATTAACAACAAAAACGGCAGGAAGAAGTTCAGTATAAGATTAAGGTAAAAAACCCATACATACTGGCTGCTTGAAAGCCGCTCGATGAAGTACACCGTCTCTTCCGGAATGTTGGCATAATAGATCAGCAAA
>CAZLZD010000064.1:0-20172 GCA_964563925.1 uncultured Roseivirgaceae bacterium | reverse complement strand
ACGGAGTTTAACCGGGATGACGATGTTATTAACACTGTACACCACGGAGCTTAACCGGGATGACGATATTATCAACTCCCGGGTGCCTATCCCAGAAAATCCCTCAAAAGCGCCGAGAGCTGCTCCACTTCGATCAGGAAACCATCATGCCCGTAGCCCGAATCGATTACCTCGAGCCGGGCCCCGGTAATATTAGAGGCGATGAATTCCTGATCTTCGATGGGAAACAGGAGGTCTGATTGTATGCCCACCACGAGGGTGCGGGCTTTTATTAATGCCAGGGCCTTCTCAGTACTCCCCCTTCCTCTTCCGACGTGATGGCTGTCCATGGCCTTGCTGAGGTAATAGTAGGAATGGGCATCAAACCGCTGACTGAGTTTTTGTCCCTGGTAACGCTGATAACTTTCGGCCCGGTAATCTTTGGTCACCGCGCCTGCATCAGTCTGGGTGGAGTTGTAGGTATGCTGGTTACGGTACGACAGCATGGCTATGGCCCGGGCCGCCTCAAGTCCTTTCCTGCCGGCAGTCTTTTCCTTTGTAAAGAAGGAGGGATCTGATTCCAGGGCCATGCGCTGGGCGGTATTAAAAGCGATTCCCCAGGCAGAATGGCGTGCATTAGTCGCAATTACGCAGAGGTTTTCAAACAGATCGGGTGAGGTGATCGCCCATTCCAATAGCTGCTGTCCGCCCATTGAGCCTCCTATACCAAGCCGGATGCTGTTGATATCAAGATGTTTCCGCAGAAGTTCATGAGCCTTCACCATATCGCGGATGGTAATCTCCGGAAAATCAAGTCCGATTTTCTGCCCTGTTTCGGAATTATCGGCCGGACCGGTCGTACCGTAGCACGAGCCAAGGATATTGGCACAAACTATAAAGTGTTCTCCCGGGTTGATCAGGCAGTCGTCACCAATCAGTCCCGGCCACCATTCCTTTGGATCTGAATTGGCCGTCAGTGCATGACAAACCCAGACAACATTGTCACGGTTTACTGAAATCTGTCCGTGGGTAGTATACTGAATCCGGAGTTGCTGAATGGTGTCACCACCTTCCAGTTCCTGCGGCTCATTTACAACCAGTGTATCCGTGACCACTCTAGGCTGTGACCCCCTGCTTAATTGCGTCAAAGGCATGTTCCAGGTCAGATTTAATGTCATCGATATGCTCAATCCCAACCGAAATCCTGAGCAGGTTGGGCAATACCCCGGAAGCGAGTTGCTCTTCCTCGGTCAGTTGCTGATGGGTGGTGGCGGAAGGCTGTATGATCAGGGTTTTCGCATCGCCCACATTGGCCAGGTGACTCACCAGGTTCAGGCTGTCGATGAACTTGCTCGAATCCTCCTTGTCTCCTTTCAGCTCAAAGGAAAGCACTCCCCCGAAACCGCGTTTAAGGTATTTTTTAGCCAATGCATGGTAGTCAGAGCTCTCCAGTCCCGGATAATTTACCGAATCCACCTGTGGATGATCTTCCAGCCATTTGGCCAGGGTAAGGGCATTTTCACAGGTACGCTGCACACGCAACGACAAGGTCTCAAGGCCTTGCAGCAAAAGGAAGGAATTAAACGGGCTCAGTGCCGGACCGAAGTCACGCAATCCCTCCACACGGGCCCGAATGATAAAGGCAATATTGGGCAGGCCCAGTGGATTATCAAATCCGAATGTCTCCCAGAAATTCAGGCCGTGATACCCTTCCGAAGGCTCGGTGAATTGCGGGAATTTTCCGTTTGCCCAGTTAAAATTTCCGCTGTCGATGATCACGCCACCGATGGAGGTCCCGTGACCGCCAATCCATTTGGTAGCTGAGGATGTAACCACCGCAGCACCGTGCTCAAGAGGCCGGAACAAATACCCGCCTGCGCCGAACGTATTGTCGACAATAAGGGGGATATCATGTTTTTTGGCCACAGCAGCAATAGCTTCAAAATCGGGTACATTGAATCCGGGGTTACCGATAGTTTCCAGGTACAGGGCTTTGGTTTTTTCGTCGATCAGCTTTTCAAAATCCTCCGCCTTGTCGCTCTCAGCAAAACGGGCTTCAATCCCAAGGCGCTTGAAGGCTACCTTGAACTGGTTGTAGGTACCCCCGTATAAAAACTGGGTGCTGACAAAATTGTCTCCCACGGTCAGGATATTATTTAACGCAATAAACTGGGCGGCTTGTCCGGAACCAACGGCAAGTGCTGCCACACCCCCTTCCAGTGCAGCAATCCGTTTTTCGAAAACATCCGTGGTAGGATTCATAATTCGTGTGTAGATGTTGCCAAACTCCTTCAGGGCAAAAAGATTGGCTCCGTGTTCTGCATTCTTAAAGGTATAGGAAGTGGTTTGATAAAGGGGCACGGCACGGGATCTGGAGGTTTCGTCTACTTCCTGGCCCGCATGCAGCTGCAGCGTTTCAAATTTTAGTGTATCAGACATGATGTAATTTTTTTAAAGTGGTAAGTGAAAATATAAGGAATTACCCCCGGCTCCAAACCGGCAGGTACATGCAAAGCAGGTATGCTGCCAAATCAACGGCAACAACAACACCTCATACGGACGGCGGTATCAGGGGTTTCTGGATAATCTGTGAAGTTGTTCATTGTAGTTCAATTTATATTCTCCCGGTCTGTCACCTGACAAACGATCAAGGGATCAGGAATTAGCACCGTGTCCGCATTTGACGAAGGGTTGCTAGCGCTTCAATGAGCCTGTCTCTCCACGCTTCTTTATAAATCGAGATTTCCTGAAAGGAAAATTCGAATTGAGTATACAAACGTAGGTAAGACCCCCATGGTTTCCAAATTATTTTTTTGGTATCGGTAGTTGTCAGTCAGTATTTAGTGTGAGATACTGCGGTGGAATACACTAATTTACGTAAATTAATAACCAGATTAATAACCAGTTAAACGGCCCCTGACCGGGGTTCAAATAAAGAGCAAATGAAAAGAATGAAGACAACTGGATTCCTGTGGGTCCTGTTACTATTGCTGGGGTTCGGATGCTATCCCGGCGGACCGGAATTCGTAGAAGAGCTGGATGTGGTATACACCAACTACGATCCTGATTTCAATTTCAATACGACATACACTTATTCCCTCCCGCCAGGGGTTCTGGATGTGAACAGCCAGTCATTCGGCGGTAGCCCGCCTGAGTACATCGATGAAGAATTCAGCGATGCCATTCTGGATGATATCCGGGAGAATTTGTCGGCACAGGGCTGGACCGAAGTGGATGAATTGGAGAATCCTGATCTGATCATACTGGCTTCTGCCTTTCAGAATACTACCTATTTTTATTACGATCCCGGATGGTGGGGGTGGTATTACCCGGGTTACGGACCGGGCTGGGGCTGGGGATATCCCGGCTATTTTCCCGGCTATGTCAGCGGATATACAACCGGAACTATCCTGATTCAAATGACAGAACCCGGGTCTATTGAAGGTAACGAAGTACCCGTTGTCTGGACCTGTACACTCAATGGCCTCCTTCAGGGCTCCGACGCTAACATCATTAGCCGGATAGATGTGAATATCGACCAGGCCTTTACTCATTCTCCATTCAATTAATACCGAAGAAATGTCTTTAAAAAAATCATTAATATCCTTTCTGATGATCCTGGGGAGCCTGGCTGCCTTCGGACAAGGCGGATATTCAACACTCAGTTACACCGTCGGTTTTCCAATGGCTGACATGAAAGACTTTACTGATAACGTGAGTGGCAGGGGGGTGGCCTTCGATTACAACTACCTGCTGAATGACAATATTTCAATTGGCCTGGGAGTATCCTGGCAAACCTTCACGGAGGATCAGGGTTATCAGACTATAAATGATGGTACGGTGAGCCTTTCAGGCTTCCAGTATCACTATGTAAACAGTTTTCCGATTCATTTGACCGGGACCTATTTCATGGAAAGTGATGGTATATCCCCGTTTTTTGGATTGGGGATAGGCACTATTTACAATATGACAGATGCTGACATTGGTGTTTTTCGCTTTGAGGAGAATGAATGGCATCTTAGTTTGAGACCGGAAGCCGGGGTACAGTTCCAGGTGAATTACCGGACCGGCTTGCGAATCTCTGCGCGGTATAACCACGCCTTTGAAGCCGGGGATATTGGCAGTTTCTCCTATTTTGCCTTAGGTGCCGGGATAGTCTGGATGTATTAATGAAAACAATTCTATAATGATGAAATACTTAAATTCACTGATTTCTGCCTTTGCAGTCATTGTATTTTCCCTTTCCGTAATGAGCTGCGGGACCTCTACCAACATAACCGGTACCTGGCAAAACCCCGAAATGACCGTGACCGGATATGATGCGATCCTGGTGACTGTCCTTACCCCGAATGTGGTCGCCCGTCGTGCGGTCGAAGGAAGTATGGTGGAAGAACTTCGTTCCAAAGGTGTTAAGGCACAGGCAAGCATAGATGTATTCCCGCCCAATTTCATGAACACGCAACCGACCAAGGAAGAGGTGTTGACAAAAGTACGCGACGAAAATATGAAAGGTGTGCTCACAGTCGCCCTGCTGGATACCCAGGAAGATACCCGGTACGTACCCGGAACCACCGCGTATGCGCCTTACCCGCGCTACGGATATTATGGCTCCTTTGGCGGCTATTACGGAACGTACTACGGCAGGGTCTATGACCCGGGCTATTATACCACCAGCCGGACCTATTTCATTGAAAACAATTTGTACGATGTTGACAGTGAGGAGTTGGTTTGGTCTGCCCAGTCAAGGAGTTATGACCCTTCCAATATCGAATCGGCGGCAAGGTCCCTTGCCAAGGCATTAGTCTATGAAATGGATAAAGCCGGAATCCTTGACTAGTTTTCACAGGACTGGCAGTTTACTGATTCTCCTCCTGACCGTTATGTCCTTTTCCGTCTCGGCACAACAGGGAGCGGTCAGGTTGCTCACCTTCGGAGGTTACACCTTTGCGGATAAGGTGGACTTCAGCAACGGCTATGGCAAGATTTCGGATGGGTTTCAATGGGGTGCAGGGGTTGAGATAGGAATCAGCCCGGTAAATGCATTCGAACTGATTTATCAGAGAATGGATGCGGAGGGGATGGTTGTCCCTTTCTTTGGAGATCGCGAAGAGGCCGATCTGGGGATAACGTATGTAATGATCGGCGGTACCAGGTATGTGCCGGTGTCCGACTTGATCCGGGGATTTGCATCGTTTGATGCAGGACTGGCCGTATTTACTCCAAAGGACCTGGACCGGTCCAATGTGACTAAATTTGCCTGGGGGCTACGTGCCGGTATGGAAGTATCGCCAGGAGACCTGGCAAGCCTTCGAATTCACGCCCAGCTGATGTCTCCGGTACAGGCCGTTGGGGGTGGGTTTTATCTTGGGACAGGCGGCTCCGGAGCGGGTGTTTCCACCTATTCAACCATCTATCAGTTTAACCTGGGAGGCAGCTTAATATTCCGACTAAAATAATCGCCGATGTCAATAAAAACATGCATAGTCGCAGCTATTCTCTTCATTTCAGTGCCTGTTTCCTCATTCGGACAGGCAATGTGGCTGGTTCTCATATTCGGTGAGAAGGCCGCTACGGAAAATTTCCATTTTAATATTGAAGGCGGACTTGTCTTGTCTGATATAGGTGACCTGCGCGGGCAGCCGTACCTTGGGGCAACCTTCGGTTTGGGTAATTATATCAAAATCAATGACCGATGGGCGTTTGTTCCGGAATTCAAACCGTTGTCCATGCGAGGCGAAAAAGGCCTGGAGGAATTTATCCCCATTCCGGAAGAACTCGAGAATGTGGAATCCTTTCAGTCAAAACTGGTTATGAATTACATCGACATACCGTTACTCTTCCGGTATGAATTGTCAGACCTGTTTTTCGTTGCCTCGGGGCCACAGATAAGCTTTCGAACCTCTGCAAAACTGGTATCTGAAGCTGTTTTATCCGGAGGGCTCACCGAAATAGAGATCACCAACCACCTTCGTGAGGAAACCCAGTGGTACGACCTGAGCTGGCCCGTTGAACTGGGAGTGCATATCAATCAGAAAAGTTCAGGCGGTGGCCTGGACGTTAAAGTGAGATGGACCCCTGGATTTGTGGATGTCGCACGCGAACCGATTGGCGACAGCCAGTTCCGCCATAATACCTTCCAGTTTCTTGTTTCCTTTCCTTTCCTTAAAAACGAAGAGGAATAATACCAGCTACGCGTTTAGCGCTTGAACATCTTCTCGTAATATTCATCGGCCATTCGTGCCGATTCGAAATATTTCAGGACGTCCGTCATGCTTGCCGTCACCAGTTCACTCCATGTATCCGGCGTATCGTAATAGGCAGGGATGATCTCGTGTTCCAGGAGATCCAGCATGTTTTCACGGTCGGCCAGGTCCTGCTCATGTATCGGAAGCGATTCATCCGCCAGGGGAATGAGATAGGAATTCTTCTTATGTTCCCCGAATTCAAGCATCCATCCGTCCTGCGTCGATAAGTTGACCGCCCCGTTCATGGCCGCAGTCATCCCGCTGGTTCCGCTGGCTTCTCTTGGCACCCTGGGGTTGTTCAGCCATATGTCTGCACCCATTTTACACAACCGGGAAAGCAGCAACTCATATCCTACCAGAATAGTACTGTGACTGAACTGTTTATTGAAGTGGACGAGGTTGTTAAAGATGCCGGTCGCCCCGTAGTCCTGCGGATAAGGTTTACCCGCCCAGATGATTTGTACCGGCCGGTCCTTGTTTGTGATAATGCTCCTGAACCGTTCCTCATTCTCAATAATCAGGTCTGCCCGTTTGTATGCGGCAAACCGGCGGGCCCACACAATCGTGAGGACTTCCCGGTCGAAGAGTTTTCCTGCCTGATCGGCGACGACTTCAAACAGCCTGGATTTCATGGCCTTCTTACGCTGACGAAGTGCCTCCATATCGCCATTTTCCAGCGCCTGGTACAGCTTCTTGTCTGCCCAGTAACGCTTATTCTGGCTATTGGTTATGTGTATGATCGGGCAGGTCTTTTTATATTTTTTCCACATTTCCCGGGAAACCTCCCCATGTTTTTTAGAGACGGCATTCGCGCGTTTCGCCAGCCGCAGTGCAACCAGTGAATGACTGAAGGTGTGCCCATTTGTCTGGGAGAATTTTCTTGCTTCATTCTCCGAGAGATCATTGAAGAAGCCCATTTTATGAAGTAAAGCAAGTTCATGCTCCTCATTTCCGGCTTTCTCAGGGGTGTGGGTGGTAAACACAAGCCGTTTTTTTACCTCGGCCGCCTTCTTGTCAAATTTCTCATAGAGATAGAAGGCCGCAGAGAGTGCGTGGGCTTCGTTTAAATGATAGATGTCCGGAACCCACGAAAGGTGTTCCAGCAAGCGTGCCCCTCCCTGTCCAAGCAAAATATACTGGGCGATGCGGGTGGCGTCATTTGAATCATACAGCCTGTGCGAAATGGTCTGGGCCAGGTAGTCATTCTCCGGCAAATCCGTGGAAAGCAGAAAAATGGGTGCTGAGTTAAACACCTCCGGCGGAAGGTAATACGCTTTCACCTTAACAGGGTGCTGATTAATCTGAATGTCAAAAGTGATTCCGGTATCCACCAGAAAGCTGTAAAGCTTCTCCTGAAACAGGACGTCCATCGACTTGTCTCCCCGCCTGACCTGGTCGTAGTAACCATATTTCCAGAGTATTCCAATCCCGATCAGGTTCTGGTTCAGTTCGTAAGCGCTGCGCATATGACTGCCTGCGAGAAATCCAAGACCACCGCTGTAGATCTTTAGAGGTTGGTCGATAGCAAACTCCATACTGAAGTAGGCCACCTTTTTCTGGTATTTTCGTGCAGGAGTAAAAGGCAGGTTATAAGGTATATTAAATGTGCTCATGTTCATAGGTTAAAACACAATTATACCCCTTTGAAGCTCAATACGGCCATGTTTGTAAGGATTTTCAACACAATTTTTAATGCAAACGATTACGACAGGCACTGGTGGATGCTTTCAAGCAGCATCTCGCCGGCAGCACGCTGTCCGGCTTTGTTTTTAAGCAGTGCCTGATTTACCTCCAGCTCAATTCCGGCATATAGTTCTTCGGGAAACTTTTTGCGCAGCCAGGTGGTAAGTCCGTCGGCCTTTCCCAGGTAGGGGTAATTGAACCTGACGCGAAGTAACGGACTGGTCTTTTGGAGAATATTTTTCAACCGGTGACAATATTCCTTTTCCCACCGGCGCCCGGGATCATAGAGCAGTCCGATATCCGCATTGCGTACCTGACCATTAAGTTCGGGTACGAACGAGTGGACCGAAAGATGCAGGACCGGCGTTCCGTGATGGACGTGGGTTTCGATCATTGCAGTCAGTGTATTGCGATAGGGATGATAATGACTGGCCAGCAGCACGCGCTTCTGATCCTCAGGTAAGGTCCGGGTAAACTCGCTGAAGAGGTTCGGATGATGAAGGCTTCGGTTCAGCTCTACCAGCAACCTGCTTACACGGCTGCTCAGATGCCGGGAGGGCAGGTTTTGACAAAGAATGTTATAGACGGCAAGGGCGCCCGGATCATACCCGCGATGGGAGGAAAGTGCCTCCTTACCCTCCTTGAACAGCGCCTTGTATTTTACCGGAACACGGTTGCCTCCGTGTTCACAGGAAATGATCAGGGCTGGTTCAGGTAAATAGCTTTCCATTCTCCAGGCAGGTTGCAAGTTCGCTGTAAATAATCCGCAGGTCAGCGGTGGTAAAGGCCTCAGGAAGGCGTCGGAGAATGCGGGTTGAAAGGGAGCCATGCTCCAGGATATGACTGATCTCCTTTTGGAAATGGAGCTTATTTTTTGCGGCAAGTACCTTCCAGCATTCCGAGGCGGGGCAAGGTTCATGAAGCTCAAACAGGCCAAGGTATTCCGGGTCGTGGATCATTGTTTGTTCACCGCTGCGGATAACCTGCAGAAAAATTTCCCTGAGCCGCTCTTCCCGCCAGTCTTTCAGGAATCCAAAGGCCGGATCCGCGAATTGCCTGACCGCCGCGACGATAAGCTCAAGGACAGCCAGGTCTGCGGAAGGGGTCTCCTGGATATCAATGATCCGAATTTCCACCGCGCCGCGGTCAAACCGGGCAATGGCGCCGCGGGAATTCAGGAAGTACTTTTTCAGGATCCCTTCCGGGTCATAGGGGCGCACATCTTCCTGGATAACCCGGAATATCATTGACTGATAATCGGCTTCAGTAAACGCTCTTTCGGGAATTACCCCGCCGCAAATAGAAGGTATGCGTGCCTGGTTTTTGCGGTAATATTCAAGGCGTGTATCATGAAAATCCGTTGTGGCAGCGTCGAGAATGGGCGAACTGGCACTAAGTGCAGGAATAATGGGCAGCAGGACGCGAATGGCAGCATGAAGCCGGCCAAACTCTTCGTCTCCTGAAAAGGGCAGGTTAATGTGTGTGCTCTGAACATTTGACCAGCCATGGCCGCGGCAATCAAAGATTTTATTATACAGGGAATAAATCTCGCTGTTCTCGTGCGGCCATATGACGGTTTCCTTAAACGGGTCCATAAAGGGATGGCTCGCTGTAGGGAGAAGCATTGCCCCGAAATCGGCCAGCCGCTGGTTGATTTCCCTGATATTCTCCAGGAACAACTCCGGAAGGTGATCCAGAGAGTCAGCCGGACCGTTGGTTTTAAGTTCAATTACATGATTTACCAGTTCATTTGACCAGGCAATTGCACCGCGATCCACATCGCCGGAATAATCTCCGGCCACTGAGAAAAGCAGTTTGTCTGCCATCGGAAGAAGGCGCAATGATTCCCGGTCGACAATCATGTACTCCAGTTCCACGCCAAACCCTTCAAACAGAGACAGCTTTTTCATTGTTTTTCGATCCGGTTAATGATTGACTTGAGAATGCGTTCATACAGGGCATCCTGCAAAACCTGGTCTTCAAAGCCGTGATCAATACTGGGATTGTCATTGACTTCAATCACATAGACTTCCCCGTCCGATTCTTTGACATCAACACCGTACAGTCCGTCCCCGATCAGATTAGCCGCCTTCAGAGCCGCTGAAACAATCTTTTCAGGGGCATTTTCAATGGGCATGGTTTCAACGTGTCCGGACTGGTCGGCTTCTTCTCCTTTCCAGTTGTAGATCTGCCAGTGGCCTTTTGCCATATAATACTTGCAGGCGTAGATTGGCGTCTTGTCAATGATTCCAATGCGCCAGTCAAAATCGGTAGGCAGGAATTTTTGTCCGATGACCAGGTCAGACGAGGCCAGCATTTTGTCAAGGGTCGCCTTCAGCTCCTCTTCCGTACCTACCTTGACCACTCCCTGTGAAAATGCACTGTCCGGCTTTTTAAGCACACAAGGCAGGCCCAGCTCGTCCAGTACCTTGTCGCGGTTCTGTTTATGTATGATCAGGGTAGGCGGTGTCGGGATGCGGGCTTTCTGGAGAATCTCCGCCAGGTACACTTTGTTGGTGCATTTGAGAATGGACTCCGGGTCATCAATGACCACCATGCCCTCTGCCCGTGCCCGTCGCGCAAACCGGTAGGTATGGTGGTTTACCGAGGTTGTTTCCCGTATAAAAAGCGCATCGTACTCAGCGATCCGGCTGAAGTCGTCCTTGGTAATCAGGTCAGTGTAGATATTCAGGGAGTCAGCCGTTTCCACAAATTTCTCCAGGGCCTTCCGGTTGGAAGGAGGTTCACTTTCATTGGGGTTTACCAGGATGGCCAGGTCGTATTTGGTATGATCGGCCCTGGGCGCTGCGTAACGTTGTTTGGAGAAATAAGCCCGGGCCGCCTCCTCCATGAAAGGGAGGTGCACTTCGGGTACCTCCTTAAAAGGGATGGTCTATATGACCCGCAGGGTCCAGGTTTTTCCTTTGCGGAAATGGACGCGCAGCAGGGGTGCCTGGAAAAGCATATAGAGCTGCCGGCTTAATTCCTCATATTGTCCGGCCATATTCTGACCAAAATAAATGCTCAGGACGAATTGCTCACTTTTTATCCTTTTCAGACTTTTCTGAATCAGTTCCTCAATATCTGAGGAGATCACTTTCACGATCGCCGAGGATTTAAAGTCCTGCAGGGTCGTGGTGTTGGGGATAACCTTGTGACCCCGTGCTTCAGCCAGCAGTGAGACGTAGTAGCCGGTCGACTGATACTGGTAATTATTACACAGGTTGAAAACGCGGACATTCCGGAGGTTCTGAAATTCCGGATCGGTCAGGTATTTTTTGGCGGGTACCACTTCGACCTGGTCGATGGAGAGGTTCCACTCTTTAAGATTCGTTACTACAACGATTTTACGCATGATGCTATTCTTTTTCTATGACGAGCAAATTGGCGTCATAGGTCACTATGCCAAGCAATATTGCATGGATTAGCCGTGATGTCCCCACGCTGTAATAATTACTTCGTGAGACCGGGTTGTCGGGATACGGGTCAGATACCTGGATACGCCGTTTTGTATCCAGTCCGGATAAAACAACAAAGTGCCCCATCGGGGTGCCTTTGAGGTCGTCGTAAATGCTGCGACCGTCCGGTCCTTCGTATTCCCTTGTACTGTTATAAAGGTATGTGGCACTCAATCCAGCCAGTATCGGAACCCCCTTCCGGAAATGATCCATAAAAAATGAACGTGACAGCAGCGAGCTTCGCAAAGCTCCGCCCGCCTCAAGGTAGCCGATGTACGACCTGATCACATGCCGAAGTTTGGGTTCTTTTTTAAATTCCAGCTGTGCCCTCAGCCGCCCGATAACCAGTTCAGGATTTTTGAGGTCCCACGTCGGGTCGTATACTTTGAGGTTAAAGGTGTAGAGTGTTACCTTGTATCCCCTGGACAGTGCATGCTGGCCAAGAAGTACCGCCAGTGTGCCGCCGTCTTCAAGCCCCTGTACTTCGCTGATCACTTCCTCAAGGGAGACTGAATCCCCGAAGTAGTTGTATACCGCGTGCAGGCTGGTAGGGCCGCAGGTCGAATCATTCGGTTGCGGCAAGATCGGGATCCGTTTCATTATCGTGGAAAGCAATCATCAGGCAAATAAGTTCCTGACGGTACTGCGAAATACGATAAAATAATCAAGTTTAAATACGGGAGGCGTAGAAATTATTATCGGAGAATTTCTCAGAGCAGTTCCCCGATCACCTGCAGTTCAGACAGCGTGGGGTTTTCGCTGCCTCCACGCGGTTCAATGGTAATTGCAAAGGCATCCGCACGGGCAATGTTTTTCATTTTCAGGATACCGTCTCCCCCGGAATCAAATACTCCGGCGTCCACGGGCTGGCCGTCGATGAGAGCCCATAGCTGGTATTGCTGATCTTCGGCGAGACGGGCCAGGCTCAGGCTGCGCAGATATACTTCCTGGCTTTCCTGATTCCAGAATACCTGTGCTTCCGTACCACCTTCCGGTCTGGCCAGGGCAATACGCTGAAAATCAGGATTGGCTAAAATAGTTAAATCAGACTGAATGTCTTGGAGGTCTGACCGCACGCGGTTATAATTTTCTGCAATCTGCTGGTTTTGTGCGGTCAGGTCAGACAGCCGGGTTCGTGCCTCCTGCCAGTTCTGGTAAAAAACAACAGCCAGGCCTCCGGCCAGCACAGCCAGGACCAATGACGCCGCCGCAATCATTCTCCAGGGAAATGCAGATGCCTGCGATAATTGGCGCACCGGTGCGTCCCGTTCAGGCAGGTTCTCCAGAATCCGGGACCGTAATCCGGGGGAAGGAGTCATGCCGGTGGAAATAAGAAAGGCTTCCTGGGACTTCTCAATACTGTCCAGCTCCTCTCGTATTTCCGGGTATTTAGCCCGGTATTCTTCCACCTCCCGTCGTTCCGCGGCAGTAACTTCGCCCATTACATAGGCTTCAAGAATACCGGATGCTATGTATTCCCGGATGTTCACCGTATGTTCAGTTTTTTCCTCAATTCCATCATTGCCGCACGAAGCCGTGTTTTTATTGTTCCCAGTGGGATGTCAAGCTCTTTCGCTAATTCAGATTGGGTGAATCCCCTAAAATATAAATAATCCACCACGATCCGCTGATTTTCATCCAGCTGGCCCACCAGGTTTTCTATACCAATAGCGTCCGTTTGCTGTTCGGTCACCAAACCTCCCCCGATTGAATGTACGTGGTTTTCCATCTCTCCGGTTTTCTGATTCTGCCTGAATTCTTTGGAGCGGGTCTTATCAATGGCCAGGTTTTTGGCGATATTCAACAGCCAGGTAAACAGCCTGCCTTTCGACGGATCGTATTGTTCGATACGGTCCCAGTATTTCATAAAGGCATCCTGGAGCACTTCCTCGGCAAATTCCCGGCGGCCGGTAATGCGCATGATAACCCCGAACAACGCCCCGGAATAATGGTCGTAGAGGTAGCCATACGCCCACTTGTCGCGCTTCTTTAGCCGGAGGATCAGCTCATCCTCTTCAATATGTTGTTCTTTATAAATACCCTGCTTGATTAAATTACCACGGAAAACAGGCCATTTGTCAGGATGCGCCGGGCTCCGAAAAACCCCAAAAACGGCCTGAAATGACCATTTGTGTATGTCCGGTTTAATTATTGCATACAATAAATAACAATTATGAGTATCTTTTGCTTAAATAATGGGTAAAATAATACAAAACATTCCATGAGGCTTCCTGCCGTCTTAGTATGTTTCTTGTTGGCACAAGTCGCTGTTTCTCAGCAAATTCATCCCGGAACATGGAGTAACCGTACCGGCGAAGGGGGGACTGTATCAGATCCTCCCACCGCAGGGGTTTCGGATTATTTCGATATGACCCCCTGGGAGTCCTCCCCGTATCAGCAATTCAGGCTGCACCGTGGAACGGATGCCCCGAATGGCGAAAATTTCTGGCTGAATTTCCGCATGATGTTTCCTCAGCCTTATGATGAAAATCCGGGTGAAAAATATCCGATGATCGTGATGCTACACGGACTCGGGGAAGCGGGAGTCCGGGGTTCTGCCAGGTTTCCGGCATATGATGCAAGCGATCCGAGGTATCTCAACAATGATCATAACCTGTACCACGGCGGGTACCCTCACCTGTCGGCGGTGGAGAGAGGAATATTTCCGGGGTTTGTGGTAGTACCGCAGAATACCTCGACCTGGTCTGAAGGTCAGCTCGACGGGGTAATCAGTATGATCGAAGAACTGCTGGAGAATTATCCGATTGATCCCTACCGGATTTACCTCCACGGATACAGCAATGGAGCGGACGGCGTGTGGAGAATAGCGGAGAAACGACCGGATTTGTTCGCTGCGATGCTGCCGATGTCCTGGATTAACCTCTCGGTCGATCGTTCAAGGTTTATTCATTTACCGATCTGGTATTTCCAGGGCGAACTTGATGGCAATCCTCTCGCAACCACCGCCCGCTATATGATGACCCTGCTGGAACAGGAAGGTGCCACGCCACGCTATACCGAATACCTGAATGGAGGACATGCCATCTGGGACCGCGCCTATGCAGAGCCGGATTTCTTTTCCTGGATGCTTGGATATGAAAAAACGGATATCATGGCTTACTATGGCCGTACGGCTGTTTGCCCGAATGAAGATGTAAATATTCGCCTTGGCGTAAGCCCGGGGTTTAATTCATATCAATGGCGCGTTACTACGGATGGCGGCGTGCAGACTTTTGATCGCGGCGGACAGGACAACTTCGAATTGGTGGCTACTCAGACCGGCGATTATCAGGTGCGGGTAAGTCGGAATCCTGATCCTGGCTCGGCCGATTGGTCTCCCTGGTCCGACCCGCTGACGATAACCGTACAGGATGATATTCCCACCCCGCAAATAACCATCGACGGCAGCCCCCATCTTCCATCACCTGATGGACGAACTTCAGCACAATTATCCGTTCCGGAT
Source organism: uncultured Roseivirgaceae bacterium (assembly GCA_964563925.1). GTDB lineage: Bacteria > Bacteroidota > Bacteroidia > Cytophagales > Cyclobacteriaceae > JAUILA01. The sequence goes on along the minus strand of CAZLZD010000064.1, from coordinate 5,344 downwards.
GAGTTTGAATTCTATCAATGGTATCGAAATGCAAGCCCGGTGAACGGTGCGACAGGTAATTCAGTTTCGGTTTCCCAGACAGGCAATTACTTTGTGAATGTATCCCTTGCCGAGAGCTGCCCTGATATAAGTTCGGATACCATACGCATTACCAATAACATACCCCCTGAGGTCCTCCCTCCCGGCAATCTGCAGGCAGAGCCTGTTTCTGAGGTGGCCATCGGGCTGTCATGGGAAGATGCCTCACAAAATGAAACAAACTTCGAAGTATACCGGGCACGCTCCCAAAACGGACCGTTTGACCTGGTAAAAAACCTCCCGGGAAATACCACCCAGGTCAAGGATTCCGCACTCGTCCCAAGTACGAAATACTTCTACCGGGTCAGGGCCGTAAATGATCAAAGCCCGTCCCCGTTAAGTAATATTGCCTCTGCCACAACCCTGGCCGATACTATAGCTCCTTCGGCGCCAGGGTTTCTAAGTCATGAACTTACAGATACCAGGCGCATTGTCCTTTACTGGACGCCGGCAACGGATAACTCGGACCTGATCATTTATGACATAATCGTGAATGGCAAGGTGGTAGGCACCACGACTTCCCTGAGCTTTACCCTGGGCAACCTGAATGAAGAGTCGATCTATACCATCTACGTTCGCGCAAGAGACCGGGCCGGGAACCGGTCCCCGCTGAGTAATCAGGTGACCGTTATCACCATCTTCGAAGGCGTGGCCTATCGCTATTATTACGGAGGCCTCTGGGCAGAGACAGCAGATTATGCAGGGTGGCCCGTGGAAAAACAGGGATATATCGATAATGTGGATATTTCGAGGGAGGAGAATGGAGGTGTCCGGCCCGATCCGCAGGTAAACTACTTCGCGTTTGATTTCGACGGCTACCTTTATATTGAAAAAGGCGGAAATTATGTATTCAGCCTGGAGGCTGCAGCCGGCAGTGTGCTGCAGGTGGGGGCTTTTACCCTGGACAATGACGGTCAGCATTCGGTGCGAACCGAAATTGGAAAAACGAAACTGTCAAAGGGCCCGGTCCGTTTTAAGGTGAAGTACTATGACCGTACCGAAGAGGAGGTACTAACCATTAAATATTCAGGTCCTGATACCAACAACGAACTTATTGAAATTCCGGCGGAAGCCCTGACCAGTTCCAAAAAGACATTTCCTTCCGTGCCGGAATCCCCGGCTAATTTCAGTGCCCGTGAAATTCTCGAAAGAGAGATTGACCTTACCTGGGATGACGAATCAGACAATGAGACAGGCTTTGAGGTTTTCAAAGCAGAACCACTGGCTCCTTATAGGATGATAAGAAAGACCTCGGCCAATCAGACGTCCCTGAAGGCGAACGAACTGGCCCCTTTGCGGACCTATAATTTCCTGGTCCGGGCTGTGGGAAAAACCGGTACCTCCGATTTCGATTCACTTACTGCGACCACTGGCTTACCACTTTCACAATTTACGGTAGATTGCCAGTCATCCGGTAATGTGATTAATTGGCAATCAGGCCTGCCCTGGACCGGCGAGCCATTCATTGTCGAGCGGTCAGCCAACCAGGATTCATCCGTCGTCATTGGCCGGATAGGTTCGGATTCGGTAGGCATGTCGTTTGACTGGCTTGATAATACATACGCCGGTGACACTACTTATTACCGTATCGGACAAAGAAGTCCGCAGGGTGGAGTGGGGTATTCCCAGTGGGTGGCATCCACGTGCACGCCGGTCGATTTTCGTTTGTATGCAGACTTATATCCCGTGCCTGTTACCAATGGCTATCTCACCATCCGTATGCGTACCATGAAATCCGACATCCCTGTGGAAATAGTGGTACTGGATAATATAGGAAGGATCCACCTGGAAACCACTGTGCCACCGGATCCGCTGCGAAACCCGTACATACTTGACCTTTCACGAATTGCGACAAAAGGATTGTTTATCATATCGCTTCGCCAGGGAGGAGAATCCTATCAGCAGAAAATAATTATAGACCAATAGGAAATTCCCGGCGGAGGGCCGGGAATTTCACTTTCTGTACAATGTGTATGCCAGGTAGTACACATTTTATACAGAGACTGTAGCGGGAATCTATTCCGCTTCCACGATCACACGGACTGTTTCCTGCATGTCGCCGCTGTCAATCGTGACGTAGTAGATACCCGGACCGTAATAGGTAAGATCTACTTCCTCCATATAGGGAAGTTTTACCTTTTGACTGAGTATTTCCTCACCGGATGAAGTGGTGATGGAAAGCTTTGCGGTTTTCGGAACGATGGACCAGTTGGTCTCTATGGTTTGCTGGTCTTTGATGAAATCAATGCTGAGCTCCTCCTTCGGGTTATCCTCAAAAGGCTTGACGATGGTTGCGCCTATGATGAATTCTCCGAAATTAGGATTAGGAAATACCCGGATGATCAGCCTGGGCAGGAAGATACCAGGAAGGATCAGGGCCTGGTGCTGGAGAATGTAGGCCGAACCACTGGACATGCCTGCATCATCGTCCGAAAGGGCTCCGGCAATGGCATAATAGTCGGTGATACCTACATCCCGGCCAAACCGATCGCCTGCGGCGGCATCTGAAGCTGTATATTTGGCTGTTTCGTTCCAGGATGTCCCGTCATGGGTAAACAAATAGGCAGACCCGGAATCCTCTCCGTCATCGTCATCATTGCGGCTTCCTACGATAATTTTGTTATTATGAATATCTGCCTCAAATCCAAAACTGTCAAACTGTGCTCCGTCGCTGGCAAAGAGGGTGGCGGTTGGACTCCAGACCCCGGGGGCAGTGCGCTCGTAAACATACACGGTGCCTGTCGTTACCCCCGCATTCTCTACCCCTGAGGCACCAATGATCAGCCGGTTACCCGAAATGGCGAGTGATACACCAAAACCATCTTCCGTACTTCCGGTGGGAGGGGTGATCTTCTGCACTTCGTTCCAGTTTCCGGAACCGTCCCGTTCGAAAATAAACACGGCATTTCCGGCGAGGTTATTGTAAATATCACCCCCTGCGGTAACTGCGGCAAAATCTCCGTGGATTGCTGCATTCTGGCCAAAGAAATTTTTTGAAGGAGCGTCAGAAGACAACAGAACGGTCTTATTGGTCCATCCCATGTAGCCCGGATCACCCGAATACTCATAAATGAAGGCCTTCCCCCTCCCGAATGCATCCCCGCTTCCACCGGTGGGTGCACCCACAATTACCCGGTTGCCGGATATGTCAAGGGCTGACCCAAAGCCAAGGATAGGCTCGTGAAGCCTGATTAAATGTTCCCAGGTCCCGCCCGTGTTTTTGTAGATGTACACGGCGTCCTGGATATTGTCAAGGTATACCGCGCCGGATGCGGCAAGATCCCCGTCGATGGCGACAGCCGCCCCCATACCGGTTTCAGGAACATACAGGTAAGCAGGAACAAACTTATTAACTTCATTCCAGTGACCACCCGGATTTCGTTTGAAAATGTAAGTGGCCCCGAGAATTCCGCCGGATCCGCTGCCGGTGACCGCACCACTTCCGGGAAGGCTGTTGTTGTATGCCCCCACAATGGCATAATTTCCTGATATGTCAACCTGGATGCCAAAGATATCACCTGCCGCAGCATCCGAGGCGGTGAGTTTGTCCGTTTCGTTTAGTTGCGCTCTTGCTACATAAAATCCTGATAGGAGGATCAGCCATACCAGGCAGGTCAGGCTGAATTTCTTTTGTATGAATAATCGCATGGCTATAAGGGGTTTGGTGAAAATATTAATTAATAAATACTCTTAAATAGCTGATAATCAACATATAATTAAAAATACTAAAAATCCCTGCGCCTATCAATCCCTACTTTTGAGTATATTTTTAGCCTGGACCGGATTACCGTGCGGGTACGTGGTTTTGGAATTTTCCGGTTTGCAAAAGGCGTGTAAATTAACCGGATTGACAGGGGGCGTGAGTTGGACCGAAAAGACCGGGGGTTAATTAGGATAATACAGGATACTTCCTTGCAGGTTTTTTATAAATTGTAGGCAACTAATTCTTATTACCATGACTTCCAATCGCCGTCAATTTCTCCAGAAAGCCGGACTCTTCTCCTTTGGCCTCAGTGCCATTGCCATTGATCCAGCATTAGCCAAAGCCGCTAAACAAGCTGTTCCGCCATCCGATCGCATCCGTATCGGGCTTATCGGGGCGCGGAACATGGGTTATCACATGCTTTCCCGTGCCCTGGAGCAACCGGAAACGGAATGTGTCGCCTTATGTGATATCGATGACCGCGTGCTGGCTGAGAGAAAGGAGTCGGTGAAAGAATATCAGGAGAAAGCCCCGGCAACTTACAAGGATTTCCGAAAGTTTCTGGAGCACCCTGACCTGGATGCCGTTATCATTGGTACGCCGGACCACTGGCATTGCCTGACCATGGTGGCCGCCTGTGAGGCCGGCAAGGATGTCTATGTGGAGAAACCCATGGCAAATAGTCTGGCCGAACTGGATGTGATGGTGGATGCGGCCCGAAAGTACGGGCGTGTGGTCCAGGTAGGACAACAGCAGCGCAGCGGCACACACTGGAAGGAGATTATGGAGATGATCCATGAAGGCAAAATAGGAAAGCTGCGCAAGGTGAATATCTGGGCCAATTTTGAATACGGGATTGGTCGTCCGGAGGTGCCTGACAGCACTCCCCCGCCCGAAGTCGATTTTGATATGTGGCTGGGACCTGCCCCGCAGCGTACCTTTAACGAGTCGCGTTTCCATGGATCCTGGCGGATGTTCTGGGATTATGGCGGAGGCTTAATGACCGACTGGGGTGTCCACCTGATCGATATGGGTCTTTGGGCCGGAGATGTGAAGTATTCTCCCACAACAACCATAGCTTCCGGTGGTAATTTTGCGTTTCCGGATCATGCCCACGAGACGTTTGACACCATGAGCGTAAGCTGGCAAATGAATGACTATGCACTTAATTGGGAGCATACCGCCGGGATCGGCAGCGGCCCCTATGGAAATAAATACGGTATCGCCTTCATGGGTAATGATGCCACCATCTTTGCCAACCGGGAAGGGTGGGAACTGCATCCTGAGGTGGAGGATGGAAAATTCAAGGTACCGGCACTTCCCAGGCAGGGCGGGCGCAATTACCATGAGGAGCACATGAAGAACTGGCTCGACTGCATCAAAACAAGGAATGAGCCCAATTGCCCGGTGGAAAATGGCCGGCTTGTCGCCCAGTACGCCCATGCCGGCAATATCGCCCTGCGCACCGGAGGAATAGTTCGATGGGACCCTGAGAAAAAGAATTTCGGAGATAATACCCGGGCAAATGCCCTTGTAACCCCGTCGTATCGGAAGCCGTGGAAA
>CAZLZD010000063.1:0-21071 GCA_964563925.1 uncultured Roseivirgaceae bacterium | reverse complement strand
CAGCAATGGGAGCTTACCCGGATCCACGGATCGATGACCGGACAGGTCATTGAAAAGGAAAACCTGCCCTATGCTGAAACTCTCCTTTTCAATAAGGACAGCACTTTTCTGAAAACGCGCCAGGAAAATTCCTCGATGCAGGAAGCCACCGGGACATTCCATTTGATGGAGGATTCCGGTTCCATATGGGTCAGGCTGGAGTATGATTCGGAGAATGCACTTATCGAAAATTGTTCCGGAAATAATTCCGAACTACTCAGGATTGTATCAAAGGACCTTCTTTCTGGCGGTGCGATTGCCTGTGACGGCCCTGGTTATGACTATACCCGCGTAAATTCTACCTTTTGAAAAACCGGATGGCCAGCCCGGCGGTCATCACAATAAGGCCGGGCACACCAATCCAGATTAATTCGCTGAGGATGACCTCCAGGCCACGCTGACTGAAGAAATTCCCAATCCCGATAGGCGATACCTGAATGGGCCGGTAATCAAAAAAATGGCGGTTATTCTCAAACGGTGCAAACAAAGCAACACCAAGCCCTCCGTTGGTAAGCATATCCAGCAGGGCGTGTGATAATGCACATAAAAAGAAATAAGCAGTCAGCCGGATTTTTTCGCCGGCCGATCTGCCTGGATAGAAGAACAGGGTAAACACCAGGCCAATCAGAAGCGCCGTCGGTGCCGAATGGGAAATTCCACGGTGACCCCATAGGCTGTTATAAGGTATACCCATGGCAAATGTGATCACATCTGCATCCGGGAGAATGGAAGCAACCATGCCGAGCGAAAAGAACTTCAGCCTATCACCCGGTGACCTGAATACAGTGCCAAGTGCCGCGGCTCCGAATGCATGGCCAAACGCTGATGCCATTTATTACAGATTCACCGTATCCAGCACCCTGAAATGCTCTTTATCAAAAATTCTGAAATACAGCCATCCGGGATAATAGTTGTAATAAGGAGCAAACTTCTTCAGATTCCGGGTTTGAGAGGCATGAGCGCGCAGGACGGCCATCTTACCCTCCCCGGAACCAGAAATATCCACCTGAACATCCGGTGCCGGCATACCGTCACACCCGTATACTTCCTTACCCATGGCATAGGGCCCGCCGTCACCCATGATCCGGTCAGACTGGGACTCTGGCCATACGTTCTGATAAATCCTCTGAACCGAAAATCCCTGGACATCCTTGTTGGCCCTGCATACCCTCACCACCGCATCACTAACCACCACATGTTCCGGATGACCATACCCGCCAATCACATTATCCAGGGTAAAGATTACCGTGGGTGAATAGGCATCGATGGCCCGTTGCACATAGGCATCAATGGCTTCCAGGTCAAATGCCTCACTGAACTCACTATACGGTATGGGCAGCCAGGGTTCGCTGATAGTATCCAGACGTTTACGCAGGGTATAATCCAGAAGTTCCATCCCGTTAAATTCCAGCAAGCCGGCCACCGCCTCCATTTCCTTTTTACGTACCGGCACCTCTTCCGGACGGTACTTATCGGTGTAAAAACAAATAAAATTCAGCTCCCAACCCTGTTGTTTCAGCCAATAGGTAGTACCGCTGAACATAGCCGCTTCGTCATCATGGGCCACAACGATAAGGGCCTTCTTTTCCGTGACTCCGCCCAGGTAGGTATCGTCAGGATAGGTTTCAACGGGTGCGAGGGTATAGAGGTATCCCGCATGGGCTACTATAATTATAAATGTCAGGAGAATGATCCCCGATAGTATTCTTGGTAATTTTTTCACAGGTTAGTTGTTTGTTTGTCAGAAAATTAAACGGGGCCTTCATTTAAATATTGCCTGCTGTAATATCCGCCACAGACCGGCCAATGAAGTTCCTCCCTTTTTAGTAGTCATAAATATGTTCAATGGTTAATCCTGTTGCCTGGGCCTGATTGAGAAAAGGCAATAACTCCGGGACCGGGAGCAGGATCACCTGCCGTTTTTTCTCCGGGTCTGTCACCATGTCCGATTCATACAGCAGGGTACCACGTTCCAGTTCAGTTTTCATGTCCCGGTCCGTTACCACGGACACGGCGATCTCGTCATTACCTGAGATTTCATGAATTGTCATTTGTTCGCTGTCAAGGCCGGAAACCACTTCGGTAAAGGCACCCCAGCGCCGGACCCCGGCGATCGCTAAAGTGTCCTTTTCTGCCAGTAGTTTCAATCCTTCCGGCAACCTTGCGTTTTCATGGAAGGAAGCCACCATGTAAATATCCGTAACGGGTGGCTCATAACTTGCCTTGGCAGCCCATTCAATGAATTGCGCATACAATGCCTTAAGCGTAAATTCAAAGGTAAAAAACAGCTTTCTTTCAGTCTTACGAAGCCAGTTTGCCCCGGAATCATCCGCTGAGGTCCAGACCTTGCTGATCCATGGCAGGAATTTAAATTCATACCAGGCAGTATGGTAGATGAAATTACTGTACTCCTGGTGGGCATCCATAATTACCCGTTCCGGTCCGGATACATTACCATTCGCAAACCAGCTGAATATCCTGCCAAAGGACTTTTCGTAAAGCATTTTCCCGGCGTATTCCATGGTAACACTTACCCCGATCACTTTCAGCATGGTGATATACTCATCATTCTCCGGGTACGCCTCTGATACAAGCATACGCGAACGATCAAACAGTTTCCAGTATTCGTCAATGGACGCGTAGTAGGGAAAATCCGAAGGGTTGCGGCCGCCCCTGAGCCAGTCTGCATATTCCTTCGGGTTAAATACAAGATACCACTCCGGGACCGTGAGGATCGTTTGCTCTTCTCCGCGGAAATACCCTTTAATTTCATCCCGTCGGGACCAGATTTCCTGTTGGGTATGCGGACTGTATTTTTCGAGTAACTTATTCATAAACCGGTGAGTAGAATCAAGGCGCTGTTTCACGGCAAAGTACTGCGATGCCCTCGGAAAGGCCTGTTCAAATTGTGACCGGGTGGCATGGGGCTGGTACGGCAAATACCACTTGCCATTCTCACTCAGAATCGCCTCTGTCATTTCCACTGTCCACTTTCTGACGTGTTCTTTTGCGTCCTGATCCGTTTCCTGCTTGTAATAGACTACAAATGCGAATACCTCCTCATCGGCCCAGGATAAATAGGATTCGTGGTCGGGATAGGCATGACGAAGAGACACATTGATGACATTCACCCCGTACTTTTCGAATACGGATTTCATCTTCGGGATAAAAGAATAAATGTTATTCACAGGGATGAAATATTCCTGCAGTACATAGGTGGACTTTTCCCTGGAGCGTGGTTCAAGTTCGGCTACATCATAGCTTGCCTCCCTGTTTCTCCATACCACCTGCTCCCCGCTGTAGACCATCGGATCGATCATTTTCCGCCTCACCCATTTGCCAAAATCACCCCAGGACACAGCCTCTACCAGCCGCGGCTCCAGCCAATAGCTTTCCCCGGCAGGTGTGACGCGTGTGGTATCCGTCAGCTCCTTTGCACTTACCTTCCAGGACACATTGTTGATTTGCTCATAATGGGGCGGATACAAATCACCGTTCTGAAAGATGACTGCAGAATCACCCCGGATATTCTGGTTAAAAAAATCAACATATTCTCCCGCATCAACTAATTGTGTATGCCTCTCCACTTTGTCGTTATCCACCAGCTGCAGGGTGACCTCGGCAATGACTCCAATTCCGCCGTATCCGCCAATTACGGCCTTGAAAATATCATAGTTCTCCGTACGGCTCAGGCTTAATACCTCTCCGCCCGCCGTAACCAGTTTGAGAGACAAAACCGATGAAATAATCGGGCCGTGACCTATGTAACGTCCATGACAGTTAACCGATACGGAACCTCCCACCGTGAAATTGGCATAGGTCTGCATGATCTTCACCGACAGGTCGTGCTTGTCAATCACCTTCTGCAATGCCCGCCAGGTAATACCGGACTGTACCGTAACCTGTTTACGCTTCGTATCCAGATCGAGCACCTTGTTGTAGTTCCGCATGTCCAGGTGGAGGCTGTTTTCAAAAGCCGTTTGTCCGCCCATGCTGAATCTGCCACCCCCGATGGATACCGGTCCCTCCGTGGCCTGAACAGCACGGACAATATCCTCCAGGGACTCCGGGCTTACTACCTGTCCGACCTGCACAGGGTTAAGCCTGGTTACATCATTCACCCGCTTGTCAGAAAGAACCTTATCGTAGTACGAGTCTCCTGAAATCAGGATGAGGATAACCACAAATAAAAAATAGCCCAGGACCAGGTACGCAGGTATGTACCGTCGTTTCTTCCTGTGAATAAATTGAAAAACCATTACCAGGCCTCGCAGGATGACCAGGACCAGCCAGGACAGGATATAAAAAACAAAGCTCAGAAGCCCTTTAAGTTTCTTCATAACCGCATACCGTTCAGACCTTAGTAAAGAGCATCAGTGCATTCCTGGTGGGATCACCGGGTTGAAACAAGGAGCACCCCTCATACCGGAAGCCGAGGTCTTCAACGAAATTCCTGATGAACTCGAGGGAATAAAAATGCCTGACTTCCCTTTCATTGTACTCCCAGGTTTCCCTGGTTCCCATGTTGAATACATCATGGGCCAGGGCCACCATGATATGCTGATCCCGGCTGTCGCAGTCATGATCCCGCAAAATAAGCTTGCCGCCATACCGCAACGTATCCCGGATAGAGGAGATGAATCCGGTCCTGAGCTCAACAGGACAATGATGGAAACCAATATAGTTGGTGACCAGATCGAGGCTTTTTTGGGGAATCTCACAACCGTACCGGGTATAATAATCCGTGAAAGGGATGTAAGTCGCCCCTATTCTAACCTGGCCCCTGTCCACCATTTCACTCAGCGAATAGCCTGGCTTTTTTCCATCTGCGTAATACCGTTCCCCTGTAATACGTATCCTTTCCTCAAGATAGTCGAGGTAGCGCCCGGACGACCCTATCTCCAAATAACCGTTGATCCTGGAATCTGAGCCCAGCAGTTCCACACTTTGAGAAGCCATCACTTCCTTCTGACGGCGGAGAGCCGGGAGCTGATAGTTGAAAATGGACATAAACGGGGTCACCTCAGACAGCCTGGACTGCACTTCCAGGTAGATATCCTTGTCCTTCTGCATTCGTCCTGCAGTATCCGTTATTAATTGATGAAGGTCTTCTTCCGGGTAGAGATTGAATACATTCCGGAGAAAATTAAAAAATTCAGTTCGAAGGGTCGGGTCTGAGTAAATGTGATGAAAATTCAACCGTGGGTCCCCCGAAGTCAACTCCATTATCGAATTCACCATTTTACCGGGAAACACAGTCAGGGGTATCAATCCGGCCCCGAGTGCAAGCAGAAAATCCTTTCTTTTCATGGTATGCCAACTATATTAATAATGCCACTGCATGGCTACCTGCCATGCGACTCATGGACCATCGCGATTTCCTAGTAACGATTAAAATCACGGCTTAGTGTTTCCAGGTCGGTGGTATTGAGTGCCTGTACGATGTCGGCCCCTTTGTCCAGGACCTCCTCTCTTGCCGCTTCATAATCAATGGCCGTATGCGGCGCACAGGAAAACAGCAGTATTGTAGCAGAAAAAATCAATGGTATTCTCATGGCTTAGTGGTTGGTTAGCGTACAAAAAAAACGTCAATTGGTTTCTCTGTGATAGATTGTATCGCGTTCCTCCGTATTCAGTTCCAGCAGCCCCTCCAGCCGTGACGGGGTCGGAGCCAGCAGGGCCATTATGACGAGGGCCAGGAGCACAACAATCAAATTGATCTGGCTGCCTGTAACCAGACTGACCACTGCTCCGCTCAGGGCAACCATTTCAATCATCGAGATCCGTACCAGGTGGGCGGTCTGAAATGCCCGGATCTTTTTAGACAAATCAGGGTTTCTTTTTGGCATGTTATCCTTAAGTACCAGCCTGAATACAACCAGGGATACCGGGAGAATGACAAGCAGCAGCACGGCCGGTAAGTAGGATAAAAGATAACTCCCGTTCCACGTCCAGGCCGATTCCTTTTCTGAATTTACGAGGTAAACAAATACGCCGAAAAAAGCTGGCATTACCAGTAACGACCAGTGAATCATTCGCAAGGTGCGCAATTGAGATTGTACGGGAGATGGTTGCTTCATTGCTGATCCAGTCCCCTGTTTTTATATGCGGCATATCTCCTGGAAATAAATGCAGAAGTAATTCTTGCCAGCCAGACGGCAAAAACCCCAAATATCAACCCGCCGGCAACCCCGCCGACCCCGCCGGCAATCAGCGCTTCCTCAAGGGGCCACCATGTAAGAATGAAATTACCAAACCAGGCAATCAGCAAACCGCATAACCCGCCGGCCACCACTGACCCGGTAATCAGGAATGTCCGGAATCCGGATTCAAATGATTTTCTCCATACCCCTACCGCTACTGAAGCTGAAAGTACCCCGAGGGCAATGAGTAACAAAATTGCCAGAATGGCCAGTCCGGCCAATACAATCCCCGCTCCTATCACGAGAAGCGTGATTGCTGAGACTATCAGAAACACAACAAACAAAGCCGGCGCAAAACCATCGTCGCCCTCGTAAGGCTCGTAGGACTCAGCCTGGTAAACCGCAGAATGCTCAGATATCTCCCGGGCATATACAGGTTCGGTTATCACCGTTCCCAGCCAGATCATGAAAAGAAAAATAACAAGCCTCATTATGGATATATATTATCTGATATATTTAAGTTTCAATTTTCAATATAGTGGAAAATCTCACCATTGATAAGTTCTGCCTCACAATATTCGAGAAAAAGCCCATAACGCCAGACTTTCAACGGAAGGCCTGAAAATGTGGGTATCCTGGAATCTGTTAACGGATCGATTCAATGTCACCGAGAATCCGCTGACGCAGTGTATCGGTCAGGTAGTTTTGTCCGGTCAGGGCCTCCAGGGAATCAACATAGAGGAGCGAGGTATCCGGAAGGTTAAACTGCCGGTAATAGGCGATCAGGTTTGCATACCGGGTTTTCCGTGAATCCCAGTGATACCCGATCTTTTCAAACAGCGTCTGTTCAAGGATCGAATCACCGGCATACTGGGCGATTTCCTGCTTCAGACCATGAAAGCGGGGATGGTAGGCAAATTCATCGGGAATTCGGTTATAGGCAATGAGTGCCCGGCCCGGCTGTCCCTTTTCCAGGTACACACTGGCATTGTATAATTCTCCAAGCGCATCCTGGTAGGGACCCCCTTTACGGCCATAATACTCCTCGTTAACTTCCGACCAGATGATATAATCAGAAAACCGGACACCTGAATAATACCGGTACAGGTCTGTAATATAGATACTTTCACCCATCGGCATTACCCGCAGTTCCATAAAGTCAAGGTAATCGCCAAGATTAATCCCGAACAGAAGATAAGGCTCAGGACCTGTGCGGTAGGCGATAAACTGCACATTGTCTCCCCGGAGTGAGGAAGCGATCCAGGTGGTCTGTTCCTCAAACCGGTCGGCTATCATCTTTTTGGTAAACCGGGCCCTCTCATCATATTTTTCATCATCCAGGCCCAGCGAATCAAGGGTTTGCAGTAGATCGGTATACACTGGCTCCTGGAGAAACTTCCGTGTGACTGATTTGGAGTCGCCGGAATTAAAGGAAGCGGCAATAGTCCGGCCAAGGCGGTTATATTCCTCTTCCGGAAGGGTTTTCTGCCCTGTGGGATCACAGGCCTGCAGGAGCAGGGCTGCGGTGGCGAGAAGGAAGTAATAAATTTTATTCCCCCCCAAATTTCCTCCTTGTCTTATCCTGAAGTATGGATTTGTACAGTTTTCCCTGCTTCCTGCTTTTGGCTCGTTTCTCGCGGAGACTGGTCGAAAACCGTTCCTGCTCGCGCTGCAGTTTCTGGTAATTCTCATACGCACCCGCATCCAGCGTCCCATTCTCCAGCGCCTCAAGCACTGCGCACCCTGCTTCAGATATATGGCTGCAGTCGCTGAACCGGCATTCCCGTGCCAGCATATGGATCTGGTCATAGGTCTGTTCGAGTCCGTCTTCCTGATCAGTCAGTCCCAGTTCGCGCATCCCCGGCGTATCAATTACAATACTTCCGTTCGGGAGAATAACCAGCTCACGATGACTGGTTGTATGCCTGCCTTTGGCGGTGGAATGGCTAATGTCACTGGTACGCAATAATTCCTTTCCGGCAAGTCCGTTTACCAGCGAGGACTTCCCGACCCCGGAAGACCCGAGGAAGCAATAGGTGTTCCCGGGGTGCATAAATGAAAGAAGTTCCGCATAGCCCTGTCCGGTCAGGTTACTCACCGCAATGACCGGCACCTGGCTCACCCGTTCTTCGATTTGACGGATATAGTCGTTAAGTTCCTCATTTACCAGCAGATCTGTTTTCGTCAATACCACGAAGGGCCGGATACCGCTGTTGTGGCATATCGTGAGATACCGTTCCAGCCGGTTCATATTGAAATCCTGCCCGGGCGACTGGACAATAAAAGCACCGTTGAGATTTGTGGCGATGATCTGCCGGCCGGCATGCTGGCCGATGGCCTGGCGTTCCAGGATACTGAAGCGGGGAAGGATTTCCAGGATTATTGCGGTGTTTTCATCGGAAGGCAACGCTTTAACCCAATCCCCGACCGCCGGAAAACCAAGTCTGTCGGTTGCCGAATAACGAAGGTTACCCGTAATCTCTGCCGAATAGCGCCGGTCCTCATCCTGCAGGATATATCGCTCACGGTGCTCTTCAATTACGCGACCGACAAGGTAACCCTTCAGACCGGCCTGGTCTACCTGTTCCCTGATTTCCAAAGGCAGCGATTTCCACTCCATGGTTCCTGATTAATTCTGAAATGAATATACGGACAAATCCGGGCGAACACCAGCAAATCAATGAATGATCAATACACATGGTGAAGTTCGATTACCCTCCCGCATTGTTCCGGCACAAAGAAATAGCAAGAGGTCGAATATAGTAACGAAGCTCGTCATCCTGTAAAAAACTCGAATGTATTGCTTTATCTGGAAAAGGTAATACTTACCATAATTCGGCTTAAATCCGCCTCCACTGCCCGTTCTCCAAGCTCAGGCATGTTGAAATAACGCAATGACAAACCAGTCTGCCATTTTCCTATCGAACGGGATACGCCGGCACCGGCCCAAAAACCAAGTCGGCTTGAATTACTCTTAAACAGTTCGGTCTCCGGTTCCGAAGTCGTGATCCCGTTCTCAACGCGACGGGTGTTTAGTGCGGTTTCCCACTCAAGATACAGGTCATAATTGATTCCGGTCATCACAAAAAGCGATACGGCTTTTTCCAGTGTGGCATAGCGGAAGCCTACCGGGATATTTATGGTGGACATGGATATCTCCGAAGTATAATAGGTCTCACGGCCGGTGGTAACATATTCAACCGAGCCGTCATACTCTGCCTTGAAATAGGAAGCTTCAGTGTAGATGGAAATCCGGTCAGAAATGCGTGGGAAGGAAATGATTAAATTACCACCAAAGGTCACATCTGTCGAATTATAAGAGTCGGGTATTGGGCTCTGCGGATCAGAATTGGTGATCGCTATCTTTGAAAAAACAACACCGGCTGCAAGGCCCGGGTGGAAAGAAGTGAAGGGCAAATCCTTCTTGTACTCCGTAAAATCGGCACCTCGGCATCTGTTATACCGCACCACGGTTCTGCTCAGGCTCTGTTCGTTGAGGTCAAGCCGGGCAATAATCTCGTTGGAATTGGGCAGGCAATCGTTAATCATCAGCGAGAGAATTCCTTTCCAACGGTTATCCTGACGGTAAGCGATCTCGCCGTCTGCCGTTGTAACCTCGACTTCCCTTGCTTCGAGTTCATGGATATCATTCTCTTTTTTCAGATAATATTTGCTGTCATACCGATACAGGCTCAGGTCACCTTCCACCAGGGCTTCGACAAACCGGTCGTCCACTACACCAGATGCATAGTATTTACCATTTTCATAACCGTATCCAAGTATTTCTCCCGGCGCAAATTCCCGTTCCTGCCCCTGTTGAATAAATACGGCACTCTGGTAATTACGGGAATCGGAGCGATACCTGATCTGACCCGATTGCTTTTCTCCGTTTACCTTTACAATATAGCCTGGCTTAAAATCAGCCTGTGCCAGCAGAGCGGTGGAAAAAAGGAGCATAAACGCACTGAATAAATACTTCATTAATCTGTGGTCGGTTAAATCATTCAAGATAATCTATAGAAATATAAATAAAAACAATTTATTTATATAACAATATAACATCCTGACTGCCAACCTTTAAAATGACTGCTACTCGCTGATGCGGGCCATGATCTTGTCAATCTCCTGGTGGAGCTGCCTCATTTCCTCGTCGTAATCGCGAGAATCTTCCTCGAGGGAACGCTGTAACAGGGCGTAAAGCTTTTGCCGCTTTTCACAACAGTGCAGCAACAACTCCTCCTGACTGTTTTGTTGAGTGGTTTCCATACAGCAAATAACGGGAAAAGCAGGATAAATTGTTTCCGTAGCGGCCAATTTTACCCTTGAACGGGTTCTCAGGTTATCTTCAGGCACCTGGAATCGCCTGAAGTACTGCCAGCAGGGCCGTCAGGAAAATCAGCCAGTGTATCAATACCGGGGTCCAAAGCCACTTGAGCCAAAGAACCAGGAATCGGAAATAACTTGTCTGTTATGCCAGGGCCTTTAAGGATCTCCCCTGTCCCGGCCGACTGTATCTCGCCAAGGGCGGCGAAATTCTCCCACACCATGATATCCGCATTGACTATCGGGTCGAATATTCTCCTGGATACCTGTGCGATCATTCTTCCTTGTTTATCATCTCCAGTTGCTCACGTGCAAATTCCGCCTCTTCCGGATCACCCCGTTCAATGATCTGATTGTAAATTCGAATGGCTTCCTCCCATTGTTCCAGCTGACGGTGCGCATAGGCAAGGTTCCCGGCTATGATCATGTCAGCCGGATCGATCGCCAGCCCTTTACGGAAATAGCGGAGCGCTCCCTCCGGATCTTCACGGTAAAGCCTGACGACACCAAGGTTGGAATAATTGACCGGGTCATCCGGATACAATCGGTTCATTCTGAGCGAAATTGTATCCACGCCGGTCAAAAACGGCGGGTTCATTGAAAAGAATACATACATGTACTGCTGAATCGCCTCTTTGAAAACGGTCTCCGCATCTTCCAGGGGCTCGCCTTCCGACCAGGTCCAAACCGGATTGGTATCCTGAACACTGATTACTTCCAGAATACTGGTTAAGTGGGCATCAAGCCTTTCCATTTCCCGCAGGGCGTAGGTCCGTCCGAAATACATATCCAGCCGGCTGGGGTGTAACCCGATCCCCCGGTTTATCCAGGAAAGGGCCAGATCGAACAATGAATCGTTACGCACCATCTGTTCGGACAGATAACCCACCGTCTCACCAGATTCCTCATCGGTTATCTCAAGCTGGTCACCATATCCCGGGGCGGTGGATAATTGTACACCTGATTGCAGGGCAAGACGGTAGTAATAATTGAAACAGGCCACAAACAGCTCGGCGTCCTCCGGGTCCTCCTTTTCCCAGGCATTCAGGGTTACCCCCGCTTGTTCAAAGTCACCCTCTCCGAAGGCATGCTGAAATTGCTCCCGGTGTGTTTGCGCACATACCGGCCCGGCGGTATAACCAAGCAGCAGTAAAATGAGCAGATACCGGCTCACTTACCAGTCTGATGAAGCCGGGCAATATCCTCTTCGGTAAAACTCCGGAAAGAGAACTTATACCCTTCGTATCCGGCTATGCCGTAGAACAGCAGGTCTATCGGTGAGAAGGTCTCGGCCATTACAGGGAAAAAATAAGCGTAATCAAAAATCAGAAGGGTCTCAAAAAAACCAGTCCCCAACTCCCCCATTCCAAAACCGATAATACTCAGGAAATTTCCAAGGAAACAGCTTGCCACCGCAATAAATGCGCCGACGATTCCGAATACCTGGTCAACCCCCTTACCCGCAAACCGCATGGCAAAGCCCACCATGGCGCCAATGGCCAGGGCCATGAACCCTATCTGGTATTCTGTGGCAACCGTAATAACGGCCCATATGGCAGCGCCCAGCACCCCGGCAGCCAATGCGGCCAATCCTCCTTTGGCCAGGTTCTGCTCCATCCTGAGCTGGTGGAGGACCCCCTCATCCAGCCTTGCATGAACCTCTTCCTGTGCCAGGGGCGTGGTGGAATCCAGGCGTTCCTGCACAGCGCTGTCATGGGTATAATTCTGGCATTCATCCTGAAAATCGGCCTTGGCACCGGTAAGGCTGCACAAGAGTCCCTGTTGAATGTCCATGGTACGGTTGGTGCATTTCTTGCAAAATGCGAGTTGTTGATCTCGGGTCATGGGATAGGTTTTAGTGATACAATTTTATAAGTAAAGAAATTTTTTTTAAATAAGCATACGAAGTAATAGGTAACCTGCAATAATCAATTCTGCGATTTAGTTGTTCTCTTAAAGACCAGCAAACAAATCAACTTCATGGGCCTTCTCGGAACGTTAGTAAAATCAGGAATAGACCTCACTCACAAACTGCAGCGCGACACGCTGTCCGGACCTGAACTGCAGGAGCAACAACTGCGGCACCTGCTGGAAAAGTCGGCTGATACCGCTTTTGGTAAGTACTATGGATTCCCCCGGATGTTAGAAGAGAAAGACATTATCGGCGCCTTTCAGCGTGAGGTGCCCCTGCATACCTACGAACAACTGCACGAAAAATGGTGGTCAAGGCAACAGCGGCTGAAGGACATCACCTGGCCGGGTATGCCGGAATTCTTTGCGCGCAGCAGTGGTACCACCGGTAAGACGGGCAAGCGTATAATGGTCACGGATGATTTCCTGAAAAGCGTCCGTGATACCGGCCGTTCCATGGTGGAGTCCCTCGCCAATTTTGACTTTCCCAAGCCGTTATTTGAAAGTGAAATCCTGATGCTCAGCAGTTCGGCTAACCTGGAAAAGACGGGTAAAAACCAGTCGGAAGGTGAAATCAGCGGGATAAATGTGAGTAATTTCCCCGATTGGTATGACCTTTTTTATCGTCCGGGGAAGGAAATAGCCGCCATTGACGACTGGGACGAACGAATAGCCAGGATCGCGGAGGAAGCACCTTCCTGGAATATCGGCGCCATTGCAGGGATTCCATCCTGGGTACTGATCATGCTGCAGGAAATTGTCAAAAAACACGGCCTGAGCTCCATTCATGATATCTGGCCGAACCTCATGGTGTATGCCAGTGGCGGGGTGGCCTTTGAAACGTACCGGAAGGACTTTGAAAAATTATTCTCCAGGCCGGTCACGATCATGGATACGTACCTTGCCTCGGAAGGGTTTATAGCCTATACGGCGAGACCAGGTACAATGTCCATGCAACTTGCCCTCAGTCACGGGTATTTCTATGAGTTCATCCCCTTTGACGAACGAGGAGTGGATGAGATGGGTCAGGTGAAGGAGAATGCGGAATGCCACCGATTGGAGAATGTGGAGAAAAATCAGGATTATGTACTCGTGATCAGCACATGTGCCGGCGCCTGGCGGTACCTCATCGGGGATACGATTACCTTCACAAGCCTGGAACCTTATGAAATACGCATTACAGGCCGGACCAAATTCTATCTCAATGTCACCGGTTCGCAGCTTTCGGAAGAAAAGCTGGACGACGCAGTGCTGCATGTTTCTGAGCAACTGGATTGTTCCATCAATGAGTATATGGTGGCCGCCGTACGCAACGAGCAGGACCAGTATATTCACCAATGGGTCATTGTTTCAGACTCGCCGGTGGATGAGGATCATCTTGCCCGTTCACTGGATAAAGCTCTCCGGTCATCAAACAAGAATTATGAGGTAGCCCGTAAGCGTGCCTTGCAGGATGTACGTGTCCGTAGAATAAGTAAGAGAATGTATCACGACCAAATGGACAAAGCGGGGAAGAAAGGTGGCCAGGTCAAGATCCGGAAGGTCATGACCGAAAAACAGATGAATCACTTCCTTAATACCCTGGAATCCGTTACCTCATAGATAATGTTTCTCAGCGGCTGAGGGTTCTCAGTATGCCAGCGTACTTCTTCGACCGGCATGTAGTACTTGCTGATCTTATCCTTATAATCCTGGCTGAGAAGGTCGTGCTCCAGGATAAAACGTTTGGCGGCAATAATCTCTTCCTGAAACCCGTGCCGGATGGCATATTGATCAGCCCGGTACTCCGCCTTTCTTCGGAACGAATCAGAGTACAGGTAACGAAGACCAAACAGCACCATCTGCCAGGCTGATCTTCCCTGGTAATCCATCACATGACCCAGTTCGTGCGCAAACCATCCCTCCAGTACCTCTTCAGGCATATCTTCCACCTGCAAATCGCCGGTATCCCGCACATAATCAGCGACAATAATTCGATAGGCCTTAATTTTAATAAGCATAGACCCCCAGCCGAAGACCGGACGCGCATTCATCGTGGCCTTTCTCAGCCTCCTCCGGACCATCTCAACCTGTTGATCCCGTAACGATGGGTAGCTTGACAGGACGCGGCTGAAGATTTTACCTGGATGTTTCTTTCGCTTCAAATTCATCTTATGGTACTGTGACAACGGGGAATGCCAATTGTTTCACCTTTTTTGTTTTGGGGCGTAGGTAAGCATCACCGCTCCGCCCCTGTAAGACACCGAATCCAGCAATTCCAGCACGGTATCGGGCGGATTGTCAGGAAAAAGGGGAATGCCGCTGCCAAGGACCCTCGGGATAATACACAGGATGATCCGGTCGATCACCCCAAGTCTCAGACCCTGTGTGACGAGCTCACCACCCCCGATCAGCCAGATATTCTTCTTACTTCCCTTTTTGATATATTCAATGGTAGCGGGACTAAAATCGTTAACCAGTTCGGTTTCCGGGGTGGATAAATCAAGATTTTTCTTCCGGCTCACCACAAAGTTACGAATGCCTTTGTAGGGCCAGGGCGTATCAAACCCCAGCACCAGGTCATAGGTTTTGCGGCCCATAATCACGGTGTCAATTTCCCGGATAAACTCCTTGTACCCGAAATCTGATTTATCGGGATTTTCCATCTCATCGAGCCACTCCACCGAACCGTTTTCCCGGGCAATAAAGCCATCAAGGCTGGCTGCCACATACAGTATTATTTCCGGGTCCTTCATGGATTAAATTTACAAAAATGATTGGTCAGGTGTAACTGTTGCAGTCATCAATATTGCCGGACCGTCCGGAGATTTAAAACTTACCCCCCTGGTAAACCCGGCTTTCTCATAACAGCGGATTGCCCTGTGGTTTTCCGGGTTTGGGTCCACACGAATTTCCCTTACTGGTACTATCGTCCGGACAAAGCTTATAAATTCCCTGAGTATGCGTGTTCCGAGTCCCTGACCGGTATTCTCCTCCGCGCCAATAAAAAGATCAATACCGATTACATTCTCACCGCATTCATCGGGCCACCATTCTCCTTTACCTGCTTCCACGAGGTAGTATTGAATAAATCCCACCGGCTCTTCATTCTCCAGCACCAAATACGGTCGTGCATCATCCTGTCCGGAAATTCTTGGGAGGTATTTCCGGTGAACTTCTTTAAGAGTAAGCATCCCCTGTCTCCACCATGTCTGCAAATGAGGACTGTTTAACCAGTCTTTCATTAGTGGCAGATCTTCTTCGGCGAGGGGGCGAAACTGCAATGCACTCATTGACCATGAAGTCTGCTGCACAGGTCAAGCCAATCGCCGAGCTGTGTGAACAGGGTAAATTTTTCGATCACTCTCACCTGCCCGTTATACGCCCATTTATCCCGTTCTTTGGGGTCGTTCAGCATCAGGTCCAGGGATTCTGCTAAACTGACAATATCCGTAGGATCCTGATTTACCTTTCCCGTGGCATTATTGATCACCTGGTGTTCAAGTCCGGCTGCACCTGAAACGAGTACCGGTGTTTTCTTCCACATAGCTTCTGTGGCGGTAAGCCCGAACCCCTCCTGGATTGAATTCTGCACAATAATGCTCGAACTGTACTGTAGGGCGTTGACGATCAGTGCGTTTTCCTTAGGGTTATCGAGCGGGAGGAGAAAAATGCCAATATCATCCTGCAGGTTTTCAGGAATACCCGAGTAGGCCTGAATCAGCTCATTAAGAACCTCTTCTCCTTCCGGGTCATCGGAAACGAAATCCGGATCAGGACCACCAAGTACCAGCCTCGCCTTCTTAATCCGGCGGTAGGCGAGCGTATCATGATCACGGATTTCATTCTCCCGCTTCATATGAATAAAGGCATTCATTAATTCTTTAAATCCTTTCAGCCGGTCCCATCGGGAAATTTGCGTAACGACAGGACGGTACACAAGGTCAAATTTACCGGCATGGTTCACCTCCCCGAAACTTCCATCAGGCTTTACCCGACGCACACGATGTTTATAGAATGGGTATAATACCGGTTCCCGGTCATTAATGATACCGGACTGGTGGAGGATTCCAATGCATTTATGAATCTGAAGCATGCGGTTCTTGTGACTAAGCGGATCGATCGCCGGGGTGATTATTGTACTTCTGTCACTAAGGAAATCCGGGACATATCCCGGCAGGCTGAAGACAAACTGGTCATAGGAATCAGTATAGGCCGACAGGAATTTCCAGACTGCACGCGTTGCCTGGTTTTCTGATTCAAGTCCGATGTGACACCTCCAGATCATCTTTACCTCACGGTGCATGCGAATCTCAGAAGCAAGGGGCATAGGCTGCGGGTCATGGATCACCACCACATCCCCATCCTTTATAAATGACAGGGCCTTCTCCAGATTCCGGCGGTTCACTTCTTCGTAAACCGACCGGTCCTTTTCGGTAAATTCACCATCCCCGCTCCCATGGATTGCATTATGTATACGTTTGGTAATTTCGAAAAAATCACTGTCTCCGGCCTCGATTACGAGCCATTCGATTTTAAGTCCGAGTTCACGTAAAATCCGCATCTGACTGGG
Organism: uncultured Roseivirgaceae bacterium; assembly: GCA_964563925.1. Classification (GTDB taxonomy): domain Bacteria; phylum Bacteroidota; class Bacteroidia; order Cytophagales; family Cyclobacteriaceae; genus JAUILA01. The sequence continues at coordinate 4,103 of CAZLZD010000063.1, read as the reverse complement.
GAGCATTTCGGCCACACCTCCGCCAATGGAAGTGGAATTGATCATCCAGATGGTCATTCCCTTTAAGGACCGCACATAGGCATGTGTTTCTTCCTGAAATTGCTTGACCATATAGGTCAGGGACCCATACGCGAGGTAATCCCGGAGCTGAGCCCCGGTTTTAATTTGTATTTTTCGCATGACAGGGAGTTTGGTATTTCTATAAATTCCCCTTTTATTGGCGTAATCGCAACAGACGGCCTGTATATCTTCCTGAATTTACCTGATATTCTATTCTTTCAGGCGGGTTTTCATGGGCTGAAGATCGGTAAGGGATGCTATTTTGACCGGCAGTCCCGATTCAATACTGTTTCGTGCGGCGATTCCTATGAGTATGGACATGGCGCCATCCCGTACACCGGCGGCTCGTTCATACGGGTCTCGCTGGTCGGGGTGTTCGAATATCTGCGCGTGGAGCCGTTTGTCGCCACCCCCGTGCCCCTCACGCTCCATAGGGACCTCGACGGTCTTGAAATCTTTCCACAGTTTGTGTGTGATCAGCGGTTCAAAATGGGTATCTGAATCTTCCTGGGACATTTCCTGTTTGTGGAGCTCATCCTGGGATACGGCTACATCCTTCTGATAGGGAATATCCATCCAGGCTTCAAGCCGCCCCTCTGTGCCGTTAAATGCTATTCTCCAACCTTCAAACGGCGAATAGGTGGTAAGAGAATAGTTTACTACGGCCTGGTTGGCATACCTGATCTGTGCCGACATTTTATCATAGATATTTATTTCTTCCCTGAACAGGCAGTTATCGCGGATGTACCCGTCATACGATTCATTCTTAACATACAGGTTGGTCAGGTAGTTGTCTTTGGATATGTCCCAGTAAAATGAGCATTCATCCGTATGGGCACAGTCACGGCAATTCCTGCCCCTGAACTTACCGTTATGGCCGTAATACTCGAGCGCCCCCATGGCATATACCTCCTCAGGATCAGAATCAAGCCACCAGTTAAGCAAATCAAAGTGGTGGGTGGCTTTATGTACCCACAGGGTGCCCCCCATCTCCCTGAGACCATGCCACCTCCGGAAATAAGAAGCCCCGTGATAGGTATTCAGGTACCAGTGAAAATCCACCGAAGTGACCTGACCGATTTCCCCTTGCATAAGAAGCTCCTTGATACGTGTGGCATAGGGACTCCATCGATAATTGAATCCGACAATTAATTTTCTGCCGGACCTTCGCTCGGCATCCAGGATTTGCTGACACTTTACCTCATCGATGGTCAGAGGTTTTTCCGTTAGCACATCGATACCTGCGTCAAGTCCGCGGATAATAAACTGATGATGGGTGGCATCCGTTGTTGTCACGATCAGCAGGTCGGGTTTCGCCTGTGACAACATTTGGTCAAAATCGGTATACAGCGGGCAATCCACACCCATGTAATTCTTTGCGAAAGCCAGGCGGCCCTCATTGTGATCGCAAAGTCCGCTAAACTCAAGCACATCACTGTATTGCTCCACAAGCCGTTTGCCCCAGAAATTGGACCCACGAATACCGGTGCCGACCAGGGCAACCTTCATTTTACGACCAAGGCCAAACCCCCATGAAGGAAAATTCACCATGGAGGCAGCAGAAAGAAGACTAACTGATTTCAGAAACAGACGGCGGGAAGAGGTCATTGGTCCGGGGTTTGGTCACAGCTTAATATAAACAGGTTTCCCGGATATTGAAAGTAAAAATAAGGGGTCGGAGAATTATTACAATACCACCTTTTGTGAATTCCCCGATACCCCTATGTTACTATAACCTTAACAATTAATCATCCCGTAAATAGAAATGCAGATCTGATAAACGGAACAACATGAACTTAACAAATCTTGATTATTAGGGTTTATTTATTTTTATAATGCTTAGTATAAATAATATTTATGCTTCGGGGTAAAATATCGATTCAGTTCAGGAAAAGCTGATTTATTCAGCACCGTTCCGTGAAGGAGCTGCTGACCGGCATCCTGTTTTTTTCAAAACTCGACCTTGATTCCTGCGGAAATGTTCAGGACATCGATAATTGACAGGGAGGAGACATTCTGGAACCAGCTTATAAACTTGAGGTCGTAGGTGCCAATCTCATAGTAAAAATCCACCGGGCCGATTCCGTTACGGCCTGCAGGATACCACCGGAGCCGGCTGCCGGCAAAAATTCCGATTCTCAGGGAACTGGCCCACCAGTAATACCCGCGGGGATATCGCTCGGGGAGAATCGTGTTAAACTGGCTTCCGAAGGTGTAGCTCAGATAAGCGCCGGTATGAAGGGGTATCAGGGTCAGGGAGTTTTCCTTCAGGGGCACCCGCCAGGGCAGCACATTCCATTTGCCGGTCAGGGAAGTAAGGTGATCTCCCCCCACTGATTTCGGCAGGAAACCCAACATCAGTTCGGTTTCCATTTTTCGCCCGGCGTGTACATAACCAACGCCACCGGAAAAAAGGCCGATAGCTCCGGCGAACTGGACCTTGGCATAATCCGGAACGTACCAGGCCTTGGTTTTCACGCTGTCCTGGGCCTTACCGGGAATCACTGCAGTGAGAAGAATCAGAATCAGCCACCTCATCAGAACTGTATTTTTTTAATTTCCATGCCATCATCCCACAGTTTGACCAGGGCATATCCGCGTTTATTCATACTGGTCGTGACAAAATAACGAAGGCCATCGTCATAATAGACCGAGTCCAGGTAATTGTGCTGGTGACCATGCAGTGAAGCCCTTACTTTCTGGTCACCCGCCAGCAGGGCTGCAAAATCAGCTTCAAGGGCGGTATCAAAATCTCCGTCCCACGGAGGAATATGGGAGATCACCAGGGCATCCTCTCCTTCCGGAACCTGGCTGATCCTGGTTTCCAGCCAGTCAAGGTCCGGAACTTCCCCGTTGAAGGAATATTCCCGGCTGTTGGAGTTCAGAAAGATCAGGTGAAACTGCCCCCAGTCAAATACAAAATCAAAGGGCCCGTACATTTCGCGGTATACCCTCGGACCATTGGCAAGCACGTCGTGATTTCCCACGACTGCCAGGTAGGGCACGGGGAGTTCCTTCATTTCCTTATGGACCCACCGGAATTCATCCACTAATCCGAAATCTGCGATATCCCCGGCGTGTACCACAAAATCAAAAGGCTCATCGAGGTCCTTGACACTCCGCACAAAATCTTCCACCTCATCATAAAACCGCTGTGAATCTCCCATGAGAATAAAGCGAAGTGTATCGCCTGGTTCACCAGCCGACCGCAGCCTCTCCATGGCCTTCCTGTTTAAATTCCTTTCATCGTCCCGAAGCCGGATCTCGTTGGGGTTGTATTCCACCAGCTCGCAACCTGCAATACCGGAAAGAATTAAAAAGAAAAGCAATATATTTTTCATTTTATAAATAACCGGTCAGTGTAATAGTATGTTCCTGGTTTCCTGACAGATCCATCTAATCCATTACGTACTACAGCGAGTAAAGTAACCAAATTCACGATCTTTTTTTGTCCTAAATGTCAGGTAATTGCTAATTTCACTCATTCGCAAAAAAAGCTTTACCGATGCTACCAAAGATCAATCCCACAAAAACAAATAACTGGTACGAACTCAAGGGTCATTATGAACAGATCAAGGGGCAGCACATGCGGGATATGTTTGCCGCAGACCCTGATCGGTTTACTACGTTTCATCATCGCTTTGAAGACATCCTGGTGGATTATTCAAAGAACCGGATTACCGGAGAAACAATGGACTTGTTACGGGAACTCGCGCGTGAGACAAATGTACCGGCGGCAATCCAGGCCATGTTTGCCGGCGAGCGGATCAACGAGACCGAAGACCGCCCGGTATTGCATGTGGCGTTGCGTAATCGCAAAAATACTCCCATCGTGGTGGATGGAGAAGATGTCATGCCTGAGGTGAACCAGGTACTGAAGCGTATCGGAGAATTTACGGACAAAGTCAGGTCCGGGGAATGGAAGGGGTTCAGTGGAAAACGTATCAACTCCATTGTCAATATAGGAATTGGCGGTTCAGACCTCGGACCGGTAATGGTGACCGAAGCCCTCAGACACTATGCCCATCCCGGTATGTCTCTGC
>CAZLZD010000062.1:0-22728 GCA_964563925.1 uncultured Roseivirgaceae bacterium | reverse complement strand
GGTTGGCGGGACCGTTATTCATTCCCCCTGAACTTCTCCATGGTGGCCGATGTTCCGCTGCTGATACCTTCACTTTTAAATACCTTGACAACGGTCAAAAGCAGGATTCTCAGGTCAAACAGGAAGGACTGGTTATCCACATAGTACACATCCATCGCAAAACGTTCCGGCCAGGCCACGGTATTTCGCCCGTTCACCTGTGCCCATCCGGTGATGCCCGGTTTCACCTCATGCCGGCGTGCCTGGACTTCATTATACAATGGAAGGTATTCGGTAAGCAGGGGGCGCGGCCCTACAAAGGACATGTCCCCCTTCAGGACATTAAACAATTGCGGTATCTCATCCAGGGAGGTTTTACGGACAATATTTCCCACCAGGGTAAGCCGCTCCTCATCGGGGAGCAGGTGTCCCTTATCGTCCCGTTCATCCGTCATAGTCCTGAATTTGATCACATGAAAGATTTTCCCGTGCCTGCCCGGTCTTGGCTGTATAAAAAACGGCTTTCCCCGGTTGGCAAACAGAAGCAACACCATCACGAGTATCCACACCGGTAACAGGAGGAGCAGCGCAACCAGGGCTGTCACAAAATCGGCTAGAGGCTTAAAAACGTTTCGGTACATTACAGCAGGGAAAGATATTCTTTTCGAAGCTTTTCCCAAAGAACAGACTGTTCATACTTCCTCACCACCTCGCTGTGTGCCTTGCCGGCCAGGCGGCACCGGAGATTGGCATTGACAGCCAGTTCTTCCATGGCCAGCGCCAACGCAACAGAATCCTTGGCCGGTACAATTTTTCCGCTTTCGCCATCCGTAATAATCTCATTGCACCCGTTAATATCCGAGACAATACATGGCAGTTCCATGCAAGCCGCCTGCAACACCACGTTTGGGAAGCCCTCCCGGTAGGAAGGAAACACAAAGACATCACAGGCTGCCAGGAAAGGCCGGATATCCTTCTGAAACCCGGTGGTGACGATCCGCGGATTTGTCCTGATCCGCTCCCTGGTTTCTTCGGAAACCGGGTCGAGATGGTCCTCAAACGGTCCTACCAGGAACAGCCAGGCGTGCGGTTCTTTCTCCAGTACGCCTGTAAATGCCTGCACCAGTTCATTGATCCCTTTGTCGCGCACAATACGTCCGACAAACCCAAATACCAGGTCATCCTTTGCAATCTGATATCTCCGGCGGACATCCGCCGCTTCATTTTCAATTATTTCGGTACGTTCAAAATGGGCCGTGTCAATACCATTGGAACTTCCTGCACCTATCACCTTGATTTTGTCCGCCGCCACACTGAAGTTGTCCTCGATAAACGCTTTCAGGTTATTCGAATTGGGATACACCCGGGTGGCACACGCATAGGTAAGTGCTTCGGCCCGCTCGAGGATTTTACGTTTGGCGCCGGTACTTTCCATCAGCGGCATCCCGGCAACCGTGTGGAGGCGGTGCGGTACGCCAGCCATGCGGGCGGCCATCATGGCCAGCAGCCCGGCTTTTGGGGTATGCGAATGCACGATGTCAGGTTTCAGATCACGGAACCACCGGGTCATGGCATAAAGCGTCCCGGTGTCTGTAACCGGGGTGATCTTCCGGGTCAGGGAAAAGGCTTTATGGGGAACCCCTTCCCGCTCTGTAAGTTCGGGGATTTCCGGTCCGTCCGAACTCGCAGTATACACCTCAAACCCATGTTCCTTCATGTATTTCATCTGTCCGCGGATGAGCAGGTTCAGGGAAATGGGCACGGTGGTGATCCGGACCAGTTTAGGCTTGCTCATGGATCAAGGATTCGGTGAATTCCGCCATAGTCTGGCTTTGCATTCCGTATTGGTCGCGGAGTGTCTGGTAATGCTGGAGAATCTTCCGCAGGTCAGCCAGGTTTTGTTCGGTTTCATTCCCGAAGTTATGCGGATGCCACCAGAGGTGGTAGACCTCGCCTGTTTTGGCTGCTGCTTCCATTTCATTAAAAATCCGTTTCAGTTTCCAGTCATTGAGGCGGGCTTCTTTGGGAGTAAACGGACGAAGCAGGCGGCTGGCAGGGATCAGGAGCGGATTGGATTCCGGCAGGTCATCCACACGAAAGCTGCTTCGTTTGCCAATGGGCAGGAAGGCATCGGCACCGCGTACCAGCCGTTTCCAGCGTGACTCGGACTGGGTGCTGTCAATATGCCAGAACCAGTCCCTGGGATTGGAACGGACCGAGGTAATCCCTGCTTCGCGGCATACTGCAAGGTATTCCTCGTTGAATTGATTACGGGGGAAGACCAGTGATTTGAGGGTGACCCCAAAGTTCTTTTGTGCCACCCGCTGCGCTGCCTGGAGATCTGCCAGAAACTGTTCGGGCGTTTGGCCACTTTCGTTGCAGTAATAATGACTGTAGCTGTGTGATGCCAGTTCCTGTCCGGGTGTGTTCAGGATTAGCCGGATGAGGGATGGCGCAAAATGGAACGGATCGGAGGCCTCGTCATCCCCGATCCCCGGGTTGCGGATATAATCATACGCAGCAATAGGCGCATTGTACGTCGGAAGTTTTTCAGGCATGGAGACCAGCAGGTCTTCCCGGGTGGCGTGAAACAGGAATCCGACCGTGGCCCAGGTGACATGTACATCGTATTCTCCGAAAAGGCGAAGCATTTTTGGAATGGCCTGGCGGGTACGCTGGAAATAGTGTTTTCGTGGTTCCAGGTCCCATTTTTCACTGCCACCCCAGTGGAGTTCAAAGTCAAGGGATATGATGAAGCGCGACGACATAAGGGCAAAGATAAACAATCAACCGGTTCCCACTTCCTCCGCAAGGCGCTGACGGCGTTCCCGCTGCTTCTTTCGCCTGCGAAAAGCAAGATAGTCCTGCATTTTCTGCTGATCAAGGAAGGCCACAATCACAAAAAGGAACAGCAGCATCACCTGGCTCTTCTGCCGGATGGCAATTCCCAGGTTGCCTGAAATCTGGGCCAGGGCAATGGAAATTGTGATAAAGCTGAAAAATGAGGTCTTCACGAGGAAATTCCCGGAAACTAAAAACCTGAATCCCTTCAGGTTCAGGATCCTGAATGAGATCAGCAGGTAAAAAAGGTTCTCAATGGATACAAACAGGCCCAGGGCACCAGGCGCATCCACAAACAGGGGCCGGTAAAGAAAGGTAAATAACTGCAACGGAAGACTGTAATTGGTGATATCCACCCCGGAGGTCGCCTTGGTCAGCTCCTGTGCGCGGTGGGTCAGGTCAAGTCCCTGGTTTAGCTCCTCCCCCTGGTCAATCCCCACCATATTAAGCACATCCTGGTAAATGAAGGCAAAACTCACCGCCCCGATCAGGATCATGCCCAGGCGTACCGGCAGACTGATCCCCTTCGAGGAAAAGGTAAACCCGATCAGCGCCGAGGCGAGCATCACAAACATAATGTGAGGCCTGACGTGGTAGATGATGAGTCCGCCTACCACCAGCAGGATTATCCGCTGATTCGGCCGTGTCAGCGCGAACATGAACATGCCGATCCCCATCATAATAATGGCCCCCTTCCCGAATGAGGCACTCCAGAAGTGCAGATTAGGCAGCAGAAAGATCAGCTGCACCAGGTTCACATTGAACAGCTTGTGTTTGAAACGGATATTCTCCCGGAAAAAAAGATAGAAGTACACAAAGCCCACGAATCCAAAAAAGGAGAACATGGCCATCATGCCTTCGTAGCTAAAGCCCGCAAAACGCACAAAGGGATAACCAAACCACTCAATGAACGTGGTACTGGTCCCGTAAAAATCTGCCCAGGTGGGACCGCGGTGGTCCTCAAGGATTTTGAGGTAATAATACTTGGAATCGGAGGGATTAAAGACGGCGTAGATATAATAAACGATACTCATGAAAAGATGCATGAAATACACCTTCTTCATAAATGTGCCATCAAAATAGGCGTATTTCTTATCCATTTGGGCAATCAGCCCGAATGAAATCACGCCGGTCAGCAGCAATATGAGTATTCCTCCCCCCATCAGAATAATTCAAGATCACCTAAGGTAGCGTCCCACGGACTGATATCAAACCAGTCTTCCGGAATATGATCGTGTAACGGCCGCAACGTAACTACCGGTCCTACCTTACGCGCCTTCCCGAACCCGGCACTTCTAATCCCATCGGTCAGTACCGAGTCCCCCAGGTTTGCCACCGACCAGTAATCCGGTTTAAACCGGTGACCAATCATCCGGACCGCCCTTTTGAGCTGGTCCATAGCCATCGGGTTATTGGCCTGGATCTCACATATACGCAACTCCACACCCATTCTTTGCTTCTTCGGGTAGAATACGATCAATACCTGCTGGTCCCCCTCTCCTTCCAGGTAGCCATAGTAATGAAGAATGGGGCAATTCACATATCGCCAGGTAAGGTAGTCCTTGTTCTTGGGAGTGAACAGGCCGCTTGGCCTCGGATACCTGGCAATGGAATCATCAAAATTCTTCATTGCGGTCTTCAGGTTGTAAATGGGCATGACAGGGTCCACCTCAGGCAGCACGGTCTCTTTTCCCAGGTAATGCCGTACCATGGAAAACGGACGGGCCAGTTTCAGCCGGACAGGCAACTTGCCCACCTCCGACCATCCCATCTTCAGGTATCCCGGCTTGCTTTGTGTGTTGGGAGTATTGAAAATAAAGTCATCCCCTTCCTGGCTGCAGGTCTCGACCAGCGAAAGCGTAAGTTTTTTGAAAATCCCCCTGCCCTGGTAATCCGGATCGGTGGCGGTATCCACTGCCCGCAGGGCGCTGTAATTCTTTCCCTTCCATCTCCATTTCCAACGCATAAAGGCGCGAACCCCTACGATCTTACCCTGGTCGGTCGCTACCAGTACAGGCGACTCCCCGAACGGATTGTCAATGTGTTTCCAGTTCCAGTAGGCGATTGTCTTTGGAGAGGAAACCTCTCCCAGGCTGCGCTTCAGACAGGAAAGTATGGCCGGAATGTCATCCTTGTTCGCTTTACGGATCTCCATGGATTTAACTTCAAACCACGAATATACGTAATCCTATGCGTTCACGGGAGCGTATTCCCGATAGATTCGTTCGAGGTCTTCCACCATGCGCTGCATGCTGAAGGCTTCCTTTACCCGCCTTCGCGCTGCCAATGCCAAATCCTCCTTAAGCGTTTTATTATCAATCAGCTGAGCAACGCTGGCTGCCAGGCCCTTCCACTCATCCACCGTGGTCAGCAGGCCTTCCCGTCCATCCCGGATAACCTCGCCAATCCCACCAGCCGCAGTCGAAACGATCGCACATTCCATGCTCATCGCCTCTAGCAACGCTATGGGAAGCCCTTCAAAGGACGAAGTCATCATATACACATCCATGGCGGAAAGATATGGCCTTACCTCGGTCTGCAACCCGGCCATATGCACAACTTCATCCAGTCCGAGCCGCTGACGTTCTGCCAGGATTTCCTCTTTCAGCGGGCCGTCCCCCACGATAATACCGTGTAGTCCCGGATGTTTTTCCCTGGCTGCCGCAAATACCTGCAGCCACTCCACCAGACGTTTCTGAAACCGGAATACAGCAATCGTCCCGACCACAAAGGCATCCTCCGGAATTTCCAGGGATCGCCTGAGATCTTGTCCCGCTGGCACATCCCTTTGGTACGATCCGGTATTGACCCCGTTCAGGATCGTGGTCACGGGTATCGAAGGATTGATGTTTTTGAGAATGGATTGACGGACATCCCCGGAAACCGCGATCGCGGCTGTCTGGCTGTTAAACGTCAGCTTATTGAGGTAGTAGGTAATCCGGTGGTACCGCTCCTGTTTGTTATGCTCGGTATAGAGCACCGGAATGCCCGTCTTGCGGAAAACCCGGCGTCCGAGAAAACCCGCCCAGGGCAGGTGGCAATGAACAAGGTCGATCCTGTGCTCCCGGCAATAGGCAATCACATCCCCGGTGCGCATCATCAGGCGGATATTATTCGTAGCCTCCAGGCAGGTTACCCGGCCGCCTGCTTCCTGTATCTCCTCCACCATCTGATCTTTCCAGGGCAGGAAATAAATATAATGGAATTCAAACTTGTCCTGGTCATGCAGTTTAAGCGACTCCGGAAGCAGTGTTTCCGCCCCGCCCCTGCCCAGGGATTTGATAATATGTAATACCCGAAGTTTATCCATTTCGTATGATCTTCTGGTAACAGGTTAAAAATGACTGTGCAATGACCGGCAGCAGGTACGTTGACTCTGTCTGTGCGAAGGCCGCTTCGGTCAGTACTTTCCGTTGCTTTTCATTCTCCAGGCAAGTCACGATCGTCTGTGCATACTGTTCCGCATCATAATTCTCCGGGGTATACCCGGTCTCGCCGTCGCGGACCACTTCGGGTATCCCGCCAACCGGGGCGGCAATCACCGGCACCCGGCAACTCATCGCCTCCAGGATGACCCCCGGCAGTCCCTCAATAAAAGAGGGCATCACCATGACATCAGCTGCCTTAAGATGGGAGATCACATCCGGCCGGTTGCCCCACAGCGTCACACTTTCACCTAATCCCTTTGCCGTAATCTTTTCCTCCAGGTGCTTTCGCTCCCGGCCCTCCCCGAAAATCCACAGCCTGGCGGTCGGATACGTACTCCTCAGCTGTTGCAGTATATCCAGCAAAAACACCTGGTTTTTCTCCGGGACCAGGCTCCCAATGTTTATAAGCACCGGAAAATCAGTTTTTTTCACCGGTGTCACCTCATCAAACCGGAAGGTACCGATCGTTATAGTCTCAGACCTGTTATTAGCTGGCGCATACAACCCGATAAGGTCCTGGCGGCAATTCTCACTGACCGAAATATAATACCGGCATTGTGCCAGCAGCCAGCGATTCAATCGCTTGTGCACCGACCCCCGTATGAATGCACTCATTTTATTGGCATTCCGAAATACCAGCGGCGCTGACCATCGGAAGAGGAAGCGGGAGAATGCGGCGTATTTCAGTGTATCACCGGCATTTGCCTGGACAACGTCATATTCTCCATCGCTGATCAGCCGGGCCAGCCTGCGGTAAGCGCCGAAATCCGTAAACCTTTTTTTCGGGTTGCCACCCAGGGGGATGAAGTTCAGTGAAAAATCCAGTTCGAATATCTCATTGTCAAACAGGAAGACAATATCCACCTCGTGTCCTGCCTCCTGAAGGGCCTCTGACAACTGGCAGGCAAAGATCTCTGCACCCCGTCGCTGTGGCTTTTGTATGATTTGAAGAATTTTCACGCCAGAATTTCTTTTTCCCATTGATCGGTAACACGCTCCACCCGGTAAGGATCCGCAGCTTCCCGGGCCCGCTCCCCCATTTGCTCCGCCAGCGATTCATCATCCGCCAGCAATTCCATATACTCCTTCAGGGCCGTGCGGTCGGTGAACAAAAAACCCGACCTGCCGTGGTCGATGATCTCCCTCGGACCATAATCGCAATCCCGGCAAATGACGGGTACTCCGGTACTCATGGCCTCCACCAGCACATTACCAAAACTTTCATGCCGGGTATTGAGCACAAAAAAGCTTGCCTGGCTGAAATAGGCATAGGGATTGGTGGTAAAACCCTTTAAACTAACATCTTCGTCCAGCTGCTGGTCCTTTATCAGCTTTTCCAGGTTCGGACGTTCCGGACCATCCCCGAGGATCAGCAAGCGGTACCGGCCCTTGAGGGACGATTCTCCAAAGGTATAAATCAGCTCATCAAATCCCTTGCTGCTGACCAGGCGGCCTGCTGAAACGATAAATTTCCCCTGCTCCTTAACCGGCTCAATGTGCTCCGGAACCGCTACCGGGTTGGGCAGCATCACCAGCTTACGGCCGGCGGCTTTTCCGAAATAGGCCTTGCAGGCCTTGTACAACCCATGAGAAGGTACGATAACCTTCCTGACCCGTGAAAATATGGCCGCATATTTTTGTAGATACCGCCGGTGCAGCTTGCGGGTATAGATAAACATGTTTGACTCAATGGTAAATACCATATGCCGTGGATGGGCAAGCAACAACAGAAGGTTCAGGCCTTTGGAAAATGAGATTACACGGTCGGGCTTCAGCTCCCGCAATGTATTTCTGAGGCGGTGAAGCATTACCAGCGGCTTTATGGGAGAATGGACCGATTCTCCGCGCAGGGAAATTGTATAGGGAGCCACATCCGGGTTGTGGAAGTCATCGGTGGAATTAAGCAGGATAAACCGGATATCATGTCCCCGGCGGAGCAGTTCCCGGCCTATCAGGATCGATACCCTCTCCGTACCGCCCAGCTTGAATGAACCGACAAAGAAAACAGTCCTCATAACGTTTCGATGCGTTCGTAATTAAACCGGCGCATCAGCTCCGGGTCCAGGTGCCGGTTGATCTCCTGCAGGGCTTCCGGGGTCAGCTTCTCCCTCCAGCGTTCGTTCTGATAGTAATCCTGGTAATAATCAAAGTCCTTTCCCTTCTCCTTGGTTGATTTCTTTACATTCTGAAAATCGGTTATTTCATGGCCTGATTTGCGGCCTATCCTTCGGATCAGAGAAGCCGGATCTACCACCAGCTCCTCATAGGTAAGATTGAGCACGTTGATCCCGTGTGCTTCCAGCTCCAGGTAGGAGGCGTTTTTCCGGTTCCATAAATCCACCGGGTAACGGATGTCGCGGCACCCGTCCCGGCGGACCGGCGGCCAGGGTGTCTTCAGGAATTCTGTAAAGGAGTCAGCGGGAGTATCGGAATGATACGGTTTTTTGTGCAGCGACAGTAAAAAGGAATACGGGTTCTTGGTAAGAGTCAGTACAAGCAGGGGTTTGGTACGGGCAAAAGATTTGATCAGGGAAGAATCCGGACAGGTATGTTTCCAGCCAAGGTTTTGTTTGGCCGTCAGGTCAAAATATACGTCGATAAGCCATTCACGCCGGATTTTGTAGACGTACTTCGGTGCAGTATTCCTGAGCAGAACGACCTGGTCAAAGTTGAGCCTGATCAGCCGCTGCAGGTAATTGGTCCCTGTATTTCTTTCGCCGTATATTTTGATGTACATCATTCGTCTCAATCCGGTTATTTCTTTTTCAGGGCCAGTACCAGGTGATAATATTTGTTGAGTGTAGACCAGTACAATACCGCTGCGGTAAGTATACCCGCCAGCATCTGAACGATGACCCAGTCCGTGACCATTCTGGACAGCATGACCACCACTGTGATGGCAAGCATGGTCAGGAACGGCAGGCGGATTGCCGTCCACAAATGCCCGAGTGTCAGCTGGAACCTTTTGTAAAGTAGCCTCAGTATCATAACTGTATTCAGGACAGCGGTCGCATTCACGGCCCAGGCAACCCCTTCGATGCCGAGCAGCCAGTATCCGGCGAAGATTGCCGCGACGAAAAACAGGGCTTTAACAAGCTGAATCTGCAACTCCCATTCCGGTTTTCCCACGCCACGGATAAACGAACGGAACGAATTGGAGAGCGCGCCTATAAAGACGCCGATGGTGAGAATATTGATCAGAGGCACCGAATCAAGCCACCGGGGAAACAGTAAACCCACAATATCATGACTGAACAGGATAAGCATGGTAAACAGCGGGTAAATAATCAGGGTATTGATCTCAATGACCTGCATATAATATTGCTTCAACTTTTTATGGTCATCCTGCATCTTGCTGAAAACCGGAAACATCACTTTGTTGATCACGGTAATCAGCTGTCCGCGAAGCGTGGAGGTCATCAGGAAGGCAAACGAATAGAGCCCCAGCTCATAGGCGCCGAGAAACTTTCCCACCAGCAGAAAATCGGCCTGGGCCACTACACGGGAAAGGACATCGGTACCCGTGGTGTAGGCTCCGAAGGAGAATATCTCCTTAAAGGCCCTTTTTGAAAATTCCCTTGTAGGCTTCCAGGAACCCATGAAGTAAAAGAAGGGGATCCGGACCACGAACGGACCGGTCGACTGGATGACCAGGGCCCAAACACCCAGTCCGTACAGCGCCCCGATCACCGCCACGACCGACGAGATCAGGTTTGACATATTGTTGATGAACGCAAGCTTCTTGAACTGGAGATTCCGGTTCATCCTGATTCGCTGCACCAGGTTTATCGGACCGGTGAGAATGCTGATGCCAAGTACCCTGATCACCGGCACCAGGATTTCCTGGCCATAGAAATCAGCAATCAGGGGTGTGCTGAAGAACAGCATTGAATAGAGAAGAACTGACCAGCCCAGGGTGGTCCAGAACGCGGTGCTGAATTCGGTCTGGGTAACATCCTTCTTCTGGATAAGGGATGCGCCCATTCCCACATCCCGGAAGGTCTGCAGGATCGCAATAAAAACAGCCGCCATCCCGATGATCCCGAAATCTTCCGGAAACAGAATGCGGGCAAGGACCAGCTTGACCAAAAAGCCAAGCACGCGGTCAAAGATGATCTGCAGACCGCTCCAGCTTACACCACTTAATATGCTTTTTGCGTAGGACAATGTATTCTATCAGGCCACAAACTTATCAATATATCCCGTTCCGGTACCCCTGAGCCCGGGATTATTATAGCCAAAAAAATCGATGCCATTGGCGCTGGCAGCCTCAAAATCATTCATGCTGTCCCCGATCAGAACGAATTGGCCGGAAGACCGGCCAGCGGTGAGTCGACGCACCAGTTCGGTCTTGGGTGTGGGCGAACCGTTAATACTCTCAAAGAAGTGTGCCACCTCCAGCGAATCACACAACGTCCGCAACTCATTCTGGTCGGAGCCTGATACGATGTGCATTTCCTTGTCCTGGTACACCGACTGAAGGTAATTCACCGAATCGGTTATCAGGTTCGATTTATCCGTGAGCAGTTCCAGCATGATCTCTGAGAAGCTGCCGGCCATTTCCATCACCTGCTCTTCTGTCACTTCCTCGTTCCGTATCTGCTCAAAAAAATACCTGAATTTCACATAGCGCGACAGGCCGCCATTGGCCCGGTGATAACGAAGTAATTCGGTTACCTGTTCCCGGGGAAAATTCTCCAGTACCCGCTCAAACCCAAGGTCACGGATATGCATTGAGTCGAGGATCACCCCGTCAAAATCCCACAAAATCACTTCGTACTCATCAAGTTTTCTCATTTCCAATAGGGTTCAAAATCCGGGTGTGCAGCCAGGAATTGCTCGTTGGCCACCTGGTAATGGGCTTCGATACGCTGCCGGATCTCCCCGGTCAGGGTAAAATTCCTTTCCGTATCCGGATAACGCCAGGATTCCAGTCCGTGTACCGCCGTCTTGCTCAATGGTATGTGCTGGTCTCCAAATAATTTTCGTTTGATCTTTTTCAGTTTGAAATAATAGGGATCCTTCCGGATGTCCACCCGCACCTGGTATTCCCGGGAGCCTTCCTGGTGGGACTGGTTCTCCCGATTCGCGGCCAGGGAGCGGATCCCTTCGGGCAAACCGGCCCCCATGAATTCTGCTATCTGCGCCACAAATCCGTCCGGATCAGTCCTCAGGCGCTCATAGGGAACAAAACAAACCGCGGATGAATCAAACCGGTCCATAAGTCCGGACAGGTATTGGTAATCCAGGTTATTCATCCCGTGCATATAGTACCCCTTCCCCAGGGCGAATTCTATAAAGTTGTCAAAGGCCGCCGTCGCAGGCGATTTCCTGAGCTGCATAAACTTCTCCGCGTAGAACGAAGGAAGCCAGTCTACCTGCTTCCTCAGCACGAGGATCAGCCGGAGCTCGTAGGCGCCGTGCCGTGCGTACCAGTCCAGCCGCTCAAAAAAATTCTCCGAGCACATCGCACTTCTTCCATACCACTGCTTGTCAAAGGCATCGAAAAAGCGGAAAGTCAATCCTTCGTCTGAAATGAACAGCGGGGTGTCCGTATCTTCGGGAAACAGCTTCTGAGCCGTATCGGCAATCACCCGGTCAACGTTGCCATAGCCCTGAAGCAATTCCTGCTTCGGATAGAAATGGAAGTAATTGGCAAATACCTTGATGAACGGATCAAAATCCCGGAGTCCGTCAAAACGCCCCAGGTAATTCACCCCTGTGAATTCACTGAAGATATGACGCTGAAGATAGGTAGTCGCGGTCTTGGGCAAGCCCAAATGCAGGTATAACCTTCTCTTCTTCATATTTTAGTTTCACGATGAATGATGCGTTTCCAGATCGATTCTGCAATTATAAAATCCTCCTCCCAGTCAATGTCAAACGATTTGAATTTATCCAGTTCGTCCATATACACATGATTGCCGATCCGGTCAGCCAGTTTTGTGTATGTTTCTATCGGGCTGATAAAATAGGCGCTGTTGGATTCAAACAACGGCTTGATCGTCTGGGTCCGGGGCCACTTTTCAATGCCCCGGTTGAAATTAACAGCGTGAGCGTCTTCCTGAAATATAAACTTCTGAATTCTCGATACACTCATCAGGCTGTCGTATCCGCGTGAGAGTGCATTCCGGTATCTGGCAATGGCCTGTTCGTAATCTTCCATATTGATGAATGGAGAAGTCACATGCGTCCAGAGGACATGCCCCTTACTGACTAATTCCGGCACGTATTCGATCAGGTCATCCGTGGAGGTATCCGAACGGCACAGTTCATCCCTTCGGTGATCGATCCGAAGCCGGGAATCCTTTAATGAGCTGCCGTAATCGATGATCTCCTGGTCATTGGTGGAAAGTATGATCTCATCGAACTGTTTCACACCGAGCAGCTGATCGAGCTTCAATTGCAACAATCCTTTATCAAACTCGGCAAACTTCCGGATGTTCTTGTTTTTAACCCGCTGGCTTCCCTTCCTGCAGGGAAGGAAACAGGAAAGCGGACCGTCCGGGTTGAAATCAATTCCGTTATCCGTTTCCCGCCGGTGACCCGTTGAGAAAATGGCTTCGGCAATCTTGAACTCCTCCTCCGTATCAATGTCCACCGACTCCACTTTGTCGAGCTCGAACAAATAAGGGTGCTCCCCGATCCGGTCGGAAAAATTCAAATAATTCTCCCGCGAAGAAATGTAAAAGGCATGGTTGATCTCGAACAACGGGTCAAGGTCCTGGGTATTCGGCCATTTATTCTCAGAGCGGTCGCAATTGACAATGTCCCGGTCTTTATCCGACCACAGGAACTGCTGGTATCTGGTCACGCTCAGCAGGGAATCCCACTCCTGGCCGATAACCTCAAAATATTTTTCCAGGGCGGCTTCGTACACCTCATGATCCACGAACGGGGCGGTGACGTGCGTCCAGAATATATGATCATGGTGGACGATGGAAGGAATGTAATTGATGAAATCCTCCACCAGGGTCGAATCGCTGGCCAGGTCTTCGGGTCGGTCCACGATAATCAGCTCCTTGCCCCTATCCTTGAACTTACTTGCAATTTCCACTGATTTCGGATCATTGGTGGAGAGAATGATGGTATCCACTCCTTTCACCCTGACCAGCTGGGACAATTTCAGTTCCAGCAATCCGCCTTCCAGGCCGGCAAAGGGCCTGGTATTTTTGAATTTGACCCGCTGACTGCCGCGTCGGGTGGGTAGAAAAAAGGCAATTTTGCTCATAACAGTTCGCTGAAGATTGACTTCACCGGCAGGGAGTACGCAGTCGGAAACAGGGACTGAATCGAGATCACGGGTGAAGCTTTTTCAAAAAGATACTCATTCTCCTTGTATAATTCACGCTCCATCTGATTCATTGTCCCGGTGGAATATCCGTCGTAGCCTACAGCATAAATGCTGCCCGCGCCCAGGTCGAGTGCCGTCTGGATCGCCAGCGCCGTGTGGGTATCCTTCAGCTTGTCTGTAAAAGCCATCTCCGTGAGTTCATAGGTGCGGTCCTCCACCTGGCTGGGAATATAGGTTCCCATTTTCCTGGGGTACGGAGGAAGCACACATATACCGCGGAACTGCTGGAGGTCATTGAACACCTTCTCCATTCGTCGGCCTTCGTTGCCCACCAGGCAGAAGTACTGATCGATGTGGTGCAGGTCCTGGTAAGCCGCCGCATTCTTGGAGCTGGCGTGAATGATCGCTACCTTTTCCTGGCGGGCGATGAATTCACGCACCGCGTTGGCTTTCTGAGCCGCACTCGGTCCGCCCCCCACCACGATCACCTGTTCATACTTTTTCTCTGGTCTGAAATCAGGCAGCCGCTGGTTGTCTTCCACCCCTTTGCGCTGATTGTGCAGGGCACGGATAATGCTGTTGACCGAATAAAAACGGCGGGTCACCCATTCCATGACATCCTTTTGAGGAAGGCTGTTGGACCCCGATACCATGTAGGGCAGGTTGGTTCCCCAGCCATATTCCTGCTGCATGCGGGAAAATTCGTCCACCACTGCCGCCAGTGCATTAAAATCCACTTCCAGGTCTTTGCTGGCGTTGAGGGCGGTCAAAAGGAGCTCCATTTTCAGGTTCCCGGCCCCGCGTCCCATGCCGGTGACCGTGGCATCGACAATACCCGCCCCGCATTCCATGGCGGTGAGCGTATTGATCAGCCCCAGCTCCAGGTTGTTATGACCATGAAAACCAATAGTGACCCCGGTCTTTTGGCGTACCAGGTCGTAGATCCGGCGAACGTCCTCAGGGTACACCCCGCCGTAGGAATCCACCATGTAGAAAAAGTCTGCCACGCCGTCAACCCGGTCGATCAGTCCCATAAATTCCTTCTGGTCCGGCCAGGTGGACATATACATGACATTGAACGCCACGGCAAAACCCAGTTTCTTCACGGCTTCGGCAAGACCGAGCGCCCGCCTGAAATTCTCCGGGGCGACGGCTATACGGACCAGGTCGATAAAGGAGACACAGGGGGTCAGCAGGTCGGGCACATGTTCGGCGCGTACATCCTTCTCATTGAGAATGATGGCCAGTTTTTTTGACGACATCGACCGGACGTGGTCGAGTACATGCGGCGGACAATAAAAATATTCCCCCAGGTAGTTTTTCATCGGATTACTGCGATAGCCTATTTCGATGTAATCCACCGGAAGGCGCTCAAAGGCGGCCAGGTAATTATCCACCATGGATTCCGGAAAATCCCAGTTCGTATAATAACCTCCGTCCCGGAGGGTGCAATCCAAAAGCTTTACTTGATTCATGATCAGGATAAATTCAGTTCGTTCAGCCTGACCGGCGGTTCCAGCTTCACGTGTTTACCGGAAAAGTTCAATGCCTGGTCAGGTATAGTCAGTCGTATCATCCGGTAACAGGCTGAGCCGACTTTATACATGCCAAATTTAGTTAATAAAGCCTGAGTAGATAAATAAGTCCGTAATATTTTGGCCCGGGGGAGCCGGCTGGTGGCCGAATTGCGCCACAACGCCTTAAGCGCCTGAAAATCACCCGGAGATTCAGTGCGGGCGGCGATCTCGAGGAACTTAAAATAATACCACAGGAAGGATTCCTGGTAGCGTACGTCCGCTTCGGCCAGGCGCTTCTCCAGGCGCAGGAACAGCCTGAGCAGCGATTCCAGGCGTTCAATTCCCTGGTTGGTGGCCGAGATCTGATCCCGGGTACCGAAGCGTTTGAATACATCGGGACGGCTGGACGGGAACTTGATATACTCCGGGGCATCCAGCAGGAGACGGATATGGAATTCGATATCCTGCCAGCTCAGGGCCTGTTCGTCCCACGAACGTTGTTTCACAAACCCGGTCCGGTAGGTAGGGCTCGAAGTCCCCCACCCTTCCATGTTCAGGAATGCTTCCAGGTCATCCTCATGTTCGAGGGAATTATGCAGGTGACGCACCTCCCCGGTGTTTTTCCTGAACAGTCCGGTCTGCGTTACGATGAAATCCTTGCCCGGCGTTTCCCCGAAGAGCTTCACGCGTTGCTCCAGGCACCAGGGGGCGAGCAGGTCATCCGAATCCAGGAAAAAGAGGTACGTACCGGTAGCCAGCCGGATACCTTCATTCCGGCATACCGGTGCGCCCTTGACCGGTTTCTGTCTTTTTCGGAGAATGAAGCGCGGGTCATCCGCCACCCGGGATGCGATCTGCGCATACGATTCGTCGGTGGAATGGTCGTCAATGATCAGGCATTCGAAATGGGGCCAGGACTGCGCCAGGATCGAATCGATCGTCCGACCAATCAGCTCCCCGCGGTTGAAATGCGGGATGACGATGGAGATGACCGGATCAGGCATGTTCGGTTGTATTTTGGAGGGGATAGAATGACTCGGGATACGTCCTGACCTTTTCCCTGAGGTAGCTGATGCAGGCGGCATATTCACGGGCCCTGGAGAATTTGCCACGAATGAGGTAATGCAGGGAGGATTTGACCAGGGCGGTGCGCAGTTTCCTGAACCGCCGGACCGGGTCATCGGTATTGTACATCTCCACCAGGTACCTGCGCCGGAGCCGTTCCCGGTCGTTGAACCAGGTGTTGTCCTCCCGGTGTTGCGGACGGTCATGAATGATGGTCATGGAGGTATCAACCATCACCGTGTAGCCGTGGCGTTGCAGGCGGTTGATGAATTCCTTGTCTTCCCCGTAATGAAAAAAGGCGGGATGAAAACCGCCCAGCTCCGTAAAGATACGGGCCGGAATTACCCAGGCGGCGGCATTGACAAAGCCGGCCTGGTAATATCGCTGAAGGTTTCCTTCCTGGTAATCTTTCAGGAAAGCGTCTGGCATATATTCTTCGAACCCAAAGTCCAGGGACCCCTCTCCGTTGAGGTGTACCGGACTGACGATGCCCACCGAAGGGTCGGGCGCATTCAGATCTGGAAGACCGTTCATGAACCATGCATCCTGGTTCAGCAGGATGATTTCCTTTGCACCTTCTTCCAGCGCCAGGCGGATGCCCTGGTTATTTGCCATTCCGAATCCCTGGTTGGAGGCATTTTGAATGAGCCGGACCGACGGAAAGTTGGCACGGATGAATTTCTGCGTGCCGTCACCGGAACCATTATCCACCACGATCACCCGGTTACCGGCCAGTCCGGATAAAGACTTTTCAATCCAGGGCATGGCGTTGTAGGTGACAATGACGGTAAAGGAGTCAGGCATAATAGACAGGATGAGCCTACTTTTTAAAAGGCTAAATTTAGTTAATAATGCACGAGGAGGTTAATAAGTCGGCAATAATTTGGACCATACAAACTATCAGGTTCCAGCTAATCATACAGATCACGAGAATAGTGCTCGTATGGCCTTCTTCAGAAAATAAAAATAAAGGACCGGGTTCTGTTGAAGAATTTTAGATTGTAACTTCCGGACAGCTACTAATTCCGCTGAATTCCTATTAAGCGCCGAATGTCCGTACTTTTTTAACATTACAAAAAGTTGACCTTTGACAACTTTACGTAAAACTTCAAACTCATCAGTATTCAGGTTTCCTGAATAAACGGGATGGGTCAGAAACTTCTCACAAATAATCAGCCGGTCCTTCAAATAAATGTTGTCCATGCTTGAATTGCGATTCCGTTCGGTCTGACTTTCCTGATGCACTCTGAATGAAACCAGTTTTTCCGGTACAAAGGAAAAGGAGGTGTTAAGCGATAGTCTGAGCCAGAATTCAAAATCAACAGCCTGTGTTAACTTTTCATCAAACGGACCCAATTCATCAACCAATGACCTGTGAAACAGGCCGCAAATAGGTTCGCCGATGAAGTTATATTTGAGCAAGTAAGTCTCAAGTTGTTTGAGTATTACTCCCTTATTGGTCTTTCCTTCGAGACGCGCATCGGACAGACGTGGTAACGTATGGGTGAGGTGCTGTTTTCTCCATTCAGTAGCGTGTTCAAGCATGTACTCCCTGTCACAGAGTGCAAAAAGACAATTATCCTTTATGGCACTCCGGTAAAGTGTCTCCACGGAACCCGCCTTCATGATATCATCCTGAAAAAACAAGTATATCCATTCTCCCAGGGCGTGCTGCAGACATTGATTCCAGTTGCCTGTTAGGCCCAGGTTGATTTCATTTCGATTAACCCGAATAATATCAGGGTAACGGGTTGCGTAGTTGTGACAAATTCGTGGAGAATGGTCTGTCGACTGGTCATCAATGATCAGAATCTCATATGGAACTGAAACTTCCTGTTTCACCAGTGATTCAAGACAAGCCTCAAGATACTTTTCGCCGTTATAGACGGGAACACAAATACTGATAACGGGCTTACTCATGTCTTATTGACCGCATTGTCCAATTCACTTACCAGTTGCGGACAAATGGATTCAGGGTCGAACCGGCTGAATACATCCCTGTTTCTATTGCCTGCTTCCTTACGGGCCTCACTATTTGACACGAAATAAGCCACCGCTTCAGCCATTTGTTCTGTATCCAGGTAAGGAATAACCTCAGGAAATTCCCCGGATAACATTTCAGCGGTTCCGGAGGCATTCTGAAAGCACACGATTGGCTTGCCCTGCATACCAGCTTCAATACAGACGAGGGGAAACGGATCTTCCCTGGAGGTGAGCAGAAATACAGAAATTTCACTCAGAAAGGCCGCAGGATCCTTTACCTCCCCAGTAAATTGTACATAATTTTCAAGACCTGCCTTTCTCAGATCTGCAGCGACAATTCTTTCCTCATTCCCATGAAATCCTCCCATCCAACGGAATTCCACCTTTAAATCGGGTCGTTTCTTTTGCAGAATCCTTGCCACCTGGATAAATATATCCGGTCCTTTTCGCCAGTGCACTGTTCCTGCTCCGCCGATGATAATCCTGGCTGATTCATCTATGCTCGTATTTGATTCTTTGCCTGTTCGGGCGCATTCATAAACAACTTTCGGGCTAATGCCAAGACCAGGCCACGCCGCCAGAAGTTGGGTTCTCGATAATTTGGAAGGGACAATAATGTGATCAGCCTTGCCAGCAGTTTCACCGAAAGACGGATGAACATTTTCAATGACCGTCGGCATTTCATGGAGATGTAGCAGTAGAACGGTTGAATCAAATGCCTTCTTCAAAACTACGCCCATTCTGAATGCCCTGATAGTATTCGCGTAAATGAGTTGATAATGGTTATTAACAAGTTCTTTACGAAACCTGCGAATCTTTAGCCGGGCTTTGGTCCTGGTAAGCAGGATGGTCTTAATTGAATTTTCTTTACTATTCTTTTGAGGCCAGAAGTAAATATTTTCGATGAAATCCGCTTCTTCCATCAAAGAATAAGGCGGATTCAGGACCAGGACATCAAATTGAACATCGGGGCGATGTTCCTTCAACCACCGCATAAAATGGACGAGCATCATGGGGGCACCCGTCCTGGATAAATCCGGTGAAATAAAAAGGACTTTCAATGAATTAGTTTTTGATTTGTTTTCTCAGTGGTTTGCCAATGTAATGATAGAAGGAATATAGCTTATTTGAAAATTTCAGTCTCCAACGGTCCAGCATCAGTCCGTTATACTCCTTTAATTTTTGCCCGAACTCAACCTGAATGTCTTCGTAAAGTTTCACATCATACCTGTTTTTTTCCCGGATGAGGGCACGATCCTGCTCAGAGGCACCTCCCCTTTTCTTTGTTTGATTGAGTGCCTCATAATAGGGAAAAGGAAACCCGTACATCTGCCTGAGCAGCAGAACAGACTCATCGAATTGCTCCAGGATGCCTACAAAGGAAAAGTGGGAATGAATATTCTCCAGGGCTTTTTCATACATTAATTCCGGGCGGTCATCAATGCCGCTGATCCACCGGACCTGTCCATGATGTATATCGCCATCTGAAGCCCAGTTTACAAATTCATTTAATGACATATTCTCCCCGGCAACTGCCTGGTAAAGCCGGTGATTCGGGCGCCGTAATACATAATTATAGAAAGATATTATTCTTTCACACGGCTCCCGGAGGATTGTAATGTAGTCGACCGGTTCGTTGAGATATTTGTGTAACCCGAATTGCATATGCCCTTTTAGCAACTTTATTTTATTTCTGCGGGATTCCGGAAGCGCAAGAAATTCCTCTGTATTCAGACGCACATGGTCGATTACCCGGATATCAAATGACTCACTACCTCTGTACCAACGGGACAAAATGGAATGCAGCGTAGTACCTCCGTTTTTAGGCAGGTGCAGGAATATCAGATTCTGATCGGGTATCAATAGTTCAGAAGCTTATGTATGAATCAATTTTGCGTGCGACGACTGAAACCGGGTCTTCCTGGATTAGCTCCTGTAATTTTATATTCGCCTTTTTACCCATTGTTCTCCATTCAGATCGCCGCGTCCACGCTCTTTCCAGAGCCTCATCAAGCATATCTGTCTGAGGAGCGCCGATGAGGAAGCCGTTTACATTATCCTCAATAAATCTTTCGGTATCACCAACCCGGGTGACAATGGCTGATCGCTCGCATTGAAGGGCTTCCAAAAAAGCCAGGGACAAACCTTCCATACGACTTGGCATGCAGAGGATTTGATTCTTACTCCAGATTTCCTCCAAATCGGCATAACCACACAAAGAAACGTTCTTGATACCATACAAATCAATCAGGTTCCGGATAATATTTTCATGCGCCCCTTTGCCATACAAATTGAAATGGATTGGCCTTTCCTGCCATTTGTCCTGCCTCAGGCAGTCTAAAAGAATATCCTGCCCTTTATGGTTCATATTTAGGCTTGCCACCATAGCGACTTGATGAGGTTCTCCTTCAGGGTACGATGGCTGATTTTCGATCTTTCGAACAGGGTTGTTAATGATTTCCGCATTTTCAAGTTTTAACGCGAACTGCTTCTGTAAGATGTGCAGGTTGTCATGGGAAGGGACTAACACACGCTCGGCGCAACGGTATCCCTCCTTTAAATCCGCGTATGTTTTACTGCTATCTGGTGGAAAATGAGCATCCTTCACTAACTGAACGATCAGGATGTAGGGGATCGAGTACTTTCTGCAGATCTTCATCCATTCCTGTCCGCGGTTATGATCTCCCAGTGAAATCACCATCAGGTCAGGCCGAAAATCCCGTACAACGTCAGCATGCTTACGCCTGGGTCTGAATTTAAGTGACGGAGGAAGTAGTTTATTAGCTAAACGCTGCTTCAATCTTAGTTTTTTCACCGGCTTGCGCCGCATGTCCACTGCGCCTTTCTCCAGTAATTCTTTCACCCTGTCCGGTGAATCTTCCCAGAATTTAGGTGCAATGGCCACTTTGTAATTACCATCGTCAATCAGGTGTTCGGCCAGGTCAGACCAAAACACTTCACTGCCGCCCCATGGGACGTGATCGTTCAATGAGATGAACCCGATTTTCTTCATATTCGTTTTTATGGCTTGAGCAACAAAATCTGTAATTCGTTCAAGACTTTTTCCATCCTGCGGACCCGCATGATCTTTAATAAATCGTTTCTGTCCCTCCCGAAGGTCTTCATTAAACGTATGGGGATCTTTGACCTGCTGCACGAGAAGGCTGTTTAATTCAGAATCGTTTTTCGCCAGGTATCCCGCCGCGTATTCTTCAATTTTCAATACAGGTTTATTGTTTGCAAAATGAACGTGTACCAAGGGTTTTCCTAATAGCATGGCCTCAAGCGCTACCGTGGAATCTTCGGATAACACCAGGGTGGCCCCGCCAATCAGGTCACGGATTGAACTGTCCCGATCAAAGGTGATGCGGTCGGCAGACGGGGAATTGTTGGCCAAACTCTTTAAAAGTTCCACATCCGCAAAAGGATGCGGACGGACAATCAGTTCTCGTTCAGGATTTGCTTCCATGAATCGCAATAGAGCCTCCATGATGTCGGAAGCCTCTGTTGGAAACCTGTAAGGGCTATAACATTTTATACTTGAATGAGGCCTGGTGACCCAGATCAGGTCATGTTGTTTGTGATTTTCAGCAAGGCTGTAATTTTCAAAATGCGGATTGCCAGTAACCCTGATTACAGCCGGATGCTCCGAGAACGATTCATATCTTTTCTTCCGCGATTCGCCCCACACGGCTATGTAATCTGCGTAGGCATTATCCAGAATATAATGTTCACAGTCCAGCCCGTGCTGAAACATCATCACAGGAATATTTCGATTTTGAGCAATCTGTGCGTAAACCTGATAGGGTGGGTGATTGTCCACGTGCAAAAGGACCAAATCAGGCTGTATCTGCTCAAATTCTTCATGCATTGCGGGCAGTGAAGCGATTATCATCGCCATTTCATCTTCCAGGCTTCTCAAATCGCTTTGAGCCAGTTTTATCTCAAATGCATCCAGGCCGGCAACAAGGTTGGAAATAAAACCATTGATAAAATCCCTGTCTTCATTTGGCAGGTCTTCCATGGAATGTGATTTATACGCTTCCCAGTCAAATCCCGTCGGTATCACCTGGATTCTGGGTTTTTCCCTGAGGGCCTCGATTATCGGATTGAGAATTGCAGGACGAACCGGTACCATGATCCTTTTTTGATGCGGGTCACCGGAATAAGCGGAATCAACCGGTGACACGTGGTCACCTGGCGAAGATGTCTTTGGTTTGCCACTTGAGGGAATTTGTTCGGTGGCCCTTTCAGGAAAGTATTTCCGTCTTAAGGCACGGCCGATCTTATCCCACAGATAAAATTGGGTAAGCTCAAAAAAATCCAACCCGCGATATGTAAACGAATTGTCTCCCTTATCCCAGTTTCGCAGGATGTGATAGAACAGCTTGTCAAGGTCTTCCTCTTTCATTTCCCTGTTTTGATCCCAAATTTGCTCAAAATTGATTTCAGGATGCCGCGTGGAGAGTTTTTATGTATAAGCTTCTTTTGTTGATATATTTGCTTTTGCAACCCTCGAAGGAGTTCCATCTGGGTGACGATTACTTCCTTAAGGCCTTCAATCTCATCAGGACCTGAGATTTCCCTTTTACCAAAAATGGCATCGAATTCATACTCCGGA
>CAZLZD010000061.1:0-23038 GCA_964563925.1 uncultured Roseivirgaceae bacterium | reverse complement strand
TGAAGAGGTCAATGATGCGATCAGCAACCTGCTTACCAATTATACCCAGTATACCTATCCGGCCCAGTTTCTTATTACCAAGGTCAACAGGCATATCCGCTTTGATACGGTAAATCAGTTGTACGAGGAGAATGAGAATCTTTTTACCGAATACGAATTTGATGTACAGGATGTACCCAACTATGTGACCTACAGCCTGTACCATGCGATCAGCTGTTACTATGTTGAAAAGTACTCTGAGGCGAGCCGATGGATCAATAAGCTGCTGAACGAGATCAGTCTCAAGAAGTATCCGCTGGTTTTGCTGGAGATCAAAATTGTCCTGGCCCTGCAGTATTGCCTGATGCGGGATTATGAGCTGTTCAACCAGCTGATTAACAGTATTCAGCGTCACATCCGCCTGGTGGGCAAAGATAAATGCGAACACATCCAGATTCTTTCCAAGATTCTCAAGATATCCATTTCAGAGAAGCGAAAGAATAAGGAGCAAAAAATCAAATCGCTGCTTAGTAAGTTCAACGACATCAATACCAATCATTTTACTCCGTGTAAACTGATTCGGATGGACGATGACTTCGTTGAAAGACTAACGGTTTAAATTTGATCTATAGGTAGGAAAAGGCCCCGGGAGTTAAGGACCGGGGCTTTTTTGTTTAATACCCCGTCATCCCACAGCCCGTCATCCCACAGCCCGTCATCCCACAGCCCGTCATCCCGGGTAACCTCCGGCGCCTGCCGGAGTCGCCCCGGGACCTATACCTCAACAGGTCCTGAATCGAATCAGGATCGTAGTCCGGATGTTGTTCAGGATAACGACACGGACATAAAAAAAGCCGGGCAATCGCCCGGCTTCTCATTACTGTTACAATCGATCAAATATTAATTTTATCCAGTGTATCCTGCGAGAGCGGTTTGTTTAAATATTGCTTTACATAGGAATACTTCTTGGATTTATTCACGTCCTGAGGATTGATGGAAGATGTCAGCATGATGATCTTGCATTTTGACTGCGTTTCATCGGAAAGTTTTTCAAACTCATCCAGAAACTGGAATCCATCCATCAAAGGCATGTCTATATCGAGGAAGATGACATCGGGTAGTACGCGTTCCCCTGCTTCCAGCCTTTCCATATTCTTCAGGAACTCCATCGCACTTTTGGCACCTGTATGTGTAAAGATATGGTCTGCAATATTGGCGGCTTCAATCATTTTCTGATTTATGAGATTGTCGATCTCATTGTCGTCAACCAACATTACGGTATTGAACTTCTTGGATTTTTCTGACATATGGTGATGATAATAATCTGGGCTAATATAGCATTTACGCCGATATATTACAAAATAATAAGGCTGCTTCCCAATTAAATTGGATATGAGCAATTTTCCTCATTTCACAGACAGGCTCACTGGATTTCAGAGATCGAATTTAATCCCCTGGGCCAGTGGCAGATCAGCCCCGTAATTGATGGTATTCGTCTGGCGCCTCATATAGATTTTCCATGCATCCGAGCCGGATTCACGGCCCCCTCCCGTTTCTTTTTCACCGCCAAAGGCACCACCGATTTCTGCACCGGAAGTACCGATATTTACATTCGCGATTCCGCAATCTGATCCGTTGACAGAGAGGAAGTACTCGGCTTTGCGCATATTGGTGGTCATGATAGCAGATGACAGGCCCTGTACCACACCGTTTTGCATATTTACCGCTTCTTCCAGTGTACTATAAGACATCAGATACAGTATGGGGGCAAAGGTTTCGTGCTGCACAATGGCCATATCATTGGAGGCTTCCGCGATGACAGGTTTAACATAGCAACCCGATTCGTATCCTTCTCCCTCCAGTACTCCTTCATCGGTGATCACTGATCCGCCCTGGGAACGCACCTGGTCAAGCGCAGAGAGATACATGTCCACCGCATCCCGGTCAATGAGCGGGCCCACATGGTTGTTTTCATCCAGGGGGTTTCCGATACGCAGTTGCCCGTACGCATTGACGAGCTTTTCCTTCACCTTGTCGTATAAGCTTTCATGGATAATCAAACGCCGCGTAGAGGTGCACCGTTGTCCACAGGTACCTACCGCCCCGAACAAGGCGCCGGTAATGGCCATTTCAAGATCTGCTTCCTCGGTAATAATGATGGCGTTGTTCCCGCCGAGTTCCAGCAGCGATTTTCCAAGCCTTGCGCCCACGGCCGCACCGACTTTTTTGCCCATCCGGGTTGATCCGGTGGCAGAGACCAATGGAATACGCCGGTCATTTGAGATCAGTTCACCTATGCGGTAATCCCCGTTGACCAGGCAGGATACGCCTTCGGGTACGTCATTTTCTTCAAACACTTTTGCCACGATATGCTGACAGGCGATCGAACAAAGCGGTGCTTTTTCAGAAGGTTTCCAGACACATACGTCACCACATACCCAGGCAAGCATCGTGTTCCATGACCATACCGCAACCGGGAAATTGAACGCACTAATGATTCCTACAATCCCAAGAGGATGATACTGTTCGTACATCCGGTGCTGGGGGCGCTCCGAGTGCATAGTGAGCCCGTGCAGCTGGCGTGATAGTCCCACGGCAAAATCACAGATATCAATCATTTCCTGGACTTCACCGAGGCCTTCCTGGTAGGACTTGCCCATTTCATACGAAACGAGTTTTCCAAGGTCTGCTTTATGGTTCCTCAGGGCTTCACCGATTTGCCGGACAACTTCACCACGCTTGGGAGAAGGCCAGTTCCGCCATTCCCGGAAAGCCTCTCCGGCAGTTTCCAGCACCCGTTCGTATTCTGCTTCGGTGGTGACGCTCACCCTGGCGATTTCATTACCATCAACCGGTGAGATGGAGGAGATTTGCCCGGTGCCTTTGGAATACCACTTTGATCCTGTGGAGGTACCGCTGTTCAGTTCTTTTACGCCCAGTTGGCGCAGGGATTCCTCAATCCCGAATGTTTCTTCTACCATGATTGTGTTTGATTGTCTAGCCATGGCGTAAAGGTAGGAAATATGATGGTAAATGGAGCCGGTCGGGGCTACCAGTTAATGCCATAAATGCCTTCTTCACCATTCTCATACACACCCTCAACCAGGAAGCTTCCGTTTTTGGTGTCCAGCATGCGGTTAAACTTTTCCAGGTCGGTTACCAGGATCTTGTCCAGGTGCGTAATGATGAACCCTTCGCGGACCCCGGCTTCTTTCCACGGGCCTTCTTCCAGTTTTTTGACGCGTATACCGCCCTCGATGCCAAAACTCTCCATCAGGCTCAGCCCCAGTTCCTCGAAGGTAGCCCCTTCTATCGTTTCACGGACTTCACGCGGCTGTACGCTGATATTTCCTTCAAAATCACGCAGCGTGGCTTGGGTTTCCACTTCTGAACCATTGCGGATGTAACGTACGCTTATTTCATCCCCCGGGCGGTTTCTGGCCACCATTTCCTGCAGTTCGGATACATTGGTCACGGGAGAATCATCGATGGCAATGATCACATCGCCCTGGAGGATTCCGGCTTCTTCGGCGGCACTGTTCTCGTTGACGTAATTGACGAAGACTCCGCTTAGCACATCGAGATCACGGTCTTCAGCAAGCTGAGCATTTACATCACCGATGCCGATGCCCAGGAGGCCGCGTTGTACGCGTCCGAATTCAAGCAGGTCATTCATGACTTTTTTCACCAGGGCCACCGGTACGGCAAATGAATACCCGGCGTAATTGCCGTTGGGCGTTGCAATAGCGGTGTTAATACCTACCAGCTCCCCGTTCAGGTTCACCAGGGCACCGCCGCTGTTTCCCGGATTCACGGCGGCATCGGTCTGGATAAATGATTCGATCTGCAAATTGTTGCGATCCCTGAGAATACCAATATTGCGCGCCTTGGCGCTCACAATTCCTGCGGTGACTGTGGAATTAAGATCAAACGGATTGCCAATGGCCAGCACCCATTCTCCGGGAAACACGAGATCTGAATTTCCATAGGGTACAAATATCAGGTTATTCTCTTCGATCTTGAGGAGGGCAAGGTCGGTGGTGGGGTCGGTACCTATGATTTCGGCGGTGTACTGACGGTTATCATGAAGGACAACTTCCACCTGGCGTGCATCTTCAATCACGTGGTTATTGGTGACAATATATCCGTCATCTGAAATGATTACGCCGGAGCCAGAGGAGCGGGCAGGAGCACGAAACATATTTTCGAGCGGATTTACCGAATAGCGACCCGAAGAATAGAGGGTCCGGATATGCACCACACCCGGAATAACCCGCCCGGCAGCATATACAAAATCCACTTTTTCACTTCCCCGTAACGCCGAATCAATATTCCCGGTAAGGGCTACCTGTTGCTGGCGCTGGTCAATGCTGCGATAGGGCCGGTCTGCCCCGACAGGAACAAGGAATATCAAAATAATTGCCGCCACCGCTGCACCAGTCAGCGCTGAAAGCATGATGGCCAGGTAAAACTGATGCTTTTTCATATGCTCCTCTTTAATCCGTTGTGTCTTAATTTAACGAAAGAAGTTTGCAGATAGTTATTACGAGTCCTGCTTCTTCTTTTTCTGCAGTTCTTCGAGCTCCTGGAGTTCGTCCCGCAAACGGGCGGCTTCTATAAAGTCAAGTTCACGGGCTGCCTTTTCCATCGCCTTCCTGGTTTGTCCGATTACCTTTTCAATTTCATCGGCTTCCATGTAACTGACCACCGGATCGGCGGCCACCGAGGAGGCTTCCTCCCCGCTGTAGTATTTTTTGGATTTACCTCCTTTAGCCACGTTGGACTGCTCAAGGATGGACTCCTTGCTTCGCAGAATGGTCCGGGGGGTAATCCCATGCTTTTTATTGTAGGCTTCCTGGATTGCCCGGCGTCGGTTGGTTTCATCGATGGCTTCCTGCATGGAGCCGGTGACGCTGTCCGCATACATGATCACCCGTCCGCCGGCATTCCTGGCAGCCCTTCCGATTGTCTGGACAAGTGATCGCTGGTTCCTCAGGAAACCCTCCTTGTCGGCATCCAGGATGGCCACGAGCGACACCTCCGGAAGATCGAGTCCTTCCCGAAGCAGGTTAACCCCGACCAGGACATCAAAAATTCCCAGGCGCAGTTCCCGAAGGATTTCCACCCGGTCCAGGGTATCTACCTCACTGTGAATATAACGGCATTTCACGCCGGCCCGTTCCAGAAATTTGGTAAGTTCTTCCGCCATCCGTTTGGTAAGTGTGGTGACCAGCACCCTTTCTTCACGGCGCACCCGCTCATCGATTTCCTCGAGCAGGTCATCGATCTGGTTTTTACTGGGCCTGACATCTATTTCCGGGTCGAGGAGACCTGTCGGACGGATGATTTGTTCGACGATGATCCCTTCCGATTTTCTGAGCTCATATTCTCCCGGCGTGGCGCTGACGTAGATTACCTGGTTTTGCATGGCTTCAAACTCGTTGAAGGTAAGCGGACGATTGTCCAGTGCGGAGGGCAGCCTGAACCCATAATCAACCAGGTTGACTTTCCGGCTACGGTCCCCACCCCACATAGCCCTGACCTGGGGTACCGTCACGTGGGACTCGTCGATAACCATCAGGTAGTCATCCGGGAAATAATCCAGCAGGCAAAACGGCCGGGCACCCGGCTGTCGACGGTCGAAATAACGGCTGTAATTCTCCACTCCCGAGCAGTAGCCCAGCTCACGGATCATTTCCAGGTCAAATTCCGTACGCTCTTCCAGGCGTTTTGCCTCCAGGTGACGTTGTTCCATTTTAAACATGTCAAGCTGGGCCATGAGGTCATCCTGGATTTCATGAATGACCTGCGGGAGCATATCCTTGCCAGTCACAAACAGGTTTGCGGGAAATATGCTGATCGATGTTTCATCGGAGATTTTTTTTCCGGTATCCGGGTCAATACGCTGGATCGCCTCAATTTCGTCACCCCAGAAAATGATCCGGTAGGCGAAGTCCCCGTAGGCAATGAATATATCCACGGTATCTCCTTTCACGCGGAAAGTACCCCGTTTGAATTCAGCCCCGGTCCGGCTGTATAGAATATCCACGAGGGAAAACAGCAGGCGATTGCGGGCAATTTGTTCGCCGGTACGCAACTTGATCACATTCTTTGCAAATTGCTCCGGGTTCCCGATACCATATATACAGGATACCGAAGCCACGACGATCACATCCCGGCGTCCGGTCAGGAGGGAGGAGGTGGCACTCAGCCGGAGTTTCTCAATTTCCTCGTTGATGCTGAGGTCCTTTTCAATGTAGAGGTTGGAGGAAGGGAGAAATGCCTCAGGCTGGTAATAATCGTAATAACTGATAAAATATTCCACCGCATTCTCCGGGAAAAAACGCTTGAATTCCCCGTACAACTGGGCGGCCAGGGTTTTGTTATGACTCAGAATGAGCGTTGGCTTGTTAACCTCCTGGATTACATTGGCCACGGTAAACGTTTTTCCCGTGCCGGTCGCACCAAGGAGGGTCTGAAAGCGCTCCCCGGAGTCTATGCCCTCTGTCAATTGCTGAATGGCCGAAGGCTGGTCGCCGGTCGGCTCGAATTCACTCGAAATTTGAAATGCCATATAGAATTACTCGTTCCAGATACGCCACGCGGCGTCAGCCTGAAGATACAACATCTCCAGACCATTCATGGTTCG
The DNA here is from genome assembly GCA_964563925.1 of uncultured Roseivirgaceae bacterium. Lineage (GTDB taxonomy): Bacteria > Bacteroidota > Bacteroidia > Cytophagales > Cyclobacteriaceae > JAUILA01. The sequence continues at coordinate 16,410 of CAZLZD010000061.1, read as the reverse complement.
TGCCCCTGCCTTCTGTCCTTTTCTCATGAACATCGTGGTCTCCGGGTTGTACACAAGATCATAAAGATAGTGATTCGGGCCCATAGCCTGGTAGGGAATATCAGGGAAGGTTCCTGAATCAGGGGCCATCCCCAGGGGAGTGGTGTTGATAATAAGATGATGTTCCCGGATGGCATCATCGTCCACGGCGAGATAGGATATCTCATCACCTTCGGGGTTTCTTGAGACCAGCTGATAGGGCACCCCGATATCTTCCAGGGCCACCCTGACTGCCCGGGATGCTCCTCCGGTGCCGAGTACCAGGGCTCGGACCCCTTTAAGGGTGGTTCCCATCCATGCTTCCAGTGAGCTGCGGAAACCGATATAGTCCGAGTTGTAACCGACCGGATTTCCATCCCGGAAAGCAATCACATTGACCGCTCCGATCCGTTCAGCGCGCGGGTCCAGTGCATGCAGATAGGGTATGACGGCCGTCTTGTAAGGAATCGTCACATTGAGTCCGTGTATCGTTCCGTCATTGAGAAGAGGTTGGATTTCCTGAATATCTTCCAGTTCGAATAACCGGTAGAAGTGGTCGTCAAGGCCTTCATTCCCGAATTTACTGGTGAAATATTTCTGGGAGAATGAATGGGATAAGGTTTTGCCGATGAGTCCGAATTGCCGCATCAGGTCTGAATGTTTCCAGATTTATAGTAGGCGAAACGTTCGATAAGCACGACGATCAGGATACCTCCGGCAAAACATAAAATGGCGGCCAGGAGCTGCGCATCCGTTCCCATATGGGTCTGGAAGGAAAATGGTGAGACATTCTCGGTGATATAGGCAATTTGCTCACCTTCGCTGTTGATCCGGAACCTCACCGGCAGTTTCCACGGCCATACCTTGTTCAGTGAACCGAGCATGAACCCTGCGAGAAGCCCGATGGTGAGATCATGATAGTGACGGAGCAGCCAGGAGATGGCTCTAGAGAAGCTAAGCAGTCCGATCAGGCAGCCGATGGCAAATATGGCGATGGTCACCAGGTCACGCTGATTGACAGCGTCCAGGATAAATTCATACTTGCCAAGCACGAGGAGAATGAACGCACCGGAAATCCCCGGAAGGATCATGGCGCAGATGGCAATGGCCCCGGAGATCAGCAGGAACCACCATGCTTCAGGAGTTTCCGCGGGTGTGGCCATAGTGATAAGAAATGCCACGACTGTACCGATCAGCAACGAGCCAAGAATTCCCCAGCGCCATTGACGGATCTCTTTCATTACCCAGAATGCGGATACCAGGATGAGTCCGAAGAAAAAGGACCACAGGGGTATCGGGTATTCATGCATCAGGAATTTTATCAGCCGTGCCAGGGTAAGCAGGCTGGTGGCAATTCCCAATACCAGGGGTAACAGGAAGCGGCCGTTGATTTTAATCCAGAAATCCCGGAAGCGGAGCGAAAAAAGCATCTTCACGGCATCAACATCCACCGCGCGGATGCTCTCCAGCAAGGTCTGATAAATCCCCGTAATCAGGGCGATCGTTCCCCCTGAGACGCCTGGTACCACATCAGCTCCTCCCATGGCCATGCCCTTTATGTAAAGGAGGAGAGAATCCCTGAATTTTTCCATTATTGCTGGTTGAGAAAGTGGGTGAACGTATCTCCCCGCAATCCGAGCCGAATGGTTTCAAGCGGGATAACCTCGTTGGGGGCTATATTTCCCAGGTTTACATTCGCTCCCAGGAGCTTGATAAACCAAACCTGCTGTGCTTTCTGCGGGGCCTCCCAGATAATTTTTTCAAAAGGAATCTTGGTGAGAATTTCCTGTACCAGGCCTGAGCGTACTTCTCCGGTCGAACGGAACAGACCTACATTTCCGCTTTCCCGGGCTTCTCCGATCACTTTCCAGGCACCAGCCTCCAGCTCGTCCTGCATTAATTTTATCCATTGGTACGGAGGGATGATCTTCTCGGCATCTTTTGAACCAACCTCTGACAACACCGTCACCTGGGTGGCCAGCTGTCGTATGTATTCGCATTTTTCGGTATGCTCCAGCTCGATTGAGCCGTCACTAACCTCTGCATACTGAAGATCGTATTTGTCCAGCACCTTCCGGTAATCATCAAACTGGCCGCGTACGATAAAAGCTTCAAACAGAGTGCCTCCCAGGTAAACCGGAATACCCGCCTGTTTGTATGCTTCAAGCTTTTCTTTCAGCTTGGGGGTGACGAAGCTGGTTGCCCAGCCTAGCTTTACTATGTCAACATAATCCCCGCAGGTATCTATAAAGTCATCAACTTCCCGAAGACTTAGTCCTTTATCCATGGCCATGGTGAAACCATATTGCCTGGGCTTGGTTGTCCGCTCAGGAATATTATTCAGCGTATAATTCATCAATTATCAGTGATTATTTTCTCGAAATTGTTCAATGATCTTGTAAAGTGCTTTTTGGGTCTCCAGTTCAGGAAAAAATTCAAACAGCACGGTGTGACCTTCAAAATCCAAAATTAAGGCATTTTCTAAATAATTAAAGGCTTCTTTGTATTTGCCTGCGCTGATAAGGTATGCGGTCATTCGGTAAAAGAATTCCGGCTCGTCAGGACTTTCCTCCAGCGCATTGACCATCAGGTCAATGGCTTTGGAATAATCTCCCTGGTCATAATAGATGTAGGACCAGTCCAGCCAGATTTCCTTGTCCTCCGGGTTGAGCATGACGGCTTCCTCATAGGCATCCAGACTGGAAACGATATTTCCGATGCGGTATTCACTCACCGCCACCGCCTTCCAGTACAGGGCATTTTCATGGTCCAGCTTCAGGGCTTTGTTATAAAAATGGAGGGACTGATACCATTTTTCCTGGGCTTCAAGGCATTTTCCGGCTCCGTACCACGCTTCATCATAGAGGGTGTCAAGTTTGGTGGCCTTCTGGAAATATTTTAACCCAAGATCATATTGTTCCATAGACCGGTAAACCGAGCCTATCTGGAAGTAAACCTCAGGGCTTGCCCCTTCCAGGTCAATGGTTTTCCGGTAGGCATCCAGCGCCTTCGGATAGTTCTCCATGAGCGCATACGTATTGCCCATGTTGAACCAGGCGGATGAAAATGAGTCCTCAATGGCCACGGCAAAATCATATGCCTCAATGGCTTGGTCGTATTTGCCAAGTTTATTGTACACAATCCCAAGGTTGTACCACGCAGATTGCGAATAAGGATCACTGTCGATAAACTGTTTGTAATAGGAGATACTTTTCTCCAGCTCACCGGTGAGGTCCAGGCAATAGGCCAGCTCATACAGCGCTCCTTCGTGAGATATGTTTATTTCCACTACTCCTTTGTAGGCCTCGATCGCCTCGTCAAACATATCCATGCTTTGGTAAGCCAGGCCAATGCTGTACAGGGCTTCGTCTTTATCTTCGGTATAAATCTCCGCCTTCCGGTATTCCCTGATAGCCTCCATAAATTCTCCGCGAAGCGAGTAAATGGAGCCCTTCAGAAAATAGATCTCTGCGTCGGCGGGCTGAAAATTCTCAGCCTGGTCCAGTAACGCGAGGGCGTCGTCATACCGTTCAAGATTACTCAGGGTCTGAGCTTTCAGAAGAATAAGTTCCGAGGAATACGGATATTGATTCATGGCCAGGTTGGCCGCATTCAGCGCCTTGGGGTATTTGCCCCGGTCAAGATAGTAGTTGATGATCTCCTCGAAGGCTTCCAGTTCAAAGAAGTAGGGAGTGCGATTCTTTACGTGATCCTCAAAACGCTTAATCAGTTCGTTCTCTTCTTTTCTTTTCCTAAAATTTTCTGCCATGATTAAGCATGTCTAGTTTCATCAATTTAATGAATTATCTGAAATCGCCCCATGGACCCGCTAAAATTATTGGTCATTATCCTGACCATTGAGAATCCATTGCAGTGATTCTGATAAGGGTGCAAAGGTAAAATTTAGTTCCCGTGAGGCCTTCTCATTACTGAAATATATTTCAGTTTTTGAAAGTCGTGCCGTACCCTTTGTGAATGAACGTTTTTTACCGGTAAAAATTTTACGGATAAAATCCCCGGCCCGTGCAAGCTTGAGAGCAAGTTCTCCGGCCGGCCGGCCGGGGGCAGGCACGCCCATACGGTCTGCGGCCCGCTCAAAGAATTCCCGGTACGGGATGCTTGCGGCATTGACGATGTAGCGTTCCCCGTACACCGGCTTATCGAGTAGTTGAGCGATCAGTCGGCATACATCCCGCACATCCACATAATTCAGGTTGCCGGTCGGGTAGAAGGAATGCCTGTTGCGGACAAAGTCAAACAGTTTATTGCTCATGGCTCCAGGCACCGGACGACCAATTATCACAGAGGGATTCAGCACCACCGCGGGCAGTCCTTCCGAAATACTTCGCCAGATTTCAAGTTCAGCCTGGTGTTTTGACTCGCCATAGCAAAGGTTCCAGCGGGAGTCCTGCCACCTTGCATCTTCTGTAATTGTCCCGGTGCGGGCAATTCTACCCAGGGCAGCCACCGAACTAATATGTATGAAATAGGAGATGTCCTGGTGAAGCGCTGCATTTACGAGATTCCGGGTTCCCTCGACATTGGTTTCCATCATCTCCTGACAATCGGCAGGATCGAAGGATACCACCGCAGCGCAGTGAATGATCCGGTCCGTGCCCGTAATCGCTTCCCGGATACTTACAGGGTCCCGCAGGTCGGCAACCCGTATTTCCAGGTCTGATTTATGTTCATAGCTGTCCAGGCTGGCCGGGTCCCGTACCATGGCGCATACTTCATGCCCGTCCCTCAATAGCTGGCTGCAGACATACCTTCCGAGAAAGCCGTTGGCGCCGGTTACTAATATCATAGGGAATAGTTTAACAAGGGCAGGGCACAGGCACGTTCATAATGGGGGGTGCGCATTGCCTCGACCAGGGCCTCGAAGTGTTTCATTGAATGGCAGTCACTGCCCAGAAAGTGTACCTGTTTTTCGTCGATAAGCTGGCGGGCCATTTTCTGTACCTGGCGGGAATAATATCCCGACAGGGAATTGAGGTTTATCTGTAGTAACATGCCACGATCGGTAAGTGATTTAAGCAGCTGTGGTTCATTGTGGACAAACGCATAGCGTTCCGGATGCGCCATTACGGGTTGCAGGCCGCGGGACTGCGCCAGGAAAAGGAAATCATCCAGGTAAATCGGTTTGTTGATGAATGAAGTTTCAAAGAGCAGGTAATTTTTTCCAAACGTCAGAATCTTCCGGTCACCTTCAAGCTTTTTCAACAGGCTTTCATCGAGGTAGTATTCTGCGGCTGCCTCAACCTCCATTTCCAGTCCCGTATTCTCCATTTCAATCCTGAGTTTTTCCAGTCCGTCCAGGATCTCCTCCGGTTCATTGTTGTAGAAATCCTGCATTATATGCGGGGTGGTGATTACCTTCCGGTAACCCATTTCATGGAACGCATGGAGTAATTGCAGGGCTTCGTCATAGGTGTCCACCCCGTCGTCAATCCCGGGAATCAGGTGGGAATGCACATCGGTTTTCAGAAACTTTCTGATCTCTCCCTTCGCAGGGGTAAAAAGCGATTTTAACTTGTCAAACACGTGTCATTACCGATTCGTCCTTCTTCTCTTCATAGTACCCGTACCCGTAGCTGTTGCTGCCGCTGTCCGGCAAGGCATTCAGGATTACAGCCAGCTTGTTATAATGACTGCCTTTCCTGAGCTTGTTCAGGGTATTGACAAATTTACGCTGTGAATAGTTTGCGCGGACTACATAGAGGGATAAATCTGCTTTTTTCATGGCGAGCATGCCATCGGTGACCAGTCCTACAGGCGGCGTGTCCATCAGGATCACATCGTACATTTGCCTCAACTCGTCAATCATCATGGCAAAGGATTCACCCAACAGTAATTCCGACGGGTTGGGCGGGGTAGGTCCGGCCGGAATATAATGCAGGTTCTTCATATCTGTATGCCGGATCTGTTCATAGACCGAATCCTTTCCGATTAGGATGGTGGAAATTCCTGCCTGGTTGATTTCATCCCTGAAGGTATCATGTACCCGGGGTTTTCTCATATCCAGGTCCAGGATACATACTTTTTTACCTGAGATAGCCAGGATGCCACCCAGGTTAACCGAAAGAAAGGTTTTTCCTTCTCCCCCCACCGTGGATGTCACTGATATGATCCTGGCCTCCTGCCGGGTGACCAGAAAATCAATATTGGTCCGGATTGTCCGGAGTGATTCGCTGATCGCTGACTTTGGCCTCTTGTCAACAATGAGCTGGGTGTTATTCAATTTTTCCTTGGCCTTTGGGATCACTCCAAGGATCGGGGAGGAGGTAAGTCGCTCCAGTTCTTTCAGGGAGGTGATCTTGTTATTAAGAAGGTACAGGATCCCCAGCAGAAATAGGCTGATTATAATTCCGGCAACCATTCCGATTCCATGTACAATCGGCACATTGGGTGAAACGGGTTCGTCGGGCAGGCTGGCCGGTGAGAGAATGATAAAATCATTGTCCGTTCCGGCCTTCGCAATCTGGAATTCTGCCTTCGATTGCATCAGCGTCAGGTAGAATTCTTCATAAAGGCTGTAATATCGGCGGTTCTTGTTAAACTCCGTATTCTTGCCGGGCATATTGGAGAACCGTTGTTCCAGGCTCGAACGTTGCTGATTGATCGTGCTGAGGTCCTGGGTGAGCCGGTCTTCAAGTACATCGAGTTGTCCCTGCAGGGTTTCGCGCAGTGCTCTTACCGTTTCCCGTTTCCTGGTGACGGCATAGGTATTTGACTTGTAGGCCAGGGCCAGGCTCTCAAGGGCGGCGGTTTCCTCCTGAAGCCTGGTGAAGGTTTCCACAATAAACGGCGGATATTTGGCCGGGTTGGCCTCCATCATCGTGGCATCCACGCCCAGCTCCAGGCGTTGCATGAATTCTTCCACTTCCCGGATTCTCGTGAGTACCGACAGCCTCTGTGAATCCAGCTGGTTCATTATAACGATTGTTTCACTCAGGTCACTGTTCAGGTCGCTGGACCGGTTTTCAATGGTGAAACTCTCAAAGTAGTCCTCGTAATCCGTAAGTAATTTTTCAATCTTGGCCAGCTCGCTTTCCAGCCAGTTTATTTTCTGTTCATTCTCCTGGTTATTCTTCTGATCCGTATATTTCAGGTAGATGGTATCAATGGCATTGACCAGCTGATAGGCCTTGGAAGGGTTATGATCGAGAAAAGAGATGCGGATGGTATTTGCGTTCAGGTTGTCGTAATCCACCGAAAGATTGGTGGAGAGATAATCCAGGAGGGCTTCCCGGCTGTTGCGCACAAAATAATAGGAAGTGGTGGGAAGGTATTTTTCGTAAAATTCGGTCGGGAAAATTTTGAAGTGCATATTATCCCACTCGATATGCTGGCCAAATTCATACACCGGGTCCGAATCGCCCGGCTGTCCGTCCAACCCGGCCCGGAATGTGTTTCTGTCAATAATGTTCACGTACACCGGTTGATCCACCATTGACCGGTCCAGGTAGGAGATATCCGCAATAAAGGGGGTGCTGCCAAATTTTTCATCTACCAGCATTTCTCCCACGGCGTAATAACTGATGTCAAGGTTCATCGCATCAATCACCTTGTTCAGGAACAGCTTGGAGCGGATCAGTTCCATCTCGCTGGCCAGCACATTGGCCTGGTTGTCCTCAAAGGGTGTAATGCCAAAAATATTGGTTTGTTCGCCTACATCCAGCCGTAAAAGGGAGGAAGACTCAAATACGGGCTTCGTCCAGCGTATGACCAGGTAGGCAAGGATGTTGGTGAGCAGGAGAATGCCTGCAAACACAAGGATATTCCGCCGGAATACCGATTTCAGTTTGTCGAAATCGATTCCTTCATACATCTGACTGGTATGTGATCCTTCCCCTTCCATCAGTTTAAACTTATTATCACCACAATCAGTGAAGCCAGGGTGGTTACCACCGATATGACCGGTCCGTAATCCCTTACCGCTTCGGTAAACGGCCGTCTCACCGGTTCGACATAGATAATATCATTTGGTTTGACGACCATGTTAGATTGTTCATAGGCAGCCACATTACTGAAATCCAGCAGGTAGGTGCGGTCACCCCTTAACAGGCGAATATTCCCCATCCTCGCATCCTTGTCGATTCCCTCGGCGAGCCCGAATACCTCAGTCACCCTGACCTCCTCATTGGTCAGCGGGATTACCCTGTTGCCGAGGGCACCCATAAGTACCACCCGCTTGTTGTTAAAATCCAGGTTTACAAACGGATCCTGGTAAAATTCGCTGTATGCTTCCTGGAGCACAAGTTCCGCTTCACGCAGTGTCAGGCCCGAAAGCAGCACACTTCCCACCATGGGAAGCCTGACACGGCCGTCCTTCTCCACCAGGTAGCTCAGCCGCGGTTTCATCGACTCGATATTGGGTACCGTCTTTTCCACAAGGGCAAAGTCAGGATCAATCAGCCTTTCACCATCCTTGGTAAATACATCCACTGAAAGGGCATCAAACGGCTCGATCACAAAATGCGTGGAGGTGGTATCCGGCGGTGACAGCCGGGTGTACTCATCCGTCTCGAACATGATGTTCTGTCTGTACGAACCGCAGGAAGCCAGCAGCAGCAATACAGGGACATATAATAACAGTCTTGATCTCACCTGTTTATGGTCGTATAGTTATGCGTAAACTCTTTAAATGTAGGTAATTTTTTGTCTTTCTCACTGATTATGGGATCGTTTACCATCCAGTCTATGCCCAGGTCAGGATCGTCCCAGCGAATACCGGTCTCAGATTCAGGGTGATAAACCTCCGTACATTTATAATGAAAGATGCAGTCTTCCAGCGCAGCAAAACCATGGGCAAAACCTTCGGGCACGATCATGGCATTAAACTCCCTGGCATCCAGGATCAGGGAATGATGTTTTCCGAACGTTGCCGAATCCGGGCGCAGATCAACCACAACATCCAGCACACGGCCCATAATAGCCCGTACGTACTTCAGCTGGCGGTGCGGGTGCATCTGCAGGTGCAGACCGCGTACGATCCCCTTGGCTGACCGGGAGAAATTGTCCTGCCGGAAATGGGTGGGAAGACCTGCTTCACGAAACCGTTCCTGGTTATAATTCTCAAAAAAATATCCCCGGTCATCGCTGAAAACGGGCCCTTTTATCTCCAGTAATCCTTCAATTCCTGTATTAATAATTTCCATACACACTCAACTTTGCCGCTAAACTAGCCGGTGTCAGGCACCTATTGAAAAAATCTTGTGTTTAATTCTTCAATGGAGCGCAGATATTTGTCAATAACCAGTTTTTCGGCGAATTCCTTCTCCACTTTACGGCGTCCGTTCTCACCCCAGGCCTTGAGGGTTTCACGGTCCAGGAATGCCATTATTTTCATTTTCCGGGCCAGGTCTCCGGCACTGCGTACGTCACACAGCAGGCCGTTGAATTTGTCGGTCACCACATCCTGGCAACCGGGCACACGGGTGGCAATGATTGGTTTGGACGAACTTGCAGCTTCCAGTAATGTACGAGGGGTACCTTCACGGTACGAAGGCAAAACGATACAATCCGCCGACTGGATGTAGGGCCGCACGTCGTCGGTAACACCCAGGTATTCCACCAGCCCTTCCCGCACCCATTCTTCCAGCTCGCTGCGGCGGATTCCCCGTGAATGTACCTCATCAATTGCCCCCAGCAACGCAAACCGGGCAGGGATTCCTTCGTTACGTAACAGGCGAATGGCCTCAATGTATTCATAAATCCCTTTGTCAATGATCAGCCTGGAGATCATGAGGAACTGAAAGTTGGCATTCCGGGTAAAGATACAGGGAGGAAAGTCGCTCAGGTTAATCCCGCTGCCGGGAACAAGGTCCGTAATTTCTTCCCTGATCATCCGGTTGTGCAGGAAAAGATCAAGGTCTGACTGGTTTTGAAAAAATACTTTTTCCGGGTATGAAAAGGATACTTTATACAACCAGGTGGCAATCCGGGACACCAGGTTTCGTTTCAGAAAGACGGTTCCCAGTCCGCAGACATTGTTAATTACCGGAATCCCGACCATCCTGGCGGCGATGGAGCCGTAGATATTCGGTTTGATCGTGTAATGGAGAATGACATCCGGCTTGTGACGCTTATACAGAAGGGCGAGTTCAATGATCAGGGCGCTGTCTTTCAGCGGGTTGGCGCCCCGGCTGTCCATATTGACCGGGATGTATTCACAACCTTCAGCAGCGATCCGCTCGCTGAACCTGTCTTGCGGGGCATAAACCTGTACGTGATGACCAGTTTGCATTAATTCCCTGATCAGTCCCATTCGGAAATTGTAGACATTCCAGGAAGTATTCAGCACGATTGCAATTTTCATAGGTATCAGCGGATTCCGCCACTTGCTTGTTGCGTGAGAAGAATTATTCTTTATCTTATTAATTATCGTCCAATTTACTTAAAAGTAACCAGTTAAAAATAACTTTGCACAGAATATTGAGGGACGGAAATAATACCTATGGCGACGAAAACGATCAAGACAAAACAAAAGACTGAAAAAGCAATCCTGGTAGCCGTGGCAGAGAAAGGCCAGGAAGACCGGGTTGTGGAGGAGCATCTGGCCGAACTGGCTTTCCTGGCCGAGACGGCACACATCCGGTCGGTGCGGGCTTTCACCCAGAAACTGGATAAGCCGGATGTCCGCACCTTCGTCGGATCAGGTAAACTGGAAGAGATCAGGACCTTTGTGATTGACCGCAAAATAGATGTGGTTATCTTCGATGACGATCTGAGTCCGTCCCAGCTTCGGAACCTCGAACGCGACCTGAAGGTAAAGATCTATGACCGGAGTCTGCTGATCCTGGATATTTTTCTTCAGCGTGCACAGACCGCACAGGCCAGGACCCAGGTCGAGCTTGCCCGGTACCAGTACCTTATGCCACGCCTGACCCGGATGTGGACCCACCTCGAACGACAGCGCGGAGGAACGGGGACACGGGGCGGAGCCGGTGAAAAGGAAATTGAAACAGACCGCCGTATCATACGGAACCAGATTAACATTCTCCGGAAAAAACTTGACAAAATTGACCGGCAGGATGAAGAAAGACGGAAAAACCGCAAGCAGATTGTGCGTGTGGCCCTGGTCGGCTACACCAATACAGGGAAATCAACGCTCATGCGTTTGCTCTCAAAGGACGAGGTGTACGCCGAGGATAAGCTTTTCGCCACCGTCGATGCCACGGTGCGTAAGGTCGTGGTCAAAAATATTCCGTTCCTGCTGTCCGATACGGTCGGGTTTATCCGCAAGCTGCCCACGCACCTGATCGAATCGTTCAAGTCGACCCTGGCCGAAGTGCGGGAAGCCGATGTGCTGATGCATGTGGTGGATATCTCACACCCGGCGTTCGAAGACCAGATAGCCGTGGTCAGGGAAACCTTACGGGATTTGGGTGCCGATGACACCCCGGTCATCTATGTGTTTAATAAAATTGATGCGCTGCCGCCGGCTGAGGATGAGGACGAAGAAAGGAATCGTTTTGAGTATCTCCGTCATATCGGCCGCCCCGTCGATGATTATGTGTTTATCTCGGCGCTGAAGAAGGAGAATATTGATGAATTAAGGGAAATTATTTACCGGCAGGTAAAAAAGAAGCATTTCAAAATATTTCCCAACTACCTGGACCTGGACGAGTATTCCTCCTGAGGTGAGGTAACCGCTGGACAAACACCTGAATTTTAGTATATTCCGTTTAAATTCAAGGTATGCCGGCTCCTCGATTATTCCTGCTTTTTCTTCTGATGATAATCTGCTGTTCAGGACCTGCCTGGCGTGCGGAGGCTCAGAAAAAAGTGTGGTGGGAAGACCTGATACTGGAACAGTATCCGACGGTAGATCCGGTTACGCGCCTTTTCCAGGACTCGAAGGGGCTGGTATGGGTGGGAACCACCAACGGTATCTTTCGCTACGACGGCTATACCATGGACCGTTTTTCCCAGGACCTGGTGTCATCCGACCCGGGTTTCCGCGGAACGGTTGTGTCCGCCATCACCGAGGATAAGGCGGGTAAAATATGGATGGGTATGCAGTTTCACGGCCTGAATATCTATGATCCGGCCACCGGTCTCTTTACCCAGGTCCTTTATACACCGGACTCCTCCATTCATATCAAGGCAGTTGCACCGGACAGGGATAACGGAATCTGGGCTCTGGTTGACGGCGCCCTGGTCAGGGTTCAGGAGAAGGACCATGCTTATTCCATAGCTGTTCATGCGCTGGAAGGAAATCCGGTCCTGGAAAATTTCATCGTCTTGCCGGATGACCGGTTCCTTCTTTTGGGCGAAGGGCTGATATGGGTCTGCCTGGAGAATAATACGCTCCGGGTTGAAAAGCGGCTCAGGTATGAAAAAGGCATGGCCCTGTTGCACATTGATCAGGATGAATTCCTGTTCTCTTCCCGAAATCAGCTCTACCATTATAAAGACGACCAGGTAACCCTCACGGGGCTGGATCTGGGCGGGCAGGTAATGATTACCTCGGTCGAACGGGACCACCGGGGTACGTATTGGGCCGGACACAACCGCGGGTTTGTCCGTTTCCGGCTGGACCGGGATAATCGCGTCACGGACATGAACAAGTACCACGGTATGCCCGTTGTGGATGTTCTCCGGGACAGCGCAGGGAATTTGTTTTTGTCGATGTGGGGCAAAGGCCTGTACAAGCTTGGATGGAGCTATGAAAAGTATACCTATATATCTCTTCCGAAGGCTTTCAGCAACGCGTATGTCTATAATTTTATCGATGAGGATTCCGTTTACTGGGTGGGTACCACCGAGGGGTTATTAAAATATGATGCCGTAAACAACCGGTTTGATGAAGGTACGGTCGCGGGCAGCGAGCCCGGAAGGCAGATCCATTCCATTATACTTGCCAGGGACAATTCGCTCTATTATGCTACCAGGAACGGCGTTGTCCGGTTGTTGCCGGACCGCCGGACGATTCAAAAGATTGCCTGGGGCGGAGGTGTAAGCCATAACCTGGCGGAAGATGCGCTGGGGAATGTGTATTTTGTACAGGAAAACAGGCTTGGTTTTTTTAATCCGGAGAATGATTCGCTGCAATTTCCCTTTTTGAACGATAGTACGTTCGGATATTTACAAAAATTCACCTATGACCCCGCCCGGAATAAAATATGGTCCTTCAGTAATACCTCGGGACTGGTTGGGGTGGATGACGCTACGCATATGCCCGAGGTTTTGATCGGACCGGAGAGCCCGTATTTTCAACACCTGACCATCAACTGGATGGTAATGGATGCGGGTGGTAAAATCTGGCTGAGCTCCGCGGTGGGTATCCTTGTGATTGATCCCGAAACCAAATCCGTCCTACGGCACCTTAACCGGAACAACCTTCTCTTTATGGATGACTCATTTGAAATGATCCCTGGGGTAGACGGACAAATGTGGGTCAAGCAGGGTTCGTATGGTTTTATATCCATTGATCCCTACACATTTACCCGGGTATCCTACAAACCGGAATGGCTGGTGGATCCGGCGGGCAGATCGCCCAATATTTCGGATACGGGGAAAGACGGGAGGCTCTTTACAGAGGGATGGGGCGGATTTTTTCTTTTTCATCCGGATAGTGTGAAAGACCGCGGTAATCCGCCGCAAATGTATCTTGCTGATATGGTGGTCAATGATTCCCTGCGCTATCATAGCGGGGAAAAGCGCACCTTTTCCCACGAACAGAATAATGTGCTGATCCGGTTTGCGGGTATTCATTTTGATTCTCCCGAAAGGAATATGCACGCCTTCAGGCTGGTTGGGCATGATGAGCAATGGCAGCTAACGGGGGCTGTGCGTGAGGCCAGGTTTGCTTCCCTTCCGCCCGGGGAATATGTATTCATGGCCAAGGCATCCAACCCGGACGGAGTCTGGTCGGACGAGACGGAACTGGCCCGGTTTATTATCCTTCCCCCCTGGTGGAAGACCCCATGGGCCTATCTCCTGTATGCGGTCATTTTCCTGGTCCTGGCATTCTTGACCTGGCGCACCCAGTTAAACCGGAAGCTGGCCCGGGCTGAGGCACAACGGCTGCGCGAAATGGACGAATTTAAAAATGCTTTTTTTACGAATGTGACGCATGAATTCAGAACCCCGCTCACCGTCATTCTCGGACTTGCCGACAAGACGGGGGGCAGGGCAGGCGTGCTTATTCGCCGCAATGCCCACCAGCTACTGAGGAGAGTCAACCAGATCCTGGAGCTGGCCCGGCTGGATACGCAGACCATCCGTGAGATGACTACCGAGGGGGATGTGATCCGGTTTATCCGGTACCAGGTGCAGGCATTGGCTTCGCTCGCCCAGGAGAAGGGACTTGCGCTCCATGTGTCGGCAGAGGGCGAATCCATGGTCCGGTTTGACGATGACAAGATTGGACTTATCGTGAATAACCTTGTGTCCAATGCCATCAAATACACGGATGATGGAAGTATTGAGGTAATGGCAGCCTATCGTGAGGGCAGTCTGTTTCTTGAAGTCAGCGACACGGGTGTGGGAATTCCCAAGGAGGAGGTGCGCCGGGTTTTTGAGCGGCACTACAAAGCCACCAATAATCCGGGTAACGTGGCGAGTTCGGGTATCGGGCTGTCCCTGGTCAAGGAGCTTGTCGATTACCTGGGAGGAGAGATTATGGCTGAAAGTGATCCGGGGCAGGGCTCGGCATTCCGGGTACGACTTCCCCTTGAACCAGCAGGTGACCAGCTGCCTGCAGAGGTGGCTGAATTGCCCGTGTCCGAATCATCGGATAACAGGGACACGGTTCTGGTGGTGGAGGATAATGCAGATATCCGGGAAATGCTTGGCGGTATGCTCCAACCAACGTACCAGGTTATTTTTGCCAGTGAAGGCCGGACCGGTCTTGAGATGGCCACCGGACAGATCCCGGACCTTATCGTTAGCGACCTGATGATGCCGGAAATGACCGGAACAGAGCTTGCGAGTAAGGTCAAGAACGATGAGCGTACCTCACATATTCCCTTTATTCTCCTCACGGCGAAGGCAGACCGTGATTCACGGATTGGCGGACTGGAAACAGGGGCGGATGTTTTCCTGGCAAAGCCGGTCGGGGAAAAAGAACTGCTGCTTCACCTTCGTAACTTGCTGAAACTTCGGGATACCATCCGGAACAGCAATAAGGAACGTATCGATGAGGCTGCGGCAGGAGTCATGTCTGATCCTTTCCTGGAGAATGCACGGAAATGTGTGCTGGAAAACCTGGACAACAGTGAGTACGGGATAGAGGAAATCGGCCAGGCCCTTGGGGTTAGCCGGACACAGCTTCACCGAAAACTTAAAGCACTGACCGGCTTGTCGGCTTCCCATTTCATCCGGGACATCCGGCTGGCTGAAGGCAGGAAACTGCTGCGTACCACCCGGATGAATGTGGCTGAAGTAGCCTATGCCGTTGGTTTTTCCGATCCGAATTATTTCAGCAGGCTATTCTCCGGGAAATTCTCCCTGCCACCTTCCGCCATAAGAAATGTAGCTGCAGGGGAAGAAAAATAAGCGAAATTGGCTTGGAAACGCCTATTGGAACAATCGTCCAGAGATTTGAAACAATAGTGAAGTTTGCCTGACGGCTGTTTTTGGAGTTTGCGATGTAATCAAAAACTTCAAATGCCATGAAATCAATTTACATTTTACTGACGTTCATTTTTATTCTTCTGCTCAATGCCTGTGAGACCGATGACGGCAATACCTGCCTTGCTCCGGAAATCCAGGGAGCCAGCTTCTCTCTTTCCGAATTTGCAGGACCGGGAACCGTGGTGGGTACGGTCAGTGCAACGGGGAATATAAAGCGCTACCAACTTATCAGTGGTGCCGGAAACGGGACTTTTTCCTTAAATGCAGCCGGCGATATCATACTGAATGGGAGCCTGGACTTTGAATCCCGGTCAGAATATGTACTTATAATAAGCGCGGAGAATGATTGTGGTGAATTAGCGCAAAATCAATTTATCATCAATGTGACCGATGAGGAGGAAACCCTCGAATTGGTGGTGGAGCAGACTACGGCGCAATTACGCAGCAAATGGAAAATTAAGGGAATTGGGGTGACCATTATTGCCGGCGATGAACAGGTGGATTACCAGGAAGGTGTCCGTGACCAGGCGGGGAACCCTCTCGAACTGGACAAATTATGGCATATGGCGAGCGTATCCAAAACCTTTGCCTCGGCGGCGATCTTCCAGTTACAGGAGGAAGGGAAGCTGGACATTAATGATCCTGTCAGTGACTACCTCCCGGAATATCCCAATGTAAGCAGGACGTTTACGATTAAAAACCTGCTGCAACATACCACCAATTATGCTGATTATATTGACAATCCGGCGCTGCGATCCATTGTACTGGATCCTTCCAAACGGGACAGTGTGTGGATACTGGAAAATG
>CAZLZD010000060.1:23425-24975 GCA_964563925.1 uncultured Roseivirgaceae bacterium | reverse complement strand
CTCAGCATCTTACCGTGAGGGATTTGCTTTGTCACCGATCAGGATTACCCCGCCACGATGTAGTATGGTACGGAGCCCCGGACAGTCGGAGCGAACTTTTTACGAAGCTCAAATACCTCGAACCTTCAGCCGGATTCCGGGAAGCCTTTCAATACCAAAACCTCATGTTTATGACCGGCGGATATCTTGTGGGCCAAATGAGGAACTCTACCTGGGAAGAACAGGTTCAGGAACGAATCCTCAATCCGTTAAATATGACCCGGGCCAATATGTCGGTCACTAAAATGATGGAGGACGACAACCATGCCGTGCCTCATATTCTCATAGAGGATGAATTAAAAAAGATGGACTTTCGAAATATCGATGCGGTCGGGCCAGCCGGCTCTATCAATGCGTCGGCCAAGGAGATGTGCAACTGGCTGATAGCCAATGTTCAGGGAGGAACATTTAACGAAAATACCCTGGTGAACCCATCTACCCTCGCGCAGGCGCATCAGTCAAACATGATCGTTCCTTCAGGCTGGGCAGGCCCCCTTGCCATCGACAATGCCAACGGTCCGGTTACCTACGGATTGGGATGGTTTATCAGCACCCATAAAGGACATAATTCAATCCAGCATGGTGGAAATATTGACGGCTTCAGCGCTATGGTTGCCTTCTTACCCCAGGACTCCATTGGTGTGGTGGTACTTACAAACCTGAATGGGAATCCCCTGCCTTCCATTATCCGAAATTACATTTTCGATCAAATGCTGGAGGAGGATATCCGGGATTGGAATGGCCAGTTACTCAAACGGCGAAATGAACAACTTCAGCGACAGGACAGCACCCGCAATGAGGAAGACCTGACCCGGGTGAAAGACACCAGCCCTTCCCATTCGCTGGCAGCTTATGCCGGATCCTACACCCACCCGGCATACGGACTTGTAAAAGTAAGTGAGAGCGGAGATTCCATATTGATGGAATACAACTCCATTGAGCTGAAAATGGGCCATTATCACTACGACGTATTTAAGGGAAATCACAACCTGATTGGCCCGATGAAAACAGCCTTCCACACCGATATGGATGGTAATATTTCCGACATGACCATAAAACTTGAACCCTCAGTGGATGCCATCCGGTTTGAACGCCAACCGGAAAAAGTTGCCATGACCGAGGAGGAACTGTCGGCTTACACCGGGACGTACCTTATACAGGGCGTGCAACGAATCACCATCGGACAGAAGGAAGGTGCCCTGACAATGACCGTTCCGGGACAACCTGAGTATACCCTGGTACCATTGGGAAAAATGAAATTTAATATCGAGGGTTTGGATGGCTTCAGCGCCCTGTTTCAAAAAGGTGGCGACGGAAATATCAAAACACTGGTGCTTCTGCAGCCCAATGGTCAGTTTAAAGGGGACAGGGTGGAGTAGATGTCCACCACCATAATCCCCGACCATACGTTCATCCTTGACCATGCGTCATCCTCGACCGTATTGTCAAATGAGACTAGTATGCTACTGATCGAGGATCTCCTTTATTTTGACGGTTGATGAAGGAGATCC
>CAZLZD010000060.1:16420-23325 GCA_964563925.1 uncultured Roseivirgaceae bacterium | reverse complement strand
GACGAGGGGATGAGGGGTGTTCGAGGTGACAGGTATCCACCTCCTACGCGATCCACTCCTTAAATTCCCTGACCTTCGCCTTGCTGATGAGAATATCCTCCTCAAACGGGATTACCAGGTTTACCTTCAGGCGGTGGTTCAGCCAGGCATCAAGATCCTTAATGGCCTTGCGGGAAATGATCGTTTGGCGGTTGGCACGGTAAAAGGTTTCAGGATTCAGGCAATCTTCAAGCTCGTCCATGGTCTGATCCAGAAAATACATGTGCTGGTTAAACGTGAAGGCACGGACCAGTCCTTCCGAGATATGAATGCAGGCCAGTTCATCAGCAGCGAGCGGCTGCAGCTTATCCCCTCTCACAGACACCAGGAAGTGGGATTTATACTTTTTCTCCGGCCTGATCATTTTGAGCAGGGAGCTGACATCTTCATTGGTGGTATTCGGTTTCTGAAGGGATATCAACTTGTCGAGCGCCGCCTCGACATCCTTTTGCTTTATCGGTTTAAGCAAATAGGACACACTGTTCACTTTGAATGCTTTCAGCGCGTATTCGTCATAAGCCGTGGTGAATATGACCGGGCACTGCACCTTCACCTGCTGAAATATTTCAAAGGCAGACCCATCCGCCAGGTGAATATCCAGGAACAGCACATCCGGCGGATCATTCTCCTTCAACCAGGTCACGGTATCCTCAATACTGTCGAGTTGTCCGATTACCTCCGTTTGCCCGTTATCAGCCAGGATTTGTTTCAGATTCCGGGCCGAGGCGAGCTCATCTTCAACCACTAATGCTTTCATGTTCAGTCGGTGTTAATAAGGGCAATGCTACCTGGAACTGATCAGCGGTCTGGCTGATATGAATTTCAGCTCCGTTAATGAGTTTATACTGACTGGAAAGGTTGGGCAACCCGATTCCCGTTCCTTCCTCAGGATGCTGCTTCCGGTGACGCGTATTGCGCACAATCAGGTGTTCATTCTGTATATAAATGCTGATCTCCAGGATCTTCTTCCGGCTGATCACGTTGTGCTTCACAGCATTTTCCACCAGGGTTTGCAGGGCAAGCTGCGGAATACGGTATACCCGGTACTTTGGAGGGATGGAAATATCAATCTGAAGGTTCTCGGCATACCTCATCTTGATCAGGTAAAGGTAGGAATCAAGCAATTCAAGCTCCTCCCCTATGGTGACGGTTTGATTATCCCGTTTTTGCAACGTATTCCGAAGGACGTCGGACAAATGGTCCAGGTAGTTTCGTGCGGCATTCTTGTCTTCAGCAATCAGGGCTTTAAGGGCAGAAAGTGAATTGAACAGAAAATGCGGACTGACCTGGGTTTTCAGGGCCTCATACCGGCTCAGCAGGTTTTCCCTCACCAGCCTTTCATTCTCCACTTCATATTGCTGTTTGTCGTACAAAATTTTGATGGAGAATATTCCGCCGAGAATGATCGCGGACAGAATCAGGTCTTTCAGGAAGTAATTGACCTCAAACCCGAAGTCAAAATCAAGTCCGCGCCCCATGCGTATACTGAAAAATATATCGCTCAAGACATATACAGAGATAATGGTGAGTACCACCGCGTATATGAAACGCCTAACCTGCTTTTCTTGGCCCCCGTCAAGCGGACGGAGAATGAAATAATTGATGGTGAAGGTAAAGAAGGCAACCAGAAAGGTAGAAGGAAAAAACTGGAACAGGCGCTGCAAGGCCCGCTGCTGATCTTCATAACTGATCGAATCTGAAAGTACCTCCAGAAAAAGATCAAGATGAATCATCATACCTATCGCAAGCGAAAACAGTGTGGCAAAAATGAAGTACAATGTCGCCTTTGACAATTTCATGTGATTAAGATAGCTCTATTCCCTGTGACTTTAAAAAGTTATCCGGAATGATCAATCAGGGAAAAATAAAAGAATCCGGACCGTGGATACCTCATGACCTCATTGCACAGGCCGCATCCGGAATTATAAGTTACTTTCTACTTTCTCAAAAGTCTTCCTTCCGCGGTTGTATAAGGACCTCCTGTGCCCCGGGATCAATTAGTACTCCACGCTTCCGGATTGCTTAATTTGCGTGTTATGAGAGCCTTTAATTAACTTTCTGGTTTTGTGTTAGTTAAACGCAGGTCAGGGGGTAATGTTTTGCCCAATCGGAGCGAACCAGCCAAAATCCAATGTGAACCGCACAAAAGGGTATCTCAGAAATCCGAATGCAAATAATCATACCTGCCGGACTTTTAAATAATCCGCAAAGGCGGTACATTGTGCCGTAAGTTCTTAATCAGCAACAACAAAATGAAACAATTCGTAGTACCCGTGGTCGCTTTCGGGATGATTGCAGCCGCGTATTTATCAGCATGCACAAACCCCGTTTCCCAGGCCGAAGCGGCTCCGCAGGAAATGTCTGCCGAGGAATATGTCCTCCACGGAAAATATCTTACTGATGTCAGCGGTTGCCATGATTGCCATACCCCGAAAATATTCCCTGACGGGATGATGCAACTGGATAAATCGAGGTTGTTGTCAGGCCATCCCAGCGGTTCCCCATTGCCTCCGGTCGACCTGAAAGCACTCGAACCAGGCTACTGGGCCCTGTTCTCAGGTGACCTGACCGTCGCCGTCGGCCCATGGGGAATGACGTATGCCAGAAACCTGACTCCGCATGAAACCGGGATAAAAGGCTGGACACTTGAAGTCTTTATTAAAGCGATACGATCGGGTAAACATATGGGAGTCGAGCAAGGACGTCCAATCATGCCACCCATGCCCTGGGAAAACCTCGCGAACGCAACCGACGAAGACCTCAAAGCCATTTACCTGTACCTGCAATCATTACCCCCGGTCGATAACCAGGTTCCTGATCCTGTTTCTCCGGATGAAGTAAGAGCCATGGCTTCTGCCCAGGGCAGTTAGGCCAACCATACTACCAAAGTTGAAATCCCGCTTTTCGAATGGCGGGATTTTTTTTCGTCCCTGCCCAAACCCTGAAATCTGAATAAAAAAAAGGGAGTGCGTAGTGCACTCCCTGCCTTCTTCCTTTTGTCCTGAATTACTTCTCTCCTGCGGCGATCACGCTTTCAGGAACCCGGTTGATGGCATATCCTTCGACCTGGGCTTTCTCGTCAGACTGGTCGATGAAGACCTTCACCCATCCTGTGTAGGCATGACCGTCCTTTACCAGTTTGATTCCGACGTACTGGTCACGATCACCTGACCATAGTCCCTTCCACTCACGGGTTTGACCATTATCAACCTGCTCAAGAATGTAGACCGGTGAATTGGCCCAGCTGATGTTACCAAACTGCTCAAGAGGATTTCCCGCATCGGCTACAGCCGCATTGTTATCCACGGAAAGTATTTCGTTCTGACCGATTGCATTCACAACGTATTTAGTGTGAATTCCGTCCTCTTCATTGACGTACAAGGTGGTGAACAGAAAGTCGCTCATTCCATCCTTATCCACATCCAGGTAATAATTGTGACCAAATCCGAATTCAGCCGGTGTGGCAAGTTCGACGTGATTAATGACTTTTTCAGAAGTCCTTTCGAGAAGCTTTTCCGTAGTTCCTGAGCCAAGGGCAAAGACTACGATTGCGAATATTGTTGCTAGAGTTTTCATGTTGTTGTTGCTTTATTACTTTGTTGTTGACCTACTTATATGAACGCTATTGTGCATTACAAGTTACCTGTTAATGGCAAGTGGTACGCAACGCAGCTAAGCGGGGGAATTGCATGATGAATTCCGCGCAAAACTTGCATATTATAACTACCTTGTATTTACTGCGGAAACTGTGTGTGAGTCTCTTGGCGGGGGCTGGGCTGGTATTCCGCCTCTTCCGTATAACTCCTAATTCAGATGTGCTTTTCCCTGGGGAATTTTAGGCAGGCTAGAACGGTAATCCTGTATGAGAATAATGACTAGCAAGGCCAGCATCAGCAACAAACCGGTTTGCAGTGTATCCATAAGGGACAGGGTGCCACGGATCACTTCATGACCACTGGCCAGTTGCTTCCCCACGGTAAGCTGGATATCTGCCAGCATCAGTAATTCATGATGCACATTGTCAAGGGCATGATTCAGGGAATGATAATCGCCCTCACTGTTGTTCAGGATATGCTGTTCAATGCGATGATAGGAGCTGAGGGCCTCCTTGTACTTTGGCAGATGGCGCGTTTCTTCCTGCACAAGGTAAGTCTTTTCATAAGCCTGGAGAATGGAATCCATTTCTTCCCCGTTCGCCGTGAGATTTTCCCTGGTCAGGCCGGGGTTACCGTGCAGCCTGTATTCTTCCATTAACCTTCCACGTTCATACAGAAGATTAGACATATGAAATATTTCAGAGGCAGGAACAAGCCGGTCGGCATACATGGTCTCAAAGGAAGATACCAGCTGGTCCCGGTTATATTTTTCCCAAAGTGTAAGCGCGGTAAGTCCGGTGGCAAGCACAGCCAGCATTAAAAGAAGTCTGTTTCGTCGAAAGAAGGGATAACGGGATCTCATAAAAAAATAACGTTCTGTTCCGGATAAAAGTACCCAAAATTCACGTAAATACGGACTATTTCTTCTCCCCGAAGGTGCTCTCCAGGATATCCGCCACACGTTGCTGCTGTTCCTCCCTGCTGATGGTGGCCGTCCCGTCCATCAGCAGGTGACCCATGTGTCCGAACCGCGAGTGGTTCCCGCCCTCAATCGTATAAAAAGTCGAGCTCATGGGCATTTTAGCCATATTGGACACAACCCCGGCCACATCGGCATATCCGTCATGCTCCGCGGTAATTTTTACGGTACGAAGCGACTCTCCGGCCATACTGAAATCACGGGGATGGATAGTTCCCAGCAGGAAAAGTCCTTCGAGCAGACCTGGATGTTCATGGGCAAACGTGGCGGCCATCTTGGCTCCCTGCGAATGCCCACCCAGGATATACGATCCGTTTTCGAGATCAAATAATTCCAGTATCCGGTCATAGCCCCAGACTGACATCCGGTAAGGCATTTTTACAATATGAATAGTAAAACCCCTTTCTGCCAGATTTCTCGCGAGCGGAATATAAGCATACGGGTCCACTCCTCCGCCCGGAAAAAATATAAGCTCCGGCAGGGAGGTGTCTTCAACCCTGAAACTCATCATATCATCATTTGCCTCATAGGCGATCCGGCCCTCAGACTGGTACGCGTCATCCGCTACTCCACGGGCCTGGTAGGTCCAGATTTGCCAGAGCATAAAAGAAAGTCCGAAAATAATCCAGGCGTATCTGAGATGTTTGCGTTTGATCCTGCCCATGCCCGAAGTTATAAAATTATCTTTCTTGAAGGGATCTGCCCCTGTCACAATTTCACTCATGGTGTAATTCCCCCGCCTTTTGTATCTTAAGGTATGAGTAAAACTGCGTTAGTCATCGGGGCCACCGGACTCGTAGGCCAGGCACTGACCCGCCAGCTTCTTGACGAAGACCTGTTTGACCGGGTGGTGGCATTTGTTCGCTCGCCCACCGGGATTAACGATCCTAAGCTTAAGGAAGTGAAAACAGACTTTGAGCACCCCGGGGAGGTACAAACGGAGATTCGCGGAGACGTACTGTTTTCCTGCATGGGCACCACCCTCCGCAAAGCGGGAAGTAAAGAGGCTCAGTATAAGGTGGATTATACCTATCAATTTGAGTTTGCCCGGCTGGCTGCGGAGAATAATGTGCCGGATTACCTATTGATCTCCTCTCCCGGCGCAACCCCGGATTCAATGTTTTTCTATTCAAGGATAAAGGGCGAACTCGACCGTGATGTGAAGTCCTTGTCTTTTCGCCGTCACATATTTGTTCAACCCAGCATTTTGAGGGGAGAACGCAGTGAATCGCGTTTGGGCGAACAACTGGCCGGAAATGTAATCGATGGCTTATCGGTTATTCTCCCGCTGATGCGCAAATACAAAAGTATTGAGGCGACAGACGTAGCCAGCGCGATGATCCGGCTGTATAAGGACCCGGAGGCGAATGGCGTCTACCAGCTCGATGAGCTGAGAAAATGAACATCAGTATAATCATTCCCTGCCTCAATGAAGAGAAGAACCTGGAGAATACACTTCGCCATACACTCCGGCTGGAAGGAGATTTTGAAGTAATTGTGGTGGACGGCGGAAGCACCGATGCCACAACCACAATTGCAAACAAATTCAACGAGGTAAAATGCCTGAATGCTGAAAGAGGAAGAGGAATTCAAATGAATGCCGGAGCGGAATATTCACGCGGAGAATGCCTGCTGTTCCTGCATGCCGACACCCTGTTACCCACCGATGCCCTATGGATGATCTCTTCCGGGCTCTCCGACCCCAAAATTGCCGGGGGAAGCTTTTACCTAACCTTCAACCGGAAACACTGGCTGCTCAAGATATGCAGTTTATTCAGCCGGATCAATTCGCCTCTCTTCACTTACGGCGATCAGGGAATTTTTGTGCGTACCGAAATTTTCAGGCAAATCGGGGGATACCGTAACTGGCCCATCCTGGAAGACCTGGAGATTCAAAAGCGAATTCGTAACAAAGGCAGGTTTGTAAAGCTGTCAAAACCGGTGGTAACGTCAGCAAGGCGTTTCATGAAGCATGGTCCTGTCCGGCAGTTAGTAACCGACATGGTTCTGGTCCTGTTTTATAAACTGGGGGTGCACCCTGAAAAAATCAAAAAGTATTATGAGGATCACAGGACGGGGAATGCATCTGATCCGGATGGCAGGAGATAAGGCCGGTCAGGATTGCCTTCGGCGATCCCTGGTCGGTCCGAATTCCGAGACAAAACCCGGGCAGACTACGTCTGCCTGTTTTTTTGTCGTCTCCTCCTGCCCGCAAGCTTTGCTTGCTGCATTCGGTGGTCAGGATTGCCTTCGGCGATCCCTGGTCGGTCCGAATTCCGAGACAAAACCCG
>CAZLZD010000060.1:0-16320 GCA_964563925.1 uncultured Roseivirgaceae bacterium | reverse complement strand
CTGCCTGTTTTTTTGTCGTCTCCTCCTGCCCGCAAGCTTTGCTTGCTGCATTCGGACCCAACAAAAAAACCCTCCCCGCTTTCGCGGGAAGGGTTTTGTCTCTTCGTGACCTCGTCAGGATTCAAACCTGAAACCTCCTGAGCCGTAATCAGGTGCTCTATTCAGTTGAGCTACGAGGCCATCTCCCTGTATGGAGGCTGCAAATTTAAGTAAAAACATCGCTTAGAACGAATACTTTTTTAAAAAAAGTTATCTTTGCCCGTCCAACAACAATCCTCATAAAATCACAGTTACAATAACTATGAAACACATTTTTATTTTTCTGCTGTCTGCGATCATTCCTGTCACCGCATTTGCCACTGGTCCGGACCCAATTCCACCGGTAACCAAGAAACTTGCACCTATGAAAATACGGGATCGGGCGGCACGCCCCGACGTACCGGGCACATTTCTGATCGAACTGGGATGGAATTCCCTGATGGATACGCCCGAACTGATGGAAATGAATACCTTTGGCTCACGCACGATAAATCTTATTTATTTCTGGCAGGTTGAAGTCGGACAAACCGGATTGTTTTTTATGCCAGGTGTCGGACTGGGACTGGAGCGCTACAAATTTGACAATGACTATACCATTGTTCAGGATTCTGACGGCGAAGTCTCCTTCGACAATATCGAGGACCTGAGCCCTGATAAATCCCTGCTGAAAGCCAATTATGTAGATATCCCTATTGAATTGCGCTACTACCTTAACCGCCAGGATCCAAAGCGGAGTTTCAATATCGGAGTCGGGGGCAAATTCGGCTACCGGTATTCTTCACATACCAAAATCAAATACGAGGAGGGTGGCGATAACGCAATCGTCAAAAACAAAAAGCCCTTTGGGATGAATGATTTCCGTTACGGAATTACCGGCCGGATTGGCTATGGCGGGCTCACGCTTTTTGCCTATTGGGAACTGTCTGAAAAATTTAAATCAGGTGATGGACCGCTCGGCACCGACGATGTGAAGAATGTGATGTTCGGTATTTCCTTTACCGGCTTCTAAAAAACCACCCTGAAGTAATAGAAAATCATCACGGCGGAAGCCCCGAGTTTCAGAAACGTGGTGAGCAGGAAACCGACAAAGGAGCCAAACGCAGCACGGCTGGCTTCCCGGTGATTTCTTCCGTACAGGTATTCGCCAAGGAGTGCCCCGATAATCGGCCCAATAATAATTCCAAAGGGCGGAAAAAAAATCAGCCCGGCCACCAACCCCAGGAATGTACCCAGTACCCCGTACCGGCTGCCTCCAAATCGTTTGGTTCCCCACACCGGAATGAGGTAATCCAGGGCAGCAACCAGGATCGTTACGCCTGCCATGATTACCATAAACCGGGTACTGAACGGAACTGGATCGGTCAGTTGCAGGATGAGCAGGCCGATGTAGCTTAAAGGAGGCCCGGGCAGAACCGGTAACAGGCATCCCATGAGTCCGAGAAACAGGAACAAACCCGATAAAATAAACAAGGCCACATCCATTTATACTTCCTTTTCGGTAAGCTCAATCCCCAGCGACTGTAATTCGCTCAGAATGGGTGTGTAAATTTCCCGTTTGATGGGTACATGCACCCCACTGATTTGCATGTTGCCCTGCAGGTATTGTTTGGCCGCGATGGCAAGCGGTAATCCGACCGTTTTTGCCATTGCCGTATTCTCCGAGTCATCCCCGATCGCGACCATCGTGCTGTGGACTTCCCGTTTCCTGCCGTTGTCCATAAATTCAAACTTGTGCCACATGACAATCATATCCCGGTCAGTCGGGGTAAGGCTCCATTTCTTTTTGAGAATGTGCTCCAGGATTTCCGCAGGAGTCCCGTGGTCGAGTCCGACCGGTTCCCGCTCAAACATGCCCGCCCACCGGAGACAATGCATTTCTGCCCCGTCACGCTCCAGGTTCAGGTAATGCGCCAGTTTCAGCTCGACGGTATCGGTCGGATTATACGAAAGGAATGAATTAATAAAATCACGGTGCGTCATCTTATCGACATTCTCCATTTCATAGGTATCGTCAGTCGCACCAAGCTGTACAAAAATATCCCAGGTCCGGCAAAATCCCGGGCGTCTCAATGTCCCCCGGTATATGGTATCGATCCCGCGCAGCCCGTAGACATCAAGATATTTCAGCGAATCCCGGTTGGCATAGCCTTCAAAATAACCGTGGCCGGGTATGTGGATCATCTCCGTCCGGCGAAACAGCTTGTGGTAAGGAATGTACTTATAGGTACCCTCCTGGATAAATTTCACAATACCCTGACCCGCCAGGACGACATTTCTTGGGTTCCAGGTAAATTTGTATTGCCAGGGATTGTCGTCTTCCGGATTATCAGCCAGCAGTCCGCCGGTAAAACTTTCGAAGGCCCTGAGTTCGTGCCCCTCGTCCCGGATCTGGTCAATCACCTTCATGGCCGACATATGATCGATTCCCGGATCGAGTCCGCATTCATTCAGGAACAGGATTCCTTTTCGCCTGGCTTCCTCGTCAAATGTCCGCATCTCATCCGACACGTAGGATGCTGTCATCATCGACACACCGTATTTCAGACATTCGCGGGCTACCAGCGGATGGAATTTTGCCGGCAACATGGAAATCACCAGGTTCGCCTTTCCGATCTCCTCCTCCCGCTGCGCAGACTTCTGGATATCAAAGGCAAAGGCTTCCGCACATGAATAGTTGCGTGTCTTCAACTCCGCCAGTGTCGGATCAAAATCCCCGACTCTGAGTCGCCAGTCATTCCTGCTGCATTCTTCAAGAAGATAGGTGATCAGGGAGGTGGCCGACCGGCCTGCACCCAGGATAAGTATGTTGGTCATGTTGGTTGGTTTGCTTGGGACCAAAGTAAAGGAAGATTCCGACGTCCGCAAAATTTCTTTCCCTTGGAATCAGTGGGATTTCTGTACCTCAGGCTTATGAAGCCCGATCGGAATTTTCAAACTTGCCGGGTGTTCAAAAACCGGAGGCTGCCCATAAAAAAACCCTGTAGCGAACGGTAGTTCTGCTACAGGGCAACCTTAACTAAACGTGAACCTAAACTATGAGCTTTTATGAATACCTTCCGGTTTCGGAAGTTTGAATTATATTTCTCCGGCACTGATCGCATGGTCAGCCACCGTGTTCAGGGCGTATCCCTGTACCTGGGCCTGCTCGCTGCTCTGGTCGATGAAGACCTTCACCCAGCCGGTATATGATTTTCCTTCTTTCACTACTTTGATCCCTACATACTGATCGCGATCGCCTGACCAAAGGCCTTTCCATTCAGATTTGCTTGAATCATCCACTTGCTCGAGGATCGATGCCGGAGCATTGTTCCAGGTGATATTTCCGAAACCATCCAGTGAGGTACCGGCATCGGCGATGGCCGCATCGTTGTCGACAGTAAGAATTTCATTATCCCCCATCGCGCTTACCATATACTTGGTGTGGATCATTCCGTTTTCGTTCTCATACACCGTGGTGAAGAGGAAATCGGCCTGGCCATCCTTGTCGGCATCCAGGTGGTAATTTTGACCAAACCCGAAGGCCACCGGAGCGGCGAATGTTTCAGAATTAATGACTTTGCTAACCGAACCCTTTGGTTCGTTGTTGTCGGTATTTCCCAGGGAAATCGCGACTAATACTACAATTGATAATAACGTTTTCATGTTGTTGTTGCTTTATTTTGTTGTTTGACCTACTCGATTGAACGCCCTTACCCGGCAACGGTTAAAAGAACGTGATGAGCGTACGGCGAATCTGGTAAGCGGACGAATTGCGTGTTGAAATTCAGGCATCACTTGATTTTTATTACTACCTTGCATTACTTCCCCGTAATCTGTCCGGACACCTCTGCCGCCGTCTCGTTGTCTTTCCTTCCCGTTAACAGCTCCCTACAATTCCCCGGCTGCAATATCACCGCCGGCAACCCTGTTCACAGCATAGCTTGCCAACCGTGCCCGTCCTGCATTCTGATCAATGAAGACTTTCACCCAGCCTTTGTAAGACCGGCCATCCTTCACCACCATTATACCAATGTACTGGTCGCGATCTCCCGACCACAGTCCTGCCCACCTGTTTCCTGAAGGCTCTGCCGCCTGATCCAGGATAATGACAGGAGCTGCCTGCCAGGAAATATTCCCGAACCTTTCCAGCGGACTTCCCTCGTCAGCAATCGCTGCAACGTCATCCACCGACAAAACCTTGTTCTCGCCAAGGCCATTCACCACATACCGGGAATGGATCACCCCATGCTCATCTTCAAATACCGTGGTAAATAGAAAATCAGCCTGACCGTCCATATCGGCATCGAGGTAATAATTGTATCCAAACTCAAAGACTGCCGGACTGGCAAAAGACTCAGATACAATGGCTTTCGTTTTTGAGCCCGCGGGCTCCGGGTCGGAATTCATTACCGAAATTGCGACCAATGCCAGTATGCTAATTATTGTTTTCATGTTGTTGAAATGTAAATTTGTTTATTCCGGGGTTTACACAGCCTGTGCCAGAATTATATATTGTTGATTATCAATACTTTATGACTTATTTATAGTTATGAAGTGAAACGAAACGACGTATTTTCACGAAATTTCGTCAACCACCTTCACGAATTTTCGTCTGCCTGGCTGCATCCGGCCGGACTGACTGTTCGTTAAGGAAGAAAGGAAAGCCTGGGATGGCACTATTTCATACCCCGACATATATGAGCTAAACCACTGACAATGCGATACCACCTGATCATCCTTCTCTTATCGGTTTCAACCTCACTGCTGCAGGCACAGGACCCTGTCCGGCAAGTGGCTGATTCCCTGATTACGGCAGGCCATTATCCCGGTCTGTATTTCAGTATTTATGAAGATTCCACGGGGCAGGCCATTAACTACACTGCCGGTTTTGCGGATGTTGAGCAGCAAATCCCCATGAATCCGGGTCACCGCATGCTGAGTGGAAGCACGGGCAAAACATTCGTGTCGGCGGTACTGATGCAACTTATGCAGGAAGGAAAGTTGACCCCGGACGACCGTATATCAGAGTTCCTGGGGAATGAAACCTGGTTTGACCGGTTGCCGAACGGCCGTGAGCTTACGGTCAGGCACCTGATGCAGCACCAGTCGGGACTTGCCCGGTATGTATTTAAACCGGAATTCGCAGAGCAGGTACGTACCCGTCCTGACCGGGTCTGGGAGCCGCACGAATTGGTGGCCTATATCCTGGATGATTCTGCCCGGTTTGCACCCGGAGAGGGATTTGCCTATTCAGACACCAATTATATCCTGCTTGGGATGATTATCGAACAGGTCACGGGAAAGCCCTTCTACGAGGTCCTGTCCGGGAGAATTCTTCAACCCCTTGTTCTCACGGCTATTCTCCCGACCGATACGCGCCGGATTGCCGATCTCGCGCAGGGGTACGTGGGGGAGAATGATCCGCTGGGGTTTACAGACCCGGTTCTGGAGAATGGTCTGTCGCGGTATAACCTTCAGTTTGAATGGACGGGAGGCGGACTTGCCTTCCGCACCTCGGACTACGCCCGCTGGCTTTCGTATTTATTCACCGGCAAGGCCTTTAATATGGAGGACATGAGCGACACCTTTTATCAGACCGTGGAGGCCCGGGAAGTCGGTGGCAGGTATGGAATGGGATTCATGGTGCTCGAGCTTCCACAGCTGGGAGAAGTGTACGGCCATGCCGGGTTCTTCCCCGGGTACTACACCCTCGGGATCTACGATCCGGATACCGGTACAGCCTATGCGATGCAGGTCAATACCACCGACCAGGCAAAGGTGCGGTTGTTCTTCCGGGACTTCCTGGCCTTGATCCGGGCAGGTATGTAGCCCGGTCCCGGTCTCCCTGCCGTCATCACCTGCGATACAGTTCCCGGCTCCAACGACAAACAAGCTCAGCAGATACATTATCAATTAAGCTTAACTCAGTGTCCAATCAAATGCGGCAGGTTCACTCGATCTCTCCTAGTCTTAGTCCTAGTCTTAGTCTTAGTCTTATTTTTTACCTAATTTCCCCCTATGAACGACGACTTTGCCATCCTGCATCACCGCACCAGCCTCACCGATGAGGAGAGCACCTTGCTGTCTGCCGCGGAAGAGGCCCTGGACGATGCCTATGCACCCTACTCTGAATTCCGGGTGGCAGCAGCCATTCTCCTGCAGGACGGATCCATCCTGACCGGGGTGAACCAGGAAAACGCGGCCTACCCGGCCGGACTTTGTGCGGAGCGTGTTGCCCTCTACAGGGCCGGCGCCTCCATGCCCGGCATAAAGATCCTCAGGATGGCCATCACGGCACGGCCCCCGGCCGGTGTGCCGTTTCCCGGAATTACCCCCTGCGGAGGGTGTCGCCAGGTCATGCTGGAGTTCGTTCACCGGCAAAATGAATCATTCGGTCTGATCATGCCGCTGAAAAACGATACCTGGTTGCGCGTTCACAAGGCTGAAGCCCTTCTCCCCTTTGGTTTCAGGACAAAAACACTTTGATACTTACATCCACCTTCCTTTTTAGCCATTAAATTGTATCTTGGAATAGTGATTTGACCATGCCTTATTGTCGATAGCAGGTCATTTGCGTCTCTTTCTTATTTAAGAGACAATTTTTTTGGATAACTGGCAAGGCCTTTCGGCACTGCCAATTTGGTGATCAAATTTTTTTTGCACCGTGCTGATTGTTAAAGCTTTTAAAAAGAATGAATTTCTTACGGACGTGATACCGGGATTTTCCAGCCGGAATTTCAGGGAAGGCGTATGTCCGATTTTTTACGAGGGATGCTTATGATGACGGAAATTGACCTGGCGGATATAAAACGCATTACCGAGCTCATCAAGAGCCGGTACAATTATGATTTTACAAATTATGCGCTTTCTTCTTTTAAGCGTCGGGTGGGTCGTATACTCGAGCTGAACAAATTTGGCGTGGAGCGCCTGATCCAAAAGCTTGAAAGCCCGGAATACCTTGAATACTTCCTGAACGAAATTACCGTAAACGTTACTGAAATGTTCAGGGACCCTTCCTTCTGGCGCTCCCTGCGTGAAACCATTCTCCCTCAAATCCTTCTAAATCATAAAAAAATACGCATCTGGCATGCCGGATGCAGTTCGGGCGAAGAAGTAATTTCCATGTCCATCATGCTGCGCGAAATGGGAATAGAGGATTCCGTACAGATCATAGCCACCGACCTGGATACCAATATCCTGAAACGGGCCAAAATGGGTCGCTTTCCTCAAAAGCACATGGACCTGAACGAACGGAATTATGTTCGCTTTCAGGGTACCGGCAAATTATCCGACTATTATAAATTACAGAACAACGAGGCGATCCTGGATCCGACCCTGCTGGAAAATGTCTCCTTCCGGCAGCATGACCTGGTACGCGGAGACGTATTCAACAAATTCGACCTGGTCCTCTGCCGGAATGTGATGATTTATTTTAATCAGCAACTGCAGAATGATGTCCTGAAAAAGCTGCACGAGAGTCTGTTCAAATATGGCTACCTGGCCATTGGCTCCAAAGAATCCCTCATCTGGTGCGATATTGCCGGGAAATTCCTGGTGGTGAATAATGAAGAAAAGATCTACCGAAAAATTAAAGAGTAGTGAGCCCGGATTCTTCAAATAGCACCAGATATAAAGCCATCGTAATCGGTGGATCGGCCGGCAGCTTCCAGGGTATTGTGAAGATCCTGTCCGCTTTACCTGATTCATTCGATATCCCGATCATTATGTGCCTGCACCGCCTGAAACATGTGCGGAACGGGTTCGTGGAAGCTCTTTCCCTGAAAAGCATTCCCGAGATCGTGGAGCCCTATGACAAACAGCCTATTAAAAAAGGCAAGGTCTACCTGGCCCCGGCAAATTATCATTTATCGGTCGAGCTCGGCCATTACTTCAGCCTTTCCACGGAAGAAATGGTAAACAACAGCCGTCCTTCCATCGACCTGACCTTTTTCTCCGCAGCGTATGCCTTCCGGGAAAAAATGGTAGGGATCCTCCTTTCAGGTGCAAACCGGGATGGCGGGTACGGAATGAAGGCGGTGAAGGACAAGGGCGGACTTACCATTGTACAGGACCCTGCCGAATGCATGATTGACACCATGCCTAAAGCGGCCATCGAGTTAACCAATATCGACCACGTGTACAGCATCGATCATATCATTGGCTTTTTGGAAAATTTGAACAAAAACAAAAAAGTATTATGACACCGGCACTTAACAGACAAATTCCTTTATTGGTCATGCTCCTGTTCGCAGCAGGTGCCCTGACCACCCTGTACCTCCTTTTTGGCCTTCCCAATGACCTGGCCCTCCAGGCAGGGGTGCTCTCCACCGGAGAAGTCGAACGGGCACAGCCTTTCGTTTTACGGGTGCAGATCCTGATGGCCGTCACCATGGCCGCCGGATTTGTGGGCTTGCTCATCCTGTCACGCCAGACCCAGGTCCAGGAGGTATATGTGGAACGCATGCGCCAGAAGGAACAGCAGGAAGAAGTGGACCGGCAGACAGCCGAGGAGGAAAAAAGCAGGGAGGCATGGATTGATGACCTGCTGGTAAAGGAAACCGCCGCAGATGAACTCTATAAAAATGTTTTCGAAAGAATCTGTAAAAAATCGGAGGCCGTGGCCGGTGCATTATATACCCGGGAGAATAATAACCTTACCCTGGCCCATCATTACGCCCTCGCCCTGGGAGAATCGCAAAAATTCTCCTACGAAACAGGGGAAGGCCTGGTCGGACAGGTGGCGAAATCACAACAGAAAATGGTGGTTAATGATGTGCCGGAGAATAGTATGCGGGTGGTATCCGGACTCGGGACCAGTGCTCCGCGGCACCTGGTCATTCTGCCGGTCGTGGTAAATGGAAAAACCATCGCTGTGAGCGAGATCGGTACGTTCAGTGAGCCTGACAGCCGGATCATCAAATCCCTCGAGGAGGCTCATTTGAAACTGGGCAATTTCCTTTCCCCGGATGCAGCGAAACCCAGGGCGAAAGCGAAAGCAACCCCTAAGAAATCTTAACGGATCAAGTTATGAGAAAGAAATTCAGTATACGAACCAAGATCACAGCGCTTATTATGGGCGTGGTTTTGCTGACCGTACTGGTCACGCACTACCTGGCTTTTGATATGCATCGACAGGCAGTCGAACAAAAATACCAGGATAACCTTTCCCTGTTGGCCAAAAACAAGGCCCTGGAGGTATCTCTGATGTTGAACAACCTGTCGAGTAACCTGCAGTATGTCAGTCAGAGCGAATTGCTCGAGAATGACGGGATCAGCAGTGACGCCGGGGGTGGCATGGACTTTTTTATCGTCTCCGATACAGAGGAGGAAGAATTCGGGGATGAGGAAATCAGCGGAGAGGACAGTGATTTCTCCGGGGAAGAAGCCATGGACTTCCCTATGTCCGATGACAGCACCGAAGAAGACAGCTTTGACCTCTTTGCAGATACCCCGGCGGAATCAGCCGGGCCTGACCTGGGTGAAGTACTGAATACGCTGAAAACCGGATTCGGCCTCAATCAGGTACACCTGACCAAAACCAGTGGGCAGGTAATCAAAAGTACCAATCCCGATCTTGATAACCAGAATTTCCCGGACCCGGCAAGGATCATAGCCAGTGCCTCGGCCGGACTCTATTTCAGCGAAGTGTACGGCGATACGTTCTTTGCGGCGGTACCCGTCAACACCACCTCGGAGAAGCAGCTCCTTATTTATGAGGTCAGTGCCCAGAAACTTAATAACATTCTCTCCGATACCCTCGGACTTGGCGAGACCGGCGAAGTGATCATTGCCAGCAGGGATGAGAAAACCAAACGTATATCCCTTCTGAATAAACTGCGCCACAAGCCCGAAGACAGCGTGGAGGTAATTACTGCCAATGAGAAGCAGAATGTCGCCGCTCAGGCCGCCCTTAATGGTGAATCAGGCGCCACCTTTGATATTGACTACCGCGGAAAATCAGTGCTTACCGCCTATGCACCGGTACCCGATACCCAATGGGGTGTTATCGCCAAAATCGATTCGGACGAAATTTATGCAAGCGCCAATGCCTCTGTCGGCAGCTACTTTGTTTCAGGCTCGCTGATACTGCTGGCCACCCTTGGCTTATGCTTTGTGTTTGCAGGCCGGGTGACTTCCCCGCTCAATTCGCTTAAGGCCAACATTGAAATGCTCGGTCAGGGAATATTGCCTGCCAAAGTGGAAAGGCAATCAAACGATGAATTCGGTGAAATGGCCGACAGCGTAGACAACCTTGCCAAATCACTCCGGCAGACAGCACGCTTTGCCGAAGAGATCGGGGAAGGCAACTTTGACGCACAGTACAGTCCGATGTCAGGACAGGATTCCCTTGGAAATGCCTTGCTGAACATGCGTACTAACCTGATCGACGCAGAGAAAAAAGACAAGGAACGTAACTGGATCGTCACCGGGGTGGCAGAGATCGGGGAAATCCTCAGGTCTTCAGACAACCTCGAAACGCTCGGGGATGAGGTGATCAAATACATCATTGCCAAGATCGGCGCAGTACAGGGAGCGTTTTATGTGGTAAGTGACGCGAATGATGACAATCATACCCTGCAGATTACTTCAAGCTTTGCCTACAGCCGAAAGAAATACCTGAAAGGGGAATATAAAATTGCCGAAGGGCTGATCGGACAGGCTGCGGCAGAAAAGGATACCATCCTGCGTACCGAAGTTCCCGAAAATTATGTATCGATTACCTCCGGAATCCTCGGGGATCAGAGGCCGTCCTGTTTGCTGATCGTGCCGCTTGTGGCCGAAGAAAAAGTGTACGGCGCCCTGGAATTTGCCGGTTTCAATAAATTCAATGCCAGCCAGGTCCGTTTCGTCGAGGAGCTCTCGGTAATTATGGCCCGCACGGTATTTAATATCAAGGTCAATGAACGGACACGCAAGCTGCTCGCCGAATCACAGGCAATGAGCGGGGAACTCCAGGAAAAACAGGAGATTCTGCGTCAGAATGCCGAAGAGATGCAGGCGACCCAGGAAGAACTTCAGCGATCCAATGCGCGGCTCGAAGAACAGATCGAAGAGGTAAACCGGACGCAGAAACGGATGCAGCTCTTGCTGGAGAATGCTTCTGAGGTCATCACGATCTATGAAAAAGACGGCACAATCAAATACATCAGTCCGTCTGTGGAGCCAATCCTGGGATATTCACAGAATGAAATGATCGGGGAAAATGACCTTGGGAAGGTTCACGAAGAAAGCCGCAAGGCATTCTCCTCCATGCTCAAAACCCTGCTGGAACATCCCGGCGAACATGTCACCCTTCAGTATGAATACCGTACCAAGGAAGGGGAATTCATCTGGATGGAAGCCACCGGAAACAATTTCCTGGATAACCCGGCTATCGGGGGACTCGTGGTCAATTCACAGAATATCACCGAGCGCAAGCGGGCAGAACAGGAACAACGTATGCGATCGAAAATGCAGGCACTTTCGGAAAATTCTCCCGACCTTATCACTCGCCTGGAGCACGGGGCGATCTCCTACATCAACCCTGTGATCGAGGAATACACCGGAAAAACGCCGGGTGAATACCTGAACAAGCCGGTGGAAGCCTCAGACCTGAATAAGGCAATCCTTGACCAGTGGCTGCAAATCGTCGAAGATGTCAAAGCCAATGACGACAAAGTAAGCACTGAGATGGACTTCCCTACGGAAATGGGCGACCGGATCATGCAGGTTAATGCCATTCCGGAATACGATGAGAATAATTCCTTTGAATCCGTACTGGTAGTCTCCCATGACATCACTCAGCGTAAGCTGATTGAGATGGAAATCCAGAACAAGAACAAAAAGATCGCGGACAGTATCAATTATGCCAAGAGAATCCAGAATGCTATTCTCCCGGACAACACGGTGATCAGGAAAGCCCTCCCGGATTCGTTCATTCTTTACAAGCCGAAGGATGTGGTCAGCGGGGATTTCCCGTGGTACGTCCAGGTGGGAGACATTCTGTATATCGCCGCGGTCGATTGTACGGGTCACGGTGTGCCGGGTGCGCTCCTGTCGCTCATCGGGTACTTCCTGCTCAATGACATTGTTCGCAGCCGTAAGATCTCCGATCCGGGTAAAATTCTGGATATTCTGGATGACGGTGTGACCACCACGCTGCGCCAGGATCAGGATGATTCACGTACCAAGGACGGTATGGACATCGCCCTGTGTAAGATCGATACGAAGAACCGTAAAGTGGAATTTGCCGGTGCCCACCGATCGCTCTACATTATGAAAAAGGGCGAAATGGAAGAAATCAAAGGTAATAAATTTGCCATCGGCGGAGGGATTTACAAGAATCAGACAAACTTCACAAATAACGAGATCTCCCTGACGAAGGGTGACTCTATATTCTTCTGTTCGGATGGATTCCCTGATCAGTTCGGCGGACCTCAGAACCGTAAGTTTGGTCCGAAGCGTCTGCGGGAGATGATCACGAAGATTCACACAAAACCTATGACGAAAGCGTATGAGATATTTGACAAGGAATGGGAGGACTGGAAAGGGGAAGAAAGTCAGACCGATGATATGCTGCTGATCGGTATTAAATTTTAACTATTCATGACCTCTTATTTATCATATATAAACATTGTTTCACGTAACTAATTAAAACACTCATGAGGTATATTTTTGATTTACACCAGACTATGGTCGACCAACACCTCATACTGGTTTACGAAGGGGAGTTTACCCAGGAAATCACTAAATCAGTGTTGGCAATGGCCGAGCGAAATATGGACTCTACCGGTGAGGAGTCTTCCATCAAACGTAAAGTTTTTAACGTGATGGTGGAATGCTTGCAGAATATTGTTAAGCACGCCGATCAGGAAGATAAGGACAACGCAGCCATTTTTCTTATCGGACGCGATGCGGATAACTACACGATTATATCGGGTAACCCCATCAAGTCTGAGGAAAAAGAAAAGCTGAGTCAAAGCCTTGAACGGATCAACAGCCTGGACAAGGATGGACTTAAGCAACTCTACAAGGATATCATTAAGAATACAGAGATATCCGATAAAGGAGGTGCTGGTCTCGGCTTTGTCGATATGGCACGTAAATCCGGAAGAAAACTGGATTTCGAATTTGTCGATACCGACAATGGAACATCATTTTTCTGTCTTAAATGTTCGATTCCCCGAGCATGAATCGTTTGTCTAACTCCAAATTGAAATTAAAATATCATGGAAATATTAAATCTTGAAGGTACTGAGGATACCCCAAAAATAATACTCGATAAAGGAAACGGGATATTTGAAATATCCGGACGTTCCCTGCCCGAGGATTCTGCCGAATTCTATCAGCCTGTACTTGACTGGCTTGATGACTATGCCGCAGACCCGAATCCCTCAACGGATTTCGTTTTTAAACTTGAATATTTCAACACTGCTTCCTCCAAGCTTATTCTGGATGTGCTTTCAGCCCTCGAAGACATCGACGGGATGACCATTCACTGGTACTTCCACGAAGATGACGAGGATATGGAAGAGGCCGGGGAGGAATTCTCCGAACTTGTGGAGATACCTTTCGAGTTCAAAACCTATTAACTAGTGTAAACCAGGTCAACGCGGGAAAATGAGTGAGGAAATACTAAAAGCGCTAACCCAACTTTTTGCGATTATCACCAAACAGGATGGTGGTGTGACCGAGAAAGAACGTGATTTCGTTATCAGTTTCTTTAAAAAGGAACTGGATGAAGACACGGTCAGGGAATACCTTGTGCTCTATGACCAGTTTTCAGGGTATGGGGAAACAGACGACAGCGACGAGGGCGAGAAGAAGAAAAAGCTCACCTCCGTCCGGGATTCGGTAAAAACCCTCGGTCTGTGCCGGAAGATCAACAAAACCCTGACCCAGAAGCAGAAGGTCGTGGTACTGATCAAAATTCTGGAGTTGGTGGGGTCGGATAAAAATTTCACCCCGCAGCGCATGGAGATCATCGATACCATCAGCACGGTCTTTAATATAGATAAGGCTGAATACAAGATGATCGAGAGCTTTGTCATTAAGGATGACGCCGACAGTCTCGATTTTGATGATATCCTGGTTGTCGATGATACCGACCAAAGCCGGGAAACCAGCAGTAAGCATCTGCGCGAGGATATAAACGGAACGCTTTTATTCCTGCGCATACGCAGCGTCGATATGTATTTTTCCCGTTATGTGGGGCGTGATGAAATTGTCCTGAACGGATTTATCATGCAGCCCGACAGGGTATACCTGTTCTCCCACGGAAGTACGATCAAAACCCCTCAGGGTGCCGCACTGTATTACAGTGACCTTGTATCCCTGTTCAATGAAGAGATTCGTACCACAAAACTTTCATTTAACGCCGATATCGAAGAATTCCGGTTCCCCAACGGGGCCATAGGCCTGAGGGATGTTCATATTTCGGAAGGGCCAGGCCGCCTGATCGGGATTATGGGCGCCAGTGGTGCGGGAAAAACGACATTAATGAATGTCATGGCCGGGATTGAGGACCCCGGTACCGGGACCGTACGTATTAACGGCATCGATATACACCGGAATAAAGACCAGGTGCGCGGCGTTATCGGGTATGTTTCACAGGATGACCTGCTGATCGAAGAACTTACCGTATTTGACAACCTCTACTATAATGCAAAGCTCTGCTTCGCAGATTCGACGGATGAGGAGATCCGGGAGCGCGTTCTTCGTGTGCTGGCCAGCCTGGGGCTTGACCAGCGCAAGGACCTCAAGGTGGGAAATCCCCTTGATAAGACGATCAGCGGCGGTCAGCGGAAGCGTTTGAATATTGCACTCGAACTTATTCGCGAACCGGCTGTGTTGTTTGTGGATGAGCCAACCTCCGGCCTTTCTTCGCGTGACTCGGAGAATGTGATTGACCTGCTGAAAGAACTGTCCCTTAAGGGCAAACTGATATTCGTCGTGATCCACCAGCCATCTTCAGACATCTACAAGATGTTTGATAAGATGTATATCATGGATACGGGCGGCTTCCCGGTATTTTATGGCAACCCCGTTGCCGCCGTGACCTACTTCAAGCAGGTCACCAACCAGGTGGACAGCGAACGGGGCCAGTGTGACAGCTGCGGTAATGTCAACCCTGAACAAATATTTAATATCATCGAAGCACGGGTCGTGGATGAATACGGCCAGCTAACCACCAAACGGAAAATAAGCCCCCAGGGATGGCATGAGCATTTCAAGGAAAAATTCATCCCGGAAAACATTGAGGATATACAGGAGAATCCACCGCAATCACTCTCCATCCCTTCACGGATTAAACAGAGTGTGGTCTTTCTGACCCGTGACTTCCTGTCCAAAATCGCCAACAAACAATACCTGCTGATCAACCTGCTTGAAGCACCCCTGCTGGCACTGATCCTTGCTTTTATCATCCGGTACAAAAGCAGTCCCTCCGGCGAGGCCTATGTCTTCCGTTTTAACGAGAATATCCCTGCATTCATGCTGATGAGCATCATTGTGGCACTTTTTATGGGGCTTACGGTGAGTGCGGAGGAGATTATCCGGGACCGGAAAATCCTTAAACGGGAGTCGTTTCTGAACCTCAGCTGGAACAGCTATCTGGTATCAAAACTTGGCCTGCTGTTTTTCCTGTCGGCCATTCAAACCCTGTCATTTGTTCTCGTCGGAAACCTTATTCTCGAGATCCATGATATGACCCTGGCTTTCTGGTTCGTGTTGTTCACCACCTCCTGTTTTGCCAATGTACTCGGATTAAATATTTCGTCCGCCTTCCGGTCGGCAGTGACCGTGTATATCATGATCCCGCTCGTACTGATCCCGCAGATGATCCTGAGCGGACTGCTGTTCAGCTTTGACCGGCTGAACAATATGATCAGCACCAAGGGGAAGGTCCCGGTAGTAGCTGATATGATGGCCTCCCGCTGGGCCTATGAAGCCATGGCGGTTTACCAGTTCAAAAATAACGGGTACGAATATTTGTATTATGACCTGGAAATGACTGAAGCGGAATCCGACTTCAAGGCGGCCTATATACAGCCACACCTTAAGGAAAAGGTGTTGTGGCTCAAGGAGAATGGCTCGATTGACAGTCTGCAACGCGAACGTAACGAAAATATCCGGCTGCTTAAAGGCTACTTGTCGGGCGAGGAATTTCGCGACGGACTGCCTGATTTTATTGTTGCCGGGACTTCCGGTCCGCTTACACCCGCAGACCTGGATGCGCTCGACAGCTACCTGGAAAAATACCGTGAGCATTACCGCACCGTGTTTAATGACGCAGTGGCTGAAAAGGAAAAAAAGGCCTACTTC
>CAZLZD010000059.1:23133-25439 GCA_964563925.1 uncultured Roseivirgaceae bacterium | reverse complement strand
ACCCTGTGATACGCAAGGTTCGATACCTGGATAAACTCGTGGATGAACTGGCAAGGGGGAAATCGATGGAAAAAATCCTGCGAAAATGACTTCACCGGGATAAATTACTATTTATCAATGTTCCGAAAGAGCATTGCCAGCTGATTTCTGTTCTTTACGTCCGTTTTCTGATAAATCCGGTGGGTATGATCCTTTATCGTTTGCACGGTGACGAACAATGTATCTGCAATCTCCCTGTTGGACTTTCCTTTACATATTTCAAGGATTACCTCCTGCTCCCGGGCTGTGATCCCGTACCGTTCAGCAAATGAATCAATTGAAAGGGATTCAGCCCCGCGGGAAAAATCCTGCGGAAAGTCTCCTGTATAGACAAGGATTACACCCATCAGGGAATTGATCAGGAAAAACAGCATTATGAAACCGAGTTGTACATAGAGGTTGTCCGGCAACCATGTTATAGCAAGGAAATGAATGCTGCCAAAAAGAAGAAGTAACGTCGCTATGGCCAGCGAATTCCTCTTTTCTAAATAATGCAGGGATGAAAAATAAAACTGAATGGATAAAAATACGACTACGGCAATAATCATAAGATGCAGAATCACATTCATGTCACTTTCCGGGCCGGCCGGAATGTCCAGCCAAATGATCAGGACCAGCAGCAACAGGACGAAGCCCCCACCCGCCGACATCCTGGGCGCAGATCTGGATTTTAGCATGCGCAAGGCCCAGGCTATGAGCATAATTAACCCGATGATCAAAAATGGGGTGCTTATGAGGAACAAAAGATTTGATACTTTATCCACCGTTTCATTCTCCATCCCTGATTCATCGAAAAAAAGACCGACAAACACCTCACTCCACAAGGCGTAGTACGCATAGGCATAAATCATTACAAGGTAGTACTGAAAATAGCGTACCACAGGCAGTCCTTCCCTGTTCTTGAGTTTAAAGAATATGAGTACACCTCCGGAGGTAAGCCCGAGGCATAAAGCAAAACATACCCAAATCAGCAAGCGCTGCAGTTCCATGAAGTCGAATCGTTAATACATGCTAAAAATAGGTTTTCTATTTAGTTAAGGCACACTACTTAAGTATTGAAGTGTAATTCACTACTAAAGTATTTAATACATATGGCCAGGATTGGCTTCATTTGAATAAATCAAACTCAAAATAATGTAGCTATGGAAAACGTTGAAATCAATATTCCCAAACCCGGCTGGAGCAACAGTTTATCATATGGATGGGCTACCATGAAATGGGCTTTCCTCCCCCTGTTTCTGGTGGTGATTGTCCTGGCCGTTGTCGATATGCCCATGGAATTCTTCCGGGACAAATATTCCGGGGATGCAGATGAATGGAAGGAATTGCTGGAGAACCGTCATTTTTACTGGTCATTTATTGTCGAATTGTTCGGCCTCGCCTACTGGCTCTTGTTTGTCCCTGTCATTGATTACAGTGCCAACCTGCTTTTCATTCATGCGGTTCGCCGGGAGCGCCCGGACGTCAAGGAAATTATCGCGGGTTTCAATAATTATATCACCGTTATCCTTGCCAACCTGCTCACGATTGCACTAATCGGCATTTCGCTGATCGCCTTTATCATTCCGGGTATCTTTGTGGCCTGCCGGCTTGCTTTTGTGTCGTACCTGGTAATGGACAAAGACCTTGACCCGGTAGCAGCTGTGGAGACCAGCTGGAAGATGACCCGCGGACATGGCTGGAAAATCTTTGCCCTTGGTTTTACTTCCATTTTTATCTTTATCGGCGGGTTCCTGTTGTTCTTTGTGGGAATTATTCCGGCGATCATATGGATCAAGGCCTCCTTCGCCTCGTTGTACCAGTCGGTTCTGGAACAACCCGGCAGCACAGAGCCTGCGGTATCCCCGGCCTGATCAACGGGATCAGGGAAATAAAAACCCAATAAATTTAAGTCAATTAATATCGGATTAACGCAGAAAGGTGGCAACTACCAGAGTTGCCACCTTATACATTTCCAGGTAATGAAATGAATGCATCAAAGCCTGAATACTTCCTTTAGAAAGCTACCTGGAATTGTATTTTTGTAAATTGCGAAAAGGGTATTCTGCAGTTGGCCTGCAAAGTGCATCAACGCCTAAATTTAAACAGATTTCAATGACCAAATGCCAATCCATTTTTTTGCTGGCTATATGCCTGTTAATTGCCATACCGGTGGCAGGACAAAACAGCGAGAAGTCAATATCCATCACCATAGATGATGTCCCCAAACTTACCAGGAACGGCAAATCCGAAGCCGGATTACTGCAGGTCCTGGATTCGCTGGATAT
>CAZLZD010000059.1:8032-23033 GCA_964563925.1 uncultured Roseivirgaceae bacterium | reverse complement strand
AATGCTGTGTACACGCATTATTTGGAAACCGGGCAGCTGGAAAAAGCGCATAAAATTGGAGAGCAATACGTGGATAAAACCATTGAGTTGGTCCTTTTCTTTGAGAATGTGGCGCGGTCTGTCTATAACCGGCCTGTCAGTCATATTTACCTGTGCCACGATAACTCCCTGAACGCCGACTACCTGGGTGAAATAATCCGTCGGCTGCAAGCAGAGGACTATCGAATAACCAGTTTTTCGGAATCGCTGAAAGACCCGGTTTATGAACAGGAAAACACGTACTATGAAAAATGGGGTGTGAGCTGGCTGTACCGATGGATGGATACACAGAAAGAGCGTGTCGGGTGGATGAAAAAGGAACCTGACCTTACCGAGATAGAGAACCTTTATGAAAAAATCAACTCAAACGGGGGCCGCTAAACGTATAGTATTGATTGCGTCTGAAGAATGATGGAAAACCCGGAAAAATCCGGGTTTTCACAATCCTGGCCCTATGTGCTTACCTGTTTTTCTGACTTCCCCAACCATGTCCGAAAGGTGCGGTGTAATCAGGAGGCATCGCGAACGGGACATAGGGATTCTCACCTACATTCAGTACCTGTACAATAATCAGCTCATCCGGCCAGTAATAGGATTTCATACCGATTTCTTCCCCATT
Organism: uncultured Roseivirgaceae bacterium; assembly: GCA_964563925.1. Classification (GTDB taxonomy): domain Bacteria; phylum Bacteroidota; class Bacteroidia; order Cytophagales; family Cyclobacteriaceae; genus JAUILA01. Next base: position 22,375 of record CAZLZD010000059.1, on the reverse strand, counting down.
CTCGTTATACCAGCGATCACCTTCCAGGTAATCGGTATCAAAAATGGCAATAAGTTTTCGAATCTGCATCCAGTTTTCTGTTTCACTGTCCATCATATATTTAAATTCTATCTTCGCATCAGTGTTGTTCCACGAATCAGGATAGATGCCGGATGGGGGAAGAAGGGCGTCGTTCCACTTCATTTTCATTCTGCAGTCAAGTAATCCGGCGGGCATCCAATACTGGAAGTAAGGATAGTTGCTGATGAAATTGTCCCAATATTCGCTCCCTTCACCTTTATAAGCCGTTTCACGATAATGTTCGGCATCTTTAAAGGCAGGATCAGCAATGAGTGCATTAATCAGGTAACTATCAAATATTTGAGCGGTGTAGTTAAATCCCCATTCATCAAATCCGGTATAATTACCATTACTTTGATTCTGCAAGGATGAAACCTCCGAACCGGGTACATACGTCTTTTCAGGTGTAATTGCAGATTCTTCGCAGCTGGCAAAAAGCAAAACACCAAGGGTTAAAATAGAAATCAGGGCTTTCATTATCGTACAAATTTTCGTTAATAATCTTTGTTCAAAGTACTTCAATAAAGCAGTCTGACACCTATCAAAAAATCAGCATCCGATAGGACGAATTCAGCAAATAGTATCAATTAAGCTTTTTGTGTTACATACCAGGCTTGGCAACCGTGCCTTCAACGTTAAGTTGCTGAACGATCATCTCAAATGGCAGTGTGCCGCGCAGAGAATCGAACACAGGATGCAGAATAAGAAGGGGAAGTTCTTCGTTTCGCATGGTATAGGAATACTCCAGATATTCCAGTGCAACCGTGCGGTGATCATGGAGCATAAATGCCATGGCAATTACGGACGGGTTTGAACAATATAACTTTTGGGTTTTGGTAGCCTCCTGCAGCCAGTGACGTACCGCATTATCAAACTGCGCATCCTGGAAATAGTCGGCCATCTCACGGTTTCCCATGATCTCGTGCAGTTGTCCCCAGCATTCCCTGGCTTTTTCTTTATCCCCAAGAAGAAAGTGGCTGAAACCGACACCGTTCCAGGCCATTCCGTATTCAGGAAATAGCTCAAGCACTTTTTCGTACTGAATAAGTGCCTGACCATACTGCCGGTCCACTTCGAGCTTCTGTGCGAGCATGGTCCCTGCGTACGGATTAAGCGGATCAAGTTCAACTGCTTTCCGTGCCGCTTCCAGGGAGGCGGCCATATCTCCATTTATTGCCCAGTAATCAGACAGCAATAAATACCCGGCTGAACTGTTCGGGTTTAACATCAGACCTTTGTCCACCATACTCTTCATGCCGTCCCAATCCCAATCCAGGGTTCCCAGCACGTATCCATAAGCGATGTACGCTTCGGCCAGGCTCCTATCGGTTTCAATTGCCTTGTCCAGCGCTGTATAAATCATTTGCTTGCCCCGTTGTTTGTTCTGAAGTTTCTCTTCGTTATTGCGTATGAAGCGGTTCATCGAAATGTAGCATTTTGCCATAAGGGCATAGGCAGGGGCAAATGTGCTGTCGGTACTTATTGAGGCCCGACAATGCTCTATTGCCTGTTGAACGGCCACCGGGTTTTGCTTATCCAGCAAATACATTCCACGCAGATAGTGGTCATAAGCTTCAGGGTCAACATGTCTGTCAGTCACAGAATGTCCCGGTTCCTGAAAGGCCATTTCCGTTCCGATGGCCTTCGCAACCACACCGGGAATATTGAAAATGTCATCTGGCCTGACTTCATATTTAGCCGTCCACAGATGCTTTTCCTCGGGTACCGGCTCAATCAGTTGAAAAATCATCTGTAAATCCTCTCCCTTTTGCATAACGGAACCCTCCAGCAGCAGGTCAACGCCGAGTTGAGCCGCAATATCCCTGTAAAGTTTAGCGGAATCCCTGTAGAGCATGGCCGATCCACGTGAAACAACCCGCAAATTGGCAAATTTTGCCAGTTGATATGTCAGGTCATCTGTTAAGCCGGCAGATAAGTATTCCATGCGCTGATCACTTGTCGCGTCAAGCAACGGTAACACCGCGATGGATCTCATTGAGGAGGCCACCGTCTGTTCGGTACCGGTCCACCTGACCAAATAGGCACCGGCCATCAGGAAAATTAAGATGGCACTGATTACACCAATAAGTATCCTGGAATGTCTTTTCCCCTTGGTTTTATGCGTTTTGTAGGCACCTGGCGTTGCATTGTATTTATCGTGAAAACATTTGATGAAATAGGAAGGACTGCTAAAGCCAGCCTTAAATGCAATTTCTGAAACATTCAGGTCTTTATGACTATCCAAAAGAGCTGCGGCGTATTCCAGGCGAATTTCACGGATGTACTGATTCGCGCCCAGGCCGGATTCCTTCTTGATCCTTCGCAACGTCTGAGACATGCTCAGGCCAAGTTCATCGGCCAACTCCCCTGCCCCGAAATTCTCGTTTTCGAGATTACGGGAGATGATCGTATTTACCTGGGATAAAAAATCCTGACCGTTCTCCGTCTTTCCGTTTTGCATGAAATGAAAGTACCATATAGCCCCAAACTATACCATGAGGTAGGTCATCAAATGGAATGATGAATCCGGTACTGTTACATCAACACCCCATTCTCAGGATGAAGTTTCTCCGGTACCTGTTTCGTATTTACCGCCTGCAGAAGATCAATTTCAATGGTGTTACATATCGCATCCAACGGAACGTCCCACCTGAAATTCTCGAACGGAGCTGCCATGAGAATTCCCATTTCATGGATTCCGTAAAAAACCCAGCTGGTCAGTACGGTAACAGGAATAACCAGCCACCATTCATTCAGTCCATTTAAAATAGGCAGCAGGGAGAAGGGCAGAAACAGGATGAAAAGATTCAGCAATATTCGATTGAAGATTTCATATGCCTTGGGGAAAGGAGTATTCTTGATCCGCTCTGATTTTCCCTGGTAATCCGAAAACCGGGTCAGGGTATTGTCAATCTGGGTGTGCCGGTAATCCGATAATTGACCACTGTTCCGGCATTGCTCGAGCTTTTTACCTTGCAGAATTAGCAGTTGGGCTGCTTTATTTGATTTACTACGGATTCCGGACATCGTCTCGCTATCGATTCTGGCGAATACGTCTTCATCCCATGCTTTCTCGTCGGAAATCACCCTGAGCTGGAGCCTGAGCGCATGTATATGGGCCAGATGGGCGTGGATCAATTCCTTCTGAACATTAGTGATCCCGCCAGATCCATGGTCAGCATTTATCATGGACAAAACCTGGCGGGCGAAAGTACGACTGTCATTTACAATACCACCCCAGATTTTTCGGGCTTCCCACCAGCGTTCATAGGCTGATCCGTTACGAAAACCCAGCATAATGGCCAGGGCCGTACCGAGTGTGGCAATAATGGCAATGGGTATTTGTAAAAAGTCACCGAAGGTAAAATCCAGTATAACGGCAATCAGCGTTACACTCAGGCTGTATGCCACATTCTTCCAGCTGAATTTTATGATGACTGACCAGTCAATGGAGTTGTGAACAATCATATTTTCATGTAATACAAATAGACAAACAGAACCTGTTCCTGATTATCTTCAGAAAAACAAGAAACCACAGCTTTGGTTTAGTGAGCGCAGGAATTTCGGGGATATAATGGACTCATTAACAGGCTTTTCAGTCAGGTCAGGAGAATAATCAAACAAAGAATGAGACAGGGCCGGATTAATTTTCAATTCCCTGGACGACCAGTTTTCCGTAACCACCAAGCACTTCGTTGGAATGTGATGCCGGAAAAGAGTTGGTCATCAAAACCAGCACCATATCATTTTGGGGGTCTATCCGGAAGCGTGTCTGCCAGAACCCGTCCCACCCCCAGTAACCTGCGTTTCTGCCCGCCTCATCTTCATCCACCAACACCATACCACCGTAACCGAATCCTACACCTTCCCTAAGTCGCAGGTCGCCGATCTGATTCGTAAACATCATCTCCACAGTTTCAGGTTTCAGGATCTGTGCATCGCCCAGGCTACCCTTATTGAGGAGCGCCGTGGCGAAACGCAAGTAATCTTCTGCAGTACCCACGAGGCCTGCGCCACCTGCAAAATAAGTCCTGGCTCCCTTTACGGGGTAGTCCATAGGAAAATCTCCCGGATCTGAAGTAAGCCAGACTTCCACCAGCCGGTCCGCCTTATCATCAGGCAGGTAAAAGTACGTATCATCCATGCCAAGTGGCTTAAAAATATTCTCCGAGAAATACTCATCCAGCGGCAATCCGGAAACCCGCTCTACAATGTAACCGAGCACATCGATATTTATTCCGTAGGTAAAGGCCGCTCCCGGCTCATGCATCAGCGGCAGGCTTCCTGATTTGGGGATATTGTCCGCCAGGGTAACCGAATCCAGGGACCAGGCCTCTGCAATCTCAAAGGGCGTGTAAACTGCCCCGGCAACGGGATGGAAAAGGCTATAAGCAAAACCCGCCGTGTGCGTCAGCAAGTGATGAATGGTCATCTCATTTTCTACCGGTACAGTTTCGTAGGTCGAATCCGCCTCATTGAAATTCCTGATAACCTTCATATCGGAAAACTCCGGGATATACTTTGATACCGGATCATCGACATTGACCAGGCCCTGCTCCACAAGCTGCATGATCGCCACCGAGGTTACCGGCTTGGTCATGGAAGCCAGCCGGAATATTTGATCCTTTGCCATCGGTTTTGTTTTAGCCTGGTCGCTGTAGCCATACGATTCATAGAAAATGACGCGATCGTTTTTGGCAATCATGGCCACGGCCCCGCCGATATACTGGCTGTCCAGCGCCCACTGTATATGGTTGGCAATGGCCTCCGTTTCATCCGGGTCCAGTCCGTATTCCACCGGGTCCGCCGCTGCAAGAAGCTCCGATTCCGCTAAGGATGCAGAATCTGTCTGGTTTATGCAGGAGAATAATAATATGCAGAGGGTAAATGACAAAAGATATTTCATGCTTTGCAGGTTCAATTTCCAACTGTTCAATATAGTCAAATTCCAGGAATCCCAGGCTGGTTGAAGCAATCATTTACAGCGTACTTCAGTCTGGAGCCAGGTTATAATTGATTCAGCCGGACAGAACATCCTTCCAGGCGTGTGAAAGTTCTTCAGGGCTCCTGAGAAGCAAACTTTCGTTGGCAAATAACAGGATGCTTCCGTCGGCACGCGGAGGGCGGATATCCATGGCATGCTTTTCAGACAGATCTTTCTGCAGCTTTACCAGGTCTGTTTTTTCCGGGAAAATCAACTTGCTAACGTTGGTGGGATAATCCGGTTGCTGAACCCTTACATTGCCGGTAGCCTGCAGGAATTCAAGCATGTCGGAAGAAATCCTGGCTATCCGGTCCCACTTCTCATCAATGTTCCGTATGTAATGGAACGCCACAGCGGTATTGGCCCAGGACTGATAGGTAGTACCTCCCAGTATTTTTATCAGGTGCGGGACCTGGTCTATAATGCCGGCATCGCCGCAAAGCATTGCGCCCCCGGCGGCATGCAGGTATTTGTACAGGGAGATGTACACCGTATCAAATAATTCGGCATATTCTCGCACAGGGATCCCGGTATATCCGGAAGCAATGTGAACACGGGCACCGTCCAGGTGCAATTTATACCCATGATACCGGCAAAAGGATGAAATAGCCTTCAGTTCACTCCAAGGCACAAATTCCCCATTGGCACGGCGTACCGGATTCTCAACAGCCACAGTACCGGTACCACTTTTAAATACCTCATTCCGTTCCAGTTCACTGATGGTATTCTCCAGGTCGTTAACAGTAAAAAAAGACTTCCCGTTGACTACAGGTACCAGGCGGAGATGATGAATACTTTGTGCTGAATCTGCTTCATCGCGATAAATATGTGAATTTTCAGGTACCAGCACCTTAGTGTTGTTTCCATTGAGCAGGCGCAGGGCAATCTCGTTGGCCATTGTACCGGTGGGCAAATAGATAGCCTTCTCCTTACCGGTCAGACGGGCAAACTCCTCCTCCAGCTGACGAGTCACGCCGCCATTTCCGTAAACATCCGGAGCGATTGCTTGGGCCTGGTTAATTTCACTGAGCCGGGCAATGTATTCCGCAGGTGAAAACCTGAATCCGTCGGATATAAAATTGACGCGGTCCGATTGATCCGTGCCGGAACTTGTGCTCTTTATAATTCCGGGTATCAGCCATGGAATCAGAGATAAGCCGGATGTTTTAATGAATTCTCTTTTATTCATGGGTCGTCGTTTGGGATGGAAAGTACTCCAATATATAGATTAAATAATTATCTTATGCCCTTTAGAACCGGCCATGATTCTCACTTCCCATTTACGACCACGTTATACCCGATTTTCTTTCGGCCTGCTGTGCGCCATGTTGTTATTCTGTGGCTGCCATTCGAGTCCTAGGCAGGAATGGATCACCATTTTCAACGGACGTGACCTTACTGGCTGGGAAGTTAAGATAACCGGTTGCGAGGCAGGCGACAATTACCTGAATACCTTCCGGGTAAAAGATGGAAAACTGATTGTGTCCTATGACGAATATGAAACCTTTGACAATCGTTTTGGTCACCTTTTCTACAAGGAAAAACTTTCCTGGTTTAAGCTGAGGCTGGAGTATCGGTTTACAGGAGAACAGGTACCAGGTGCGCCGGAATGGGCCTTCCGAAACAGCGGGATCAAGTTTCATTCCCAGGCACCTGAATCACTCCCGAAAGATCAGACGCTCCTGGTGGCAATTGAAGCACAACTCCTCGGTGGCAACGGAAGAGACGATCGGCCAACCGGAAATGTATGTACGGCAGGCACCCACATTGAGATGAATGACCAGCTGATCACAGAGCATTGTATTAACTCCAGCTCCGAAACCTATCACGGCGACCAGTGGGTGACCGCTGAAATTGAGGTCCATGGAAACGAAACCGTGGTCCACCGGATTAACGGCAAAGACGTACTCTTCTACAGCAGACCGCAGCTGGATGATTCAGACCCTTTTGCCCAACAACTCCTTGCCTCCGGATTTTCCCGGATGCTCAGCGAAGGCTATATTGCCCTTCAGGCCGAAAGTCATCCTGTGGAATTCAGAAACATACAACTGATGCGTTTGCCTCATTCCGCTGAAGGGAAATGAGAAATTTTGACCGGTCAGTAAGCACAAATGAAAGAACCTGAGTGCCATAAAAAGGCATATTTCAAAATTTTGGTATATTCCACAACAAAAAAACAGCCCGGTCATCCATGAAATCATACAAGCCTGAAATCATTCTGTTAGTCATCATTGTTCTTATCAGCATCACCGGGTTTTGGGAATTATATTTTGGGGAGAATGCCCATGCCAATGGGTTTCATCACCTGCATGTAGGCACAAGCTGGCTCTGGCTGTTGTTACTCCTGTACCAGCTGGTACTTATCGACAAGAAGCAGTACCGGCAGCACAAAAAAATCGGCCTTGCCATCTTTATGGCAGGTCCGCTTATAGTAGCCACCCTTACCCTGCTCTCGGTATATTCTGCAAAAAGGGCATCGGAGGCTGGAACGATCGACACACTCCTCATTCAGAATGTGGCATCTTCGGCCGAGGTCGGAATACTCATATTCCTGGGCTTTATGTTCAGGAAGAACGCCAAACTCCATGGATCTTTTCTGCTCAGCAGTTCGCTTATCTTCCTGGGAATTGCCCTGTTTTTCAGTCTGCTGAGCTTTGTGCCCCACTACAAAATTGAAGGTCCGGAAACCTTCGGCCGGTTTGGAGAAGCAGCGGCTATGGGCACCTTTATCTGCGTGGGGGTGGCGGTTTTAATGTTTCTGAAGGATATCCGGAATGGCTGGCCCTGGCTTATTGCCGCCGGTATGTTCTTCCTCAACAGCTCTATTTCCTCCTGGCTCCGGGAGATAAATTATATGCAGCCGTTAACCGATTTAGTGGGTGCACCCGGACTGGTCCAGGCATTTTCATTCGCTTTTATTTTCTTTTTGCTGCTGGTCATGCTGGCCTGGAAATTCGGGGGCAGATCAGGCAGACGTGTGATGCCGGCCTGATAAATTACTGGTCCGGATTTTACCGGTCACAAAAGATTCATTTAACATCAGCCCGGAATTTCAACCTGCGATTTTGTTATGGCAGGAGAATGCCTCCCTGCGGGAGGAAAACCTGTCAGGTTTTGTGTATGGTAAACTAAAAAGCCCGCAGAAGTTAATCTGCGGGCTTTGATTACTCTCACTGCCCTATATCGATCGGCCCCTGATCAGACGGAACAGGATCGCGACGATGGCAATGACCAGCAATATATGAATAAAGCTTCCAAGGCTGAATACAAAGAAACCCAGCAGCCAACCAATCAATAGTATGACTGCCACGATAAATAATAAATTGCTCATTTTATTTTCAAGTTGGTTGTCCTGTCAAATGAAATTATCGTGCCCAACCTGATAAATGCTTAACTATATCAAGTTAATGTGCATTTGTCCTGGGGCGAATTAAGAAATGTAGAATAAGTTCCCCAATTTATACTTCTAATTTATGGAGAAATGGCCCTTATCAGTGCAAATCAGAACTAGCGCAATTCTGTTAGGGCTTTTCTGATTTCCTCGGCCACGCCCATACTCGCTCGTGGCGCCTTATTCGTAATTATTTTCCCTTCAGGATCAATGAGGACACTGTGGGGCAAACTGCTTATAAAGTACTTCTTCGAAAGATTCACTGACCAATTTTCATTGGCAAAGAGATTCAGCGTATTCAGTTCGTATTTTTTTACATAATTCCGCCAAACCTCTTCCTCCGAATCCATGCAGATGTTAACAATGACGACAGGCTCGTTTTTGAATCCTTGTACCAGTTCGTTTTCTGCAGCAAACTCCTGAATACAGGGGCGGCACCAGGTGGCCCAGAAGTTTATAAGGACCACTTTGCCTTCAAGGTCTGCAGGTTCCATGTGATCTCCCGGTAATGTCTGAAGGTAGAAGTAAGGAGCCTCACTGCCGGCTGGCAATCTTTCCTTGTTTGCCTCTTCGGATATCAGGGTACGGAGCTGGGTGTCATTGATGGCCGTAAGCCATTCTCCCTCAAAAATATAGGCATGGCTTTCAAGCCTTTTGCTAAACGTATGGGCCAGGTACACATCCTGCACCATTCCATCCAGATTTGCCTTCGCAATAGAATCAAAGTACACAAACCGGTCCTTCCACCCTTCCGGAGAATCAGGTCTGTCGTAAATCCTGTCAGGATCACCGAGCAGGTGCAGATAATCGGTCAGGAATTGCAGGTATTTGATTTCACCCAGCATATCCGAAGCCTGAATCTGCCCGGAGGATTCCAGCCGCTGCAAATACCCTTGTGGCAATTTGTCTGCTTTTCCGAGCAAGGCATTTCGGTAAAAAACACTATTCAGTTTAAAGCCTTCATTAATATAATAGAGGCGCCTTCTTTCAAAATCCCGGTACCAGCCGGGCAGGTTATCGATGGATTCCAGGTAGCCGGTGTAAACAGCGTGGATGGAGTCATTGAAGGCAAACAGTTCAGCGACATTCTTCGCTTGCTGAGTCGCATGGGCGCGAGGCCTGTAAAGTCCGTCTTTCGGACCGAAATGCAGGTCTCTCTGGTGTACATAAAGGTTCAATTCCTTCATAGGACCGGCAAATAAAATATCCGTTGCCCCATTTGCACTATAATAGTACAGCGTGTCAACAGTTCCGGGCCTGGCCAGTATCGCCTGGGACTGACCATTTAGTACGACATTGTATTCGGTGAGTCCTTGTACGGGAACACGGATCGATTTCTTCTCTCCCCTTTCAATCTCACTGTTTTCCTCATGTACACCAAATGGAACCATCACCCAGTGTTCCAGTCCGACCGACAGCTCATCAGCCGATTGATTCACGATAACGAGCGTTGCCCTTCCCTCAGGCTCATAGTTTGGCAACGGCGTTTCAATGGAGGGAGAGTTTATATAAAGTACAGCGAGTCCGGATAGAATCCAGGATAGTTGAGAAATGACCATGCTCAAAGTAACACGATCCGTATCATATTACCAACTAAATCCTTAGTTGATTAAATTTAATGCAGACAACCTAATTCTTATCGTTTGAATTTCAGGCGGATACTCGTCCAGGTATCGATGCATTCAGTTAGGTTGTTCAAGGCGGAGAAAAGCCGCTGCATTATTATACAGTATGTCACGTTTTTCTTCCTCGGTAAGGAAGTCGGCAGACTTAATTGCATCCAAACCGGCTTCAATCATTTCCGGCCAGCGCATTTGATCGGAACCGAACATAAGGCGTTTACCGAGTCCGGCGCGCATCAACGCCTTGAGGTAATCATGAAAGGCGGTTCTTGGAATGACCCAGGTGATGGTGGACAAATCACCGTATAGCTGGGGGTACTGCGACATGAGTGCGACCATATCGTCAAGGAACGGATAGCCGGTATTTTCCACAAAAATTCTCAGGTCAGGGTGTTTGATGAGCACGTCTTCAAGGAGAAGGGGCTTTCCGGCCGAGGTACGAAATGTGGGCAGATAGGGTCCTATTCCCTCGGTATGAATCAGTACAGGGAGGTCCCGTTCTTCGGCCAGCGCAAAATAAGGTTCCAGCGCAGGATCGTTGGGAGCCACTCCGGCCAGCTGGGTGGCAATTTCCCCCATCCCCTGGAACTGATTGGCTTCATAGGCCTTCTTTAATTCTTCCGGACCGGGCATCCCTGGTTTGAAGATGAAAGGAGATACGATAAACCGGTCCGGTGCGGCTTCCACCCATTTTTTCATTACCTCAGGGTCGAGTCCGCTTAAAAAAGCCTTTACAATATTATTCCGGTCCATGATTGCCAGTGTCTGTTCCAGCGTTTCCTGGTGGGATGCTGTTGCCGAACCTTTCATTTCACAGGGTTCAGGACGGCATGGACCGCCTTCTCCCGCATGCACCTCACCCGGAGGAAGGTCGGCATGGAGATGCATATCGATTACGGGGGCCGGGTTCTGCCCGTATCCTTCCGAAAATAACAGGATAAGTGGCAGACTCAGAAGTAATGGAAATAATTTCATTTCGTTTCGCTTTGATGGAAGATTTGTTATCTACCTAAAAATAGAAAGTGAACAAGTCCCGCGCATCAGTGTGAATACCCAATTATGGAGCCAGTCGTTATGGGTATTATTACCCATATGCCGGGTGTCAGATAAGCCGATGGCGGATTGCCTGTGCGGCAGCGGCGGTCCGCGAGGATACATTGAGCTTACAAAAAATATTGCTTACATGGCGCTCAACGGTACGTTTACTGATAAACAAATCACTGGCAATCTGCTTATTTGCTTTTCCTTCCGCAATCAGCTGAAGTACCTCCTTCTCCCTCGCTGTAAGTACGGTTGCACGATCCGACGTTTTCCTTAGAAAATTCTCAGCCCGTTTCAGATCGGGTATGGCGCCGAGTTTTGAGAAAACAGACCTCGCGGCTTCAAACTCCATCCTGGCGGCTTCTGGATCCCCTGCCCCATTATATGCCTGTCCCATAAGGATCCGTGTTCGGGCAGACCGGTAAGGAATATTGAGCTGGTCCCACAACAGACGGGCTTCCCTCAGTTTTTGGAGGGCACTGTCATATTCTCCCTCACTTACCTCCATATTTCCCTGCGACTGGGCTGCAAGCGCATGCAAGAAAGGAACATCCTGGTTCGTTGCTTTATCCAGCAAATCAGTAAGAATCTCTGCTGCATCTTCTTTGTGGTCGGCAGCCAGCATAATCTCCAGGCAGGCGAAAAGACAGGCATATCGTTCCGTGATTTGTCTGGTTTCAGATAAAGCCCGTTTGATCGCCGAACAGGCCCTTGATAATTGTCCTTGCTCTAACCATAGCAGAGCCAGCCCCGGTTGAGGGTCCCTGCCGTATTGACCGGCAGAGGAATAGGCCTTTTCCGCATTGTCAAATTCTCCGAGTAACCTGTAAAGATTTCCCAGCTGATAGTATGACGCCCCGGCTGCGGGTTGACCGGGTGGCTCTGACCATTGCTTAAGGGCCAGCCTAATTTCAGCCATGGCCTTGTCCCACCTGCCATGAAGCAGCATGATCTCCGAACGTCGGGTAAGGCATTGTCCCCGGAAAGGCACCAGGCTGGGATGGGATTCACACCAGTGACTCAGTACGTTGGTCCATTCCTGCGCCCTGTTGAGTTCGAATACCTCCATGCACGTTTCAATAACCGCGCAATAAATGATCCCCATCGTAATGGGCGATAGCTGTCCGGAATCCACCGCAACCATCGCCGCATCCAGTAAGGCCAGTCCTTCTTCTGTCTTGTAAAGCCGAACCAGGGCCTGACCGGTCCCCAGTTTGGAAAGGGCGATTAAATCTTCATCCCTGTACCGGAGGCCCAATTCTCCGGCTTTTCTGAAATACGTATACGCTGATTCAGGATCTTGAACAGACAACGCCCGGAGGGCAGGCGGAATCAGCAGATAGCCTTTTTCAGGTCCGTCCGGAGAATGTGTTTCCACCAGCTCATGCGCCCTGCCGAACCAGGCACCACCACGTGCAGACTCCCCATTGATCACGAGCCCGAAGCCGAGCCAGAAGGCACAATATACCGCCCTGGCATAATTGCCTTCATTCAGGTAAGCCGTGTGTGCGGAAGTCCATGCACCGGTACTTTCATTGAAATGACCGGTAAGGTAGGCGGATACAGCCAGCATGAGGAGGTCACCGGCGTCTAACGCGTCGGAATCTGTATCGGACAGGCACAGGAAAGCGTCATTCCAGCGTTCTTCGCGGAAAGCTTTTCGGCCTGATTCGATCGAATTGTATGAAGTCATTTTTGACAAAAATCATCCCATTCGCACATTCCCCCTGAGCCGGAACCTCAAACAATTTATCAAATTAATAACGGACAGAAAAATGAATAGTAAACTGTTACAATGGCGTATTTGTAATAATCCACCCCTTGTATACTGTGGCTATATACTTTTCAAAAAATCTTTATCCCCTCACATAAGACCTGGTTTTCATAAAGATTGACTGACAAGGAAAAGACCCGTACAGGATTGAAAAGAAAAAAACTGACAAAAATCATTTAGAATTAGTCTAAATAGTCATGTTACTGTGTATATTTGAAGCTGTAATTTGTGCACTGAATGAATAATGAACGGATAATCAGCAATACAAGCACTTTACCGGTATCGAAATTGTACCAGGCCCATGCAGCGGGCAAGAAGGGACGGAAGAAGCTGAAGAATAAGTGTTGCCAGAAGTACCTGAAGAAAAAAGGGAAATATTGCGGAGGTTGTCCGACTTTACACGCAATTTGTAAAAATGCAGGAAGAGATTTTTAGCACCGACAGCGCCTCTATAGCCCAGTGCGGCAAAACGGAGGGCTTTGTACTCACCTACGAACAGGAGCGTATTTCATTTACGCTGTGTGATCTGTATGCATTCCGCAGGAAGATCATGGCACTGGATATCATGGAATTACTGGACCCGGCTGCCCCTGATTATGAGATCGTCCGTTTACCTCATTGTGACCGTTTTATGATGCTAAACCTCAGGCAGATCCTGCAATTTAGAGAGCTTCTTAACGGGACCTTTGATATATTAGCATTGAATTCATCGATTCAAAAAGTGTTGCGCAAGAACGTATTCAACTTTTAAACAGAATTACACCAACATGAAAGATTTACTCAGAAGACAGCGTGTCCTGAAAGAAGAAATAGTTGATCTTATTAACAGGCAGATCAAGATGGAGGCGCATTCCTCGGCGTCCTACCTGGCCATGGCGGCCTGGTGCGATGTGCGTGGTTATGACAACAGCGCTGAATTTTTCTTTAACCAATCAGACGAGGAACGTAAACACAAGCTCAAACTGTTTCACTACCTCTGTGACATGGAGTGTGATGCCATTTCCCCTACCGTGGGAGAAAGCGAGCATGACTTTGGCAGTTTGCGTGAAGTGTTTGAGAAAGCGCTGGAGCACGAAATTGCCGTGAGTGATTCGATTCACGAGATGGTTCAGGCTTGCCGGAAATACAATGACGTGGCCACGGAAGAATTCCTGCGATGGTTCGTTATGGAGCAGATTGAGGAAGAATATGTAGCCCGCAGGGCCCTCGAACTCTTTGATGTACTCGGCGAGGACAAGATCGCACTCGGAATGTTTGAAGAACGCATACTCGGTATCGAGTATGATGAAGGGTGACGTAGCGATCGTCATGCCTAGCGTCATCCCTATTGTCATGCCGGGAAATTCCGGTGAATACCGGAATCGACCCGGTACCTATAAAAGCTTAATCAGGTCCTGAAGCGAGTCCGGATCAAGCCCGGACGTTTTTCAGGATGACGTACATATCGTCATGCCGGGCAGTCTCCGGCGCA
>CAZLZD010000059.1:0-7932 GCA_964563925.1 uncultured Roseivirgaceae bacterium | reverse complement strand
GCCGTTTAATTGTGATCGTCATGCCGGGCAGCCTCCGGCGCAGGCCGGAGCCAACCCGGTACCTACAACTTCCCGTTATTTATCTCCTTGTGCATATGGTCCACCGCCCTGGCGGTCAGTGCCATGTAGGTAATACTCGGGTTCTGCGTTCCTGCACTCGTCATACAGGCTCCATCGGTTACAAAGACATTTGGTACCGAGTGCACCTGGTTCCACTCATTCAGGACCGAAGTTTTTGGGTCACGACCCATCCTGGCCGTACCCATCTCATGAATACATGCACCGGGTGCAGTCTCCTGGTTATACGAGGTTATATCACGGCACCCCGCCGCTTCCAGCATTTCCATCCCACAATTCACCCCGTCTTCACGCATTAATCGCTCATTCTCACGGAGTTTCGCATCAAAAACAATCGTAGGCATACCGTGCTTGTCCGGTTTGTCGAAATTCAGGGTCATCTTGTTTTCATGGTAGGGTAACATTTCCCCGAAGCAGGTGATCGTGAAATGATAGTTCCCGGGCTTCAGAATTTCCTCCTTGAGCGGGGCACCAATCAATCCGTCAGGAATATTCATGCCTCGTTTGCCTGTTCCCTGGTAGCCAAAGCCCCGCAGGTAATCAGGATGCCTGGTATTTTCATCGATATTTCTGAAGCGCGGAATGTAAAATCCGCCACCCGGGTTCCTTCCCTTATAGTAGGTATCCTCCAGCCCGTCAAGCGTCCCCGCCACACCCATACCATAATGATGGTCCATCAGATTATGCCCCAGCTCGCCGCTGTCATTTCCAAGTCCGTCAGGAAACCGGTCAGACCGGCTGTTCAGGAGTATCGCTGTCGTACCCACGGTGCTGGCATTACAAAATATGACACGTGCAAAATATTCGGTCTCCTCCCCTGTATTTGCATCTTTTACGCGTACTGAACTGGCCCTGTTGTGGGCCTGGTCATACACGATCTCGCTTACAATGCTGTCAGATCGGAGGGTAAGGTTGCCTGTTTCCGCAGCTACCGCAAGGGTAGCCGACAAGCTGCTGAAATAGGCCCCATAGGGACATCCACGCCAGCACCTGTTCCGGCTCTGGCATTGCGACCTTGTGCCTTTATGATACTCAGGATTGTATTCGGATAAATTGGCAATCCGGGAGGGGGTGATCAGCCTGTATGGATATTTCTTCTGAACCGATTCGCGCAAATGCTGTTCAGCACAATTAAGCGGAAAAGGCTTCAGGAACTTGCCATCAGGCACCTGCTTAAGCCCTTCTTTTTGTCCGCTTACCCCCACAAACGTCTCCACATAATCATACCACGGGGCTATGTCCTTATAACGGATCGGCCAGTCAACCGAGATTCCATCCCGGAGATTGGCTTCAAAGTCCAGGTCACTCCAGCGATAGCAATGCCGGCCCCACATAATCGATCGACCACCGACATGGTGTCCGCGGATCCAGTCAAACCGTTCCACCTCGTCATAGGGATATTCATCGTCCTTGTTGATCCAGTGCTTGTTATCCTGGTTCACCCACCAACTGAGGCGGCTTTGCTTAAAATAATGCGCTGCTTTTTCTTCGGCCGTCACCAGGTTATGGTGCGGCAGGTCCCAGGTATCCATATTGGCCGTAGGATATTCTCCATGCTTCACCATCCGCCCTCGCTCGAGCACGAGGGTCCTGTATCCGCGCGTGCAAAGTTCCATGGCCGCGTATCCGCCGCTAATTCCCGAACCAATCACAATAGCGTCATAAGTGACTTCCCTTTGTCCTTTTCCCTTCATATTCATATGGCCCAGGCTTTACCGTTTGTTTCTGAAAGAGGAATGCATGCCTCATAGGACCCGGGTACCGGATCGTAATTGAGGAAATTTTCAGCTACCTCCTCGGAGGTCAGGTACAAGGCAATTATTTGTTGTTTGCCATGCATCCATGCATCCCGTAAGACGCCCTCTGATGTCTCCAGTTGCTGCAGTAACTCAATCCGCCGGGAATCGTCGGCATCCATAAAGCCTTCATTCTCCAGCAATTCAGCCAAATGATCAAATTGCTCCAGATAGATGCGCCGGTCATTTTCCGAATAGACCTCGCCCACCATCCTATCGATAGTCTGTACGACCCCGGCCTGGGTGGCCGAAGGAGTATCTGTGGCAGGCAGCAGTGTGTCGGCAACGGACTCCAGCAACGAATACTGCTCGGGCCCGAAGGCAATGGGTTCATAAGCCGTTTCCATCGAGGGGTTGCTGCTGCACCCCGACAGCAGGGCACCATATAATGGAGCCGCGATGGCTGCGCCGGTAGCCAGGACCGTATTTCTCAGGACTTCACGTCGTTTCATAGTTGTACATTGTTCTTCAGTCAATATAACTATTTTTTTACACCCGAAAAGCCTGGATACGCGGATTGGGTGTGATACTTTTTGTAATCAGCCGGTTAGCATTTTTCAAATTATCGCCATATCTTAATTTCATCATCCCTTCACTCCTATGACTACATCCATACTGCCAGGGCTTCTCACGCTAGTTTGCCTGATGGGCCTGTTTACCGGTTATTCCCAGCCAGATGACCTCAGGGTCAACCAGGATCGTATCGAAGCACGCATCGCCGCCCTTGCTGAATTCGGTATCGACGACGAAGGCCGCAATTACAGGGTGGCGTATACAGATGGTGATATCGCCGGACGCCAGTGGTTCATGCAGCAAATGAAGGAGGCCGGACTTGATGTGTCGGTAGATTTTGCAGGCAATATCATCGGGAAGCGTTCCGGTACTGACCCGTCGCTGAAACCTATTGTCTTTGGCAGCCACATAGATATGGTTCCCGAGGGAGGAAATTATGACGGTTGCGTGGGTTCGGTCGGCGGACTGGAAGTAATGCAGGTTTTACAGGAGAATAATATCCGGACACGTCATCCCCTTGAACTCATCATATTTTCTGACGAAGAAGGCGGTTTGATCGGAAGCAAGGCACTTGCGGGTAAGTTAACTCCCGAACGCCTGGAAGTCAAAAGCCAGTCCGGGCTCGTGATCCGGGAGGGTCTGGTTGCCATAGGCGGCAACCCGGACCGGATTGAGGAAATGATCAGACAGAAGGGTGACATAGCTGCATTTCTGGAATTACATATAGAGCAGGGTGCCATTCTCGACACAGAAAATATTCAAATCGGCGTGGTGGAAGGAATCGTGGGCATAGAGCAATGGGAAGTCACCGTGGAGGGATTCTCCAACCACTCCGGTACCACACCCATGAATATGCGCAGGGATGCACTGCTTTCCGCCGCAGAAATGATCGTCGCGGTAAACCGGGTTATCACCGCAACAGAAGGCAGGCAGGTAGGCACGGTCGGGAGAATTCAGGCAATGCCCGGTGCATATAATGTGGTTCCCGGAAAGGTGGTGTTCGGATTAGAGATCAGGGACTTATCACGCGAAAAGATATGGTCACTTTTTCGGGAAATTGAAAAGGAAGCCCATACCATTGCCAAATCGCACGGCACCACCGTGACATTCAAAAATCAGTTTGTTGAAGTCGTTCCGGCATTGACCGACCCATCGATCCAGGCAGCGATCGAACAAGCGGCCAAAAGCCTCGGACTTTCCTACCAGTATATGCCCAGCGGAGCAGGACATGATGCCCAGGACATGGCTATCATCGCACCGGTTGGAATGATATTCGTGCCCAGCGAAGGGGGAATCAGCCATTCTCCAAAGGAATTTACCTCGCCCGAAGACATGGCGAATGGAACCAATGTCCTGCTTCATGCGATACTTTCACTGGATAAAAAGTAAAAGGAATTTCATTTCGGGTAGCCCGGGATATTCTTGCCCAGTTCGATGTCCCTGGTAGCTTTTTTTATCTGCCCTTTGCCTTCCAGGGTGAGCACAAATCCAGGTCCTCCCTTTGGATTCGCCCTTTCCCGCCGCTGATCATTTACGTTGGGGTCGTTGTCAAAAAGAAAATCCTCAATCCAATAGTACTTTCCGTCAGGTTCCAGTACGATTACGTGAATATGCTCGGGACTGTTTCCGGCCGGATAAGCACCTGGTCGCAGGGTCCTGATTTCATATTTCCCGTTTTCATCCGTTTTAAGCCATCCCCTGATGTACCCGTGACGTCTCGCCCACCCGGTTTCTTTACCGGTTTTCGGATATTCGCCTTCCTGGTCTGTATGATACGCATACAGGATGACACCGGGAGCAGGTTCCGTTCCGCCGGGTTTAAAAACCGTACCGGATATATGGATTTTCTGCCCCTCATCCTCGTAATCGGGGAGCGTAACCGTGCTTGACAGCGTTTGGTCTCCATACTCGAATACCGCTTCACAACCTTCGCAAATTCCAATTAACTGGTTTTTATCCTGCGGAGGGGAATCCTCCTGCATAACAGGTTCAGTATTCAGCCTAACACAGGCGAGGCAAATGATGAGTAATGTGACGGATTTCAGCATATCTGTATTTGATTATTCTCCTCTAACATACGATCCTGCATGTGCCCGTAGTTACACTAAAACCCTATAATTAGCTGTCCTGAGTGTATTTACCCTTAACCTGAGTACTACAACCAGGTTCCTTTGAGTGAATGTGCATAGTTCCTCGACAAACGTAACTGGGTTCCATCGTTCATGATAATATCGTAATCCCCGTTAAGCCTGGACCTGAACTCCAGCACCTGGTCCATATTTACAATCGTCGATTTATGAACACGCTGAAATTGCTGAGGGTCCAGTTCGTTTGCCAGCTCACTCAGGCTCCGCGATATGAGGTATCTCGTTCCGTTCGTGTAGACTGACACATAACCCTGGTCCGTCCCAATGTACCGGATATCACATGTCTGTACCAGGCGGGATTTTCGGCCCGTTTTTACAGGTATGATATTTTTGTAGCGAGGAGCCGGCCTGACCCGGGAAGCCGCCAGCATACCGGCCATTCCAATCAGTCCGTTGACCGCCATGACAATATAAAAACGCGAAGTGAGCTTCAGCACAATCATTTCACCCACTGACCAGGGGTCAGAATGTACGATACCCGAATAGGCCGAGAGTATAAGTGCAAATAGAAACAGATGCAGCACCCCAATCAGTAAAACAAGAAGCATTATTAATACATATCTGACTGATTTACTGTATTTAAACACACTTGACTTAATCCCTTTAATGAGAATAAAATTAGCGGGTATAAACAACAACCAAAATAACTTAAAGATGAATATATCAGGAATATCGATGTAACCGCTGGTCAGGGGAATCCCGATGAGATCCTGGATCAGTTCCAGCAGGGCCACGATACTCCAGGTGATGGTCAGGACCAGGAGTAATTTGCGGGTGGGCCCAAAGAGCACAGACTGTACTCCCCACCCTTGATGGGCTGATTTACCTCGATGTGGAGATACTCCGGAATTTGCAGTCATGCTGATGTGGTTGGTCTTATAAAATAAACGGCAAGGGAATTACGGGGTTACACGAATCAGCGAATCCCGGTCAGTGCAGTTTTCTTCGTTCAGGTGTGGTTATTGGAATTTTTATTTATCTTGATCCCAATACGTACCTGCTCCTTCAATGAACCGTAAATCCTTCTTTGCCAGAAATTTCTTCTTTTTATTCAGCCTGCTTTTCCTGTCCCTTTCCCTGATCGCCTTTTCGGATAACCTTATCACAGATGTAGGACAGGAAAGTAACTTTCAGCCCAGGTTTATTATTCACGGGCTGCTCATGCTTGCCTGGTATCTGATCATCGTCATCCAGACCAACCAGATCCGAAAGCTTAATTACCGTTGGCATATGAGGTTCGGGCTTGCGGGATTTTCAGTAGCCCTGCTCGCTATGGCCACCATTTTTTACCTGCACTGGATTATTGGCAATCCGTTTTCCGAGCTAAATGCACATGTTAAAGCCAATCGGGTATTCGGGGTAATCGGCACGGTCCTGATTCTTTCCAGTTTCCTGTTTCGCAAGAAACCATTGGTTCATAAGTACTGCCTGTTTACCGGATTGATTTTTCATATACTGCCGATTATAGACCGTGCGGTGGGTAGGCTCGGATTAAACATGCTATTGTTCATACCATTAGGCGTGTTGGGGTTGTGGCTGCTATTATTCAGTTATGACATTCATATACGGCGCAAACTGCATCCGATTCTTTACGTTGGATTTATAGCACAGTTTGGGATATATATTTATCTTTCCATCTGATCTAATGCCTCAAAAATTTATTATGAGATACCTGTTACTATTCTTGCTGCTGCCTGGAGCTGGCCTGAATTCCTTATTCGCTCAGTCACCACCGGAAGTACCCATTATTCAGGATGGGAAAGCCCAGATTATCGATGAATTCAATGATCCGACAAAATGGATACGGCACGACCTGTGGGTGGAAACAGATTTCGATACAGACGGTGACGGACTGCCCGACCGGATGCATGTCGGGGTTACAAGGCCCATGGCCACAGAGAACGGCCTGAAGCTGCCTGTTGTCTACAATTCCAGTCCGTATTTTGCCGGTACGGCTAAATTCGTGGATGGATTATTCTGGAATGTGGAACATGAGCTTGGCGAACAGGGTCCGGCCAGGGTGATGGTAGAAGTAGAACGCAGAGGCGTACGGCCAATCATCAGCACAGCCCATACGCTGGCCTGGGTACCCCGCGGATTTATTGTGGTCCATTCCTCTGCGCCCGGGACAGGCCTATCCCAGGGCGCACCGACGGTGGGAGGTGATAATGAATCACTGGCTCCCAAGGCAGTGATTGAATGGCTCACTGGTAAGGACAATGGGTATACAACGCCCTACGGAGATGAAAAAGTAACGGCATACTGGTCTACCGGTAATGTGGGCATGACCGGAACCTCCTATGAAGGGACCTTGCCTCTGGCGGCAGCTACAACGGGTGTAGACGGACTTAAAGCGGTGATCCCGGTTGCGCCCAACACCTCCTATTACCACTATTACCGGTCGCATGGCCTGGTACGCAGCCCGGGGGGGTATCTTGGTGAAGACATTGATGTATTGTACGACTTCATTCATAGTGGTGACGAAAGCAAACGGGCACGTAACAACCGTGTCATCCGCGACAGCCTGTTTGCCATGCACATGGACCGGCTGACGGGGGACTATAACGATTTCTGGAAGGATCGTGACATGCTCCATGATATGGACGGAATGAAAGCAGCGTTGTTCATGTCACATGGATTCAATGACTGGAATGTGATGCCGGAGCATTCATACCGGATTTACGACAAGGCACGTGAAATGGGACTGCCCGTCAAAATATTCTATCACCAGGAGGGTCACGGGGGTCCGCCTCCATTTGATATGATGAACGAATGGTTTACCAAATACCTGTTTAACGTGGACAACGGAGCAGAGGAAGGCCCGCGGGCCTGGATTGTCAGGGAATCAGACCCCCGTGATAAGCCGACGGCATATGCCGATTTTCCAAATCCGGAGGCTGGTATGGTTTCACTATATCCTTCCGGTGAAGGCAATCAAACAGGCCTCCTTTCGCCAAAGAAAGGTAAAGGTAAAATGGCTC
This sequence comes from uncultured Roseivirgaceae bacterium, assembly GCA_964563925.1. GTDB lineage: Bacteria > Bacteroidota > Bacteroidia > Cytophagales > Cyclobacteriaceae > JAUILA01. The sequence continues at coordinate 417 of CAZLZD010000059.1, read as the reverse complement.
TTACGGATGACGTTTCGTTTTCCGGCGAGCAACTTGCCCGTAACGACCATTCACCCAACCGTTTATTATTTGTGACACCGGAGTTGAAGGAGGACCTGCATATTTCCGGGATAGCCGAAATCGAAATCAGGCTTTCAAGTTCAAAGCCAGCCGCCAATTTATCGGTTTGGCTCGTTTCATTACCCTGGAATACGGAGGAGAAAGCCGATATAACGGAGAATATCATCACCCGGGGATGGGCCGATCCGCAGAATTACCAGTCATTGACAGAGTCTGAGCCCCTTAAACCCGGCAAGTTCTACGACCTGAGCTTTACCCTTCAGCCCGATGACCAGGTCATCCCGGCCGGGCAACGGATTGGATTGCTGATCTTCTCGAGTGACCGTGAATTTACCCTATGGCCGGAACCCGGTACGG
>CAZLZD010000058.1:19372-27246 GCA_964563925.1 uncultured Roseivirgaceae bacterium | reverse complement strand
TGTGGGCGATGCAGGATTCGAACCAGCGACCCCCTGCTTGTCGAGCAGGTGCTCTAAACCAACTGAGCTAATCACCCTCTGTCCGTCGTAGCCTTGGATAAGACGGGCTCTGTTCGTACTCCTTCTCCGCTTATGGCAGATTCGTTGTACGGAGCAAAACTACTACGATTCAGGAAGAGTATCAAACAATTTTTTTCATCAGCCTCCCTTTACTGCCCGTTGCACGTATTTTCTGTTCCGGTCATTATCCCATCCCTGCGCAATCCTGACAAATATCATGGTTTCCGAGCCACCGGTTCCGTATCTTATTCTTCCACCAACCCGTACCATTATGAAACCTACCAGCGCCCTGCTGCTCAAACCAGCGCTTCTTACCGGCCTCGTCCTGATCACCTATTTCCTGATCCTTAAATTCTCCGGCCTGGGCCTCTCCCTGGAATACCGCCTGCTGGAGTTTGTCATTCTCGGAATCGGCATCCATCTCGGACTGAAATATGTACGCAATCGCGACCGCAATCACTTCACCTACCTCCGCGGTATCCTGTCCGGCGTGTTTATCGGCGCAGTGGCCTGCTTTGCCTTCGCCCTCTTCCTCTGGGTGTTCCTCCTGTTCATCAACCCGGGATTTATGGAGGAACTTCATGAATTCGCCCCCTTCGGACGACACCTTAATCCATATATTATCGCCACCGCCCTCATCGCAGAAGGCGCCGGCGCCGGGGCTCTTTTCTCCTTCATCTCCATGAACTCCTTCAGCGGGATGCACGAAGAAATCTGATCATTCGCCACGATTATTAAATACTATTATTTTTAGTATTATCTAATTATATTGGTATTTTTGTATAATGGAGAATGACTTTCTGTCCGGACGCGGAGCCCGTATTCAGCCGGTAAACCGGTTTATCAAACGCCAGTTCGTTTTGGAACATGATGAGGGGATCGACGAGGAAGTGCACACCGACCGGCCGCCGACCAGCATTTATTACGAGTCTCCCTCAAAGATCGTGAACAAGGTGACCAGTCCGGATGTCGGCATGGCCTGGTCCCTCAATCCCTACCAGGGCTGTGAGCACGGATGTGCCTATTGCTATGCCCGCACCACCCACGAGTTCTGGGGGTTCAGCGCCGGACTGGATTTTGAATCCAAGATCATCGTCAAAAAAAATGCCCCCGAATTACTGGAAAAACACCTCCTGCAAAGGTCCTGGAAACCGCAGCCCATCGTCATCTCCGGCAATACCGACTGCTACCAGCCCCTGGAGCGTAAGCTGGGCATCACCCGGAAACTGCTGGAGGTATTCCTCCGCTACCGCCACCCCGTCGGCATCATCACCAAAAATGTCACTTTGCTCCGTGACCTGGATATTCTAACCGAACTTGGAAAAGACAACCTGGTGCACGTCTACTTCTCCATCACCACCCTGGATGAAAAACTGCGGGCTAAACTGGAACCCCGTACCGCCACTTCGCGGCGCAAGCTGCAGGCCATCCGTACCCTGACGGATAAAGGCATCCCCGTGGGTATCATGAACGCCCCGCTCATCCCTGGTCTCAACCACCACGAACCCCCGGCGGTCATAAAGGCCGCGGCAGAGGCCGGCGCACTTACGGCCGGCTACACGCTGGTTCGCCTCAACGGCACCATCGGGGATGTATTCTCCCACTGGCTTAAAAAAGAATTCCCCGACCGCTACCAGAAAGTCTGGAACCAGGTCAGCGAGGCCCACGGCGGAAAGGTCAATGACTCGGAATGGGGCCGCCGCATTAAAGGGGAAGGTCCGATGGCCGATTCGATCTCCCGGTTGTTCCACGCCGCTAAGGATCAGCACATGAAAGGACGGGGCATGCCGGATTACAATACCTCACTGTTCCGGCGCGGCGGAAATTACACGCTGTTTTGAAGTTTATGTCGGCCGGGAAACAGATTCTGCCGGTTTTGTGTTACATATTGCAGCAGAGCATCTGACAAGCAAACTATGAAACGCATATCCATTCTTTTTTTATTCTTCCTGACCCTCACGACCGGTTGTACGGCGGGGGATAAACCGGATAACGATGTTAATTACGGGCCCGAACCTGTTTCCGATGAGCAACGGGCACGGCTCGACAGCGTCTATTTCGCCAGTGGTTGTTTCTGGTGTACCGAAGCGGTATTCGAACGCGTCCAGGGCGTGATCGACGTGGTATCAGGATACGCCGGCGGCTCGAAACAAAACCCGAGTTACCAGGAAGTAAGCCGTGGCGCCACGAACCATGCCGAATCGGTACGGGTAGTCTATGATCCGGAAGTGGTATCCTATCGTGAACTTGTCGAAATGTTCTTTGCGTCCCACGATCCTACCCAGGTAAACCGGCAGGGACCGGATGTGGGCCCGCAGTACCGGTCGGCTATCTGGTATAAAAATGACCAGGAGATGCGCACCGCCCGTGAGGTGAAAGACAAACTAAACTCCTCAGGCAAATACAGCAAGCCTATTGCTACAGAGATCACGGCATTTGACCGCTTCTGGATGGCAGAGGATTATCACCAGAACTATTATGAGATCCATCCCAATGATCCGTATATCAGATCCGTATCCCGTCCGAAGGTGGAGAAGTTCATGAAGGAGTACAAGGAGAAACTGAAACCTGAATATAAATCCTGAGAAAACAGGACCCTCTCCTTCTGAAGTTATCGCCGTCTCCTACATCTAAAATTCCCGGGAATCATCCCCGAAGGTATTGATCCGGCGTATTGTATTCGTATTTTATAATAAAAAGTATGTAACTTTTACCATAAATACGATCACATGGAGAAAGACATTGCCGATTCGCTCATAGACAGACTGAAAGACATCTTCCTCATTGAAACCGCCTGGGAAGTTTGCAACCAGGTAGGCGGGATTTACACCGTTATCCGTTCAAAAGTGCCGGCGATGACCAGGCAGTGGGGAGATAATTATTGCCTGCTGGGCCCGTTGATGAACAAGAACATCGGGGCTGAATTTGACGACATCCATGAACGTACCGGTCCGCTTGGTAAAGCCGTGGCCAGGATGGAGGCCGAAGGACATAAAATCAAGTTCGGCACCTGGCTGGTGACCGGCCGCCCCCGGGCTGTGCTCTTTGATATTAAGGCAATGACGCAGGACAGCGAACGCATCCGGCAGCGCCTGGAGAGCGAGCACGGTATCCATATTAACCCGGAAGACGAACTCCAGAACCAGGTGATCGCCCTGGCCGAACTATCCACGATTTTCCAGAAATTCCTGGCCGAAGAACTCGACAAGGATAACCGGACCCTCATAGCCCACCATCACGAATGGATGGCCGCCCTGCCCATCCTTGATCTGAAGAAATCAGGTTTGCCGGTCAAGACCATCTTTACTACCCACGCCACCGCCATTGGCCGCTATGTGGCCATGAACGATGAGCACTTTTACTCAAAGCTCTCCTCCTATGAGTGGGAGAATGAAGCGCGGTATTATAACATTCTCGCTGTCGGGGAAATCGAACGGTATGTGGCCCAGTCGTGTGATGTGCTTACCACCGTCAGCGAAGTGACCGCACGCGAATGCAAGCAATTTTACGGCAGGGTACCCGATGTCATTACTCCGAATGGCCTGAATATAAAGCGATTTGTTGCTTTTCACGAAGTGCAGAACCTGCACGGAAAGTACAAAGACATTATTCACCAGTTCGTCATGGGCCACTTCTTCAACAGCTCGCCCTTCGACCTGGACAAGACCCTTTATTTCTTTACTTCCGGACGCTATGAGTTCCGGAACAAAGGCTTCGACATTACCCTGGAGGCCCTGGAGCTCCTGAACGAGATGATGAAGGAGGCCAAAATGGATATGACAGTGGTGATGTTCTTTATCACCAAGCGGCCAACCTGGTCGATCAACCCGGAAGTGATGCAGTCCCGCGGTGTCATGGAGGAGATTCGCAAAACGACGGAGTCGATCCAGAAACAGGTAGGCGAAAGGCTGTTCCAGGCCGCCGCAGAATCCATGACGGATTTTAAGCTGCCTGACCTGAACGTGATGGTCGATGATTACCTGCGTCTTAAATACCGACGTATTCTCCAGTCCTGGAAATCCGACAAATGGCCGATCGTCACCACGCATAACCTGGTGGATGACATTAATGACGAAATTCTCCAGTACGTCAGGCGCAATGAACTCGTTAACAGTCCCAAAGACAAGGTCAAGGTGGTATACCACCCTGATTTTATTGATAGTACCAGTCCGCTCTTCGGCATTGACTACGGCGAGTTTGTCCGCGGATGCCACCTGGGAATCTTCCCGAGCTTTTACGAGCCCTGGGGATATACGCCCCTGGAAAGTATTGCCAGGGGTGTCCCGACCATTACCTCCGACTTTTCCGGCTTCGGCGATTACATCAATGCCCACATGGACGATCACGAAGATTATGGCGTGTACGTCCTGAAACGATATCGCAAGAAACCGGAAGTGGCGGCCCGTGACCTGGCCAACATGATGTTCCGGTTCATTAAACTCACCCGCCGCAACCGGATGGTGCAGCGGAACCGGGCCGAGGACCTTTCCGAACACTTTGACTGGGGCAGCCTGGTCGAATACTACAATAAGGCCTATGTCAAAAGCCTGAGCCGCAAGAAAAAGACAGCCTGACCGGCATGACCCATCTTGGTATTGACTTTGGTTCGAAGCGATCCGGCAAGACCGCCGTCTGTTATCGCCGCGACGATACCTGGGTATTCGAACAAAGCAGGAAAGATTCGGATGCCGATGCATTCGTGCAGGCCCTGGTCCGGACACTCGACGCCCCGGCGCTTTTTATCGATGCCCCGCTCAGCCTGCCTGCAGTTTTATCCGGGGGGGCGGGTAAGGATTATTTCTATCGAAAAGCCGACCGGGAGGCAAAGGCGATGTCGCCCATGTTTCTCGGCGGACTCACCGCCCGGGCGATCCGGTTAAAGGATACCTGGGAAGCGGAGGGCCGCAACGTGTATGAGGCCTATCCGGCCGGCCTCGTAGATCACCTGGAAATCAGGTTAAACTACAAAAAGGATCCCGGGCAATTTCTGAATGACCTCTCTGCAAAAACCGGGCTCGCTCTTCCGGAACCTTCCAACTGGCACCAGGCAGATGCCCTGCTGGCCTGGCTCACCGGCAAACGCGTACTCGAAGGCAGCCATCTCACCCTGGGCGATCCCGGCGAGGGGCTGATCTGCATATAAGCGGACCCACATAGAAACGGCACGCATTTTGATTTCAACAAGAAAAAAGATCATGAAAACCTATATTGCGTCCATCCTTTTTCTGCTGGCTTCCTGCTCTGCCTTCGCCCAGGAGGATTCCCGGATTTACATTGTCATTGACGGAATCCCGGCGACGGATGAAGCCTACGAGAAAGTGCAGTCCGATACCACAGCCGAGATGCATTTTCTGCCGGCATCAAAGGCGGTACCTCTCTACGGACCGGTAGCAGCGAAGGGAGCCCTTCTGATCACTACCCGGAATGCCCGTCAATCCCAGAACCCGGTTTTTCTGCTTGAGGGCAGGCGAATTGATCAGGATTCCATAAACTATAGCGACATACGGCGTATTGACGTGATCCGGGGCCAGCAGGCACTGAATCTTTACGGGCCCGCCGCGAAAGACGGCGTCTACCTGCTTCACCGGGAGAAAAACACGCCTGTCAATGTGATCCTGCGCCTCGTCGATGAGCGCGGAAATCCCGTCAGACGGGGGAAGGTAATAAGCGAAAATGGGAGTATATTAGCAGAGTCCGACAAATGTGGCTGGATTATGCTGGAGAATTTTTCTCTGGGAAATACTGTTACTATCTCTGCGGGCAAGAAGAAGTTGACCAGCCTGGTGATCAACCGCCAGGTGATGAAAATAAAAATATAACCTGTTTAACCTATGAAGCATTTAAAATTCGGCGCATCCCGGATGCTTGCCCTGCTGGTGGGCCTTGCCATACTGAGCGGATGTAAAGATGACGATAAAAGCGGTCCGTCCCCGTTCAACCCAAATGGAGAAGTCAATGAATGGATCTACGACAATATGGACCTGTATTATTTGTGGACCAGCCAGATGCCGGGCAATCCTGATTACACCCAGGAACCCGAAGACTTTTTCGATGACCTCTTGTCATCTGAAGACAGGTTCTCGATCATTGTCCCGGATTACGATGAACTGATCAACAGCCTGGGTGGTATTTCTGACGAAGCGGGCTATGAATTTGTCCTGTTTCGTGAAAGTTCGGCGAACGAAAATGTGATCGCCCTGGTGTTGTACATCAAAAAGGGCACCACAGGACCCGTACCGGCGGAAGAAGCAGGTTTGATGCGCGGTGATGTCATCACACAGGTAAACGGCACGACGATGACGCTGAACAATTACCAGCAATTGCTCGGCCAGATGTCATCCAATCACGAAGTGACTTACAGGAGGTTTAGCACCGAATCCAATTCGTTCGAAGACCAGGGAACCCTCAGCCTGAGCGTTCGTCAGGTGGCTGAAAATCCTAATTTCATTTCGGAGGTCATGGAGATCGACGGACAAAAAGTAGGGTATTTCATGTACACCTTTTTCTCACCCGGTCCCGGCAGCAATGCAGAATATGACAATGAAATGGACCAGATCTTTGCTGATTTCAAATCACAGGGGATCAATCAGTTCATTCTGGACCTTCGTTATAATTCCGGCGGGGCTGTTTCCTCTGCACGTAACCTGGCAAGCCTTATTGCTCCTAATGTGACCAGTGAAGATATCTTGTATGAGAATGTGTGGAATGATGAATTGCAGGCCTACATAGAGAGCCTGAGTAACGGAGATGATATACTGCGCGGAAAATTCGCTGACAAGGCAGATAATATCGGTGCCAGCCTGAGTTCACAAACGGTTTATGTGCTTGTTGGCAGCCGCACGGCCTCGGCCAGCGAATTAATGATAAATGGACTGATCCCCTATATGAATGTGGTCATCATTGGTGAAGAAACTGTTGGTAAGAATGTAGGATCCATTCCCATTGAAGATGAGGAAAACCCGGAAAATGAATACGGTATCCTGCCCATCGTATTCCGTACCTATAACAGCGCGGGAGACTCCGAGTATGCCAACGGGTTCAATCCTACACCTGATAACCTGGTGGAGGAATTTGGCGAGCTGCCGCTTGAGCCGCTGGGAACCACGGATGATCCTTTAGTCGCCCGTGCCCTGGAACTGATGGGAATAAGTGTTCCCGGCAGAATCGGCGGAAGAATGGCACCGGCCAGCGTACAGGTACCCGGAGAAGCCCTCGAATTCTCCCTGGACCATAAGCCCTACACCAACCGGATGTTCCTGCCCGAAGGCAGTATGCCGAAATTGCAGGAGTGAGTTGTTTCAAATAGTGAGTTGTTTCAATGTCATCCCTGCCTACCGGCGAGGCAGGCTGGGCAGCCGCGTAGCAGGTGATCCGTTTCGATGTCATCCCTGCATACCAGCGAGGCAGGCTGGGCAGCCGCGTAGCGGGTGACCAGGGATCTCATGATCGGTTTCTTATTCAGGAGATGACAGGACAATTCCCGGGATGACAGTAAAGGAGTCCTACTCCCGGCAAACTCCCATATCCGGATAGTCACAATCCACCTCCCCGGCAATCACTTCCTTGTACCTGAAGGTTTGCCCGTACGGAAGCAAGGTTGAAAGAAACAGGTTCACTTTACGGAAATACTCATTTTGGGGCAAGCCGGCCCATTCATGACCGCCTCCGCACTCAGAAACCAGCGCGTAGTTGGCCTCCAGGGATTCCAGGCGATCGGCGATGCTTGCGCTCCCGTGGAGCATCAGGTAACCAGGTTGTTCCTCTTCACAATAATGATGGGGCGCACTGGCATAGGGTACCAGCTGGTCACAGGT
>CAZLZD010000058.1:0-19272 GCA_964563925.1 uncultured Roseivirgaceae bacterium | reverse complement strand
GTCCGTCAGGAACATAAAGGTCCATCTGAAGACCGTCATGATACGTAACGGTTTCAATATCCTGGGCAGACCCGGGCAGATTAACTGCAAACAGGATAAGCAGTACGGTGATAAACTTCAGAATTCGTAATTCGCTCATATTATTGATGGATTGGGGTTAATTCAACCAGTACCGGGAAGTGGTCTGAAGGGTAACGCATGTCGCGCGAATCAGACAACGTCGCAAATTTGTGAACTTCCCAGGTTCCGTACAGAAAGATGTAATCGATCCGCCTGGTCACCTGCTGGTCGAAGCGGAACGCATTGAATGTGCCCGCCGGACCATACGGTCGGGTCTTGCTGTCTTTGGCCGCATCAGCGAAGTATTCAGTCATAATCTGGTAGGGAGGCTTATCCGGGGTAAAGTTAAAATCGCCCATGACAATCGCGGGGCCTTTTACCGTCTCGAGAATCCGGTTGCGTATCAGTTTTGCACTCTCCTTGCGGGCCTCTTCCCCGATGTGGTCAAAGTGGGTGTTGAACACGTATATCTGTTCTCCTTCCACATCCTTCAACAGTGCCCAGGTACAGACGCGGGGCAATGCGGCGTCCCAGCCTTTGCTCACTTTCTCCGGAGTGGGTGAAAGCCAGAAGGTCCCGCTGTCAAGCACGTCAAATAGCTCGTCATTATAAAGAATTGCACTGTATTCTCCTTTTTGCTTGCCATCATCGCGGCCAACCCCGATCATCCTGAAATGATCCAGGCCGTCCAGCATGTCATCGAGCTGGTGCTTCAGCGCTTCCTGCACCCCGATGATATCCGGCTCGTGGTAATTAAGCAGTCCGATTACATCCTGCTTCCGGTTATCCCAGTTATTTACCGAATCACGCGTATCATCAAACTTGATATTATAGGTCATGACCCTGATCTGGCATATACCCGTACCCACAATAAAACAACATAGCAATGTACAAAATGCCTTCATCAGAACGTCCCCCTGTATTTATGATCAAAACGTGCCCCCTGGTCTCTTTTCAGCGGAATATACATCCCGTCTGTTTCTTCCAGCCAGTCGAAAATATCAGAACGCAGCTGTTCGCTCAGCTCCCGGTAGGCAGGGTCCCGTATCAGGTTATGCATTTCCATCGGGTCTTCCTGCAAATCGTATAATTCATTGATATCCCACACCCCGTAGTAGCGTATAAACTTATATCGATCGGTACGCACCGCATGTACGGTGGGCGTTTGCGGAAATGCCCGCTCCCAGAAATATTCGTAATAAATCCGTTCACGCCAGGGGATCTCTTCCCCGCGCATGAGCGGAACAAACGATTCGCCGTCCATTTCCTCAGGTGTCTCCACGCCAGCCAGGTCGAGGATGGTTGGCCCGATGTCAATATTCTGGATCATCTGGAGAATGGTATCCCGCTTGATGAGGTCCCCGCCTCCATAGGCCAGCAATGGTACGCGGATAGATTCCTCATAGGCCTGCCGCTTATCGATGAGTCCGTGCTCCCCGAATGAAAAACCATTATCTCCCATATAAATGACCAGCGTATTCTCCAGCAGGCCATTCTCCTCCAGGTATTCCAGCACCGACTGAATACTTTCATCCACCCCTAACAGGGTTTCAGTGTACCGGATATAAAACTCATCAAACGGGATTTGCCCGTGGTACATGTAATCCACGCCGTGCCAGCTGTAGCGTTGCTTCTTGACCCAGTCTGGTACATCGCGGTAATTATAGAAGGCGGAATCCGGCGGATCCGGTGGATTCATGGAAGGCGGGTACGCGGGGTCTTCCGAGGAATAGGTGCCCTCATGCCTCTCTGCCGGAAGAAACTCGGCATGCACCCCCTTGTGGGAGAGGTACATGAAAAATGGTTTCTCCTGGGCGCGGTTATCCAGCCAGTCGAGAGCCTGACTGGTAAGCAGATCGCTGATGTATACATCATCCTCAAACTGTTTTTCCTCCCCGTTGATATTGAGCAACGGTTTGTAATAGGTGCCTTGCCCCCTGAAGCTTACCCACTGATCAAAGCCGGGACGGGGCTTCGAACTGCTCTCTCCCATGTGCCACTTGCCGAAGAAACCGGTCTGATAGCCGGCCTCCTGCAGATACTGGGGGAAAAATTCTGTGCCCTCCGGAACGGGCGACTGGTTATCGATCACTTCATGCCGGTGTGAAAATTTACCGGTAAGAATAGACGCCCGGCTTGGTGAGCACAGGGATGTGGTGACAAAGGCATTGACAAAATGGACCCCTTCCCGGGCCATTTTATCCATTCCGGGTGTTTCCAGGAACGGAACCTTCCCCGTAAAACCCATAAAATCGTAACGATGGTCATCGCTGAGAATGAATATCACATTCGGACGGTCGGCAGCGTTCATCTCCGGGCCGGTATCGGTGGATTCACCGGATTCCGTCTGACATGCGGCGAACAACATGCATACACAAAGCAGAAATACAGGATAAAATTTCATGGCTGATCACTCACTGGTTTGGTTAAACAAGGAGAATTTAAAATACGCAATTTTATCCGAACCACCTTCCCACACTGTCGGCCTCTTTGTTTTACCGGGGTGGCTGTGTATCTTCCTGAAAATTCTTCCTGCATGCAAACGAAACGTACCTATCCTCTCTTTCAGACCATTAGGTGGTCTTCCCGATATCTTATTGGTATGCTGGCTTATTCGGCTGTAATTGTCGTATCCTACGAACTTCTCCACATATATTACCTTCGCATTCCCTGGTTGCCCATGTCAGTGATCGGTATTGCAGTAGCATTTTTCCTTGGCTTCAAGAACAACTCTTCCTACGATCGTCAGTGGGAAGCCCGGAAGATCTGGGGGGCCATTGTAAATACCAGCCGTTCCTGGGGCATCACCGTCAAGGATTTTGTGACCGATACCTTCCTGGAATGGGGGATGGAAGAAAAGGAAATCCGGAGAATTCACGAAGAGCTTATTCACAGGCATGTGGGATGGCTGACTGCGTTACGGCACCAGCTGCGCCGCAAGCAGACCTGGGAACACCGGAATAATCCGCGTGAGGAAGAATTCTTCAGCAAGGTCGTGCCCGAGTACCTGACGACTATGGAAGCGGATTTGAAAAAACATATCACCGACGAAGAAACAGGCCGGGCATCAGCAAAAGCAAATGCCGCCACCTATCTCCTTTCCGTTCAGTCAGCCCGCCTCCGCGAGCTCAGAAAACAGGGGCTGATTGATGATTTCCGGCACATGAAACTGCAGGAACTCCTTATCGACCTGTTTACCCAGCAGGGGAAGTGCGAGCGAATCAAAAATTATCCCTTCCCGCGGCAGTATGCCACGTTTAATATGATTGCGGTTTGGGTTTTTGCCATATTGCTTCCACTGGGCATGATCGATACGTTTAACCAGATCAATATCTGGCTGGCGATCCCATTCAGCACCCTGATCGGCTGGCTCTTTTTTACCATGGAAATGATTGGGGATTATAGTGAAAATCCATTTGAAGGAGGGTACAACGATATCCCGATCACCGCACTGAGCCGGACCATCGAGGTAGACCTGCGGCAGATGCTTGATGAGGAAGAAATGCCGGCACCTGTCAATCCGGTTGACGGAATTTTGTTTTAAGGATTGTCCTTTCCCGTCACCTATGGACTCACAAGTGGAAGCAGCGCCTGTGCACTTCCACAGTCAGTTTGATCAGCTCAGGGCCGGAACCGGCGGCTGTTGTTTCCTGAGAGGCTGCCATTTACGGTAGGTAAGTGAGCGCCACAGCCATTCCATGGGCCCGAAACGGAAATAATTCAGCCAGATTGGACTGGCAATCAGCTGAAATCCCCAGATACCAGCCACCACATAGTACAATTCGTATCGCTGCAAAGTGCCGAATAATTGAAATCCAAATCCGTAAAACACGAACATGCAAATCACCGAGTGCATCATGTAATTGGTCAGGGCCATTCTCCCGACACTGGCCAGTGACAATCGCAGCCAGGAGAGAATGGCTGATTTACAAAAGATCATGATCAAACCGATATGACCGGCAAGCATGAAAACTCTTCCGGCCGGGTATGTGATGCCCGCAAGTGTCATGGACATCGGGTCAAACCCGCCGGCGGTCATGATATTGAATTCCCTGTAATTAAGCCAGATTCCGATCGGGTAACCGATCAGCATCATTATCAGGTAAAAACGGTAGGACTTTTGCGCCGTGATTATGTTCATCCTGTACAGGGCAATGCCTATCAGCATAATACTCAGAATATCAAACACGCCCCACAAATAGAGCTTCATATGAATGTTGCGGTTGAATTCGGCAAAATTACCGACCACTCCGAAATAACCCTGTTGTGTCTCTTCCGAATATTTAGTATAATTTTCCTTTTGTTTCTCTGGTGCCTTGAGCGTTCCTTCCCAGGCTTTGTTGCCCGCCACAAGCTCCTCATCAGCCGAGGCACGGGCCGTTGAATCCATGGCCTGGTACGCTTCGTATTGCACCTTGTGCTCTTCCATTTCGGTAAGATCCGTATAACTCCGGTAGGAGTCGATGGAAATCAGCAGCAAGGCGCCGATCAGGAGATAAACCGGTTTGGTATTCCTGAATACAAAGAGCAGCAGCCCCATCACTCCGTAGGCATACAGAATCTCACCCCACCAGAGTAACAGGTAGGAATGGATAAGTCCGAATACAATAAGCCACAGCGTCCGGGTAAAATAAATATCCGCTACCCTGATCCCGGCCTCCTTACGGATCAGGCGATCGGTGAGGAGCACCATGCCCACCCCGAAAAGCATACTGAAGAGCCCGCGCATGGTCCCTTCAAAATACACCGACATGATTTCAAATACCTTCAGGTTCAGCCCTGCATCTCCGCCGGCTACCGATGGGTTCCAGTAGGCTCCCGGACCGAGGCCAAAACCCACAATATTCATCAGTAAAATACCCAGGAGGGCAATCCCCCGGGTAATATCAAGGGCAGCAATACGGTTATTGCCGGTAACAGGATTAAGACTGGTTGCAGGTTGAGTAATCATAGGAATTTTTGATGCCTCCAGGGATATGACTGGGAAAAGCGTGTCAGTTTAACCAAAAAAATCTGGAAATCCTACAGTAACCCGCTCAGGGGCAGGCACTAAGACCTCCTTGCTTACTCCTCGTACATCTCCGAAAGGTCCGCCTGACAAAGGTCAACGAACAGATCCGCTGCCTGGCGGGTGACAATATGAAAGAACTCCTCTCCCTTTGCCGCTGTGGATTCTACCGGATTTCCGACACCGGTATCAACCGTGGCCTGGCTCCACTTCCGTTCCGTCCAGGCCCAGCCCTGCCGGAATGCATTGATCTTCATTTTACGTTCCCTGCCGTCACCCCATTCTTCCTTGGGCCGGACAAGATCAGGCCGCAGGTACAGGATCATACTGGTTTCCATTTCATCGGCGTGATCGCCAGGGTGGGTGAAGATGGCTTCTTTATCACCCGCCTGGAACCAGTTGGTGGCACACAGGAACATGGAAGGGAATTCAAGGCCAAGTTCACGCAGCATCGGTTTGAAATCATTGCCCCCGTGGCTGTTAAATACCACCAGCTTATGAATCCCCTGCCGGTCCAGAACCGTAATCACATCCTTCAGGATGGCATACTGTGTACTGGGATTCATATTGATGTCCAGGTAGATATCTGACTGCCCCGTATTCACCCCAAAGGGAATGGTAGGCAGGACAATCACGCGGGCACCGCGGTCCCATGCTATACGGGCAGACTCTGCCGCTATATGATCGGCTTCAATGTTGTCTGTGCCATAGGGCATGTGGTAATTATGTGCCTCGGTAGCCCCCCAGGGCAGAACGGCGAGGTCCATGCGGGCATCCTTAAGTGCTTTCCAGTTTGTCTCTGCAAGTATGTACGGTCTCATACAGGCAATTTAAAGAAAATTCGCCGCAACAGGCAACCGGGAGCCGCTTTTACCCTTAAATCATTGGCGCCTTTCCGAATGCACCGCAGGAGTTTGCCCGCAGGGTGCCAATGGCCGTGTGCAATTCCTCTTCAAGTATACTGGGTCCTTTCTTCCGGCAAAACGGGCAGTTGTGAAGATCCCCGTCCGTATCAACATACAGGAAACGATTCCCGGCACCAAAACAGCCGATCCTGCGCTGGTGCCAGCCGTGATAGGTGATCACCGGATGCTCACCATACCCGGGAGAATAATTGACCTCCTCCATAAATGTTTCCAGGACCTTGAAATGATCCGGCGCTAATTCCACATCTTCCCCGGCCCAGTGCCCGACCGCGCGTGGCTCCAGCAGTTGAATAAAGGAAGCACCCAGCTCCCTCCCCATTTCCATATACCTGTTCAGGGCAGAGAATGATGCCATCTCACGTGTGACACATACATTCAGGCACAGGACCATGCCCGCCTCCACCACATTCAGCGCACCTTCACGGGCGTGGTCAAAACTCTTGCTGTTTCCCCGGAATTTGTTATGCAGCTCAGGGTCAAAGTGGTCAATGCTGACGCACACCCCCGTAAAGCCTGCTTCTTTCATCTCCCTCGCAAGCCCTGGTGTCAGTCCGTAGCCGGAGGTGACCATCCAGAAATCTGTATCCCCCCTGGCAGTGCGCACCACTTCACATAATTCCTTTACCCGAAGCAAGGGCTCTCCTCCGCTGAACTGCAGCTGCATCACCCCCTCCGCCTGGAATTTATGCACCATAAGTCGGATGTCTTCCTGCGAAAGGACGTCCCGCTGATTCAGGATGTCCCATTCAAAGCAGTGCTCGCAACGAAGCGGACATTTTTTGGTAATAGCCAGAAAAACCACCTTCTGGTCGCACAGGGCAGGACCCGGATTGATCCTTCGTTCAATCTCAGCATCGATCCAGTGATCAAACGTCACGGATGGCCAGCCTGCCGATATATTCTGATCGAAATACCTGCCGCTCACCCTGGCAAACCTCCTCGCCGGCTTCCCCAGGTAGTTTAACTGCAGCTTCGCCATCGAATGATAGATTTTCCATGCCTTCCACGGATTGCTGATCTTACGCAGGACCCTGCCAAATACGGTGCATTGAATGCGCAGGTTCAGCAACACGGCACGCCAGCCGGAAATGAATTCGGGCTCGGCTGAAATACCTTCCGGTCTCTCTTCGCCCGTCTGGTAACCTGCCGGTTGGGCGATCTGTTCCATTTGAATTTCCTCAGTTTGCATCCGCATACACGTTAGTGGCAACAGATTCTTTTATAGGGGCAGCGATCTCTTCAAACCGTTCCCGGGAAAAGGATGCGAATTTTCCGGGCTTTCGGAATGAAAACAGCTCCAGAAAATCTGGTGTCCCCTCAAAGTCCCGTATATGTTCATAGTATCCCCTGATCTTCATAAACACCATCGCATTGTTTTCCTCTGCCGGAAAATGAAGTGTCAGCTCATCCCCGATGGATAACTGGGCCGCGTATGCACCGTCGGTCCCCATAACCTCCTCGAGCCTGCTTTCCTGGTTTTGTGTCAGGGCTTTGGAAGGAAAAACCTCCTGCACCTGCAGTTGTATATTCTCCGAGAAATCCATGGCTGCATAATCAAGGTCCCAGAACATATATCCGGATTCAATTTTCACTTCCACCTGTTTCATCCCCGGGGTGAGGTACTTGTCCAGTGAAACAACCACATCCCGTTCGTCAGCAAGCGGACCGATCAAATGGACATAATCCACATAACGCCACTCCGTGCCAGACCAGACCGAAACCTTCAGGGGAAGATGCTGCTCAAAAAACCATGTCTCCAGCTCTTCACGGGACTTTGTCTTCTGGCCTTCTGCCCATTCATTATAATAGTTGCCGAATTTCCCGATGAACTCCCCGTACAGGTAGTCAAGCCACAGTGATCCCTTGGTATTGAGGACAAGCTTCGCCCCGCGTACATCCGCAGGTACCCTGAATGTAAGCTTCACCTCATCCACCGCGCTCTCCGGGGCAGGGTCATCAAACCGGTATACCTGGTCGTCACGCTGAAAGAGATCAGGCCTGAGTTCAGCCCCATTCCCCGATACCGCGACTACGGGTCCTTTCGGGTTTGTTACGGAATAAATTTTTCCATGCCGGTCGGTCATCACCTCTGCATTTTCCGGGCGGTCCACCACGAGCAAAGAAACATTGTTGATGAACTGACGCTCCTTCAGTTCATTACGGATTTTCAATAAATATTCGCCATCCACAGCCTTCAGAGCATGTAACGGCAGGTAGTCATCGCGCTCGACCGGGGCAAAAATCGCCCCTCCGAAGGCCTCCCCTTCCAGGGAATAATTCTCGCCGTCATAGGAATAGACAAACGGACATGAGCTCTTGGTCAGTGCGATGATAATAACCACCAGTACAAAGGCACCGACGATTACACCGAGGTAGGTGAGTACGACACGTCCGGCATCATGCTGAATAATATCCACCCTGGACACCGCTGACAGCGGCACGGTAAGGGCGCCAGCTTCAAGCGGGGTGTCAGTGAGCGCGATCCGTACCTCATTGAGAATTTTCTTCCCCTCCGCTCCATAATATCTCTTCTTTCCCTGCATTATGTGATGGCTGTAGAGTGAATCTATCCAGGCCGGAACAGGAGAAAGCTGCATGGTCAGCTGATTATCACCGAACTCAATATTTTCGGCCAGCATCCTCTGCGCACCGGAGGATACGATAAAATACTTATCCTGGTTCAGCACTTTGGTAAATGCCTCCCGCTTTTCTTCCTCCTCTTCTTCGGTTTTTACCTGGTAGTAATTTGTACACTGGGTTGAAACCATCAGGATCAGCACAGACATGAGAATACTCAGCGGGACCCGCATCCGGCGGGATTCCTGCAAATAAGATTGTGTTAATTTCATGGTTGACAGGTATATGGTAAATCAAGATATGCATAATTCCGGGGAGAATAATGCACAATACGCCGCACCCTATTTAAATATTTTGCGATTGACGCAAATACCAGCCAGAATGTGGGAGTGGTTAAGGATTTTTCGTTTCTTTATCCTCTGAGACGTCATATCCAATTACTAAATCACACTCCCATGAAAAATAAACGTCGCGATTTTTTGAAAATGGGTTCGCTGGCCGGACTCGCATTGGTGAGTCCGCCGGTGTGGGCCCAGGAGAATACAACCGCTTCGATGCTTCGGTACAAGGCGGCAGAAGGTCAGAATATGTCGGGCTACCGGGCTCCACGCCTTGACACGGTGCGCGTGGGAATCATCGGGCTGGGTATGCGCGGGCCCGGGGCAGTGAAGCGGCTCAGCTATATCGATGGAGTGGAGATCAGAGCCTTATGTGATCTGAGGGAGGAAAAAACAAAGGCGGCGGCCGAAATACTCAAAAATACCCGGCATAAACCGGAATTGTATTCCGGATCGGCCTATGACTGGAAAAAATTGTGTGATCGCGATGACCTGGACCTCGTGTATATCGCCACCCCCTGGGAGTGGCATACGCCAATGGCTGTTTATGCCATGGAACAGGGCAAGCACGCAGCGGTCGAAGTTCCTGCGGCCCGTACACTGGAAGAGTGCTGGCAACTTGTTGAGACCTCGGAGAAAACCAGGAAGCATTGTATGATGCTTGAAAATTGCTGTTATGATTTCTTCGAATTACTCACCCTTAACATGGCACGGCAGGGATTCTTCGGAGATATCGTACACGCTGAAGGAGCCTATATCCATAATCTCATTGACCTTAATTTCAGCAAGGAGGGTTACCAGGGAATGTGGAGGTTGAAGGAGAATGCCCATCGGAACGGAAACCTGTACCCGACCCACGGACTTGGTCCGGTTTGTCAGATCATGAACATCAACCGCGGGGACCAGATGGATTACCTGACATCGCTTTCCAGTAATGACTTCAATATGGGAGCACATGCAAAAACCCTGGCGGCTGACGATCCTTTCTATACCGGTTATGCCAACGCAGACTTTCGGGGTAATATGAATACCACCCTGGTCAAGACCAAAAATGGCCGGAGCCTGATGATCCAGCACGACGTGAGTTCGCCCCGCCCCTACAGCCGCATTCACCTTGTGAGCGGGTCCAGGGCAATGGCCAGAAAGTGGCCTTCGCCGGCCCGCATCGCGGTAGGTCACTCCTGGGCTGGTGAAGAGGAAATGAAAGAATTTGAAAATACCTACCAGCCGGAAATTGTGAAAAAGGTCGGCGAACTGGCCAAACAGGTTGGCGGACATGGAGGTATGGATTTCATCATGGACTGGCGGCTTATAGATTGCCTTCGGAATGGACTCCCCCTGGACCAGGATGTCTATGATGCCGCATTGTGGAGCGCCATAGCCCCCTTAAGTGAACACTCTGTGGCCAATCGCTCACAGTCTGTCGATGTACCGGATTTTACCCGCGGCGCCTGGAAAACCAACGTTCCTGTCGATATAAGTCTTAAAGGAGCAGGAACCACCACGGTTTCATTAAAATAGAAATGCGGCCAGCCTTCCGCCGTAATTTGCGAAAAGTACTCGCCTTTGCTACACTCTGGATGGTTGGGGGAGTGATATTTGCCCTGCTCGAACGCGGGATTCTGGGATTTGCAAAGACCTATCCCAGCACCAATGTGGCCTATGATTTTACGAGCAACCTGGTTGCGATTACCATCGTCAGTTTTTTTGCCGGTGCCCTGGTGATCGTGCTGGATATCCTGTTTATCAATAAGAAGCTTATAAAAAAATCCTTCCTGAAAATACTCTTCGCAAAAACATTCATCTTTTTGGTGATTATCATTTTCACTATCCTCACGGCCGGGATTATTGCCACCGCAAACACCCTGAATCTGCCCGTTTTTCATGCTGACGTTCTTTCCGGAACCGTAGTGTTCTTTAACAACTTTGCTTTCTGGAGTATCATCATTTATGTGGGATTTATTACCATTCTCAGCCTGTTCATCCTTGAAGTCTCAGATAACGTCGGTGCCGGGGTGTTCTGGAGTTTCTTCACCGGCCGGTATCATACCTCGGAAGTGGAACACAGAATCTTTATGTTCCTTGACCTGGAAGGGTCGACCACCATTGCCGAGCAACTCGGACATGTGGAGTATTTTAAATTCCTGAACAGGTTCTTCAGCGACATCAGCGACACGGTGCTTAAATCCTGGGGTACCATTTATCAGTATGTCGGGGATGAACTGGTGGTATCCTGGCCGGCCAGCCGCGGGGCGGAAAGTATCCGGTGTTTCTTTGGAATCCGGGAAGAAATTGAATACCGCCGGGAGAAATACGAGAAGGAATACGGGTTCCTTCCCCGGTTCAGGGCCGGCATTCACGGCGGACCGGTTTCTATTGGCGAGATTGGGACGCTGAAAAAAGACATCCTGTTCATCGGTGATGTGCTGAACGCCACCTCCCGGATTCAGGGCCAGTGCAAAACACATAATGTTAATCTCCTGGTATCGGAAGAGGTGATCGGGCCGATAAGGAAGGAGCTGGAGAATGAATACCAGATCAATGACCGCGGGCTCGCCGATCTGCGGGGCAAACACGAACGACTGAGATTATTTCACGTCTCAAAGCAGGATAGGATCAAATAGCCTTAAACGAATCACCGCACGAAGGGTTTCAATTCTTCCGGTCATTTACATTTCGGTGACAAACTCCTATCAATGAGCCTTATATAATTAGTTTCTTACGATAAATTCAGGTAATTTAATTAGTTCAACACCAAATTAATCAACAATGAAAAAAATCATACCCCTACTGCTTGTCCTGATACCGTTGGCTGGATTCGGACAGAACTTTCAATCTGATCTTGCCGCCATGGTGCAGGCAAATTCTGAAAAAGTGATCGGCCTCGCCGAGGCGATTCCGGAAGATCATTATGACTGGAGTCCCGCGGAAGGAATACGTGATGTGAAAGGCGTGATCTTTCATATTGCCGGTGCCAATTATTTTTTCCCGACCCTGGTCGGGGTAAATATGCCGGAAGGTATAGACCCGAGGAACATGGCGTCTACCGTGAAAGGCAAAGAGGCTACCATAGAGGCATTGAAGAAGTCGTATACGCATATGATGAATGCCATTAAAAGTATCCCCGACGAGCGTCTGAACGAAACCAAGGATATTTTCGGTCAGCAAATGACAGTACGGGCTGCGCTTCTCATCGCCTTCGGGCACTGCGAAGAGCACATGGGCCAGCTAATTGCCTACGCCCGTTCCAATGACATTGCCCCTCCCTGGAGTCAGTCAGAATAGCTGAGTAACTAAAGTAGTCCGCACACGGCGTGATGCCTGCCCACATGGCAGGACATGCAGTGTGCGGTCTTTTTTTGTCTTTCTACTTGGTTGAAATCCGGTTTTGGGTGATATGACGTTGTGCTTTCGACCTGAACCTTTTGGTACCTTTTCTTCGCAACTGCCGGTGTTTGGTTTTTCTGCCCTGCACCCTGGCCCTCCATTTCTTCCAGTTACGCAGGCTCATCTCCTTTTTCATCAGCCGGATGACATCCGCCTCTCCCAGACCAAACTGAAATTCGATCGCTTCAAACGGCGTCCGGTCTTCCCAGGCCATGCCAATGATCCGGTCAATTTCCCGTTCGCTAAGAGGATGTTTTTCATTGCCCATGCCTGATTAACCAATTTGAGCTTATTCTGTTTGTAGGTTAAGTATTGAAAAGGAGTGATTATATTTATCCGAATCCCGAACCACTACTGACATGGATTATTTCCTGATAACTACCGTTCTTGTTGTCCTTGCCGCCTTATTCGGCTATGTGAATGTCCGTTTCCTGGGACTTCCCACCACCATAGGCCTGATGGTGATTACACTGATTTTCACCATGGCGGTTCTTGGGGTCTCCTATTTTGATGACACTCTGCTGGACTGGGAGGTGGAAATTATCCGGAGCATCGATTTCCAGACCGTATTGCTGGATGGCATGCTCAGCTTCCTGCTGTTTGCCGGTGCCCTGCACACCAACTTTGAACAGCTGCGCGTACAGCGTGGTCCCGTACTCGCCTTCGCCACGCTGGGAGTCCTGATCTCCACCTTCCTGGTAGGCACCCTGGTCTGGCTGGTGTTGATGGCCCTCGGCATGGAAGTCGGTTTCATTTACTGCCTGCTCTTCGGAGCATTGATTTCCCCTACCGACCCGATTGCCGTTCTCAGCATTCTGAAGAAAGCCGGAGCTCCCAAAATCCTGGAAACCAAAATTGTGGGGGAATCCCTTTTCAACGACGGGGTGGGTGTGGTTGTATTTCTTACCCTTTTCCAGATTGCCTCCAAACCGGGCCAGGTCGAGTTTATCGACGTGATCGAATTATTCGGCCTGGAGGTATTTGGCGGTATAGCCCTGGGCGTTGCCCTGGGATGGCTGGCTTTTCAGCTTATGCGATCCATTGACGATTACGATGTCGAGGTGATTATCACCCTCGCCCTGGTCATGGGAGGAACGGCGCTTGCTCAAAAATTTCACATTTCCGCCCCGCTGGCGATGGTTACCGCCGGCCTGATGGTCGGCAACGACCGGGCACGGGCTTCCAGTATGTCGGACGTCACGGAGACCTATGTGGATAAATTCTGGGAACTGATCGATATTCTGCTCAATACGATCCTGTTCATCCTGATCGGGATGGAACTGCTGGTACTGACCCTCGAGTCAACCTACCTGGTAGCCGGATTGATTGCGATCCCTGTTGTGCTGCTCTGCCGTTACATTTCCCTTCTCCTGCCGATCAATTTTTTCAAGAAGCGCCTGAATTTCGTTCCGAGGACCAACCTGATCATGACCTGGGGCGGGTTGCGGGGAGGCATTTCGATTGCACTGGCACTCGGATTAACCACTCAGATGCATCGTGACCTGTTTCTGGTCATAACTTATGTGATCGTGATCTTTAGCATCATCGTTCAGGGCCTTACCATTGGGAACCTGGTTACAAAAATCACGGGACCAAAATCAACGAACGATTCAAACCAGTCCGCCTGAATGTTGTTCTCCGGGATGATGCTGAAATCCGTCACCTCAATACATCCAGGAAATATCAGGAATCGTATCATTCAAGAATCTGCCTTAACCCGGGCGTGATCGCCACCACCACATAGCCCTGGCCGTTTTCCAGGTAGGAAAGCAGCTCCTGTGCATCTGTTTCCTCCGTACCGCTCTTCCCTTCAAGAATTCGTAAGGCAGCCCCGGTTGCCTGTTCGATCGCCGGCAACAGCTCACCCACATCTTCGAGTTTCGGATTGGAGTTAACATAAGACTGTAACGACTTGGCCGCATCGTGCCAGGTTCCAAGGCGTTCCTGCAACGACTGGCGCAAGGAATCATTTTCCGGATGATCCTTCCATTTTGTCACATCTTCATTGAAAGTACGGGCCGCCAAACTTTCCGGTGCCACCGCATCTACGAGCCGGTCCAGGGGGAAGTCAGGAAGATAGAATGAGTCGAGCTCCACAAGCCCGGCCATCCGGGCATGATATTTCACTTCCTCAAGTACGGGCACCAGGTTTCTCAAAGATTCAAGACAAGGGCCTTCGCAAATTCCCTGCATCAGGTCCTGCGCATTTTTTCTGTGCATCGACCCGGCACGTACAAGCATGGCATCCATGTGCTCAAGACGACGGTACATGTCAGGAATATCCGTGGTCAGGCGAGCCGGACTCCAAAATTTCTCTGCAATGGCGGCTGTTCGCGGCCAGATTCGGCTTTCTACGTTTTGCGGTCCCACAAATTCAGACCACATGCAGGCTTCACCGCCAAGTATCCGTGGTTTTTCTTCGTCGGTCAACGGTGGCAGGTATTCTATTTCAGGCAACGGCTCTCCGCCCGGCATACCGGATCCACCGGTTTGAAACCCTTCCACCTCAAAGGAGATCATGGCAACTGACATCTCCCCCCGGATCGAGTCCCCAGTTAGTTCGCCCTCAAAGTCAAGCGTACCGAATGGAGAATCCATGGTGAACATAAGCGACCCCCTGGTGAGGGTCCCTCCCGTAAAGGAAGTCATCTGATCCAGGGTCGAAATCACCCCGAACACCTCCGCAGGGTTCCGGTCAAAGATCAGCAACCTCGATTGAACAGGGCTATCCCCGACCTTTAACGTCAGGTCATACATTTTCCATTGACCGGAATCAGGCCTGATCGTCACGGCATTGGGGACTACCGCGGGATCCACCGCATAATGCGCCCCTGCCGGCTGGATCAGGTCGAGGTAATACCCGGCCGATAATATTGCCTGCGATCCTCCGCGTACCGCCTCCACAAGCGACTTCTGGCTCTTCCAGGACTGGATCACAATCTCCGGTCTCAGGTTTTCCTGGTAAATCTCCTCCCAGCCAATCATGTCCTTGCCGTGTTTTTCAATCAAATTATTCATCCGGTTGATGAAATATGTCTGCAGTGCGTGGGCATCATTCAGGTTATTATCCTCCATGAAGGCACGGATTGAATCATTCTCCAACCAGTGAACCGGATTCACTTCGTCACCACCAATATGGAAATAAGGATCCGGGAACAGGGAAGTCATTTCAGCGATGAATGCATCCAGGAATTCATAGGTATATTCACTGGTCGGGTCTACCGGGGCGGAAAAAACCAGGCCCTGCCTGTTGCCGAACTGCATTGAATTACCGGGGATACCCAGGCGGGGGTAGGCAATCTGCCAGCTCTTCGAGTGCCCGGGTAAATCAAATTCAGGTACGATCCGTATTCCGCGGTCGCGTGCATAGTCGATAATCGCAAGGATATCCTCCCGGGTATAATAATGACCGTTGGAACCTGCCTCATGCAATCGGGGGAAGCGCCTGCTTTCCACCCGGAAACCCTGGTCGTCCGACAGGTGCAGGTGCAGCACATTGAGCTTCACCAGTTCCATGGCATCCAGGGTTCGAAAAACAATTTCCCGCGGCATCCAGTGCCTGCTGACATCAAGCATCAGGCCACGCCAGGAATATCGCGGGGAATCGTTGACGGACATGGCCGGAATTTCCCCGCCGGTCGCCTGGGAAATCAGCTGGTACAGGGTCGACAATCCCCGAAGGGCACCCGTGACCGTCCGGGCCTGCAGCCTGATTTCATCCTTTATTTCCAGCGAATAGGATTCATCTTCATGCACCCTGACCGGTCCGCCGGCAGATTCCTCCGCAATCCCGATGATCAGGGCAACTCCGTCCGGGGAAGGCTTCAGGACTCCGGATCGCCGGTCCAGGAATCCCGCCAGGCGACCGTCATCATTGTCCGGAAGTGTGATGTTCAAGCCTTCTGAAATATCCAGACTGCCATTATGGATTTTAAGGGAAGCAGGCAAAGGCATCAGGCTAACCTTGTTCCGGTCTTCTTCCGAAATCGGTGGAGGGTCATACAGAAATAGGAAGTAGTAGGCTGTGCCTGCCAAAAGGATCGTGATGAGTAAAATCAGAAACCCGAATACTATTTTCTTCCACATAGTGTTTTTATTTCTCTGCCGGACTGCAAATTTCACGGGCCTCCCGGCTCACCTTGTCGGCGCGTGCCGAACTGAGACCGATCTTCTCCAGCAGGGCCGGATTTTCGTAAAGGTCGCGTGTAAGGACCACCGACATTTCAAGCAGCTCCTGTTTTTCGTGCTTGGCCAGCGAATCCAGGCAGGTAAGAGGGTGAAGCCCTGACAGGTTTATGCGGTCGCTCAAACTTCCCTGTTCCGGATAATCCCACCCTATCAGACGCAGCCCTGAACACTTTCCAAACTGGATGGCATCTTCCGTAAACCGGGTATTGGTCACGATCCAGCCTTCATGGAATTTATCCTTATGATCTTTGTGCTTCAGCCACTCTTTACGAACATCCTCAAAGCGGGATTTAATATAAAGAGGGACCTTCACATCACATTTATAGCCTGGACGATTATGAAATTTACACTCGATCATAAAATGCCGGTCATCTTTCCACGCCTCCACGTCCACCTCATGAGTTACACAGTGTCCCTGTACAATTACTCCGGTGTTTGTACGAAAACCCTGGTATTCGAGAATTTCAGCAACAAATTTTTCAAAGGGATAGCCGGTCGGCCCCAGTTCCATCAGTGCCTGCTTAACCTTATATCTGCCAGCCGCTTTTCCTGATTGCTTCCGCAGCAATGAGAACGCCTTTTGGTAAATTTTTTGGGTGGTCATTCCCTCCTGAAGCACTTCCTCGATCTCCCGCACGATTTGTTGAATAAGGTCCGGTCCTGCCCCGGCCCTTTCCAGTGACCGGGTCAGTTTTTTTTCGGAAAAAGGGGCGGTCTCGCCTGAGGCTTTGGTGACCAGTGGCATGTCCTGCATGTGGGTCCTTGGTATGTTACCGGCTAAAAATACTAAGAACCTGATAATTCACCTCCCGTCCCTCCTTTATATTCAAATTTGCCACCAGTTGGGCCCCCGCAGCAATTCATCCAGATCTGCCTTTTCATGTGCATGATCGCGAATCTGACCCTCCAGCACATCCTCGTAAACGGCCCGATCTTCCCGGTAAAATATACCGAAAGGACGGGGAAGTCCGCCTTTCACTACCGTGTAATCAAAGAATCGGGACAGGATGGAAGCTTTTATTTTGTCGGTCGGATCATGTATCCAGCAATCATTCTCCGAGAAATTCTCCAGCTCCACGATCCGGGGAGTGAAGCCGTCCAGCACAATCCCTTTCGTGCCGTTGTCAAATACCAGCGGCTTGCCTTCATCCAGGTCGACTACATGAGCGGCTTTCGTATCCTTATTTGTATAAAGGTCGAATGCCTTGTCATTGAATACATTGCAGTTCTGGTAAATTTCAACGAAACTGGCTCCCTTGTGCGCATGGGCAGCTTTCAGGATCTCCCGTAACTGCACCGGGTTACGATCAATGCCCCGCGCCACAAAACTTCCTTCCGCACCCAGGGCAAGGGCCACCGGATTGAACGGGTTATCCACTGAACCGAACGGCGTGGATTTTGTCACTTTCCCGGCAGGTGATGTGGGAGAATACTGTCCTTTGGTCAACCCGTAGATCTCATTATTGAACATCAGGATATTCAGGTTGAAGTTTTTACGCAATCCGTGAATGAGGTGATTACCGCCGATCGATAATCCGTCACCATCCCCCGTGATCACCCAGACATCAAGGTCCGGGTTGGATGACTTTACCCCGCTGGCAATGGCAATGGCACGTCCATGTATTCCGTGCATCCCATAGGTATTCATGTAATAGGGATAACGCGACGAACACCCTATACCTGAAATGAATACGGTTTTTTCGCGGGCCACATCCAATCCGGGCAGGACGCTTTGTACCTGCTTGAGAATGGAATAATCCCCGCATCCCGGGCACCAGCGGATGTCCTGGTCCGAAGCAAAATCCTTCGGGGTCAGCCCGTTCAACGTTTCCGATTTTTTCTTTATGGGTTTTGGCTTGATCATGACAATTCAGTTTGAATGGCTTCTTTGATTTCATCTACGGTAAACGGCAACCCCTTCATCTTGCTGAGTGGACGGGCATCAATCAGGTAGCGGTCACGGATGAGCATGGCCAGCTGTCCCCGGTTCATTTCAGGAACAATAATCTTCCCGAATGTGCGAAGCAGCTCTTCCATGTTTTCCGGGAACGGATGGATGTAACGAAGGTGGACATGCGCGACCGACAGGCCTTCCCCGGCCAGGTCCCGTACGGCGGTTTCCACTGCTCCGTAGGTGGATCCCCACGTAAGGATACACAGGTCAGCACCTTCTTCGCCGCGATTGACCGATTGGCGGGGGATATTCTTTGCGATCAGGTCTACCTTGCGCTCCCTGATATGGACCATCTTTTCATGATTGACCGGATCGTAACTCACATTCCCGGTCAGCAGCTCTTTTTCCAGTCCGCCAATCCGATGTTCCAGGCCCTTTTCTCCGGCCGCCACCCACGGACGAACTTCCTTGTCGTCCCGGTAATAGGGAAGGTAGGCCGATTCCCTGAATGCTTTCCCGTTATCGGGGACCCTGGAAACTTTTATTTCCTGAAGGTCACTGCTTTCCGGGAATTTCCAGGGCTCGGCCCCATTGGCAATATAACCATCGGAAAGGAGGATTACCGGGGTCATGTGCTCCACAGCAATCCTGGCAGCCTCATAGACGGTCTCGAAACAATCCTTGGGGGAAGCCGCAGCCAGAACCGGCATGGGAGCCTCACCATGCCGTCCGTACAGTGCCTGCAGGAGGTCTGCCTGTTCGGTTTTGGTAGGCAGCCCGGTAGAAGGTCCGCCCCGCTGCACATTTACAACGACCAACGGCAATTCAAGCATGACCGCCAGGCCCAGCGCCTCCCCTTTTAAGGCAATGCCGGGTCCGGATGAGCCGGTAGAC
>CAZLZD010000057.1:0-27282 GCA_964563925.1 uncultured Roseivirgaceae bacterium | reverse complement strand
GTCTACCTCATCCTTGCCGGGCTTTCCGATAATCTGTTGAAACCCATGCTGCTGGGAAAGGGAGCACCGGTTCCCATGATGGTTATTTTCCTGGGGGTGGTCGGAGGGTTCATTTTCTCCGGGTTTATCGGGCTGTTTACCGGTGCCATTATTTTATCGTTAGGGTATAAATTATTCATTACCTGGCTGTATAAGGATAGCCCGGTCGAAGCCAGCGCAGCAGAATGAACAGAAGGCAATTTGGTGGTAAACTTACGGATGCCTGGAAGTCTGTTTACAAGCAATCCCCCAACTGGCACGGAGGCTCCTTCGCGAACCTGGTGAAGACTCAGACCGGTATCGACTGGAAGCAGTTGCCCGGCATTCTCTGTAAACAAATAAAAGGGCATAAGGAAGGATATCCCGATTCCAGCCTTCCGATTCTCCCGCTGAAGCTGGATAAATTCCTGGAACCATCCGCTAATGTAAAGTTTGTCTGGTACGGACATTCCGTAATCCTGATGAGGTTGGGTGACCTAACAATCCTGATCGACCCCATGTTCGGTGACGATGCTTCGCCGATCGCCCCGGTCAAGACCCGGCGGTTTTCAGAGAATACGCTGGATCTGATCGATCAATTACCTGAGATCGATCTGATGCTGCTCAGCCACGATCATTATGATCACCTGGACCTGAATAGTATCAGGTTGCTAAAGGCAAAAACGAAGGCCTATTACGTATCCCTCGGGGTGAAGCGTCATTTGCTTAGCTGGGGCATCGACGAAGACCTGGTGGAGGAATTTGACTGGTGGCAGTCCGCCACCTTTAACGATATTCAAATTACGTTTACCCCAACCCGGCATTTTTCAGGCCGCGGACTTACCTCAATGGCAAAATGCCTCTGGGGAGGCTGGGCTTTCAGGACCCCTGATGAGAACATCTGGTTCAGCGGGGACAGCGGCTACGGGGAGCATTTCAGGGATGTCGGAGAAAACCTGGGGCCTTTTGACGTGGGTTTTATGGAGTGCGGACAATATTGCGTGGATTGGCCGGATATACACATGTTTCCCGAAGAGAGTGTGAATGCGGCCATCGATGCCAGAGTCCGGCTGGGAATTCCCCTACACTGGGGTGGCTTTAACCTTTCCTATCAACACGCCTGGTATGAGCCCGTGACGGAATTTGTGAAGTATGCGAAACGAAAGGGATTAAACTATAAAACGCCCGCCCTGGGTGAGGTTATTACTGGCGATGCTGCCACGGGCGAATGGTGGAAGCAGTTTGTCTGATATGTTTGATGAAATGGGCATGAGGTAATTGAGTTATATGCCTTTGATTAGATAACAAGAAAGCAGGAAATATCTGGCTTGAAATTAACTTTAGCCTGAGATGAATATTTACTAATTCACAACTCTGCCCGATCAGACGAAGATAAAAGACAGAAATTTTATGTAATTTCATGATACATTTCCAATATTCTTTATTATGGCTGAATTTAACCTCTCGATCAACGGAGCATCCCGCACGGTGGATGTGGCTCCTGATACACCTTTGCTCTGGGTATTACGGGATGAGCTGAACCTGGTAGGCACTAAATACGGTTGCGGAATCGCCCAATGCGGGGCGTGTACGGTCCACCTTGACGGTGTGGCAGTACGTTCCTGCCAGATGCCCGTTTCTGCAATAGGCAGCAAGCCGGTTACCACCATCGAGGGTTTGTCCGAAAACGGTGACCACCCGGTACAAAAAGCCTGGCTGGACGCTGATGTTCCCCAGTGCGGATATTGCCAGGCAGGTCAGATCATGAGTGCTGCTTCCCTGCTTAAACAGAATCCAAATCCGACCGATCAGGAGATCGAATCCGCCATGTCCGGCAATATTTGCCGGTGCGGTACCTATGTACGTATCAAACAGGCCGTTAAAAATGCGGCTGCCAATTCGTAATCCAAATTTCCCTGTAACATGAAGCTTGTTAAAACACACCATAACCGCCGCTCTTTTCTGAAAATCTCTGCTGCCACCAGCGGGGGCATGCTGATTGGGTTCAGCTGGTTCACCCGATGTACGCCTGCCTCCAACGAAGCCGTTGCAGCTGCTGTACCGGATGAATGGTTTGATATCAATGGCTACATTGAAATTGGCAATACGGGTCTGGTTAAAATTTATTCTCCAAACCCTGAAATAGGTCAGAATGTCATGACCTCGATGCCTATGATCGTGGCAGAGGAACTGGATGTTCCCTGGAAAGATGTGATTGTCGAGCAGGGCTCCCTGGATGAAGATGCCTTCAAAAATCCCCAATTCGCAGGCGGCAGCCTTTCCATCATGCTGGGCTGGGATGCCCTTCGTATGGCGGGAGCGGCCGGAAGGAGAATGCTCATGGAAGCAGCCGCGAAGGAATGGGGTGTAAGTGTGGATAAGGTGACAGCCAGTGATGGCATGATAACCGAGATCAACGGCGAGCGAAAAGTGGGATACGGGGAAATAGCCTCAAAAGCCGTGGGGATTGAGGTGCCGGAAGAACTTCCGCTTAAGGAACCAAAAGATTATAAACTGATCGGTACCTATAAGAAAAATGTGGAGGGTAAAAAAATCGTTACGGGCAAACCACTCTTCGGCCTGGATTACCAGCAGGACGGCATGGTGCTGGCAATGATCGAGCACCCGCCTGCTTTTGGAATGAAGGTGAAGGATTTCAATGAAGCTGAGATCAAGGCTATGGATGGTGTGCAGGATGCTTTTATTATAGACACTTCAGTGGAGGATCCGCAATGGAGTGATGTGAATGCCTTCCCTCAACTGATCGCCATCGTGGGTAAATCCACCTGGCAACTGATGAAGGCTAAAAAAGCTTTGCAGGCTAACTGGGAAACGACCGGTGAACTCGAGAATTCATCCATGCACGCCGACCGCCTGGAAAAGGACCTTATGAAGGGTTCGGTGGAGGAAAGCCGGAAGGATGGGGATCCGGATGCTGCTTTTGCCACCGCAGCCAAGGTGATTGAACGAACCTACACTTCGCCATTCCTTCCTCACGCTACCCTGGAACCCATGAATTTTTTCGCGCATGTAACAGCGGATAAAGCGGTGCTGGTGGGTCCCACCCAAACCCCCAAGGCACTCGAGGATTCAGCCTCTAAATTACTGGGGATCCCTGTTGAAAACATTACCGTAGATATGACCCGCATCGGCGGCGGCTTCGGCCGGCGGCTGTATGTTCATTTCGGGCTGGAAGCAGCAGCTATTTCAAAAAAGCTGGGAGCCCCGGTCAAGCTGATCTATACCCGCGAGGATGATATGACCCAGGGCACGTACCGTCCGCCTTACCTGTCGGTGTACAAGGCAGGCCTGGATGAAAATAACAACCTGATCGCCTTTTCTGTGAAAGGTGTTGGTTTACCCGAAGGACCGGTATTCCCCAATCGTTTCCCTGCCGGAGCCGTCGATAATTATTCGGCGGATAAAATCCTGTCGGAAACAAATATTTCCACCGGTGCCTGGCGTGCACCAAGGTCACATTTTACCGCAGGTGCGGAGCAGTCATTCCTCGATGAGGTGGCTGAAGCAGCCGGGAAAGATCCCATTGAGTTCAGGCTCGAATTATTTGACCGCGCTAAAAATAACCCGGTGGGTGAAGAATATGAATACGATGCCGACCGGTATGCAGGTGTGCTGAAACTGGTGAAGGAAAAATCAGGCTGGGGCCAGGAAAAGCAAGGGGTACACCGTGGCGTGGCTGCGTATTTCTGTCATAACTCGTATGTGGCCCAGGTCATGGATGTAGTGATGGAGAATGATAAGCCGGTTGTTAAAAAAGTGTGGTGTGCCGTGGATTGCGGTATTGTAATCAACCGGGAAGGTGCGATCAACATTATACAGGGAGGCGTGGTCGACGGTATCGGATCAGCTATGTACAGTCAGCTTACTTTTGAGAACGGCACACCCGTTCAGACCAACTTCGATGGCTACAAGCTGATCAGACATAATCAGTCACCGGCGGAAATCGAGGTATTCTTTGTGGAAAATGAGATCTCACCCACCGGACTGGGTGAGCCAGGACTGCCCCCGGCGATCGGAGCCCTGGCGAACGCCTTGTATAAGGCCACCGGCAAGCGGTATTACCATCAGCCGTTCCAAACCGCTGCCCAGGAACCGATCAATATTGAATTGGGATAATGTTTTTCAGTCGATAACAAAGAGTGTCATGAAAGTACGGTGGATAATTGCAGCCGCACTGGTCGGAGTGATGGTTATTGCTTTTTTAATGATTCGACAGGAAAAATCAAACGAGCTGGTATCGCTGATCGCCATGCGGCCTGAACAACCTTACCATCTTGATACCCTTGCCTTTGATCACATTACAATTTCACTGGACGATCGCACGCTGACGGCAAATTACCTGTCAGCAGGTAATACCGCCCCGGCCTTCTTCATAAGCATGGGCAACGGCGAGACCCTCTATGAGTGGATGAATGCGCAGCACTATTTACAAATGCACGGGTATTCTTCGTTTGTTTTTACCTATACCGGATTTGGAAACAGTACAGGTGAACCGACTGCCACCAGCCTGTATGAAGACCTGGAGGCGGCATACGGCCGTTTCGTTGAATTGACACCACAAGCAATAAAAAGATATGCACTTTCACACTCACTCGGTGGTACACCCCTCATTGGCCGGGCTGCGGAGCTCGATCCTCATCCGGATAAAATTATTGTGCATGCTGCATTTTCCTCTATCCTGACATTAATGGCCGACCATGAGATGGCCGATCCTGACTGGATGTGGCTGTACCCTGATATGTGGAATAACCTGAAGGATGCGCCAGATCTGGATATGCCCGTGCTTTACTTGCACAGCCGGGCCGACAGTACGGTCCCGTTTTATCATAGTGAACTTCTGCAGAAGACAAGCGGAGAATTATCAAAACTTGTCCTGCTGGATGGATTCGGACATAATGATATTTACCAAAAGGTTAGTGACAGTTTGTACAGGCCGGTCCTCGAATTTGTAAGGGAATGATTCCAGATCCCGATAGATTCCGACATCTGGTACAGCTTCCGGGGCTGGTTATCGTTCAGAAGCAGCACTATATATGGCATCCAGTAAACCCCCCGTTTCTTTGGTATCATTCCCCAGCTCCCAGAACATAATACCCCCCAGTCCTTTTTCCATGGCGTATTGTGTTTTGAGCGCCACGGAAACGGTGTCGTCATAGGACAGCATCAGGCTGTCAGCCGACCGGTACATATAGGGTGCCCGGGCATCCTCGTCCCAGAAACGCTGATAGGAGGTGTCCGACTCGATGGTCTCCCGGATCCGGTGATAGGCAATCCACCCGGTCTTGATGCCGCCGCTTTCCTGGTACAACCCGTTGTTATCCGGCGGAACGCCTTTCCAAAGCCTGCCGTAAAAGGCAGCTCCGATCACAATCTGCCGGGGGTCGACCCCCTCGCTGATCAGGAAATCCACGATTTTTTCCACGGACCTGGGGTCGGGGTCCTGACTGTTCCCTGATTGATATGCACTGTCAAGGTGTGCCTGCATCGGAGTACCGGCAATATCCTCGCTGTGTACCGCCCCAAGTGGGGTATGATGGCCGGTGTACCGGGAAACTCCGGAGACCTGGTCATAGGTCATCACGTTGGTATAGTCTGCATACTTCATCACCTCGTCCATATTGACAAAATCGTAATAACGCTTCCATCCGGCCGATGCAAATGTCAGGACTTTTGGAGAATCTAATGAATCCAGCATTTCCCGCAGGCCTTTCATCAGTGCCGTGAAGTTCTGCGTGTCTTCCGGACGGGCCTTGGTGCCGGCCCCTGAAATACCCGGGTATTCCCAGTCCATATCCATCCCGTCGAGCTGGTACTTTTCGATGAAATCGCGGGCGCTGATGATGAATTTCTTCCGGCTTTCTTCGGTCAGTGCCATGTCGGAGAATCCGTCGGCGCCCCAGCCCCCGCAGGCAATCATCACTTTCAGGTCAGGGTTGCGCGCTTTCTGGGCGACCAGTGCTTCCAGTTTGGGCCCGGCCTCTTCGGGTTTGCTGAATTTCATCTCTCCGTCGATCACATGGGTGAAGGAGTAAATGATATGGGTGAGCTTTTCGACCGGGATGGACGCAGGCCTGTAGTCACGTTCCGGGACGTAGTAGGCCATGATAACAGGTCCGCCAGCCGGGTTCGTCCCGGAGGAGCGCTCTTCACAGCCAGGCAAAGAACAACCCAGCATGCATAGCGAGGTCAGGAAAATGAGTTTGGATATACTATTCAGCATCCGTATATGATGAGGGTTAAACAGAACCTAAAAGGTAGGAAAAATTGCCTAATAATTCCCGTTAAGACAGTAAAGGGCAGCTGCCTCGTTACATCTATGTGTTAGCGTCGGACACCCCAGATTAATTCATGAATAAACCTCAGTTTCCGGATGACGTCATCGTTGTGGACGAACGGATAAAGATCGGGCTGACCCATACTACGGTTCATGCTGTTTACGGCAAAGATAAGCGGCATGGTATCTTTGATAAGGCGATCAAAATCATTCTCTACATACGGATCGAACGGGGCATTTAATAAAATTTTGTTCCCTTCCTGCGAATGTTCATTTATCTTCATCCCGAAAGAATGGGCCGTATCCATGATCTCTGCCAGATGCAGGTAATGAGCCCAGGTTTCCGCCCAGTCCTCCCAGGGATGTGATCCGGCATACGCACTGATAAATCGATTACGCCAGTCATCCCCTGCCCCCCGCTCGTAATGTTCCTTTAATGATTGCGCATAGTCTTTACGATCATCTCCAAATAGCTTTCTGAAGCCCTCCAGCCGTTTTGGGTCGTCGCGTATGAGCAGGTTCCAGTAATAATGGCCCACTTCGTGGCGGAAATGACCAATCAGGGTTCTGTAGGGTTCAAGCATATTGTTCCTGATTTGTTCCCTGTTTACCGAATCGGCTTCACTGACCCGGATCGTAATCAGGCCATTGTCATGGCCCGTGTACAAGGTTTCGTCTTCGGACAGCAGCTTTTGGGAAAGAAAGCTGAAAGCAAGTCCGTTCCGGGCATCGTTTTTTTTGGAATACAGGGGCAGACCGAACCGGTGAAGGCTGTAAATTAACCGGTGTTTGGCAAATTCCAGTTTTCTCCAGGCTGTCAGAAACTCTTCCGTATCGAGGTTGGGGATCGTTTCGTTCAACCGGCAGCAGCTGCAGAGTTGGTTTGGATCTTCCGAAGTCATCAGCCAGTTGCAAACATCATAGGCGTGATTGGCACAGAAATGAAAATATTGTTCAGGATTGCGGAGAGAATGGAATAAACCTCCAGCCGTTGCAATGGCCACCATTTTTGACGCACCGGAATAATATCCAAGCAGTGAATTGCACTTCTCGCAATAGGTATTTTCAAAATAGACCGTATGGTGACAGTTGTCGCAATGAAAAATTTTCATGGCCTTTTAATGATCGGTTGATCGTTACCGGGGTGTTGAAGGTTTTGTGAAGATGGAAAATATTCAGCAGATAGCTTCATGATTTCAGGTATCTTTTCTCTGACACTTTAATTGTGAAGGCATAACGTACAACCTGATTTAATTACCGGAAGCAGGAACGCGCTTCACTTCATTCCGGAATTGCAGCGTTGCCGGTAAATCCATATATTCAAAGTCTAAAGTGTTTTCCCGGAAAAGAGGGGGATTAACCACTGTGCCTTTTGATCATACATAAATTTAACGGATAGAAAATGAGTAAAGATAAATCAACCTCCCGGAGAAGGTTTCTTCAGCGCATCGGCGCTACCACCCTTATTTCTGCAGCTGCCCCGATCGCTACTATGGCGGCCCGGCAGAAGGCCGAAGAGCGTGTTCTCCGTTATCAAAAACCTGTATCAGCGAATGACACCATACGAATCGGGGTGATCGGGTACGGGGTGCAAGGTCATTTTGACCTGAATACGGCGCTGGAAGTACCGGGGGTCGAACTGGCCGGCATCTGTGATCTGTACACCGGGAGAATAACCAATGCAAAGGAAACACATGGGAAGGACCTGTATACGACCCGAAATTATAAGGAGCTGCTGGACCGTGACGACATTGACGCGGTGCTAGTCTGTACGACCGACGTCTGGCATTCGCGCATCACCCTGGATGCCCTGGCCAAAGGCAAGCACGTATACCTGGAAAAGCCCATGATCTACGAAATAAGCGAAGGGTACCCGATCATTGAAGCGGCGAAGAAGTCGGGGAAAGTACTGCAGGTCGGCAGTCAGCGGGTCAGCAGTATCGGGTACGCCAAGGCGAAGGAGCTGCTGGCAGCTGGTGAAATTGGTGACCTGAACATGGTAAATGCGGTGTATGACCGACAGAGTTCCATTGGTGCCTGGCAATATACCATCCCGAATGATGCCAGTGCCGAGACCACCAACTGGGATAAATTCATCGAGGTGACGGAGAAAATGGAATTTGATGCGAAAAAATTCTTCTGGTGGCGCGCGTTTGAAGAAGTGGGGACCGGTGTGGCCGGCGATTTATTCATTCACCTGCTGAGTGGCACGCATTTTATGACCAACTCGAAAGGACCTGAAACCATCTACAGTACCGGGCAGATCAGTTACTGGGATGACGGCCGTAACATGCCCGATGTGATGTCAGGGGTAATGCAGTATCCCGACAGCCCGGAACATCCTGCCTTCCAGTTGACCCTGCAGGTGAATTTTATCAGCGGTACAGGCGGACAGGAAATTATTCAGATGGTGGGTTCAGAAGGGGTGATCACGGTTGAGGGTAATGATATTATTGTTAAACACAGCATCATGCCCACGGCGCCTGGTTTTGGCGGGTACGATTCCCTGTTTACATTTTCAGAAAAAATGCAGGAGGAGATGCAGGCTGAGTATGCGAAGAAGTGGACTGAGGCCCAGCGGATGAGGCCCAAGAAGGATGATGTTGTCTTCCGCGCACCACGGGGATACAGTGATCACCTGGATCACTTTACGAATTTCTTCGATGCTATCCGAACAGGAAAACCGGTGGTGGAGGATGCGGAATTCGGGTTCAGGGCAGCAGCTCCTGCGCTTGCCTGCAATACCAGTCATTTTGAAAAGAAAATCATGAATTGGGACCCGGTGAATATGAAGCTGAAATAAAACCTCTGTATGTTGAATCGGCAAAGCCGGCGTACGGGGAACGTAAGGGATTGCCAGTGGCACGTAAAGGAATGGACGAATGGAAACAAGAATCAAGGAACTGACATTCAGTACCCAGGTATCACCCCTTGCCCTGTCCGGCATTTACATGATCCCGGAAAAAATGAAGGCACTTATGGTACTCTCCCACGGTGCCGGGGCCGGTATGCAGCATTCGTTCATGGAAGAGCTGGCAAGGGCGCTTGCAGGGGAAGGAATTGGTACCTTTCGGTTTAATTTTCCGTATCTGGAAGCCGGCCGTCGTGCCCCCGGATCTCCCAAACAGGCGATGCAGGCCATTTGCGATGCGGTTTCTCAGGCCCGTTCTGATTATCCGGACGTACCATTAATCCTGGGCGGTAAATCGTACGGCGGGAGAATGTCTTCGCAACTGATGGCAGAGAAAAAGCCTAATTCCGTCCGGGGGATAGTTTTCTACGGCTTCCCCCTGCATCCTCCCGGTAAACCTTCGGATAAACGGGCCGCACACCTTCGTGATGTAAGTGTTCCCATGCTTTTCCTTCAGGGAAGCCGGGACAAACTGGCCACTCCTGCATTATTACAGCACGTGATCGATAGTCTTGAACAGGCTGAAATGGTTATGTATGAACATGCCGACCATTCCTTTAAACGGCCAAAGAAAGTGAGTCCCGACAGCCTGGTCCCGGCGCTGGCCAGGGCCACCAGTGCCTGGACAGACCGCATGAAGTAATTGCAGGTTGCTGCATACGGAATGTCCGGCGGTCCTGATGTTTGTCTCCCAGGAAACTTTTTGCTGTACTTTACGTGGTATCGGTGTGTGAAGATTACCGGAAAATAGGGATGTTCTGATGGGGCAAAAATTCGTAAATTCTTATAGAGAGTTTACTAATTCCAACCAAACCCCAATTGCCATGAAAACCATTTTACAACTTCTTACCTTGTTCTTCCTGGCGCCTTATTATCTGAGTGCCCAGCCCTCACGATGTGACGGGACGTTGCGATTAAATACTCAAAGTCAGGTGAATTCCTTTGCCTGTACCTCGTATAGCGGGAATCTGGTGATTTCCGGTCCGGATATTTCCGATCTTACACCTCTCGCTAGCCTTGAGTCGGTGGATGGCATGCTTATGATCAGCAATAATCCGGGCCTGGCTTCCCTGGGCGGACTGGAGGGTCTGGCTTCAGCGACCAGCCTGACCATTCAGGATAATCCGCTTCTGACCGATATCGGGGCCATCACCGGGCTTGAGGTGATCCATGACCTGAACCTTGTGAATAATCCAGCGCTTGAAATTTGTAATCCGCTGCAATCCATTCTCCCGCTTCTCACCAATCTCTATATTTGGGGAAACGCCCCGTCCTGCCTGCCTTCGGCCACCGAATGCCTGCCACCGGAACCCGAACTCAAGATCTGTACGGGGGATATACTCATCGGATCGCAGGCTGAGGCAGATACCTTCAGTTGTGAAGTAGTGACCGGCAATCTTACCGTTACCATGCCCATTGGCGTCATTGATATTTCCGGCTGGACGCAGCTCAGGCAGGTATGGAAAAACCTGAATATCGGAGGGTATGAATATCACTACCCGCTTGACGGATTGCAGAACCTGGATTCTATCGGGGGATACCTGCAATTTAATGCGGGTGATGGAATCTCCTACTCTGCAGACCTGAGTAACCTGGCCAGCCTGAAACATGTGAAGGGAATCAGGGGCCTGAATTATCGGTATACGGGGGATATGCCGGAGATAACCTACCCCATGAACTTTTTCCAATCCACCGATCTGTATTCGTTCTTTTCCAGTGACATCCCGTGGCTGGCCAGGATTCCGTATGTGGATACCCTGCGGATTGGAGGACTGGCGGACAACTCCGTGCTCAACGGAAAAATCCCTGAGAATGGGGTCTTCGTCAGTCAGTCTGGCAATCATACCGACTTGTCTTTTCTTGCAGGTGTGACCACCCTTAATGAATTGACATTGTTTTTCGGGGGCCTGACTACACTATCCGGCATAGAAAGTGTAACCACCATAAATGGCGATTTACAAATTGAACAAAACCCTGTACTGACAGATTGCTGCCCGGTCTATGACCTGCTTACATCAGGGACCATTACCGGGTCCATAACCATCGAAAACAATGGGGCCGGATGTACCCTTTCGGAAATATTGCTCAATTGTGCCCCTTCCGAAGCAGCGCCATCCATGATTATATATCCAAACCCGGGTGATGACGGACAGGTAAACGTGCGCCTGGACACTCCGTTGAACGGGGATGGCCTCCTTTACCTGCTGGATGATTTCGGGAATGTCATTCGTGAGTTTCCCGTGCAATTACAGTCCGGGGAGAATGAGTATACGCTGGACCTTGGGGACATTGATAAAGGGTCCTATATTATCCGGATTGTTTCCCAGGGTAAGGTGTACTGGGCACGGCTGCTGAAGTAAGCGGTCAGCCGCCCACCTCGATAAACCGGTCTGGTCTCCATGATGGTGTTAAAATAACCCTGGCAATTCGCATTGCCGTCCGTCATGGAGGCCGGAAGGCCGGCATGTCATTCTCCGTGGTACGCCGAGGCGCCTCCCGACTTTTAATTCTCTGAAAATAATGTGAAATTAAGGGGAAGCTTATGCCGTGATATAGACCGGCCGGAATAGTATTCTCCCCTTAACTACCGCCTCATGAAACGAAGACCCTTTCTCCAAAAAGCCGCTCTGGGCTCCCTGGCCCTTGGTACCTTACCAATGTGCAACGTATCGGCCCGTAAGAAGCAAACCGACAAGCTGGGATTTGCCCTGGTTGGACTCGGAAATTATGCCGGCGGACAACTCGCACCGGCATTGCAGGAAACGGAGCACTGCTACCTGGCCGGTATCGTCACCGGCACACCTGAGAAAGAGCAAATCTGGGCAGAAAAGTATAATATCCCTGAGAAGAATATTTATAACTATGACAACTTCGACGAGATCGCAAATAACGATGATATAGATGTCGTATACGTGGTGTTGCCAAACAACATGCACGCGGAATATACCATTCGCGCGCTTCAGGCCGGAAAGCATGTGACAAGCGAAAAGCCAATGGCCACAAGTTATGCCGATTGCGTGCGGATGGTGGATGCAGCGAAAAAGGCAGGCAAAAAACTTTCCGTTGGCTACCGGCTCCATTACGATCCGTACCACCTGGAGATGATGAGGATCGGGCAACAGGACGTATACGGAAAGTTGAACAACATTGAGGCCAATTTCGGGTTTCCGCTCAGGGATACATCCCGCTGGCGACTGGATAAGGAAATGGCGGGCGGGGGACCTCTGATGGACGTGGGAATCTACTGCCTGCAGGCCGCGATATACACCAGCGGTGAATTGCCGTTGTCGGTGACTGCCCGGGAAATAACCGAAGACCGTGCGTTTTACGACGAAGTGGAGGGTACCCTGACCTGGCAGTTTAAATTCCCATCCGGCGTCAGCAACCGGATGGAGACCAGCTATGAAAAGTCGTACGATGATCTGCGTCTTAAAACGGATACCCATTCCATTCATATGCACCCGACCTACGGGTACGGAGGTCAGACGGCAGAGATCAATGGTGAACCGATGAATCTGCCCCATGTCAATCAGCAGGCCCGTCAGATGGATGCTTTTTCAATGAATATCAGGAACGACACCACCTGCCTGGTGCCGGGTGAGATGGGAGCCAGGGACATGTTTATCATTGACCGGATTTACGAATCGATGTCTTCCGGAAAAGAAATATCCCTGCAGGGGATACCACAGATTCAACATTTGATTCATTAAAACGGGCTATTCTGTTTGCCATTCAAGGTGTTGACCGTCTGACAGCAACCTGTCACGCAATGCTTCATAATCCAGGTCCTGAAGTGCGATTTCCTGGCTTATTGCCAGTGCGGCGGCGGTCGCGGCCGACTGCCCGAGGACCATGAATACAGGTTCCATCCGGATCGATCCGAATGCCATATGGGAAGCACTCAGGCAGACCGGTACAAGCAAATTGGTGCATTCTTCCTTCTTTGGAATTATTGAGCGGTAGCTGATCGGATAAGGGCTTCTGACATGGCTTTGTACATTTCCTTCATTCTGGACAAAGTGGTTAGCATCGATGTACCGCTGGATATGATGGGAATCCATTCCATAAGCGGCTAGTCCAACGACATCCTCAACCGTTTCCAGGCCTTCGCAATGGTGTTGCGTCATGACAAGATCACTGATCATCCGGCGGGCTTCCCTGACATACAGTTGTTGCTGCCAGCCATCTTCACGCTCATACTCGTCCTTACAGGTTCCCCATTTTGAAACTTCTTCCCGGATGTGGCCAGGGATCCTGGGGTGATAAGCCAGTGTCCACATAAGACCCTGCTGGTAATCCCGGTGAGCCTGAATAATAGCTTCACGCTCGTCATAGCCGGCTTCAGGGTAATCATAATTTTGTCCGATAAAATCAGTTGAAAACCCGTCACCATTGTTTGTATCCGTCTTGCGGTTGGGCATGGAGGAATTTATCCAGGGAATCCTGTTATATCCTGCCTCATAATTTCTAAACAGCAATTCATAATTCTGTTCATCGTACCCATCGGGTTTCTTAAAAGGAATGCGGTTCTCCGGATGGTCGGTCAGCGTCATCCGGAAGCAGTACGCCTGTATTTTATCATCCCCGGTTCCCTCGAGGCCAGGGACATCTGCATTAATGTAGGGAAGAAGACCGCTTTCCGGGTTACCCGGCTCCACATAGGGATCAACCCCTGGCACGAAATTGTGATTACGGCCGTTAATGGAAATCCCGCCACGTAAATTTGTATTCAGCTTGTTTGGCTGTACACCGTTCAGGCTTTCTCCATACAGCGCATTAGGTTCCCTGCCTACGGTATAGGATATTCCGGCTGCAGCCATCAGATCTCCCTCGTAGGTGGCATCGATAAACATTTTTCCTTCGATGGTCAGGCCGCTTTCCGTTTCGATCGACAGGATGCTGCCGTTTTGTTTAGTAACGCCATCCGACCGGTTCAACCGCTCATTGTAGACTATTTCAACCCCCGAATTCTCCAGCATGTTGTGATACACTACCAGGGCGGCAGAAGGTTCGAAGGTCCACATGGCGGATTCAGATTCAGAGGTCCTGGTCTGGCCACCGTCCCGGTATTCGCCGGGCTCCTGCCATTTCCAGTGTGATGGTTCGCTGTAATAGTCACGGATGTGCTGATAAAATTCCAGCGCGATGCCGCCAATTGCTTTTTTGTTGCCGATATCGGTTTGGCCGAGTCCGCCAGTGGTTAACCCGCCCAGCCGGTTGCCAGGTTCGATTAGCAGGACAGAATGCCCCATTCTGTCAACCTGCAGTGCGGCGGCAATTCCGGCGGACGTTCCCCCGTAAACCACTACATCGAATTTATTCTGAGCGATGCAATCTGTACGGATAACAGATAAAGCCAAAGCACATAGAAAGACGAATGAACGCAGTATAGAATCCATGACATCAAGTTAATTTTTTCAGGGCATTCCAGAATCATGTGGTGTCCGGGCAGTGTCCGGATATCCTTCCTGATATGCGATGGGGCGGACAGGCAACTTCTTAATGAGTAATTACCTACCTTTATCTGGAAGCCGGACGACCATCAACTCACGTTTAACCGTATCAATATAACATGAAAACCAATCAAATCATCCTGCCTGTAATTTTCCTGCTTTTTGGATGCCATAACGAAAAGGGGGATGTGGAAAAATGGAAGGGGGAAATTCTGGAAGCGGAGAAAAATTTCGCTGAAATGGCAGAATCCAGGGGAATTGAAGAAGCATTCCTGGCCTATGCTGCGGAAGATGCGGTGTTGATGAGAAACAATAAGCTGGTCATCGGCAAGACCGGAATGGCGAAGTATTTCAGGGAACAATCGCTGGGGAGCAAGGGTGTGACCCTGACCTGGAAACCGGATTTTGTAGATGTTTCCAGGGCAGGTGATTTAGGATATACCTATGGATACTACGAGGTCTCCTATCCTGATTCAAGTGGATCGGTCACCGAGAACAAGGGGGTCTTTCACACTGTCTGGAGAAGACAAGGAGATGGCTCATGGAAGTTTGTGTGGGATTGATCATGAAACCTGAAATAAGACTTATCCCTCAAAGGACCACGGCAAAAACCTATTTTATATCAAACATATAGGAAGCCCTGATCCCAAGATACTGAATGGAAATATCTTCGTTACCGACAGGAGAAATGCCTGGCTTATAAAATACCTGCGTTTCTATTCGCTTGCCGTTATTGAGCCGGGTACTGATTCCCAGGGAAAGATTGAACGTGCCTGACATCCAGGCAGGATTATTTCTTGGCAGCGGCTTTTCTACCGGCAGGCTCAGCCCTTCGCTTGTATCAAAACTATATTGATACTCGAATTCCTGTTTGGTATACAGAAACGATGATAATCCTATTCCTCCCACCAGGTGAGTTGATGCCGATATCCGGTGCCGGTATTTCAGGTTTAACGGGATTTCTATGAACTGAGCGTTCACCTCCATGCCTGTAAAATTGCCGTATGCCGGGTCGGGCGGGGGTATATTTACCCTGCTGACTTCTCCCGGATCAAATTCGTATTCCGACATGTTCAGCAGTGCGCCGGTTTCAATGCTTAATCTCGGCGAGGTAATGAAATTTGCCAGCAACCCAACACCGTAGGCAGCTCCGCCGCGACCCGGAGAATACATGGCGCGGTATATTTCAGCAGCCGGACCTAACTCGATGCCGATCCCTTTCACATATTTTTCATCTTCGATGCTCCGGATTAGTTTGGCCGGCAGCCTTGCTTCACGTGATTGGGTAATAACCACAGTATTCAGATCGGGTTTTCCATCCAGGCGTTCACGAACGAATTCGTATTCCGTGAGGGTATAATGGCGCGTAAAACCATTGTTGCGTTCAAGATAGGGGAGCGCCTCATTCTCCGGTAAATTTTTATCAATCAGAATAAAGTAATAGTCGCCATTACGGACAAGCTGATGGTTATTATCAAGAAATCGGAGGGTTTCTTCCGGCAAGGTTTCACTGGTTCCGGCATAGACCAATTGTTTTTCTGTATTTACAGGAGCTGCGTCCGCTGCTCGTGAATTTCTGAGTTGCTGTTGCAGGAGAATGACCTGCCGGGCCAATACATCGTTTGTTTCCGATTCGGCCGACTCAACGACGTATATGGTGTCGGGGGCCTGATCAAGGGAAGACATGGCGAGCTGAAGTTTGTCGTTCTGTTCCTGTAACTGCGTCAGCTGGCCGGATAGTTTTTGCACCGTATTCTTGTTCATTTCAGACTGTAGCCATAAAA
The DNA here is from genome assembly GCA_964563925.1 of uncultured Roseivirgaceae bacterium. GTDB lineage: Bacteria > Bacteroidota > Bacteroidia > Cytophagales > Cyclobacteriaceae > JAUILA01. The sequence continues at coordinate 10,821 of CAZLZD010000057.1, read as the reverse complement.
AGATCAGGGCAATAAGGGAAATCGCTGCCGCCGTGATTAATTCATTCCGGTATGTGCGAAACCACGGACTTTGTGCTTCCGCCGACATCCTGTTTTTAAATGAGGCAAAAGCATCCTCGTCAAAGTCGGGATGCTGATAATCACCAATTTTATGCTTGACATACTTATCAAAATCTTTGTCATCCATGATTGGGGGCGCTATGTTCTACAATACCTTCCTGAATAAGCAACCGTTTCAACTTGCTTCTGGCAATTGATAAATTCGATTTCGAGGTGCCTTCACTTATGTTTAATTTATCAGCGATCTCTGCATGTTTGTATCCCTCGATAACATATAAATTAAAAACCATTCGGTACGAGGGCGGAATCTTTTGCAGCTGATGTATGATTTCATCTGCCGTCAGATCATCGAGCACTGAGCCTGGTTGCAGGGTTAACTGGGCATGGGAAATATCCAGGGAATGGTAGTGTTTTTCATTACGTCTGAAATGATCAATGGACGCGTTGATAACAATTCTCCTGAACCAGCTCTTGAAGGAAGACTGGTGTAAATATTTTCTAAGGTTTCTGAAAACATTTATGAAGGAATCATTTACGATTTCCACAGCTTCCTGTTTATTTCTGCTGTATCGCAATGCAACACCCATGGCATAGCCATAATAGTGCCTGTAGAGTCTTTCCTGGCTCTTGCCATGCCCCTTTCGGCAGGCGTCCAACAGGCGGTATTCTTCCTTGGCGGTGATAACCTTTTATTTAGCCTTTACATCAAAACGAAAGTTAATCTGAATTGGTTGGTCGGGCATAGACTAATTCACCCGACCAATTTTTGTCATTACTATTACCTGCCAGGTCCGGCAAGGAATTATTCCCTGCATGGCCGGTGTACTAGATACCGGAAACGGCCACGAGCTCCACCCGTTTTTGTCCGTCTTTAGGCTGCTCTTCGAGAATCAGTCCCAGTCCCGGGGCGTAGTATTTGAACTCATTTTCTCCGGGTTCCAGGAGATTGAAATCTTCTGTTTTAAGACAGTTGGAGAATGTTCCGTAGGGGACCGTTATTGCTTGAGAAGTATGCAGGATTCTGCCCATATCTTCCGCTACATCCGGCGCCCGTTCCTGCGCATAGGCTTGTCCGACTTCCGGATTTGCCAGCATAATGATACCGGGCAGGGCGTCGTCCACTCCTGCTTCCCATGATCCATCGGTGCTTATCTCACCGTCTTCATATTCTATGGCATATTCTCCGAAATACCAGACATTCCCGTGGATGTCCTGGGCAAACCAATCGTAGGTTTCCTCGATAAGTTCGCCTTCCAGCATTTCGACAACATAAACAACCCGCGTGGTTACCCCCATAATCACCCGTGTTTCATGTGTGACGGTGGAGGTGATTACCTCTAACCCGTCTTCCGTTTCCGCATGATAGATATACTCAGCCCCGGGGGTAAGCGGGAAATACGGATTATCTATAACCTCCACGAAATTTTCCGGCACAATTTCATCCGCAACATGAATGGGTTTACCCTTTCCCTGGAGGGGAAGGTCATCACTTTTAAATCCGCCGGGCTCAACCAGCGAAAGTTCGGGTGACTCACACCCGAGGATCAATCCGAAACCTAAGACAACGATCGAAATTTGGCTGAAAATTTTCATAACTGCTTTTGCTTTAATGGAACATAACACTTCTGCGACCTTAACCAGCTCCCCATTCCGAATAGCGGGGTGACCAGCCATGTCACGTGTATAACCAACACGCACCGCAGAAGAAAATGGTTGGTTGGCGGGCAGGATGGAATGAGGAAGACACTTGCGCACCGGTATACCAGAACAGGGATGAAGTCCTGGCAATGGAAGAAAAGTACCCGGCCATCTGGAATTGAATACGTTTTTTAGTGTATATTTTCGATGTTTCTCAGGAGGGATTTAACGGGTATGTCTATCAGCAAGCTCTATATCAAAAACATGGTATGTCCGAGGTGCATCATGGTCGTGGGAAATATGGCCGGTGAAGCCGGGATGGACGTAGATTCCGTACAGTTAGGTACCATTCTGCTTAATAAAGCTCCGGAACCCGAACAGCTGGAAGCTTTCAAAAACAGACTGTTATCCAATGGGTTCGAGTTAATTGATAATGCGAAAGGAATATTGCTGGAGCGGATAAAGACGCTGGTCATTGATGCCATCCATCATAATGACCAATTTGAATTGAACATCAACTGGTCTTATTATATCTCAGACAAACTCCAATATGATTATCAGTATCTGAGTACTTTATTTTCAATGGTAAATGGCATTACACTGGAACACTATATCATTAGCCAGAAAATAGAAAAGGCGAAGGAGTATTTATTTTATGACGAATTGAGCGTCAAGGAAATCGCCTACCGGCTCGGCTACAGCAGCGTGGCCCACCTTTCCACACAATTCAAAAAGGTGACCGGATTTACCCCTACTCAGTTCAGGGAAGTCCGGAGCTCTGACCTCAGGAGTCCGCTCGATCACATCTGATAATCCTGTAACGAATTACCGTTTTAATGTAACATACCCCCGACGGTATTGAGCGACATTTGTCCAATAAATTACGGGCATTATGCAAAAGATCAGTATCAAGGGAATGGTGTGTAACCGATGTATATATACCATCAGGGAGCGACTTAATTCTGCCGGTTTCGGGATAGATGCAATATCACTGGGTAATCTGATCCTTCAGAGAGCCGTAAGTGAATCGGAGATGGTACTTGTCCGGAGTTTAATTTCCGGATTGGGATTTGAATTATTATCTGAAAAAAAGGAATCCCTTCTCCGGGACATCAGGATTGCGCTGGAGGATTTAATTCAAATAAATGCCAACCGGGATGTCACCATCAGATTGTCTGATTTTTTAGCAGACCGCTTCAATAAAAGTTATGATTCCCTCGCTGAATTTTTCTCTCAATATGAAGGATCCACCCTGGAGCAATTCTATATCAATCTCAAAATTGAAAGGGTCAAGGAGTTTCTCGTCTACACCGATCATTCCCTGAATGAAATCGCCCATCTGGTTGGCTACAGCAGTCCGTTTCACCTCTCCGGCCAATTTAAGAAAGTAACAGGCCTCAACCCCTCCTATTTCCGTTCTCTGCGGGGTGAACGGATCAAAAATGGCATTGTAAAGGCGCAGTAAACTGTATAACACGAACCGGAAATCATGTAAAACTCCCGGATCGGGTCGCGGGTACCTTTACAAAAAAAATTACTATGACCACACAACAAGTTATTGCAGAATCTGGCAGCCATCATGGTGCCGAACTGGTGAAAATGTCATTTCCGGTAACCGGGATGACTTGCGCCGCATGCGCTTCAAGCGTTGAATCAATGCTGTCCGCTACCAAAGGAGTAGAAGCCTCGGGGGTTAATTTTGCCACCCAGACCGCCTGGGCTGAGTTTGATCCTTCTGTGACAACCAGGGATGATCTCAGGCAAGCAGTTCAGGCAATAGGTTACGACCTCATCATGGATGCGGAAGATCCCATGCAGGCACAGGCTGATTTACAGGCGAGTCATTATCAGGACATAAAAGGACGCTTTACCTGGTCGGCTCTTTTAACGTTGCCGGTATTCATAATAGGTATGTTTTTCATGGACTGGGAAGCGGGGAAATGGATTTCCATGGCGTTGTCTGCGGTCATCCTTTTCTATTTCGGGCGTAGCTTTTTCGTTAATGCCTGGAGACAGGCTGGCTATGGTAAAGCGAATATGGATACCCTGGTGGCTCTGAGTACGGGAATAGCCTACGCATTCAGTGTATTCAATACCCTGTTTGCGGACTTCTGGCACGAGCGTGGAATTCATGCTCATGTATATTATGAATCGGCGGTAGTTATAATAACCTTTATTTCATTGGGCAAGCTCCTGGAGGAGCGGGCTAAATCCTCCACCTCATCAGCCATCAAAAAACTGATGGGGTTACAGCCTAAAACAGTCCTGGCATTGGTGGAGGATGAAGAGGTAATACTTCCGGTCGCTGCCGTTAAGCCAGGTGATGTGCTGATCGTACGGCCCGGTGAGAAAGTTCCGGTTGACGGCGTGGTGCTGAATGGACGTTCCTTTGTTGATGAAAGTATGATCAGCGGAGAGCCCGTGCCGGTTGAAAAGAGCCAGGATGCGGAGCTGTTCGCCGGTACGGTAAATCAAAAGGGCAGTCTGAGAATGCGTGCCTCCAAGGTAGGCGGGGAGACCCTGCTCGCCGGAATTATCAGGATGGTCCAGGAAGCCCAGGGAAGTAAGGCCCCTGTACAGAAACTTGTGGATAAAATTGCCGGAATTTTTGTGCCGATCGTTCTCGGAATTGCGGTCCTGACTTTTATATCCTGGATGATTTTCGGCGGAGAAAATGCCTTTACCTATGCCTTGCTATCTTCCATAACCGTGCTTGTTATCGCGTGTCCCTGTGCCCTCGGACTGGCAACGCCAACTGCCATTATGGTAGGAGTGGGGAAGGGAGCTGAAAATAATATTCTCATAAAAGATGCCGAAAGCCTGGAGCTTGGCTATAAAGTGAATGCCATTATCCTGGATAAGACCGGAACTATTACCGAAGGCAAACCACAGGTTACGGATATCCATTGGGAAGATGTTACTGACGAACAGAAACGAATCCTGCTGAGTATGGAAGTCGTCAGCGAGCATCCGCTCGCAGATGCGGTGGCTGAGCACCTCAGGACCAAAGGATTCAAAACCGTCCATATTGATGCGTTTGAAAGCCTGACCGGCCGCGGGATTACGGCTTCTGTAAACGGAACAAACTATTTTGTGGGCAATAAAAGCCTTGTGCAGGAAATGTCAGCCGGCCTTGGTCCGAAGCTCGAAAAGGTTGCCGTGAAATGGCAGGAAGAAGCCAAAACCGTAATTTATTTTGCAGATGACCACCGTGTATATGCTGCCATAGCGATAGCCGATAAAGTAAAAGAAGGATCAAAACGCGCTATAGAAAAGCTTCAGAACCGGGGTATTGAGGTGTTTATGCTGACCGGTGACAATAATGACACAGCCCTGGCAGTAGCCCGCCAGGTAGGGTTGGAAACCTCCCGCGTAAAGGCAGAAGTCATGCCTTCTGAAAAGGCAGAATTTGTAAAAATTCTGCAAAGCCAGGGCAAGGTCGTTGCTATGGTAGGGGATGGAATCAATGATTCGCATGCCCTTGCACAGGCCAATGTAAGCATTGCCATGGGCAAAGGTTCTGATATCGCCATGGATGTGGCCAAAATGACATTGATTACCTCTGACCTGAACGCCATTCCCAGGGCACTCCGGCTGTCAAAAAAGACAGTGATCGGGGTAAGGCAGAACTTGTTCTGGGCCTTTATCTATAACCTTATCGGAATTCCCCTGGCTGCCGGTGTTCTCTATCCATTCAATGGGTTTCTGCTCGATCCCATGATCGCAGGGGCCGCCATGGCGTTCAGTTCTGTATCTGTGGTGGCCAATAGCCTGCGGTTGAAACTGGCGACCCTGTAGATTCATCGAAATATCCTGGAATAACCCTTTTCTCTTAAAAAATCAAAGAGGCCATGAATAAGTATGTAAAAATTAAAAGCATCGTGTATGAAACGAATGATGCTATTACCATAAAGTTTGAGAATGACACCATATTCTCCTCCTATCAACCCGGACAGTTCATCAATGTTTTTGCCAGGGTCAACGGAGAGCTGATCGGACGGTGCTATTCCTTTTCCTCGGCGCCGGAATTAAATGAACTTCCTGCCATAACCATCAGGAAGATCGAAAACGGTTTGGTATCCGGACATTTATTCCATAATGCTGACCCTGGCGATTCATTATTGATCAGTGAACCTGCCGGACGGTTTGGCCTCAGGGATTACGGTGGCGAGACAATCATTTTTATTGCCGGGGGCAGTGGTATTACCCCTCTTTTTTCTATGCTGAAAACAGCCTTGTACCGTTCAGGGAAAAAAGTCCTGTTGCTTTATGCCAACCGGGACGAATCACATATCATATTCAAAGGAAAATTGTCTGACCTGCAGTCTGATTATGCTGAGAGACTTCAGGTAATTCACTTTCTGGAATCAGTTCCTCCCGGGAACAGCAAATCCCATATTGTCCCGGGCCGAATTGACAGGGATCATTTGAGCGCTCTTGTGAGCGGGGTCAACGTCGATGCCATCTACCTGTGCGGGCCCCAGGGAATGATGGAAGCCCTGACCAGTGACCTGCAGCATCTCGGGATTGACAGCGAAAGAATTATCAGTGAGAGTTTCTCCGCAGGGGAGCTGAAAAAGGATTCTTCAGCCCAACAACGCAGGCATGCAAAAATAAGCATTGAAAAGGGGGGAGAAATCATTGAGTTCAGTGCTGACAAGTCAATCTCAATTCTCAAAAGTGCCTTAAACCAGGGAATAAAGCTGCCGAATTCGTGCCAGGAAGCCATGTGCGGAACGTGCCGGGTCAGGTTGCTGGCAGGAGAGGTTAATATGCTGGAGAATTATGCCCTGACCGATGATCAACTGCGAAGTAACCTGATCCTTTTATGCTCCGGACTGCCTGTTTCTGACCATGTAAAAATGACTTATGAATTATGAAACAGGTGCCGGCAATTGTGTAAAACCTCACCGCTGCCGGTCATCTAATTTTACATCATAATTAAAGCAAAAATATGGAAACGCTAAAATTTAAAACGACGATCAAATGTATGGGATGTGTTGGCAAAGTCACCCCCTATATCAATAATACCGAGGGTATTGAGTCGTGGAATGTGGATTTAAAAAATCTGGACAAAGTATTGACGGTATCAGGGGAAAACCTGGACGAATCACGCATCATCGGTGCGTTGGAGGAAGCGGGGTATTCGGCTGAAACAATAAGTAAAAGTAACTGATGAATCCGCGAATCCTGATCATAATGGCTGCCTTTTTTACAGGCAGCCTTTATGCCCAACCACAGGGAGATGTAGTTAAGGCATACCTTGAATTGAAACAGGCCCTTTACAGGGCTGACGTGTCCGGGGCAGCAGAGACAGGCAGGCAACTGCTGAAGCAGGTTACCGGTACTCCATTCTTCGGGAAAACCGAAAGTGAGTTGAACATCATTATAAAAACCACTTCCATCGGGAAGCAGCGCGAGGCGTTTGGCAAGATGAGCAAGGCGATTTGGCCATTGCTTTCCGTGGAGCAAAAGGAAGAATTATACCTGGTGTATTGCCCTATGGAAGGGGCGTATTGGATTGATAACAATCCGTCATTTTTAAACCCTTTCTTTGGTGCGAAAATGGCTTCCTGCGGTAAAATAGCTGAAGGATTATAACGGATATGGTCATGAAACGAACCTTACTTTTAATCCTCGGAATACTGACAGCCATTGCCTGTTGTTATGCGCAGAAATCTGTTCGGTACGATCTGTTCGTCAAGGATTCAACCATTCTTGTTGACGGAAAGGAAAAGCAGGTTATAGCCATTAACGGTCAGCTGCCGGCTCCAGCCCTCACATTTACAGAAGGCGACACCGCGGTTATATATGTGCATAACCTGATGGCTGTGGAAACATCCGTTCACTGGCACGGACTCATCCTTCCCAACGAAATGGACGGAGTGCCTTACCTGACAACAGAGCCGGTGCAACCCGGCACGACGCAGCTGTATACTTTTCCCATAGTTCAGCATGGAACGTACTGGTATCATTCGCATACCATGCTTCAGGAACAAACCGGGATGTACGGTGCATTCGTCATCTATCCGAAAGAAGGTATGGATATGGAGGATTTACCCCTGGTGATCAGCGACTGGAGCAATGAAAATCCGCATCAGATTGAGCGTTCCCTGCATAATGCCACAGACTGGTATGCCATCAATAAAAATGCCACCCAGAGTTATGGGGAAGCTGTGGCAGCAGGAAAGGCAGGGGTAAAATTCATCAATGAAAAGAAGCGAATGATGGCCATGGATGTGAGCGATGTCTATTATGACCGGGTTTGGATAAACGGAAAAACAGAAATCAACTATCCGGAGTACAAACCGGGCACCAGACTCAGGCTTCGCGTTATCAATGGAAGTGCATCCACCTATTTCTGGCTGAACTATACCGGGGGAAAAATTACGGTGGTTGGTACAGATGGAACCGATGTGGTCCCGGTTGAGGTGGATCGCCTGATTGTCGGTGTATCAGAAACCTATGATGTCGTCATAACAATTCCGGAAGATGGAATGGCGCTGTTCAGTGCTACATCTGAAGACCGCACCAGGACTTCTTCTGTCTATTTCGGTACGGGCAGCCACAAACCGGAATATAGCATGCCCAGGCTCTCCTATTTTGAAGGGATGGACATGATGAACGACATGATGAATTTGGATGGATCCATGAATGACATGGGAATGACCATGAGCCTTCAGAAAATGGACATGAATGCGGTCATGTATCCTGAACTTATGAATGATGTCCCACCGGTAACATTGAATTATAGTATGCTCCGTTCCACGGACGTCACTTCATTTCCTGAGGGTGAAACCCAGGAGATCAATCTGACCTTAACAGGGAATATGAACCGGTATGTCTGGACCCTTGACAACAAAACACTTTCTGAAGCAGAACTTATTCAAATAAAGAAAGGCAGAAAGATTCGTGTGATCATGACCAATAATTCCATGATGCGCCATCCCATGCATTTACACGGGCATTTTTTCAGGCTTGTAAACGGACAGGGCGATTATTCACCCTTGAAGACGGTGGTGGACATAATGCCCATGGAAACGGATACATTGGAATTCCTGGCATCTGAAGAATATGGCGACTGGTATTTTCATTGTCATATTTTATATCACATGATGTCAGGCATGGGAAGGGTGTTTACCTATGAAACGGATCCCGGGACGTACCGCGGGACGGATGATAAGCTATCCTTAAAGATGGTCTACCATGATGACCGGCGCTTCTTTCCGGGAGCCGAGATCGGGCTGGAAAGTAATGGTAGTGATGGAACGGTTCGATATGGGAATACCCGATGGTTAGCCGAGGTGGAATGGCGGATAGGTTTCCGCCCGGAGGCAGGCTATGAAACTGAATCCCACTTTGGACGCTATTTAGGCAAGAACCAGTTCTTAATGCCTTATGCCGGGTGGGATTTGAGAAGCCGCACCGAAGCGGATCATAGTGAGAACCTTTTCGGACAATCCAACACCAAAAATGAACGGGATGTATTCTGTCTGGGCGTAGTATATACCTTACCCTGGTTCATTACAACCGATTGGCGAGTCGACCACACCGGAAGATTCCGGTTGCAGTTGGGGCGTGATGACCTTCCCGTCACAAAAAGAATAAGACTTTATGCAGTAGCAAATACTGATCTGGAATATTCTGTCGGCATGAGACACATACTCACCAAGTATGTCTCCTTGTCAGCCCACTATGACAGTGATATGAAGTGGGGCGCAGGACTGACATTGACTTATTGAGTCAAATACAAAAAAGACAAACCAATGATACACAAACTAAAATTGCCGTTGGCGGTAATCGGGATGATTATTGCCTTGGCCAGCTGTCAGGATGACGAACAGCCCAATCCTGGGAATCCCGCTGAAAAAAGTACGATTCAATTTGAACAATCCGACCTGGTGTTAGTAAGCAATGAACAACTGGTTGAAATTGAAATCAAGGTAGATAACAGGCATAATACTGACCTGGATGTAATGATTGTAATTGATTCCGGTCTCCCGGAAGATCAGTATGTGATTTCTCCACAGCCGGTGGATGATACTATCCGCATGATTGCGCACAAAAATGTCAATTCGCTTTCTCTGGTGGTACGGAGGACCTCCGTTAAAGTACTTTCCGAATCTTCCGTTCGGATGACCCTTTCATCTTCCCTGGCGGAAGTTGAAACCGGAGACAATGACCATTTAGTAATTGTTGTGGAGCCGGACCAACCGGAATCTGTAATAAAACCAGAAGCCAGTTTTTCAGAATCATTCGTACATTTTTCGGAAAGCGAGGCAATGGGATTTCCTTTATCAATTGTCCTGAATAAACCGTTCCCGGGAACCGGTAATTTATCGCTAAAGATTAAAGATGTCGATCCGGATAATATCAATTCCCTGTACTCCTTTGCGCCTGCAGCCTCTTCCTCTTCCTATCAGCTGGAGGTTGTCAATAATCAGCAGGTAATTGATTTTGTGATTTACCCTGTGAACAATGAGGTTTTTGCAGGAAATCACGAATTTTCGATTGAAATTGAAACGAACGATTTTATTCTCGCAGGGCAGAATTACGAATTGCAGGTGAGAATCGAGGAAGATGATGCGGCAGAATCCCAGGCTATTTCCCTGCGGAATTTAAAACTGCTGCATACAGGCCAAGCGATCCGGGTTAGTGATGACCTGTTTATTGAAGGAGTGGTTACATCACGTGATAATGTAATGGATAACAAGACCATTTATTTACAGGATGGGACCGCAGGGATCGGGATGCGATTTGTTACCTCCCACTCCTGGAAGAACGGTGATAAATTGAAAATTAATTTAAAAAACGCTGTACTGCACGGTTTCAATAATCAACTTGGACTGACTGATGTGGTAACAACTGCTTCAGTACTCCTTGAATCAAATGTGGATGTGCAACCAGTCATTATTCCACTCCATGAAATAACTAATCCGGATTACCAGGGGCTGCGGGTAACTATAGAAGATGTTACCATTCTTCCCCATGAGCATACTGCCTATTTCATTGGAACACATACAATACAACAAGATGGGCAAAGAGGATTTATTACCATCTATGAATCCTCCATGATAACCAATTTCAAGGTACCGTCAGAAAAGGTGGATGTTACAGGTAGAT
>CAZLZD010000056.1:0-28265 GCA_964563925.1 uncultured Roseivirgaceae bacterium | reverse complement strand
CGGCGAAGGCCGGTATCGACCCGGTACCTGTAACAGGTCCTGATGCGAATCCGGCGGGCGCCGGATGTTGATCAGGATGACGATCGGATTTTAATGCACGTCATGCCGGGTCGAGATGGAGAATGATCTCATACGCCACCCGGGCGGCAAGCCGGGCGGTGGCATGATCCCTGTCGTACAGTGGGTTCATTTCCACAATGTCGGCACTGACGAGTTTGCCGGTCCCGCAGATATGTTCAATCGTAGCGAAGGCTACTTCCCAGCCGAATCCCAGCGGGGAAGGTGCGCTTACACCAGGTGCAATTCCTGAGGTAAATCCGTCCAGGTCCACCGTCAGATACACCACGTCCACCTCGTCGATAAATGTGTCCAGCTCACTTCGTATCTGTGTATAATTCTCCAGCCTGAAACCGCGATTGCTGATATACCTTACCTGTTCATCCCGGGCAACCTGGAACAGTTTCTTATTATTGGACTCTTCCTGGATGCCAAGGCAAAAATAGTGGAACCCGTGTTCCGATGCCTCGCTGGCGATTTGCCAGAACGGTGTGCCTGAATTACACTGATCCTCCACCGGGCGCAGGTCAAAATGGGCATCCAGGTTTATTATTCCGACCGATTTATGGGGAAAGGCATGTGTAATCGCCTGGTAATGAGGATAAGCAAGGTCATGTCCGCCCCCGAGAACCATCGGAAAATACCCTTTCTCCAGCAAGGAAGTCAGTGCGGAAGCCGTCTGATTGTGGATTTCTTCCAGGTCGGGAACATCACTCACAATATCACCCACATCCCAGAGCTGTTTTTCCGGGGACAGGTGATTGCTGAGCCCGGCCATCATTTTCCGAATGGTTTCGGGACCTCCTTCTGCGCCGGGCCTTCCCTGGTTTCGCCGGACTCCTTCGTCACAGGCGTAACCCAGGAGAGCGACGGCTGCCTGTCCGGCGTCAGGAATGGATTCAATGTTACTCAGCCTGATGATCTCATGCAGGTAAAGACCGGCTCCCGATTTTCGTCCCTGCCAAATATCTCCATCTGGTTTACGGTAGTAGATCATTTCAGCTTATTCAATAGTTCATCGCTGACCAGTTGCGGCATGGTAACCTGCAAACTGCCTGTACGTTCCATTTCGCGCTTAATGGCAAACATGGCCTCTTCGTTCCTGGCCCAGCTGCGACGGGCAATACCATTATTTACGTCATAAAACAGCATTCGCTCAATGCGCTGGTCGGCTTCCAGGCTCCCGTCAAGGACCATTCCAAACCCGCCGTTGATCACTTCGCCCCATCCTACCCCGCCACCGTTGTGAATGGATACCCAGGTTGCTCCGCGAAAGCTGTCCCCGATCACATTGTGGATAGCCATATCTGCGGTGAAACGTGACCCGTCATAAATATTACTTGTTTCCCGGTAGGGAGAATCTGTACCGCTCACATCATGATGATCCCTGCCCAGTACGATCGGGGCTGAGATCTCACCGTTCCGGATTGCTTCATTAAATGCCAGGGCAATTTTTTGACGGCCTTCAGCGTCGGCATACAGAATCCTTGCCTGCGAACCCACCACCAGCCGGTTTTGATCGGCCTCTTCAATCCACCGGATATTATCCTGCATCTGCTGCCTGATTTCGTCAGGAGCGGCTTTATGCAGTTCTTTCATCACCGCCAGGGAAAGTTCATCGGACTTTTTAAGGTCTGACGGGTCGCCTGAGCAGCATACCCAGCGAAAGGGCCCGAACCCGTAATCAAAACACATCGGGCCGAGTATATCCTGGACATAGGAAGGGTACCTGAAGGTCCGGCCATCATCGGCCATCACATCCGCACCTGCCCGGGAAGCCTCCAGCAGAAACGCATTACCATAGTCAAAGAAGTAGGTTCCCTTTGCCGTGTGCCGGTTAATCGCCGCCGCATGTCGACGCAATGACTCTTTTACCTTGTCCCTGAAGGTTTCCGGATCATTCCTGATCATATGGTTGGCTTCCTCAAAAGACAATCCGGCGGGATAATAACCGCCTGACCAGGGGTTGTGCAGGGAGGTCTGGTCGGATCCCAGGTGTATAAAAATATTCTCCTGATCCAATCGCTCCCAGACATCCACCACATTGCCCAGGTACGCAATAGAAACGATCTCACCGGACCTGGTAGCTTCTTTCAGCCTCACTATGAGCTGATCCATATTCTCCACCAGTTCGTCTACCCACCCCTGCTCATAGCGCTTTCGGGCAGCTTCCGGATTCACCTCTGCGCAAACTGTGATGCATCCGGCGATGTTGCCGGCCTTCGGCTGTGCACCGCTCATCCCACCCAGTCCGGCGGTCAGAAATATCTTCCCTGCCGGTGATTCATCCTTCTCCAGGGTTTTACGAAACGCATTCATGACGGTAATCGTGGTACCGTGGACAATACCCTGCGGACCGATGTACATGTACGACCCGGCCGTCATCTGTCCGTATTGGGTCACACCTAGGGCATTATACTTTTCCCAGTCATCGGTCGAGGAGTAATTGGGAATCATCATTCCGTTGGTCACCACTACCCGGGGTGCCTCTTTGGAAGAAGGAAACAGGCCCATGGGATGACCGGAATACATGTGCAGGGTCTGCTCATCGGTCATGGTCGCCAGGTACTTCATGGTCAGCAGGTACTGGGCCCAGTTCTGGAATACCGCCCCGTTACCGCCGTAGGTAATGAGTTCCTCGGGGTGCTGTGCGACGGCCGGGTCCAGGTTGTTCTGGATCATCAGCATAATCGCTGCAGCCTGCCGGCTTTGTGCTGGATACTCCCCGATCGGACGGGCTTTCATTTCATAACCGGGCTTGAACCGGTACATATAGATTCGCCCGGTACGGGTGAGCTCGTCCATAAACTCCTGCGCCAGCTCTGCGTGCCATGCCGGAGGAAAGTACCGGAGGGCATTTCGTACAGCCAGTTTCTTTTCTTCGGTGCTGAGAATGTCTTTCCTGGCGGGGGCATGGTTCACACCCTTTTCAGGAGTACGCTTCGGAGGTAGTTCCCCGGGGATTCCCTGCACTATTTGCTCCTTGAATGTCATAAGAAATTGACGGCGGTTTTGCCGTTTTTAAGAACCAGAGAAGGGGTCAGCTGGCCCTGCCGGTAAAAAATTTCATTGTAATGTGATACTTCAAAGGCGGCGACATCGGCTTTCATGCCTTCCTCCAGCCGGCCCCGGTCTTGAAGACGCAGGGCACCGGCAGCCCGGATAGTAATGCCTGCCAGGACCTCGGCATTGCTGAGCTTTTGAAATGCTCCCAGCAGGCTGGCCTGGGTCAGCAGGTCACCCATGGGTGCTGAACCGGGATTCCAGTCACTGGCGATGGCCAGGATGCCTCCCTTATCAAGAATTTCACGGGCCGGGGTAAAGGCCATCCCGAGGCCTACCGAGGCTCCGGGCAACGCGGTAGCCACCGTCGTGCTTTCTGCAAGTAATTCAATTTCAGGTTGCCCGCTTGCTTCCAGGTGATCAGCACTTACGGCCCCATACTCCACCGCCACGCGACTGCCTCCGGTATGGAACTGGTCGGCGTGAACCGTTAGGTCAAAACCCATTTTTTTTGCCGCATCAAAATAAATCCGGATATTTTGGGGTGTAAATGCGCTTTCCTCGATAAACGCATCGACCCGTCCGGCCAGGTTTTCCTCACGGATCACCGGAAAGAGGTGTTCCACAATATCTTCAAGGTACTCATCCGCAGACCCGTCAAAATCACGCGGCACCATATGCGCCGCCAGGCAGGTTGGGACGAGCGTAACCGTTGTTCCCCCTGCTGCCCGCCGGATGGCACGAAGCATTTTCAATTCCTCGCTCACCGACAAGCCATAGCCGCTTTTGACCTCGACGGTGGTAATGCCCTTGTACATGAGGCTATTGGCCCGGGAGGATGTAAGCTGTGCCAGTTCTTCTTCCGTACATTGCCTGGTCCGGGTAACCGTATCCCAGATCCCACCCCCGGCACGGGCAATCTCCAGGTAAGTCCTGCCCGCATTGCGCATGGCATAGTCCCTGGACCGGCTGCCGCCGAAACAAATATGGGTATGGCTGTCAATAAAACCCGGAAGGGCCACTACGGGCCGGTCAAAAAGCTGGAGGGATGCCTCACGCTCCCTGGCTACTTTCAGCAATTGCTCATGCCCGCCGATGTGGGTGATCACATCATCTTCAATCATTAACCCGGAATTTTCCAGGACATGAAGGTCCTCATCCCGGATGCTCCCCCGGTCGGGCAATCCTGTCATCGGAAGAATTTGTTGAAACGGTCCGAGGTATCGTAACCGGCTCGCCATAGGATGGTAATTTTAAAGGTTTTCTGTATTGCAAGAATACGGTTTTTTGACGGCCTTCCCTAATCCATTACAAACGTAAATCCGCCGGAAATGATGGACGAATGAAGTCCGGTATTCCGCTTGTACTGATGAAATTTAAGATCCACCGATTTCAGTCCGAAGTTCCATACATGGAAGCTGGTGAAGATGTCGGTATAGGAGATGCCGAAGCCGAACTGATTCGCCGAAAATTCCGAAAGGTCATAGTCGGAAGTGTAAAAGGCGGCGGTGGACAGGTGCCCGGCATAGGGTGCGAAATAATCGGCTTCAGACTGGTAGTAATAACGGTATGACGGATAAAGGGTAAACTTCATGGACAGTTTTACCGGAACTTCAAGGCTTGCAGTATGTGACCGGATGCCCCAGTCATCCGTGTAATACCGATAATACGTGCGCAAAACAACGGCTTCATTTACATAATAATGCAGGCGTCCGCCCACTGCCAGTTTCACCCGGGTATCCGGCAATTGCTCAATATTGTCGGCCAGCCTGAAATCGTTGATAAAAGAAGGATCCGCATCGGAAAAATACACGCGCTGGAACGGGGTGGAAAGCAGACCATCCTGCAGCACGACATCCAGCGCAAAGGAAGCCTGCATTCTCCTGGACAGGATCTGGGAGAAGCCGATCCCTCCGCTGTACGAATTGCGGTTTTCATTTTCAAACGGTGTGAAAACCGGCGCATAGTCTGTATTTCCGGTAATCAAATGGGTCTGAAACAGGGGTGCGTCCAGTCCTTCCCCGCCAGGTGCAAACGGTCGCAGCTCGAAGGGATAAATAGCATTCCAGGTATCGAAAAAGGCATTTCCGTGTATGCTCAGCTCTGTATTCTTTTCATTGAACAAACGTGCATACGAACCCCCAAAGCCCACGCTGAAGTAGTCATACTCCGAAGAAACAGATACTTTCGCCGACCAGAGCTGATTCCGGTCATCCGAACTGTGCGTGTACGTGGTTGTCAGGTTCATCCAGACATCGGACGACGAGGCACCGGAAGAGGCATGCCAGGGAGAGGCCTCACTGTTATCATCAAAGGGATTGACATTGCTTGAGGAAGCCGACGTATAAGCCGAGATACCCGCATCAACGGAAAGTACATCATCCGCATTGAGCGGTATGGAGACCACAAAGGTAGGAGTAAAATCCGTCAGTTTTTCGGTGCCAATCCCACCGCTCACCGCGGCATTATCCCCGTCCTGGGTATAATAGCTGGTAATAAAATTAATTTCGGTGCTCTCCAGCACCCTTTTCTTATACTGACGTACGGAGTCTGACTCCTGTGCTGTCAGTACAACAGGTGCAATCAGTAACGGGACAAGGAGAATAATGCGCTTCATAACCTGATCAGTTGCAGCCGCAACCGCCCCCTGTTTTTCCGCCGTTGGCGCCGGAGGCAGCCTCCCGGTACGACTGGAAGTTCAATTCAAAACGGTCTGACACCTTGGTTGCCAGCTCCATATCAGGATCATTCAGGTTAATTTTCTCATATTCCTTTACCACGGAACATGAACCCAGCAGGCCACCCAAGAACAATGCGGCTATACATTTTTTGATCATTGGTTTTCAATTTTAATATTCTCCGAGGAAAACACTTCCCCCTGATGGTCTATTATGATACACTCCACACCCGGCAGCTGATTTATCCTGTCGAGTCCTGCTTCCACCCCCATGACAAACACTGAAGTTGCCAAGGCATCTGCAAGTTCGGCCTTAGGAGCCAGCACGGTAACGCTGACCACGCCGGTGGCCGGATAACCGGTTCTCGGGTCAATGATATGGGCGTAGCGTACACCGTCAAATTCCACGAATCTTTCGTAATCACCTGATGTGACAATGGCACCATCCTGAAGCGGCAGCACTGCAAAGACCTTGTCTTTCCTGACCGGATTGGTAATCGCCACTTTCCACGCATCTTCATGGGGTGGCTTGCCCCAGGCATTCATATCGCCCGAAGCATTAATGATACCGGCGCTCACACCATGTTTCTGCAATAAGGCCCGCGCCATATCTGCCGCGTATCCCTTCCCTATGGCGCCAAAGCCAATTTTCATACCCTTCTCAGGCAAGTAAACCGACAACGCCTGCTCATCCAGCACGATCTTATCATACCCTACCCGGGAGACAGAAGACCTGACATCGGCCGGGTCGGGCATTTGGGTCATAGACCCATCGAATACCCAGATGCGGTCCATGGAGGCATAGGTGATATCAAAGGCGCCATCGGTCAGTTTGGATATTCCTAACGACCGGCGAATCAATTCAAATAATTCCCGGTCTACCTGTACCGCGGCAATGCCAGCCTGCCGGTTGATTTCGGAAGTCTGGGAGGCAGGGTCCCAGGATGAAATCAGTCGTTCAATCCGGGTAATCTCGCCGGTGGCCATCTCAAAGGCACGGTTGGCACGTAATGAATCTGTAGCAACTACGGTCAGATCAAACCGGCTGCCCATCAGTTTCAGTGTCCGGTTATAGATTTTCTGTGCCGAAAGCAGGTTAGGCAGCAGGAGAATGACCAGTAACAGGGAAGTTTTCACTCCGCGGAAAAAGAATTGAGATGATCTATATACTTATCAGGAGAATAATTCATGTAACCGGTTTCACCGATCACCTTACCCGTCGGGGTCAATATCACCACCAGGGGAAAGATCCCATTCTGGTTGTATCGCTCGGCCAGCATGGCATTATGTGTCTGCTGGTCTTCCGGAAGGGCATTTTGCTTGCGTCGCGGGAAGTCAACCTGAACCATAATAAAATGGTCTGCAGCATACTGGCGGAAGGCCTCTGTTTCCCACACCTCCCGGCTGAGTTTGATGCATGGTGCGCACCAGTCCGACCCCTGGAATACCATCAGTATTAACTTATCCTCGGAAGTGGCCTTTTCCTTTGCAGATTCAAAGTTTGTGTACCAGTCCTGAGCCCCGGCCATGAAAGATGCAGGGAAAATCAGAAGGACGATGATTAACCGCTTCATAATCAATTATTGAAGTAGGAACAAAGATATCGGGTTAACGAGTGAAACACTACGGATATTTCATGCCGGCTGTATGACTTTTGTCAGGTTTTTTCAGCCAGGGCGCATCCGCATATTCGCTGGTCCGGGCCGTCGTCTCGCGATTTTTCATACGCAAATGATTTTTATCCAATTGCTTGCTCCTGTATCCGAATAAATGAAAAATTTCCCGGGCCAGGAACCGCGCTATGCGGCGGTCCACAATAAGTACATCCTTCCTGCCGGCTTCCCTGTGAATCCCTGGCAACAGGGCGAATAATCTGTCCATATGCAGCTTACGCAGCACGTCAGAGAGGCGGAGCCACATCCGGGATATTCTCCGGATCAGAAAATATCCGTCATTCCCCTGGTCCTGGTACAGGGGCATGAAAATACGTGCCCGCTGAGTTGCCCGGACCGGATTCCCGTTTACCTCGGCAAGAACGGTTTCCTTCCTGACGGTTGAAAAATTCACAAACCCCGGCTTCATTGTAAATTCCTCTCCCTCGCTGATTTCATGCCGGTAGAACATTTCGTAGACATCATGAACACCCCGGGCCTCGTTTTTCAGAAAATCGTGGTAGTGCTGAAGGGACAGGTTTGTAGCGGAGAATATTCCGGTGAAGGCAAGGGAAAGACAGATAAAGGCTTTCTGTCGCCGGATGGCTTGGGGGTCGGTATGCTGGCCGGCCTCATACCCAAAGGACACGTAGCCCAGCTCGTTGATATAGCTGAGAACGGGCCCGTTAAGATATTCCTCTATACCAAGGATCATGGGAACAGGATATTGTTCCGCGAATTTCCGGTTAATTCGCATGTCATTCACCGTGAGGAAGGGTATTGTCTGGCAGGAGGTGGTATGGAGATCAAAAAAGTAAAACGGACCGGACTCATTCTCAAGGATCATACGGATAGTGCGAAACAAATACAGCTGCTGATGTTCCTCCAGGGATGACGGCACAAGGTTTCCCGCCATAAGAGCGTCCATCCGGTCTTTCGTCCACAACCGGTTCAGGTCTTCCTCCACGAAACGCCGGTTCAATTGGAGCGCTTCGGGGTTTCCCACCAGGGCATATACCGTACCCCGCAGACTTTCCCGCTGCGGTCGTAATTCATCCATCACCAGGTCCAGAGCGCTCACTCCTGAAGGTTCATTACCATGAATTCCCCCCATAAAAATGACGGTTGGTCCCTTTTCCCGGCCGCGGAGGCAACTCAGCACATGTTCATTTTCCCGCACTCTTTCCCTTTGTTTTTGGCTCCTGATCATATCGAATGACGTCTTCTATGGTAATAATTCCAACCAGTTCCTTATCGATAGCCACCGGAAGGCATCCAATGACGTACTCTTTCATGATGCGTATCGCCTCCCTGATTGACGTGGAGGGAACGACGGATATCACATTTTTTTCCATAATATCCTCAACCAGCAGCGATGTGCCGGTATCCAACTGTTCATTACGGATCAAATGAGTCCATGTCAGCAGACCGCAAAGTGCTCCTTTTTCGTCTTCGACCGGGACGTGATGAATATTCTTCCAGCGCATCAGGGAAGTTGCCAGCAAGGCAAGGTCCTTTTCCAGGACGGTGAAGAGCTGTGTGGACATGATATGTTCCACACGGGAGGCATAATTAGGGGATTCCTTATCCGGCTCCATGATATCCCATTTATGCACCGGCGTTCCCATTCGCTGATTGTAATACAAACTACGTGTAATGGCCGTCAGGGCATCATCCTTCTTCATGCAGGTCCGGGCTTTCCGGAAGCTGCTGACCAGCCATTGTGAACCTGTTTTTCCCTTAAGCCGACCCTCAATGACCTCCAGATACCGCGCGATGTCTTCATCATCCACTCCTTTTTTCCGAAGTCCGTCATAGGCCAGGGGCAGTAATTCCTTTTCCACCAGTTCGGTCAGGAAACGTGCCTTACCCCGCCAGTGCAGCACACTCTCCTTGCCATACCGTGCCACACGGAAAAAATTAGACTTGGCATCCCTGAAATCCATTACCGAAGGGAGGTGATCAAACTCCGTTGGTCTGCCGGCCATTAGTCCTGTCCAGAAGGCGAAATTAGCCATCTCGTCAAGGGTCGTGGGACCAGATGGCAGGTAGCGGTTCTCAATCCTGACATGGGCACGGCCGTTCCCTACGCCGTAACAGGGCCGGTTCCATCGGTATACCGTGCCATTGTGCACACACAGTGCCTGCAGCCGGGGTATTTCCCCTTTGTTCAGTATATCCAGTGAGTCTTCTTCAATGGGCCTGGCGAGAATGACACGATGACGGGCAATGTCATTCTTAAAAATTTCTGCGACAGACCCGTGTTCCCAGCCGGATCCAAACGACACGCGGGGTTCCTGCTCCTTCAGCGCATAGGATGAAAGCCGGGTATCGATACTTTGCTGGAACAAAGCGATCCTGGTTTCACTCCAGAGTTCACGTCCAAGCAGGATGGGTGAATTGGTCGCCATACCCAGCACAGGGGCGGCGATGGCCTGGGCCCAGTTATAGCTGGAAACAAAATCAGACGGGTCGACCTGAAGATGTATCTGAAAGCTTGTATTGCAGGCTTCGAACAGCACTGAGTCGTGCATAATGGACAATTCATCCACCCCGTCAAGCTGCACGGAAAAATCGGCCTTCCGTTGCCTTTTTACTGCCTCATTCAGGGCATAGTACCTCGGCATGGGGGTCATGAACTCTATCTCCAGTTCATTTTTACTTATCGTGGGGAGTATCCCGGTGAGAATAACGTAGGAATCCCTTTTCCTGGCCTCCTGCGTAGCTTTATTAAGTAACCTTTTGAGGGCTTTTTCTGTGCGGGAGAATGCAGGCCCTTCAAGAACCTCGGGGTCGAGATTAATTTCAATATTATAGCGGGCCAGTTCCGTCTTGTAATGCGAATCGTCAAGCGCATCCAGGATAAGCCCGGAATTCGTGGCAGGCCGCCAGTGCCGGTCCACCAGGCAAAATTCCTGTTCGGCCCCGATACGAGAAATCCCTGATTCAATGAGATTATCACTGAGCATTCTTTCCAGCGCCTGGATATCATGAAGCAGGTGCCGGATAAACTGGCCCCTGGCCTCCCTGCTTTGTGCAACCTTGACTTTCTGTTCGCCCATATCGAATGGTAATATAGGCATTCGGCGACCCGAAAAAGTCGGGGAATGTCAGGTTACAAAATGACCTATCTCACTGATTCTATGGCATCCCGAAGAATTTCGGCCGATTTCATGAGTTTTTCCTCCTCTTCGGCAGACAGCGGAACCTCCACCACCTGGTCCACACCTTTATCAGAAACAAGTGTAGGCAGCGACAGGGCCACACCACGCAACCCATGGGGACCGTCAAGAACGGAAGACACATTCACCAGCCTTCGTTCACCACGGAGTATCCAGTTGAGCATCGCCGCCGTGGCGAGTCCGATTGCATGATTTGTGGCCCCTTTCCGGCGAATGATCTCATACGCCGCAGTGCGTACTTTCTCACTGATCTCCGGTTCCCATTCGGCCTTCCATTCGTGCCATTCACGCAGGAGAAAGGTACCCACCCGGGCCCTGGACCACAGCGTGACTTCGCTGTCACCATGTTCGCCCACCACATTGGCATGTACGCTTCTCGGATCGATTTGCAGCCTTTGCCCGATAAAATCCCGCAATCGCGAGGTATCCAGCAGGGTGCCGGTTCCGATAACACGCGCCTTCGGGATGCCGGTAAGTTGCTGATAATAATAGGTCAGGACATCAACCGGATTGGAAACAATGACAAGCGTTCCTTCATACCCTTTAAGCTGTTCCGATATGGCTTCCGCAATACGGATGTTTGCCTTAAGCAGGTCAAGCCTCGATTCATCGGGAGTACCCCCACGACCGGCAGTGATGACTATTGCCTGACAATCACGCATCTCCCTGATGGAGACTGCCCGAACATGGGCCGCAGGATAAAAGGAGGATCCGTGATTCAAATCCATGGCCTCCCCTTCGGCCAGTTGCTCATTCACATCGTTCAGCATTAATTCACGGCAAATCCCTTTCTGGAGAATGGATATGGCTACACTTGAGCCAACATAACCCATCCCGATGATTCCTATGGAGTAATTATTCATATACTAAAATTAGGGGCTGACCGCCGGCTTTAAAAGGATTGTGGCATGACAATTTGTGACATTTCTTTACACCGGGGTGACGAACCGGAATATGTGATGCGCTACATTTACATTCAATAAGGGGCATCGAAGAATTTTAGTTAATTCTTCATAAGGGTTTACAAATTGAGTATGCCCCTTATTTTTTTCCAAAAAAAATTCCCGGTCACGTTCTGCAACCGGGAAATTCTCAATACAAATCAATATTATCCGCGTACCACTGTTTCGCTGACGAAAGGCTGGTCGTAATACCTCTTGCCAGTCGCCCGGGCAAGTGCATTGGCCAGTGCACCCATAACCGGAGGCAGCGAAGGTTCTCCAAGCCCGGTCGGATCGATGCCATTATCCACAAAGAAGGTCTCGACCTCCAGTGGGGACTGATTATGGCGAATCAGCTTATACGTATCAAAGTTCTTTTGGGAAGGCCGGCCGTCCTGAAGCGTAAGCTCACTGAACATGGCATGACCGATACCATCCACAATACCTCCTTCAACCTGGTTACGTGCTCCTTCGGGGTTCACCACAATTCCACAGTCCACGGCACACCAAACTTTCTTCACCCTCGGCTGATCATTAACCATGACCAGGTCCACAACCTGGGCTACATAGGAATTATGGCAGTAATACGCTGCCACACCCCGGTAAACACCGGGCATGTCAGTGCCCCAGCCTGATTTTTCCTTCACCAGCTTAAGCACGCCGGCGTAACGCTCCGGATCATAATCATTATCCTCACCCACCGGGTTGCTGATCGAGCGTTCAAAAAGCTCCAGGCGGAAATCGATCGGATCCTTTCCCGCAGCCTCTGCCACCTCATCAAGAAATGCCTGCTCGGCCCCTGCCACGAAATTAGACCGGGGTGCCCGCCAGGCTCCGGTGGAAATATTTGATTCCAGGTTGAGGTTTTCACAAAGATAATTATCCACCGCACCTGCAGGGTAGCGATTGGCAAACAACGGTCCGCCCTGAACCCCTGCGCCGCGTGCATGAAATCCGATTAGGTTATTATTATCATCCAGCGCGGCACGGTATTTAATTTTGTAGGCCGGACGATAAGTACCCTGTGTCATGTCATCTTCACGCGTATATACCAGCTTGACCGGGGCCTTCACTTTTTGCGAAATAAGAGCTGCCTCCACACCGAAGTTACCATATAGTCTTCTACCGAAACCTCCACCCATGCGTGACATCATGATGGTAATATTTTCCTCGGGCAGGCCAAGAACTCCGGAGACTGTCTTGAGCAGGTATTCCGGGGTTTGTATGGGACCGTGCAAGTCTGCCTTTTCCGCCGTTACATCGGCAAAGAAATTCATAGGCTCCATGGTATTGTGCGCCAGGAACGGGGCACTGTAGGTTTTTTCGATTACTTTCGCGGCATTCTTAAATGCATAATCCGGATCTCCGTCCCTCCGGTCAGGCTCAGCCGCTGACTGTCCCATCAGGTCACTTAGCGCGTTCTCATGACCGGCACTGCTCTCAAGCTCACCGGTTTTTTCCCATTCCACCTTCACAGCATCACGGGCCTTCATAACCTGCCAGGTAGATTCTCCTACCACCGCTACAAGCTCCGGGAAGGCATTAACATCCGACCATTGCATCTCCACACCCTCAGGACGGGCATTTATCATTACCACATCCCTGATGCCGGGCATAGCTTTCGCTTCGGCGGCATCAAAGGATTTGAGCTTCATGCCAAATGCCGGGGGGTGGATAATCATGGCCGTCAGCATATTCTCACGATAAGTATCCAGTCCGAATAGCGGCTTGCCCGTGACAATTTTCAAAGCATCCACATTCTTACGGCCCGTACCAATGATTTTAAAGTCCTTTGCCTCCTTAAGCTCCACGTCCTCAGGCACCGGAAGGGTCCCGGCCAGGGAGGCTACTTCCCCATAGCCCATGGTTTTATCCCCGTGAATAAGCTTCCCGTTGTCAGTACTGATTTCATCGACAGGCACATTCCAGGTCTGGGCGGCGGCTTGTTTCAGCAACTGCCTGGCGGTGGCTCCCGCCTGACGCAGGGGTTGCCATGCGACCCGGATCGACTGGCTTCCGCCAGCCAGCTGACGGGAATAACTGTCCAGGTTTAATCCTGCCTGTTCGACCACCACATCCTTCCAGTCCACATCAAGCTCTTCAGCCACCAGCATCGGCATGGAGGTTTTCACATTCTGACCGATTTCGGGGTTAGGGGAAAAAATAGTGACCAGACCATTGTCTGCAATCTTCAGGTAGGCATTCACATCATACCATTCCTTCGGAATACTGGCGATTTCCTCGGGAGCCGAGGCACAGGCGCTCAACCAGTTAAAGGAGATCATCATTCCTCCTCCGGCCAGTGCCGAGGCCTTCAGGAAATTCCTTCTGTTTACTCGTGTTTTTACGATAGTCATTGGAGTGTATTTTAAGAGGATCTCAATTCTTCACCGGCTGTTTTAATCGCTTTCTTAATGCGTACATAGGTGCCGCAGCGACAGATGTTTCCGGACATGCCGGATTCGATCTCCTGGTCTGAAGGATTATTGTTTCTGGATAGCATGGAAGCGGCATTCATTATCTGGCCTGCCTGACAATAACCGCACTGCGGCACGTCATGAGCCAGCCATGCTTTTTGCACAGGATGGTCGCCGTTTTCGGACAGCCCTTCAATCGTGGTTATTTTTTTGTCCGCCACCGATGAAACCGGGAGGGAGCAGGACCTGACGGCCACTCCGTCCAGGTGAACCGTGCAGGCACCGCACTGAGCGATACCGCAGCCAAATTTTGTTCCGGGAAGCCCCAGGTGATCACGAAGCACCCACAGAATTGGAGTATCGGGTGCGACATCTACCTGGCGGTCCTTTCCGTTCACATGCAAGGTGTAAGTAGCCATAAGTAAAATTTTTGGGTAAATGATAGGTTGCCTAGTATCTGTTAAAATTGCTAATATTTGGCTTAATATGCAATTAATCCGGGATCTATCCTGACGCATGATTTAACCCCGGCTGCGCCTCCCCCAAACCGGGTGAATTTACAGGTTTCAGCAAAATAATTCTGGTGAACAATACGGTTTTAGTGTAGCTTCACGGACCCTGTGCCAGGTGCCCGGATCAAAACAACTGTACTCCGTTCCACGCGCAAACAGTTTCTTTCAGGCGGGTCTCAGACCGCTTGTATAAAACCGTGTGTCAACCGGACAGTCTTTGTCAATTATCTTAGTATATTGTCAACTATGCGAATTTTATACGTGTTCCTTATACTCCTCTTGCTCAGTGCTTTGCCGGGCATCTCCCAGGACCGTATGAGCAGCCCCGAAGTCCTGTATGATCAGACACTGGGCAATCAGCTGCTGTTATACAACGGGCATTCATACCAGAAAATGCCGGAACCCTATGAAGGTTCCCCTATTTTCGGTGATGACCTCTGGAATGTGGGTACCGTGGTGTATGAGGATCAGGTTTACACCCAGGTCGACCTGTTCTACGATACCTATAAGGATAAACTGGTCATTGAACACCATGATCTGAGGGGTCATCCCACTTATTTCTATCCCAATGAAGGCAAGGTCAGTTATTTCATGTTTAATGGCAACCGGTTCGTTACACTATCCGACAGCCTGAGAGCTGCGAACAGCATTCCCTCGGGGTATTATCAGGAATTATTTTCCGGTAATATCACCCTTTACGCCAAACGGAAAACAGGCCTGTACAAGGAGCAAAAAGAAGGAGTATATATGCCGGTGTTCAAGGTGGAGGACACGTACTATCTTCGTGCAAACGGGGAAATAAAGGAAGTCCGGTCAAAGGCATCGTTCAAAAAAACATTCCCCGCCTTCAAAAAGGAGATAAACCGGTTCACACGTCAGAACAATCTCCTGTTTTTCCCCGACCACAGGGAAGCCTCCCTGATTCAACTGGTCAGGTATTGCGACACCTTACGTATGGGAGGAAGCAGCTTGTGAAATACGTCATTCTCTTCCTGATCGTTCTACTTAGTTCCTTCACGCTTCATGTCAGCGGACAGTCAGCCGATTCCAGCCGGATATTTTTTCCACGCTGGGTGGCCCAGGTGGAGCAGTCCACCCCCTATCGGTTCTACTATGAACCCTCCCGTATGGACAGCCTGACAATCCTTGTTCCCGACAGCCCGATGCCCGCGGCACTTGAGGAATTATTCGGCGGCTCTTCTTATTACTACCTGGTGGATTCTCTTCAGCGGGTGTACATTACCTATGAGCGGCCTTTACGGGCCAGTCTCCCGGAAAATTATTATGCACGTACGCAAACAGAAGATGACTACGACGTGGCGGTGTTCGATTATATGTATGACGAAGCCCAGCGACGGCAGTTGTCCGACGAGGAGGTAATTTATGAGATCGGACCACGCACCAATAAGATCACGGAGGCCAATGCTGTCCTGAAGGGGCGTATCCGGAATGTTCATACCGGTGAGCCCATTTCCGGTGCAGTGGTACATGTGACCACCAGCGGAAGGTCCACGGCATCCGATCCCCTCGGGTATTATGAGATCACCGTTCCGTCCGGCCGAAATACCATTGAAATCACATTTTTGGGTATGATGCCCGCCACGCGCCAGCTGATGGTCTATTCCTCGGGAGAATTTGATGTCGAATTAAGTGAAAAAGTAATCTCACTCAGGGAGGTGATCATTCGTTCTGAGAGGGACGCCAATGTTGCCAGCACACAGATGGGCGTTGAGAAACTTGACATATCCACCCTCAAGCAGGTACCGGTGGCCCTTGGTGAAGCTGATATCCTCAAGGTGGTCCTGACCCTGCCCGGGGTGCAAACAGTCGGTGAAAGTTCTACCGGCCTGAACGTACGGGGTGGCACCACTGACCAGAACCTGATCCTTTTTGATAATGCCGTTCTTTATAATCCTTCGCACCTTTTTGGTTTCTTCTCAGCGTTCAACCCTGATGTGGTACAGGACGTTCAGCTTTACAAGAGCGGAGTACCGGCCTCCTATGGCGGACGTCTTTCTTCGGTCATGGAAGTGCGGTCCAGGGAAGGCAATAAGAAGAAGTTCGGCGGATCGGGCGGGATTGGCCTGGTGACCGGCCGTCTTACCCTGGAAGGGCCGATCATCAAGGATAAAACCTCCTTTCTTATTGGTGGACGAACCACCTATTCCGACTGGCTGCTGAAACAGCTGGATGATGAAGACCTCGAAAACTCTTCAGGATCATTTTATGACCTGAACCTGCATATAAATCATGAGGCCGATGAGAAAAACACCTTCGACCTGACGGCCTATTACAGCAAGGACCGGTTCCGTCTGAACAATGACACCCTTTACCGCTACAGCAATGCCCAGGTCGCATTCCAGTGGGACCACTCATTCAACAAGAAGCTGTATGGTTCCTTTTCAGGATCCTTCAGCCAGTATGACTTTGACATTTCCAGCGACCGGAATGAGGTAAATGCCTTTTCGCTGGATTCGCGAATCCAGCAATACCAGGCCCAGGCCGATCTTTCCTATTTTTCGGAGAATGACCGGCAACTTAATTTCGGAGCCAGCATCATCCGCTATGATATCCTTCCCGGTGACCTGAAACCATCCGGTGACGAATCCCTGATAGTCCCGGAAATGATCCAGGAAGAGCAGGGACTGGAAAGTGCATTATATGCCAGCACGACCTTTAACATATCCGAAAAGCTTACCCTGGATGCCGGGCTGCGATTCTCCTTTTATCAATACCTCGGGCCCCAGACCTTTAATGAATACGGAGGGGAAGAAAGGGATGAATCAACCGTAACTGATACCGCCTCCTACGATGCGGGTGCGGTCATCGCCAATTACCAGGGACCGGAGTACCGCATTTCTGCCAGGTACATGCTAAGTAATAACAGTTCGCTTAAATTCAGCGCCCAGCGCATGCGCCAATACATCCATATGCTGTCCAATACCACCGCAGTAGCACCAACCAATACATGGAAGCTGAGCGACCGGTACATCCGGCCGCAGATTGGCGACCAGGTCTCAATGGGCTATTATCACAATTTCCGGCGAAATACCATTGAGGCGTCCCTGGAAATATACTACAAGCGCATGCAGGATTTTCTGGATTACAAAAACGGGGCGGTGCTTCTTTTGAACCAGGATATAGAAACAGATGTCCTGAATACGGAAGGTAAGGCCTATGGGGCAGAATTACTGCTCAGAAAACTTTCCGGTAAATTTAACGGTTGGCTCAGCTATACCTATTCCCGTTCGCTTCTCCGAACCAATACCGACGGCTATGTGATTAACGGAGGCGAATATTACAGCAGCAACTTTGACAAACCGCACGATGTAACTTTGGTGAGCAATTACCGGTTCAGCCGAAGATTCAGCGTCTCCCTGAACTTCACCTACAGTACGGGACGACCCATCACCATCCCGGTTGGAAAATACACCTTTGCCGGGGGTGAACGCCTTGCCTACTCGGAGCGCAATGCCTTCAGGATACCTGATTACTACCGGGCTGATATCTCCCTCAACATAGAAGGAAACCATAAAGTACGGAAGCTGGCGCATAGTTCATGGTCCATATCAGTGTATAACCTTACCGGGAGAAACAATGTCTATTCGGTATTTTTTAAATCCGAGGGCGGCGAGGTCAATGCCTACCAGTTAAGCATATTCACAGACCCGATACCTACTATCACGTATAATTTTAAATTTTGATTACCCGTCCACTCATATCGCTTCTGTTTCTCCTCCTGCTGGCAGGATGTGTGGAACCTTTCGATCCGCCGGAAATTGTCGATCCCGAAGAAATAATAATCATTGAAGGCACCCTGGATAACCCGGATGGCAAGGCCCGGGTCGTATTATCCAGGATACGAAACCTGAACTCGCCCCTGGCCGACTCACTGAATGCCAGAATCAGCGGGGCGAATGTGCAGATTGTGGTGGATGGCAACAGTTACGGAATTCTGGAAACGGAAATTGGCGTCTATACCTCCTATATTCCGGTACAGACGGGCTCGGAAGCCCGCCTGGTGGTTGAGTTTGCGGGGAATGTCTACGAGTCATCTGAAGTGACGGTAGATCCGGTTCCGGAAATAGACAGCATCACCTTTTCGGCAGATGATAACGGCGTGACCATCGAGGTGACTACCGGAGATGATGCCAATGATACTCAATTTTATCAGTGGACCTACATGGAAACCGCACAGTACCGGACGCAATTCAGTTCCGATTACTATTTCGACGGTATTGAGGTTCAGCAACGTCACAGGGACGATCAACGGTTTTATTGCTGGAAAACAATTCCTTCTACTTCCATCGTAGTCGCCACAACAGAAGGATTGGCTGAAAATGTAGTGTACAAATATCCGGTCCATCGAATCCCTGATGATTCATGGAAAAAAGAAATCAGTTACAGCCTGCTGTTGCACCAGTATTCCATCAGTGAAGAAGCCTACAGGTTTCTGCGTGAACTTGAGAACAATACGGAAAATGTTGGATCCCTGTTTGATCCCCAGCCCGGCCGGATTTTCGGAAATATACGGAATGTGACGAATCCGAATGAGTACGTGCTCGGACTCTTCAGCGCCAGGGATCGCAAAACCAAACGCTTTTTCCTGGACATGGAAAATCTGCCCTCCTACCCGTCCGTTTTACCGGTCTGTAATCTACAGGCGTTTGACACACTTTCCGTAGAGGAAGTAAACAACCTGACCCAGCCGACCGACCTGATGGGAGCTATCTTAAATCTCTTTGGCAATGTAATCGGGTATACCCGGGCCTATGAACCACGCTGCCAGGATTGCAGGCTCCTTCGTGGCGGGACCAATATTGAACCGGACTATTGGGAATGAAAAGGATAATACTATATACACTCGTTGTACTCCTGAGCCCGGCATCCGTCATGGCACAGGATGAAGCACCTTACCGGGAGCATGTGTACCTGCATACCGATCAGGAAACCTATCTGACCGGTGAATATATCTGGTTCAGTGCCTACCTGACCGACAGCCGGCGTTCATTCTCCTCTCTGAGCAAGGTACTGTATGTGGAAGTGTTAAACGCCGGCAACAGCCCGGTGCTGCAGGCCAAGGTGATGATGAATGAAGGACGTGGTAATGGCTCACTGTTTATTCCGGCTTCACTGGAATCGGGCAGCTATACCCTGAGGGCCTATACGCAATGGATGCGGAACAGTTCGCCTGATTATTTCTTCCATTCAACCCTTCGGATCATAAACCCGTTTGTCCCGTTATCACCCACACAGAAAGAAAATCCGGCAGGCACCATTAAGGTTACCTTTCATCCGGAAGGAGGAACCTGGCTGAAAGGGGTTCCCGGAACCATGGGGTTCCAGGTAACCGGACCGGATGGAAGGGGGATCCCATTCCGGGGGATGGTCACGGATGCAGCAGGCGATACGGTGGCGTTATTCTATCCGGAGAGGTTCGGACGAGGCAAATTCTCACTTACACCTGAAAACGGCCCATATAATGCCGTCATTAAAAATGTTTACGACAGTGTAATAGTACGGACCAGCCTTCCACCCGCGGTCTCAGGCGGGCGTAGTTTGCTCGTACAGCCTGAAAGGAGTGGCTATTCGGTAGAGGTGGCATGTACTTCCTGCACGGAGTATGCTAAAATTTCCCTTTGGATTACCGGCCCTGACGGAAGCTCCACCTCAAAAGAAGTGGCCCTGGAGGGAGGGGCCGGAAAAACTTCCCTTCTTTCCTCGGAATTACCGGCAGGAGTAAGCTGGCTGACCCTCAGGGATGAGACGGGGCAAACGATCGCAGCACGTGCCGTTTTTCGTAACCCTGAAACACGAACTGCCGTGCTGTCTACCGGGGCATCAGAATATTCTGTTCGCCAGCAGATCAGTTATCAGATTGAGGCCCCGGCAGGATCCAGTCTTTCACTGAGTGTATACCGTCAGGATGATCTCTACCGGCAGAATACGGTATCCCCAGCTTCGGAGATGTACCTGGCACAGGCGATTGAAATGCCGCTGGAAGACCCTGTCTTTCTTGCTGCAGAAGGGTCTGAAAATGCCATGGATGATTTAATGCGCATGCTGCCATGGAAGGATGCCGATCGGGACATCACGTTTCTTCCCGAAAAACGGGGGCAGCTGATCACCGCGCACCTGAAAAGTAAGGACTCTGCAAAAAGGGAAAATATACCGGTTTATATGAGCCTGCCGGGTAAGCCGTTTGTACTGAGGGTGGGACTTACCGATTCAACCGGCACGGTACTGTTTCAGGCAGGAGATGTCTATGGTAAGCGCACACTGATCCTGCAGCCGGTAAACCAGGCAGACAGTTCGCTGGTATTTGAGCCTGAATCACCCTTTGAAGAACGTGTAGCCAGTCGCATTACCACCCCTTTCTTCCTTGAAGCAGAAACCAGGGAAGCCATTGAAGCCCGCAGCCTGGGTATGCAGATGAATAATATCTATCATGGTGAAGAAAGGGCCAGACTGCAAACCAATGTGGGTGATACCCTGCCCTTTTTCGGAATTCCCACGCACAGGTACCTGCTTGACGACTATACAAGATTCCCGTCCATGCTTGATGTGCTTAAGGAGTATGTTTATACAGTCGCCGCCAGGAGACGGAACAAGTCGTATGTGCTGCGCGTGCTGGACGAAAAGAATAATATACATTTTGAAGCACCCCCCCTTACCCTTCTGGACGGGGTTCCGGTTGTCAACCATGACAAGCTGCTGCAATATGATCCGCTGAAAGTGGAAAAAATCGACGTAATTGCCGGCAAATATGTTTTCGGACCCATGGCTTTTCCGGGGATAGTGAGCTTTTCAACCTATAACAATACCCTGGAAGATTTCACCGTTTCTCCCTCTGTGGTTCAGGTAGATTATGACGGAGTGCAGTTTACGCGGGAGTTCTATGTCCCGGATTTTAGTCTGCCGGTCAACAAACGCAGGCCGGATATGAGATCACTGCTGCTCTGGGAGCCGAACCTGGAAACAGGTCCCTCCGGCACCAGCGAAGGCGTCATCCATACCTCGGATCGTCCCGGTACCTATATCATGATTGTAGAAGGACTGACCCCCGACGGCATCCCGGTGTTTGGCAAACATATCTTCGAGGTCAAACCAGACCTGCGTACCCGGAAATAGCCTGGCGTACGACACGACTGGCAGGAGTCTTTAAATTCCGTTACATTCACGCTTTTGTGTATACATGTTAAAGAGAAAACTCCGCATATCACCCGGGCGAAAGGAACAACTGGCAGCGGCCAGGTATTATGAGATCCGATGCGGCTTACCCGATTGTCTATGTACACACGCTGAATCTTATTGCGAACGCGGTTTCTTTTCTTTATTTATCCAGGCAATTAACGGAATTCTCTTTGCAAAGCATTTCGGTTTGGATCCATGGATAAATTTTGGGGGAATCAATTATCTATTCAGCGACCCGGGTGAAAAAGATGCTAATTTCTGGAATTATTACTTCCTGCAGGATTCTCCCCCGTCTGCGGAACATATCGTCGCGAACCGTTTATTCGAAACCTATCCGCTTCGGATCTGGCATCGCACACTCCTTCGTAAAATGAACAAAGAAGGGATCGCCGAACTTAATTTCCGCCCGGAAGTAAAGCAACTTCTGGATAAGTCTGCCAGCCAGGTTCGCTCCCGTTCTACACTGGGTATTCACTGGCGAGGCACCGATCACCACCTGGAGGTTCCTCCTGCTCCCCTGGCCAGACTGCAACGGCTAATCAGGAAAAAGCTCAAGCATTATGACCAGTTGTTTGTAGCTACTGATGAGCAAAACGTACTGGAAGTATTGCAACAGGAGTTTGGTGGAAAAGTGGTGCATTCCGGGGCAACCCGATCTGCTTCAGGTCAGGCGGTGCACAGGGACCCCGGGATGAAAAATAAACGTCAGCTCGGACTTGAGGTTATTAAGGACGTCTATACCATGGCCCACTGCAAGGAGGTGATACTGACCCATTCCAACGTCTCATACGCTGTGCTCTTGTTCAATCCGGAAATTCCCTATACCTTGCTGGAACGCAGATCAATGCGATGGATGCGGTGGAAAACTATCCTCGTATATTTACTTGATCGCTGGGGGATCAGATAATGATTACAGACCTTACAAAGCCAATTTCAAAAACCTATGCCTGTCCTTCCTGCGCGAAAGGGAATGTGCCGGACCGGTGGTTCTTACAGGGCATCCATATCCTGGCTGATTGCCGGTGTGAGGAATGCAATACAGAATACTATCACACCTTGCCACTGGCTCACGCCCGTGACCTTCCCATTAGTTTTTCAAAGGATGGTAAATACGCTGATTACCCCCTCTCCAATGGCGCCTGGCTCGCACGTCCGCTTATCCGTTCCATGACCTCCACCCCGGAAGAATCGGTCTACCCGATCTCCTT
Organism: uncultured Roseivirgaceae bacterium; assembly: GCA_964563925.1. Taxonomy (GTDB): domain Bacteria; phylum Bacteroidota; class Bacteroidia; order Cytophagales; family Cyclobacteriaceae; genus JAUILA01. The sequence goes on along the minus strand of CAZLZD010000056.1, from coordinate 5,422 downwards.
GGAGGAGTTTACTCCTTGCCAAAGCCGGAATGCTATTCTTGTCAATTGCCTGGATGATTGCTTTGGTCATGTATTCACCAAGCTGTGCAACCTGACCGTTGTGCGTAAGAAATACCCGTCGGCCTGCCTGATCGCCATACTCCCGAAAAAAATGGCCTGGCTGATTCCGAATGTCGTGAATGAAGCGTGGATGGTTGACGGAGAATTAACGAGCATGAAGGACAGGATTACCGGCCTGGATTCTTTTGCTCATGAGCAGATCAACAGGTTCGATGAATGCATGCTTCACGAGGTTTCCATCTATGCCGACCCGGTAGAGGTAGACTATGAGGATTATCTTAAAATACCTTCATTCGATTATACCAGAAGAAAAGAAATTTCGGCTCAGGTGGTGTTTATCCTTCGGGAAGACCGCTTCTGGCACCGGCATGGCTGGGAAGAGCTTCTTTTTAAGATATTGGTCAAAATGAAGTGGCTGAATTCACTGAAGGGTATACTGGTCAACAGGCAGAATAAACTTGTCATGCAGGTTGTACGAAAATTACGGGAAGAAAATAAGAGCCTCAGGGTGGTAGTGGCCGGGATTGGCACCAGTGGATCATTTCCTGACACTGTAACTGACTTACGTAAAAACGAACCATCACAGGATGATGAGCGAGAATGGCTCACCTGCTTTGCAGAAAGCCATGTGGTCATCGGGGTGCATGGCTCCAATATGATCATTCCCGGGATTCAGGCCGCGGCCATGGTGGAGATCGTTCCTCCTTATAAGGTGACCCATATCGGCGAAACAACGCTGAAAGATTACCCGGTACAGGGATTGTGCCGTCACCTTACCGGTTCGCCTTCGCCGGCCGACGTGTCAAAGGTAGTTCTGGATATTCTTAAAACTCTTTCAAGAGCCTGGAAGTAACCGGTCACGACTCGCTGTCCGGCTGACAATTATCAATTATTTTGCCCAGTGACAGCATCAGGGATTTTTGCTCCGTGCCGGAAATATTCTTCAGGGCGAGCCGACGGTTCTCTTTGACCACCGGGGCAATATCTTCCAGTAACTTTTTACCCTTTCGGGTAATGCGCAACTGACGGCGCCGGCCGTCTGAGGCATGTTCAGGACGGTCAAGCCACCCGTGACCGACCATGAGCTGCATGGTGCGGGTCATTGAGGCATTATCCCTGAAAAGGATATCGGCAAGTTCCCGTTGGGACAGACTGTCATCCTGGTCCAGTATCATCAGCGTAAGCGCCTGGTCAACGGTAATCCGGTCATTTACTTTGGCCAGATTTCGCTGCACCAGCTTACGGTATTCCTTGATCGCACGCTCTATGCTGTAGAATACCGTTTTTAACGGTGTATCCATCATACACGATATTACTCATTCTTCGAATAATGCCCCACCATTCGTCCGTAGTTTTTCAAGTAAATCGTGGTATTTATCAGCCCTTTCCCCGGCTGCCCCGGCTGAAAGACGTTCCAGTGCTTTCCGGTAGGCAATGAGGTGTGCTTCCTGTGCATCGGTCTTCACATGGGGAATAACCCCAACCCCTTCCCAGTTTGTTCCTGTAACCGGATTGATCGCACGGCCCTGGGGCACCCAAACAACAAATCCACCGTCAGCCCTCATCACCCCTCCGGGATGCGCACCGCCCCCGGTAGTCTCACCGATCAATGTGGCCCTCTTCATGTGTTTCAGGTTGTAGGAGAATTCCTCCGCAGCGGAAAAGGTATACGAACTGGTGAGTACGTACACATCCCAGTCAGGCCTTCGTTTCCCGGGTACCTCTCTGAATGTCCATGTTTCCGTATATTCGTCTGCCGGGCGCCAGTAGAATGTATTCAGGTGAACAGGCTCCGAAGTGAACAGGTAACTGCTGATCAGCTGTATCATGGAAGGAGAACCGCCCCCGTTCTTCCTGAGGTCAATAATTAATGCATCGGTGTCAATTAATTTCGCCATGGCAGCGTTAGCCACCTCTTCGGCATATCGCGCCTCATAAAATCCCCTCAGATCCAGGTAGCCAATATTGCCTTCCAGGATTCTTACCGTATGAAACCCGTAATCAGACTGGCTGGCTTCATCCTCCATATTACCCCGGGGTGCAGAGGCATCAGAACGTTGAGAGGATACCGGCCGATACTCCACCCTCAGATGTTTGTCCCGGCTAACCTCATAGAGGTCCGTGGTCAACATTTCACCGAGTGCCTCAGGACGATGTATCGTATCATACCTGCCTGCGTGCAGGTTCATACTAAGGGTGGATGCCATTTTATCCGCCGTTTCAGGATACACATAGTTGCTGACCAGCAAATCGGTGACTGATTGTATCACCCTCGCTTTATCGGCCTGGCTTAATGCACCCCTTTCTGACTGGGCACAGGAAGAGCCGGCCACCACTATTCCCAGGATCACCGGAATCATTCGCAAGGTAATTACCGACATATGTTGTTGTTATTTTGAGTAAAGTCTTTTACTTGATATATCAACTACATATACGTTTCCATAGCCCGCAGGGTTTTGGTCTCCCTTTAATCAGTCCATGATTGTTTCCTGGAGAAGAGCCGTACCACTCCTTTAATTTCATCGGAAATTCCGGTCAGCCGCAATGTATCACGATCGACTTCCACCTGCCAGGTAAGTGGCGTTGCCCCTTCGCGGTGAGGCATAAGCGTCAGCTCGGGCCTGTGTGCGTGCATATGCCAGTAACCCGTGGCCCGGTTACCGTCATTTTGCAGTCCACGGTAAATACGGTCCCACCCGAAATATATCCGGGACAAATCTGACAGCGGAGACGCACCACCGCTACCCGACACGGAGGTTTCTTTCCAGAGGCCGGAAAGCAGATCTGCAGGGGACATGGGTAATTCACTGATTCTTTCGGATACCACCCGGACCGGCATACCTTCTTCCTCCCGTTCCCAGATCATCTTATCCCCTTCAAAAGATACGCGAAAGGGGCCGGCTTTGTCGATGATACCAAGTGGGTTATAAGGCATAAATTCTGTAGTACTGCGATCATAGGTATAGGTTCCAAGTGCGTTTCTAAGCCAACCGTTGCCTGATTCGAATGTAAAGTCACTGTGAATCCTTGTCCAGCGTGCAACCGGTGTCATTTCCTGTTCCCCGACATGTACGTCAGTGATTTCCCATAATCCGGTGATATCTTCTTGCGCGGAAACGGTTAACATGCAGGCGAAGAATACTAGGGAGGTTGTAATCAGTTTGTTCATTGATAAAAATGTTTTATGATTTCTTTCGTTAATTCTAATTCCTGGGTCCGGTCTCCTGTATTGGCAAGAAAGACAATGATGCATTCGCCATCCTCCACGTTGACCAGCATAGAGCGATATCCTTCGGTACTTCCACCATGGATCAGGTAAGGCTGATCAATTTCAAGGTCACCCCAGGCATACTCAGCATTCTGTTCGAATACCACCCAGCCATAGCCATAGGAAATATCACCCGTCAGATGGTTGGTCTGCATAATCTCCCTCGAGGAATCGGACAGGAGCCGGTCGTCATTCATGGCCTGCGCCCATCGCAGCAAATCCGGTGCGGTGGAGAATATCCTCCGTCCCAGTGTCAGGTCGATAAAATCATTCCGTAACCAGGAACTGTCAGCCTCACTATAGGTGTAAGCCTCCGCCACATGCTCATGGATCTTCCGGTTGTCATTCTCCGAGAACGTCCCCCGCATCCCCAGTGGATTAATAATCTTTTCCTGGAGAATTTCCCCAAAATGCCGGTTATATGTGTCTTCAAGGATGATTGCCAGCAGGTGATAGGCAAAATTACTATAATGGAACCCTTCGCCGGGATCCCCCACAGGCTCCAGCCGGCTGATGAAATCGACATATTCGTCATTAGACATATGCATTCGTTTAAAGCGCCTGAAACCATTGGCGGAAAGTGAATCGGCGACTCCGTCATAATCGGGCAACCCGGACGAATGGGTAAGCAGATGATGCAAGGTGACTGACGGGTGAAATGTACCCTGGTAGCGGTACCGGCCGAGCAGGTCTGTTAAGGTATCGTTCAGGCTGAGCCGACCTTCCTCCACAGCCAGCAAAACCAGGGCTGCCTGGAATGATTTATTGAGGGATGCAATATCAAACCTGGTATTTTCCTGAACCGGAATATTCCAGCTCCGGTCTGCTATTCCGATCGCATTTTTATACAATACACTGTCGCCGCGTGCAATAAGAATCGCACCATCAAAACGCCCAGCGTCATGACGTGCCGAAAAAAGGGAATCCAGGTAGGAAGTCACCGGATCCTCTTCCATGGTGGCCCTGGTTGAGCATGCGCCCAATAGAATACCCCAAAGCATGAATATCAGTATCGCTTTATTCATAACTCCAAAAATGAGCGTACTGCATGGAACAATCAACGGCTGAAAGCATTCTGTGGCGAATTCGGCAAATATGGGGTGAAAAATCAGTGTCGGCCGGTTACTACTGAGCGGTATTTTTTACTGACCGGTAATTCCTGACCCTGCAATTCCAATACCATTTCCCCACCCTGGTCTGACAGCTTGCTGACGTTTTCCAGGTTTACCGCATAACTCCTGTGGGTGCGGAAGATGACAGAAGCTATATCAGGATCGGCCAGTAATTCTTTCAGGGTATTCCTGATCAGTTCCTTACGGACTTTTCCGCCAGACGCATAAAATATTTCCACATAATTGTCTGCCGCTTTTAAAAACAGGACCTCTGATTTCTTCAGGGTAAAACGCTTCTTTCCGTTTGCTGAAAAAAAAACAACTCTCCCGGGAGACGGGCCCGGGTTGGAATACCGGAAGGCCATGGTCAGGAGAACCGGAAATATCATAACCGCGCTGTATTCAAAAAGGAGAAGGCCATATGCCGACCATGTCCATTCGGTTCCCTTCCAGAAAAAATTGAAAATCAGAAAAATCACCGTAGCGCCAATAACGATCTCCACGAAACGCCAGAGTACCTGGCCTCGTACTTTCCCTACTGTGATAAACCGTCTTACATGAAATTCCAGGAGGTACATCACCATGGCATTGGCTGCAGAAAAAACCGTCGCCCTGGCAAGCAGGGAGTGTCCGCTGTAGGAAATCCCCTGATCGATACCAAACCCGCGATAAATAAACAACACAATGAACAGGGTGATCCCGGAAAGGAGACAGAAAAGCCCTTTTGCCGTAATATTTGGTTTAAGTATACGCCGCATCCGGGGCAAAATTAAGGAATGACCCTGTAATCCTCAGGGCATTTTGTTTCTAAGGTCTTTCGGAAGCCGGGAGGCGATGTCAAAAATCAGCTTAAAGGCCTCCCTGGCTGATTTCAGGATCGCCGTCAACTCCTCTCCTTCCACCGCATACTGATTTAAATTTTTCCTGGTCTGCTTCCACACTTCCGGACCCCTGTCATAACAAAACCTGAGGTAATGCATCG
>CAZLZD010000055.1:26722-28969 GCA_964563925.1 uncultured Roseivirgaceae bacterium | reverse complement strand
ATCCCTCAAAAAGGATACCTTTTTTGTCTTTTACGGGACATCTTGTCATAAGTTATAAGAATATACCCTGCATTTTGTTAAAAGTTTATCACGTTTTCTTCACGAATGAATAAAATTCTCAAATACCGGAACTGGCGCCTGCTTAACACAGGATCTTTATCGCTTCCGGAGATGAAGGATTTGTTTGACGCCATACAGGAGGGGGCATATACCGATCTTGGGTTTCTCAAAGATCACCATCGCAGCAAAGTACGCAGGATACGCTATAAGGGGAAGGAACTGGTAGTGAAAACTCCCCTCGAAAAGAATCGTCGTCTCTGGATCCGTTTCACTACCTTGTTCCGAAAGGGCGAAGCCTTTAAAAACATCAAAGGCATGCAATTACTGGCCCTTCAGCACATTCCTTCCACCCTGCCGGTGATGGCTGCCGAATGCCGCCGCTTCGGCATGGTCACCGATTCCTGGCTGGTGTATGAGTACCTCGACGGTATCTCATGCTTTGGCCGGGAGGAACATTTTCCGGCCGTTGTAGCCCTGCTGAAAGAGATGCACGACAAGGGCATCCTGCACGGCGATTCCCAACTTCAGAATTTCCTGTTCTCCGGCGGCAGGGTAAGGGTGATCGATGCCAATCCAAAACCGGTACGTACACCCTTCCAGACCGCCTATGAGTTTGCCTATCTCCGAAAAAGCTGGCCGGCGATCGAGACTTATTTCGGAGCCGTTGCCGGCTCATCCTGGTACCGGATTGCCCGGAGATACCTGGCTTTTGACCGGGGTCTCGCCCGAATGCGCCGGTCTCTCAAACGTCTTGCTGGCATTCGGCCGAAAACAGGCTGATTACTTCATCGATGCCATCACCTCGCCCAGGTCAAGCAGTTTCATGAATTCCCCGCGGTACCCGTGGAGGTCCGTTCCCCGGGCCGACTGGGCCCAGCGGCGGACGTCCCCGAGATCTGTCTCGTTGTGATAAGGCGAATCACGAAGGATCATTCCGAAGGCCGCCACACTTGCCGACCAGCGAAAACTCTCACTCGTTGACATGAACGGCGTATCCGAAGGCATCAGTACGCGCTCCAGTTTCCGGCTACGATCCCCATCAGGTTCCTTGTAGCGAATCTTTACCGTAAGCAATTCACCCGATCCTGTCAGTTTTTCCGTCTCCTGGTATTTGAGGTCATCCACGGAAAAAGCGTCACTCTCCACACCTGCCGGTATGATTTCGTATAGGGCGGTCACCGAATGCCCGGAACCGATTTCACCTGCATCCTTGCGGTCATTATTAAAATCTTCCGCAGCCAGCATACGGTTTTCATACCCGATAAGCCGGTACCCGCTCACTTCGGCCGGGTTGAATTCCACCTGTATCTTCACATCCTTGGCAATGGTAAACATCGTACCGCCAAACTCATTGACAAATACTTTTTTGGCTTCACTCAGCTCGTCTATGTAGGCATAGTTGCCGTTACCTTTGTCGGCCAGAAGTTCCAGCTTGGCGTCCTTGTAATTTCCCATGCCGAAACCCAGTGCGGTGAGGAAGATATTCTTTTCCCGCTTCGCTTCAATCAGGTGTTCCAGTCCGTCCTTGTCACTCACACCCACATTAAAGTCCCCGTCTGTGGCCAGGATCACCCGGTTGTTTCCATCTTTGATAAAGTGTTTCTCGGCCAGCTTATAGGCCAGTTCGATTCCCGCTGCTCCGGCTGTCGAGCCTCCGGCAGACAGGCGCCCGAGCGCTTCGAGGATTTCGTCCTTCTGGTCACCAGCGGTCGGTTCCAGCACCGTGCCTGCCGCACCGGCATACACCACAATGGACACGCGGTCTTCGGGGCGGAGTTCATTGACCAGCATTCTGAAGGCCGTCTTGAGCAGGGGCAGCTTGTTATATCCGGCCATGGATCCTGACACGTCGATCAGGAATACCAGGTTGGAAGGCGGCAAATTCTCCTTTTCAATCCGCTTACCCTGTAAGCCAATATGCACCAGGCGGTGCTTCGGATTCCAGGGAGCCTCGGCCACCTCGGTGACGATGGCAAACGGAACCTCATCCACAGGGTCCTTATAATCGTATTCAAAGTAGTTGATCATTTCCTCGATACGGACTGCGTCGGCCGGCGGGCGCTGGCCATTCTCCAGGAAACGGCGCACATTGCTGTAGGAGGCCGCATCCACGTCGATGGAAAAGGTGGAAAGCGGATCGCGCATCGCACCCTTGAATCCTGTCTCCTCGATGTGGGCGTATTCCTC
>CAZLZD010000055.1:0-26622 GCA_964563925.1 uncultured Roseivirgaceae bacterium | reverse complement strand
ACAACCTCCTCCAGGTGTCTTACATCCTCGTTCAAGGTAACGGTCAGTTCGCTTTTGTTCTTCACTTTCACCTCAAGGGTTTCCAGTCCGATGAAGGAAAATTCAAGCACGGCGTCTGCCGAAGAGACGGTCAGCACATAAAATCCATTGATGTCGGTAATGGTCCCGTTCCTGGTCCCTTTCTCAATCACGTTCACGCCGGGCAAAGCGCTCCCGTCGTCCGCATATACATAGCCGCTGACCTTGTGTGCCGGCGTGTGGGCGCTGACGGTTCCTGTCATGAACAGGGACAGGACCACCATTAAAATTTTCAATCGTTTCATATCAGTTTATTTAAATTTTCGGACACATGGGTTTGGCAAAGAGAATATTCAGCCTGCAGCGGATATACCATGCTCAGTTCATGTGTCTTTCCTTTTTGTTTGTCCTTAGGATGCACGAGGGATAAAAATTCCATAAAGTGCCCGCAAATTTTTTTACCTTTCCTGTTTATGGTCAATGAAAACCGCGATAATGAACTGCTGGAGGAATACCGCCGAACCGGTGACACGGAGGTCCTGGGCAAGCTGTATCGCGATTACATGCACCTGGTTTACGGGGTATGCCTGAAATATCTTAAAGACCGCGAACGCAGCCAGGATGCCGTCATGGATATTTTTGAATCACTCGTTACCAAGCTGAAAAAGCAGGAAGTGGAAAACTTTAAAGGGTGGCTTCATGTGGTGACGCGCAATCACTGCCTCATGATCCTGCGTTCGGCCGCCTGGAAACGGGAAATGGAAAATAAACCCATATCGGTTATGGAATTCACCCTGCCCGCGCATCATGAAAACGGAAGGATGCCGGATGCGGACATTGAAGCGTTAAAAGGATGTATTGACAAGCTGAAAAACGAACAGAAGGAATGTGTTTCGTTGTTCTATCTGGAAGAATTATCCTACCGGGAAATCACTGAGCGCACCCGGTTTGATTTAAAAAAAGTAAAAAGCCATATTCAGAATGGCAAACGTAATTTAAAGAACTGCATGGAGGAACATCGTGAGGAGCAGGAATAACAATATTGAAAAGCTGACACCCGAACTGATGGAGCGTTACCGGAAAGGCGATTTGTCAGACCGGGAAATGCATGCCGTCGAACGGCTCATGCTGGATTCTGCTTTTGAAGCGGAGGCAATGGAAGGTATGGAATCGGTTGATCCGGGAGAATTCAGTGCCGACCTGGATGTGCTTGGCAAACGGCTCGGCCGCCGGGTCAGTCCTGCGACACGGCGCCTGCCCGTGTACTGGATGGCGGCTGCCGTGGTGTTACTCGCCATCACGGCCGGAGTCCTCCTCTTCAATACCTTCACCGATCCGGCGACATCCAATCAGATTGCCATGGAAGCTGCCACCGATTCATTATCGTCAGACGCGGCCAGGCCCGATGCTACTGATACAGCTTCTGATAAACGGGCGTTGAATGAACCCCTGGCAGAATCGTCCGGGGAAACTCCCGATGAAGTTCCCGAAGTGCGTCCTTCCGAACGCATCGCCCTGATGGATGAAGCGAAGGAGACCCGGGAAGAGGCAGAAAGTGACCTGGATATAGAAGAGCCTGAATCATCGGAGGAAATGGCAGAAATTATCTCCGGTCAGGGTGAACCACTGCCCGCCCGGTCTCCACAGATCAGTGCAGTTCCCCGTGTTGACTCTGATTCTTCCCCGGTGGCCCTTCCTGACGCACACATTGCGGAAGAACAAAAAGGACTGGTAGGCATCATAAAGGGAGACGAGGTGGAGATCATTACCCCGATGCCAAGCAGGCCGCTGGAGCACCTTCACGGTCGGGTCATTGACAAGTTGGGCAAACCGGTGCCGTATGCACGCTTGAAGGTAAGCGAAACCAACCAGGCGGTCATGGCCAACCAGGAGGGAGAGTTCGAGCTCAACCTGGAGGATGAGAATGACAATCGGCTCATTGTAAGCCTGATCGGGCTTAAGGCACAGGACATTTCGATTTCGAGTCCTGATTCGCTGTTTATTGTACTCGACGAAGACAGCGCGGCCCTTTCAACCGTAACGCTCGAGCAAACAAAAGCAGAAAATAATGTGATCTACCGGGGAGCAGGGCCTGCAGGAGGAGAACCGGCGTATGAAAGATACCTGGATAAAAACATCCGCTTCCCTGTCGGCGTGGACGCAGACCAGGCAGAGCTGATCGTGATCTTTACCGTGAACCCTGATGGAGGGCTGACTGACTTCAGGGTCAGAAAAAGCCCCGATACCCGTTTCAGCCTCGAGGCAATGCGCCTTGTCAAGGAGGGCCCCGCATGGAAGCCTGCCCTTGAAGACGGACGGCCGGTACGTGACCGGGTCCGTTTACTTATCCGCTTTGAGAAATAGACCTTTACTATTCAGGTGTTTTCTGATTCGGCCAGTCATTCTTAAAATCAATCCAGTACTGCTTCACCGTTTCCTTCATTTCTTTCCTCAGCAGCAGGATTCCAATGAGGTTAGGGATGGTCATCAGCGCAATGGTAATTCCTGATAACGTCCAGATGATGGTCGTCGGGGTGAATGAAGCAAAGAAAAAACCTATCACATACAGGATCCGGTAGAAGATAATGTATTTGGGCCCAAAGAGGTAGGTGGTCGCCCTGTCACCGTAGTAGGACCATGAGATGGCGGTGGAGAATGCAAACAAAAGAAGTCCGATGGTCACAATATATTTGCCGCCTTCACCCATAAAACTCCGCTCAAACGCATAGGTTGTAAGCTGGGCAGAATGAACCAGTGACTTCCCCTCCATTCTCACATCAACCTGGGGATTTACTACGACATCCCCGTTTCTAATGGTCATTTCGCCGGAGTAAGGCACTTTTTCACCATCCGCATCGAAGGTGTACACATGTACATCCTCGGCAAAGGATCGATTGTGGACAAGTGTTACGTCGTTGGTGATCTCTCCTTCCTGCACATTGAGCGTACCGGTATACATGGCCATATCGGATTCTTCAAGCAGGTAGGAACGAAGCCGTGCTTTATCGTCCGGATTCGTTTCATCAAACTTCGCACCCAGGATATCAAGGTCGGTATAGTCAAACAGGTTCTGGTATTTGTCATTCCAGGCGCCGGACGACAGCAACACAAGGCCTGTCAGTGTACAGATAATGATGGTATCAATGAACGGTTCAAGGATCGCGACCATTCCTTCCGAAACCGGTTCGTGTGCTTTGGCCGCGGCGTGTGCAATAGGGGCCGATCCCTGGCCAGCCTCATTGGAGAATAAACCGCGGTTCACCCCGCGGTTGAAAGCAAAGGCAAGGTTGGCGCCCAGGAATCCTCCTACCGCAGCAGTACCGGTGAATACATCGGCAAATATGGAAACGAAAGAGGGTGCAATATTTTCATAATTGGTCAGGATTACGGCCAGGGCCCCAAGGAAATAGATCAGGGCCATTCCTGGAACAAGCTTTTCAGTAACCTTGACTATCCGCTTAATACCTCCCAGGATAACCATGGCGAGGAAGACAGCCAGGACGGCACCGGTAATCCACCGCTCGATCTGGAACGAAGAGAATACCGAGTCGGCTATATTGTTAATCTGGGGCAGGTTTCCCGTCCCGAAGGATGAAAGAATGGTGGCAAATGCAAACAACCCGCCCATCCAGGCCAGGTGCTGTTTTTTCCCGAAGATGTTGAACTCGGCATTCTTCATGTAGTACATGGGCCCCCCGGCTATGTGCCCTGTAGTATCCGTTTCCCTGTACTTATGACTTAGTGTTACCTCCACGAATTTGGTGGTCATACCCAGGAAGGCAGTCACCAGCATCCAGAAAAGGGCGGCAGGTCCGCCCAGGTGGATGGCGAGGGCCACACCCCCGATGTTACCGGTACCCACGGTGCCGGACAGGGCTGTAGCCAGTGCCTGGAAATGCGAGGCATCCCCCTGGTCTCCCTTGCGGTCAAATTTACCACGTACAATGCGGAGCGCATGACCAAAATAGCGTAACTGGGGAAAACCGAGGTAGACGGTAAAAAACAACCCGGTGAAAAGGAGTAAAAACACAAACCAGTCCGCCCCGCCAATGTAACTGTCGATGAGCGCCAGGAAATCATTTAATGCCTGCATATGCCTTAGTTAAATTTACACGCAGGCAAAGCTAACAAATTAATCAGGATGGCAAAAAGAGATTACACGGGCGGGTATGTTCCACCTTGATCAGGAATACCACTCGTTTCGTCATGCCGGGTAATTCCGGTGTAAACCGGAATCGACCTGGTACCTGTTAAAATATTGCAGGGCCTGAATCTGTTCTGAGCCATGCACATCATCCCAGCCCGCAGCGACGATAGTGTCACACCACCTTCTTCCGGATCTGCTTGGCGTACGTCCGGCTGACCGGGAAGCTTTTCCCATTCTCCATCTTCACAATCAACCCGCCATTGAAATGCTTCTCAATTTCCTTCAGGTAGTTCAGGTTGATAATCGTTGACCGGTGAATACGGATAAATACATCCGGGTTGAGCTTGTCCTCAAGCTTCCCGATACCACTCGAACTGAGAAACTGATCATTTTTCGTACTAAGCACGGTGTAATCGCCGGAAGCTTCCAGGTGCATGATATCCTTCACATCGAGGTTCAGCAGTTTTTCCGATTTTTGTACAAACAGGTGGGAAGAATATTTTTCCCGTGAATCGCCCGATTCCTGCTGTACAGTTTTAAGAAGCTCCTCGATATTGCTCGCATTTTTATCGGATTTTATTCGCTGCCTGGCCCGGTTGATGGCCTTCCGGAAGCGCTCTTCATCCAGAGGCTTGAGGAGGTAGTCCACGGCATTATTCTCAAAAGCCTGTAAGGCGTACTGATCATAGGCCGTCGTAAAAATAACATAGGGCAGATGATCGATCTCCTCCAGTACTCCAAAGCCGTCCATGCCTGGCATCTGCACATCCAGAAAAATAAGGTCCGGTTTCAGTGAGTTTATCTTCTCCACCGCTTCATTTCCGCGCGCGCATTCTGCGATCACTTCCACCTCATCATACGGCTCAAGGAACTCAAGAAGCAGTTCCCTGGCCAGTTTTTCATCGTCTATTACGATACATGATATATTCATAGTTGTTGGTTTCTTAAATTGATACTTTCTTCTCCAGGATAATCAAACGATCCTCCTCCTGCTTCACCCATTTATTAGGAATGGTAAACGACACGGAATATCCCTGTTCCGTGGCTTTTACCTGAAGACCGGCAGTTTTGCCGTATATACTCTGCAAGCGCTTATCGGTATTCTTGAGTCCCACACCGGTCGACTGTCCGTCGAGTACCTTTTTGGCATGAATTCCCAATCCATCGTCACTTACACGAAAATAAATGCCTTCACCTATCGGACGAATGGTAAGGGTAATGGTACCCCCCTCTTCCTTGGGAGCTATCCCATACTTCACTGCATTCTCCACCAGGGGCTGGAGAATCATCGGGGGAATTTCCTGTTTAACCACCGCCTCTGACACATCTTCCACATAACGCAGTCTTTCCCCGAATCGTACCTGCTGGATACGGATATAATTACCGATGAAATCAAGTTCATCAGAAATCCTCACCAGCTGTCCCGAATGTGATTCCAGCGCATACCGGAACACGTCGGAAAGCTGGCCGATCACACGGCGTGCACGATCCTTGTCACTCCCCACCAGTGTGCTGATGGAATTGAGTGTATTAAACAGAAAATGCGGATTTATCTGCGATTTCAGCAGGGAAATCTGCATCTCCTTATTTTTAATCTCCAGTCCGCTTTTCACTTTATCCTCGTGCTGAATAATCTCAAAATACCGGATAATGTAAAAAACAGCTACGGTGATCAGGTACTGGTCATAGTAGCGCATGGCATCCCAGGCCAGCAATTCCCTCATATATTCCTTCCAGTTGTCAAAATAGACAAGTCCGTCGAGATAATAATTAAAGTAGTAGGCCAGGTAACTGATGGTGAGAAAATGCACCAGCAGTCCGGCTACATGACCAATAATCTGCACAGGAATCCTGAACCTTGCCAGAAAATGTGCATAGATAAATATCAGGGCAATCCCGATACACACAGCCTCCAGCAGGTACAGGCCATTCCAGAGCACCGACGTATTGTAGGGCTGGAATAACTGCCACTCAATCAGGGAGCTTAAAAGGTAATTGAATGCATACCAGGAACAGATCAGCAGGTAGGCTGTCTTCCATATTTTCGGTATGCGCTCAATTATTGTCATGTAAAGGAATTAGTTTTGCTAAATTACACATAATATGCAGAAAGGTCAGCGCGTCATTTCCTTCCTCGATTAGTGTAAGTTTGAAGAATCTTCCACTATTTTTGATGAAATCTTAATCAAAACCTTACACTTACAATAGTTTCATGGCTATAACGTTATCCCGGATTAAGGAAACAGGCATGAAATTGGTAATATTTGTATCGTTTCATCAGTTGGCACCGTCTTGAAGAAGTTGATCCTTATACTGCAGGTAATACTCTGCCTTGCATTTTTGCAGGCAGGGGCGCAATCCTATACGGTTTCGGGAATGCTGGTGGACAGCGAGTCGGAAGAGCCACTGGTTTTTGCGTCGATTGGCATTAAAAATTCCAGCATAAGCACCGTATCAAACAGCCAGGGAAAATTTGATTTTCACTTTCCTTCGAAATACCGTGATGACGTCCTGGTAATAAGTATGATGGGGTATGAGAATAAGGAGTATCCGATCCGCACCCTCCTGAACAAGGACAGCGTTTACTTCCGGCTGAACAAGGCCACCAAACTGCTCGATGAGGTCGTTATTCAGGATTCCCTTACCGGCGAAGATATTGTCAATGCCGCCACCTATCGTATCAATGAGAATTTTCCTACGGAGCCCTTCCTGCTCGAAGGCTTTTACCGGGACCTGAAAAAACTGGGAGGAACCTACTTTTCCCTGCTTGAAGCCGCCGTCAAAATCTACGACGAGACCTACGAAGCCCCCAACAACAAGGAACGTCTCCGGGAACGGGTACGATTGGTCGAAGTGCGAAAAAGCCTTGGGTATAACAACCGCTTCATCCGGTACTTTGATCAGAAAAACCTGCTTGAAGACCTTCTCCTGGAGAATGATGTGCGCTATCACAATTATCCCGATCTCAACGACCCGTTTTTCGCGCAATTCCAGCGCGTCAAGATCACCTTCTTCAATGATCACCGCGTATATGTCATTGAGCGAAAAACTGACAAGGTTTTTACGAGGATGTACGTCGACACGGAAAATTATGCGATCATCCGCATTGAGCACGAGCAACTGTTCAATGACGGGATTGTAAAAAAGAAAAAACGCATGGTGAGCCGCCATGTGTCGGAAAAAAAGATCATTGATTTCAAGTCCTTACGGGGGAAAATGTACCTCAATTACATGACCCTTGCCACCAAGTACCTGTGGGAAAACGAAAAGAATGATAAAAAGTCGTTTGAAACGGAAATTATCCAGGAACTCCTGATCAACCGTATTCATATAAATACCGATGAACGAATCGGCAATACGGAAAAAATGCGCCGATACGGCTTACAGTACCAGGATGAAAAATACAACAAGGATTTCTGGGAAAACTACAATGTGATCAAGAATACTCCCCTGAACGATGAAATCGTGGCGGACCTGGAAAAGGAAGGTGCGCTTGAGTTTCAATTTGAGGAAGATTAACTGGAATATATTCCATTCGTCGGCCTTAGTACGGCTCCGTCGGTTGTGCATTGCACATCGGGGGGCACTTGCCTACCTTAGAGTCATTAAAGCCAACTATAGACACGGGAATAGCCCTGAGGACAAGGTCCTTCAGGGTTATTTCTTTTTAGGGCAGTTCCTACCTGAGCGTTAGTTTTTCGGCCTCCCTGAGAAATACCGCTTTGTCGACCGGCACCACACCCAGGTGCTCACACACAAGTCCGCCGGCAAGATTAGCCAGGGTAGCTATTGCCGCCGGAGACAAATCAAGCGCCCGGCACAGGGCAGCCACACTGATTACGGTATCCCCGGCTCCCGAAACATCTGAAATTTCACGAACATGGGCATCCACGAATTCGGTGGATTGGCCGTCATCAATATAGACTCCGAGCTCCGACAACGTGACCATTACGGCCTCACATTGAAGCTTATCCCGAAGGGTGCCTACATGCTTGCGTACCGCCTCCCTGTCTTTCTTGTCGAATGTGACATTAAGCCCTTCCTTCAGCTCCTTCAGGTTTGGCTTAAACAACTGTACACCTTTATAATCGAAAAAATTACGCCTTTTCGGATCCACCACCACCGGGATTGATTCCCGGTCTGCCAGTTTCACGACCTGTTGGATTATTGAGGGTGTTACCACGCCCTTGTCATAGTCCTCAAAAATAATCACATCCATACCCGGCAGGAGCTTGCTGATCCGGGACATCAGATTATTTTCTTCGGCCTGGGATAGCGGCTGGTCGGTTTCCTCATCCACCCTGACCACATGCTGATGGCCACTCAGGACCCGCGTCTTTATGGTCGTGGGCCTTTCGGCGCTAGACACAATCCCGGAATCATCCAGGCCCCAGTCTTCCATACGCTGCCGGAGGCGCTGACCGGGCTCATCATCACCTATGACCGCGCACAGAAAGGGGGCAGCCCCCAGGGACTGGACATTCAATGCCACATTCGCGGCACCGCCAAGCCGGTAATCCCGTTTTGTGATCCGAACCACAGGAACCGGAGCCTCCGGGGAAATCCGTTCCACTCCGCCCCAGATATAGGCATCAATCATGACATCCCCGATGACCAGTACCTTCAGGTCACCAAAACGATTCACAATATCCCGGGCTTCAGACATCAGGATAGTTTTGAGAGGAGTTCCTTAATCCGGCTGATAGCTTCCCGAAGCTCGGCTTCCGAGGCTGCATAGGAAAGGCGAATGCAATCGGGGTCGCCAAACGCCTCGCCGGACACCAGTGAAACATGGGCATGCTCAAGGACATACATACAGAAATCATCCGCATCACGTATCACGGTTTCCCCGTCTCCTTTTCCGAAATAATGACTGATATCCGGAAAGAAATAAAAGGCTCCCCTGGGCATATTGTTTTTTATCCCGGGGATACCGGCCAGCAGATCGGCCACAAGGTCACGACGCCGCAGATACTCCCTGGTCATTTCAAGGCTGGGACCCTGGTCGCTGGTGATGGCGGTATAGGCTGCCCGCTGGGCAATCGAACAGTTGGCCGAGGTTATCTGGCCCTGCATCTTGTTACATCCTTTGGCCAGCCACAGCGGGGCGGCAATATAACCTACCCGCCAGCCGGTCATGGCGAAGCCCTTGGCAAATCCGTTCACGGTTACCGTACGATCAAACATACCGGGCAGGGAAGCCAGGCTCACGCTGTCATCAGTATAGTTGATCAGTTCGTAAATTTCATCAGCAATCACCATGATATTTTCGTGCCGGAGGATCACCTCCGCGATATCTTCCAGCTCTTTCCTGGTAAATACCGACCCGGTGGGATTGCAGGGCGAACTATAGATCACTGCTTTCGTTTTTGGCGTAATGGCGGCTTCCAGCTGATCGGCCGTAGCCTTGAAATCACTTTCAATACCTCCTTTAATAAATACGGGCGTAGCACCCGTCAGCTCGATCAGCGCCGTGTAGCTCACCCAGTACGGGGAGAAAACGATCACCTCATCGCCGGGATTGAGCAGGGCAAACATCACGTTGGCGATGGACTGTTTGGCACCATTCGATACGACGATATGTTCGGCACTGCAGGGTATATTATTCTCCCGCTGAAGCTTGGCTGCAATTGCCTCACGCAGGTCCTGGTAGCCGGGCACCGGCGGATAACTGAAGTAGTTACCGGTGTCTATAGCTTGCTTGGCTCCCTCCTGAATGTGTAACGGGGTTTTAAAATCAGGTTCGCCAAGACTCAGTCCTATAACGTCAATGCCCCGGGATTTGAATTCACGGGCTTTGGCGGCCATGGCGAGGGTGGCTGACTCTTTCAGGTTTGCAATCCGGTCTGATAAATTCATAGGTTACTAATAGGGTGGAAATGGTAATGAAGGGCCAAAATTAGAAATAATAACAGGAAGTTACAATCAGTCCTGACGATATAATGTCCTCGTCTGGATACTTCGGCCAAGCGTAATTTCATCGGCATATTCGAGTTCGCCGCCGATCGGAATCCCGCGGGCAATGGTACTGACTTTCAGATCGTACGATTTCAGGCGTTTCATAAGGTAGAAGGAAGTAGTGTCACCTTCCATGGTCGGGCTCAGGGCAAGAATGATTTCTTTCACCTCGGCGTCCGGACCCCCGAGACGCTTCAGCAGGGATTCGATATGGAGGTCGGATGGCCCCACCCCTTCGATCGGGGAAATAACCCCGCCCAGCACATGATACAACCCATTGTATTGGGAGGTATTTTCAATGGCCAGCACGTCACGGGTATCTTCCACCAGGCAGACCAGGGAACGGTCGCGGCGATGACTCGCACATATCCTGCAGATATCATCATCTGAAATATTCTGGCACACCGTACAGTAGCGTATTTTCTGACGGAGATTTACCAATGCCTGAGACAAAGCCCCGGTCTGACTTTCAGGCTGCCTGAGCAGGTGAAGGGCCAGTCTTAATGCGGTTTTCTTTCCGATACCCGGCAGCTTTGCGATCTCATTGACCGCTTCCTCGATCAGTTTAGAAGAATATTCCATACTTGAATTGAATGCCCGGTGGGCGGTGATTACAGAATGCGTGCATCAATGCCTGCCTCGCAGATCGCCTGTTTCATGGGGTTCAGCTTTGGTAAAGTCCCCATCTTAACACAGCATTTTCCCCTATAATGAACAATCCAGGTACATTGTTCCGCTTGTTCAGGAGAATGTTTACACACCCTGATCAGCGTCGCAATGACATGGTTGAAGGTATTCACATCATCATTGAACACGACAAGTTCCTTTTCATTCGTTACCTCAGTATCTTGCAGCAGTTCTTCGGTCTCCACATGTGTCTGTTGGTGCTCCATAGATGAATAAAAATCTTTGTCAAAGGTAAAAAAAAATTACAATTTAGCCGAATCCTATGCAGCCAACAACCGTACTCCTGATCATATCTGCCTACTTCCTTTTGTTGATAGGCATTTCCTTTTTAACCACCCGAAAATCAGACTCCAGCACCTTCTTTACCGGCAACCGGGCATCCCCCTGGTACCTGGTGGCCTTCGGAATGATCGGGGCCTCCCTGTCAGGTGTCACCTTTATTTCGGTACCGGGCTGGGTGGCAGACAGCCAGTTCAGCTACATGCAGGTAGTGTTTGGCTACCTGGCCGGGTACACGGTAATCGCCCTGGTACTCATGCCCCTGTACTACCGGCTGAACCTGATCTCCATTTACGAATACCTGGAGCAGCGTTTTGGGTTCTGGGCCTATAAGATGGGCTCGCTGTTCTTCCTGATCTCCCGATCGGTGGGTGCGGCATTCCGACTTTTCCTGGTGGCCGGGGTATTACAGCTTGTACTCTTTGACGCCTGGGATATTTCGTTCGGTGTCACCGTGCTGGTCACGATCGTGCTGATCTGGATTTATACCTTCCGGGGCGGTATCAAGACGATCGTCTGGACCGATTCTCTTCAGACCCTTTTCATGCTTTCTTCGGTAGTGATCGCCATTGTATTGATTGCACAGGAACTCGGATTGGGTACCGGTGAGCTTATTGCCACCGTCCGGGACAGTGATTACTCCCGGATATTTGTCTGGGACTGGAGGCCGGAGACCAATTTCTTTAAACAATTCATATCAGGGGCATTTATTGCGATTGTGATGACCGGGCTCGATCAGGACATGATGCAGAAAAACCTGACCTGTAAGAATATCGGGGATGCGCAGAAGAATATGCTGTGGTTCTCAGTCACGCTGGTTTTTGTCAACCTGCTCTTCCTCTCCCTCGGCGCACTCCTTTATATATATGCGGCCAGAGAGGGCATCGTGGTACCGGAAGCAACCGACGACCTGTTTCCCATGCTGGCAGTTAACCATTTTAACTTCATCGCAGGGGTCACCTTTCTATTAGGAATCATTGCCGCGGCCTATTCCAGTGCCGATTCGGCCCTCACCGCCCTGACCACCGCTTTCTGTGTGGATTTCCTGAATTTCAAACGCGAAGAGACCCTTGCACTGCAGGTGAAACAACGCAATACCCGGCTGCTTGTTCACCTTGGATTTTCCGCGCTGCTCTATGGAATGATCATGATCTTCTATAACCTGTTTACCGATGAGGCGGTGATCAAAAAAGTATTCGAAGCGGCCGGCTATACCTACGGCCCGTTACTTGGTATGTTTGCCTTCGGGCTTCTTACCCGATGGAAAGTACGGGATGCATTTATCCCGGTGGCTTGCGTGTTGTCTCCCGTCCTCTCCTATATTCTTCATATGAATTCCGCCGAGTGGCTCTTTGGTTATCAGATTGGCTTTGAGATCCTGCTGATAAATGGCTTTTTTACCTTTCTGATCATGCTGCTGTTCATAAAAAAAGGCCGCCCCGATTTACAGGGCGACCCGGCTGTACAACAATAAAACCAACTAAAATCAGACAGCCTGGAAATGTGAAACCAACTAATTATTATTTCTGATAAACCATTATGAAACTCTACTACTGAATCATGATTGGATATTAGCCATTCGTGTGCCAGCTGGCAAAAACCACTCCTAACGCCCTGAATCGCAGTTTTTACCTGGCCATATTTCCCATTATGGGATAATTAAGTTCAAATCAGGACGGTCAGAGCAGTTCCTGGCCGGGATCCCAGAAAATTTCCTGAAAATCACAGACACGATCTTCTTCTACCCGCACCCCTTCGGACTTCAGCGCATCCTCCATGGCCGTGGGGTGTGAAAAATGATGCTTTCCCGTGAGAAGGCCCGTTCGGTTGACCACCCGGTGTGCCGGCACATCGGGCAGGGTATGCGAGGCATTCATCGCCCACCCAACCATGCGGGCACTGCGCGTCATCCCAAGAAAACTGGCAATGGCCCCGTAGGTCGTGACCCGGCCCCGCGGCACCTGGCGAACTACCTCAAATACATTCTCAAAAAAATTCTCCTTATCCATACCAAACAGATTGTTCCACCGTTGAGCTAACTGACGGGCAGGTCATTTAACCGGTATATTAACCACAGGAAGATAACCGGTACAATTTTTCAGATCCTGCCCTTACCTTTACCCTGGTGAAATTTTTTAAGTGCTATGTTCAAAAATACAAAAGAAGATCAAGTGTCTGCAGAAGTTCTCAATTCAAATAATACCATCGCCAAAGGAACCACCTTTACAGGAAATATTGAAACCCCCGGAAATATCCGTATTGACGGAAAGGTAGTAGGTGATATTCATTCCCGGTCAAAGGTAGTGGTGGGATCGTCAGCCGAAATCGACGGCAACATTCACTCGCAGGTTTGCGAAGTGGAAGGACATGTGAAGGGCTCAATTAAGGTCGGTGACCTGTTAAATCTGAAGCCATCCTGCAGGGTGGAGGGAGATATCGAAACAGGAAAGCTGGTTGTGGAAAGCGGGGCTAATTTTTACGGAAAATGTAAAATGGGGAGTAAAGGTAGCAACGGCCATCTGAAACCCTCACCGGCACCCAGGGAAGAGGAAAACATTCCCAAGAACTTTCCCAAGGCAGCCAACGGCTGATAAACGGCGGTAAAACGGCAGGTAATTTGCTGGGAACTTTTACACTTTCGGTTATTAAATACTGAAAGTGATCGTTAAATTTGCGCCTTAACCTTAACACAGCATTTTTATTATGAGGTATTTTTTTTCCTGCCTCCTGTTATTCCTTTTCCATTCATTCACCAATGCTCAGGAAGCACGCATTCTCCTGCCGGAATCCCAGGACTGGAACCTGCTGCGCGAGGGTGATACGCTTTCCTTTGAGGTAGGCGTCTCTGATACGGCCAGCCTGTGGACGGTCAGGGTGGTGGGCAACCGCGAGCTCGGGTATTCCCTTGATTCTGCCGGGAGGTTTGGATGGGTCCCGGATTACGACCTTGTAGACCGGGTGAATGAATTCCGCAATTTCAGCCTGATTTTCGAAGCCACCAGCAACGAAGGGACAGGAAAGTTAAGGAAGGAAGTGGATTTCACGGTATTCCACGTCAACAGGCCCCCGGTCATTGACGAGCTGCCCGTTTTTTATGTCCGCCAGAATAACCCGAATGAGATCAACCTGAATCAGCTCAACCAGATCAGGGATCCGGATGGCGACCCGGTCATTTTCAAGCCCATTCTCAGTGAAATGCCGGAGGGTGCAACGCTGTCCGAGCTTGGCATCTTCAACTGGCGGCCTTCAAGAAACCAGTTCCGCGCCCTGAAGGAATCCCCGCAGGTGGTACGTTTTATCGTTCAGGATCAGCCCTACAAGGCGGAAGTGGTGGGCAAACTGATGATCCAGCCTACCCAGATGGACCTTCCTCCGGAGATCATTATGGTGCCGAATGATTCGGTGGTGACCATTAATGAGGATGAATTCCTCAACCTGAACTTCTACTTGTCAGACCCCAACGGCGATGAAAACATTAAGGATGTCGGCTATGTATCCAACAGCCGGGACGTCCCCTCCCAGTTACTGCAGCGGAACGCGGCCACCCAGGTGGAATTCAAGTGGATGCCCGGCTATGAGTTTGTGGAAGATGAAAACGGAACCGAATCCGTGGAGTTCACCTTTTTTGTGCTGGACGAGTCAAACAAACGGGCAGAACGCAAACTCGTGGTACATATCAGGGACACGGAGGATATCGAGAAAAAAGACCAGCGGCTGTTCAATAAATATAAAGGCATCCTGATTGAAACGATGGACCTCATCGCGCAGCTGGACGAAAACCAGCAGGCCTTGTCAAAGGTCCTGAAGAAAGCACGCAAGGGCAAAAAACACCGCGCCATTGCAAATGCCTCCCTCGGAGCGGTGACCGGCGTCAGTCCTGTGTTTATTGAGGCACCCACCAAGGATTATGTGACCGGCATCGGGGGAACCGCCGTAATGACCATGGGTACCCTGGAAGCCACGGATGTGGTGGGCCGCTCCCAGGATGATATCCTCGAGCGAATGAAGCTTAATATCGACATCCGCAACCTGTTACAGACCGAAGGAGACAAATTTGCCAGAAAATACGCCTTGCGGACTGCCAGACGGGAGGAGGAGTTTTTTGCAGACATCGATAAACTCAGGGCTCAGCTCAACAACAAACGGCTTATCCTGCTGGAACTTGATGCAGGCTGGGAGAACCCGGCAAATCCGACAGACAAAAATATCCGTAAGACGTTTCCCGATTATATCAATGAAGGGTTTTAACGGCTAACCCCCGAGAATTTTACGATTGATCATAAGGTATTTTGAAGAAATAACACGTAATTGGTCGGTTAGACAGGCGTGAATGGGATTGAACCCGCTCGCCGTCCGGTCAGATTTATGCCAAAAACCTTCAACATATGATTGCACTATCGACTATTGACCTGGTCATCTTCGGTCTTTACATTCTGATTATCATCTTTGTAGGGATCTACGTATCCAGGGAAAAGAAAGGACACGTAAAAGATTCCACCGATTACTTCCTTGCTTCCAAGTCCCTGCCCTGGTGGGCCATCGGCGCCTCACTGATTGCCTCCAACATATCGGCCGAGCAGTTTGTGGGAATGCAGGGATCAGGATTTGCCATGGGCCTGGCCATCAGCACCTACGAATGGATGGCCGCAGCAACCCTCGTGGTGGTCGCGATCTTCTTTCTCCCCGTTTTTCTCGAAAAGCAGATTTACACCATGCCCCAGTTCCTTGAGAAGCGGTTTGATGCCCGTGTTCGTACCAGCCTGGCGGTTTTCTGGCTCCTCCTTTATATTTTCGTTAACCTTTCTTCAGTGCTCTATCTTGGCGCACTGAACCTGGAGACCATACTGAACATACCATTTACAACTGCCATGATCGGGCTGGCAGCTTTTGCTTTGTTATACTCCTTGTACGGCGGACTGAAAGCAGTTGCCTGGACCGATGTGATCCAGGTAATTTTCCTTGTCATTGGCGGACTCGTGACTACCATCCTGGCCCTGGAGCTGGTGGGTAACGGCAGCTTCTGGGATGGTATTGGAGAATTGCGCAAAGCCGCACCGAATCACTTTACCATGATTTTCGAGGATAATGAATATATTCTTCGCGATGGCACCGACGCCTATTCCCTGCTACCTGGCCTCACCGTGCTTATCGGGGGTATGTGGATAGCGAACATCGGTTACTGGGGCTTCAATCAGTACATCACGCAACGGGCACTGGCTGCCAAGAATATTAATGAAGCGAGAAACGGACTGCTCTTTGCCGGCTTCCTCAAAATTTTAATGCCACTCATCGTGGTGGTTCCCGGTATCGCCATGTATGTACTGGTTACACGTGAAGGAGGCATGGGAGGTGAATTTTCCGCCGCCATGACCGATGAGGCCACCAATGCCATTAAGTCGGATAAGGCCTACCCGGTCCTGCTTAACATTCTCCCGGTCGGACTTAAGGGACTTTCCTTCGCTGCCCTGACAGCAGCCATCGTTTCGTCTCTGGCCTCCATGATCAACAGTACGGCCACCATCTTTACGATGGATATCTACCGCAACTATATTAACAAGGGAGCCTCGGAATCAAATCTGGTACTTACAGGCCGTGTGGTAGGTGTGATCGCCCTGATTCTTGGTATGATCATCGCCCCCCAACTAAGTAGTTTTGACCAGGTGTTCCAGTTTATCCAGGACTTCTCGGGCTACGTAACTCCGGCGGTGGTAACCATTTTCATGATGGGTATTTTCTGGAAA
Organism: uncultured Roseivirgaceae bacterium; assembly: GCA_964563925.1. Lineage (GTDB taxonomy): Bacteria > Bacteroidota > Bacteroidia > Cytophagales > Cyclobacteriaceae > JAUILA01. The sequence continues at coordinate 9,792 of CAZLZD010000055.1, read as the reverse complement.
CGCACCACATCGAATGCGGCGCTTACCGTCGCCGTCGTGGCTATACCACTTTCATGGGCATTCGGACTAATTGAAGATCTGCCGTTCCTGGACCGTATGGGAGTGGTCTTCTGCCTGCTTATGTTCATCATGATGGGTGTTTCCAAACTGGACAAAAACTACAATCCCAGTAAAGCCGTGCAGATTAACCGGGCCTGGTTGAGATATGGAATGATCGGGTTGGTGGTCGCGACGATTGCCGTACCCCTGTACCACCTCGCAGACCTGTACGTGGCCAGTACGATCGTGAAGGTATTGCTTTCAGGTGGCGTAACCCTGCTGATGGTATGGTCGCTGCTTAATTTCCAGGTCGATGCGGGGACTGAAGGAGAAGTGGAGGATATGGACGAAAAATGGTTCCACATGAGCGGAACATTTGTTGTCGGCTCCATTCTTATTGCCGGTATCCTCGTTGCCCTTTACGCGACTTTCTGGTAGGAGAATTTAAAACCCGTAAAAAGCCGCCCCTAACAGGGCGGTTTTTTCATTCATGATCACCGTAACCGGTACCTGCTTGAGCAGGTGCTCCATCCTGCCGCTGTTCTGAAGATAATGCAGGAACAACTCGAGATCCAGCTCGCCGATAAGGTCGGGAACAATCCCTCCGCCAATGAAGAGGCCGCCCGTGGCCTTATATTTCAGGATAAGATTCCCTGATTCTTCAGCCAGGTATCGCAGGAAAAGATCGATGGTGGCCTGGCAAATCTCGCAGGAATCTTCCAGGGCTCCTTTGCTGATCGCCAGTCCGCCGTTTCCCTGCTCCATCGCTTCGTCAAGCCATGAGGGGACAGGCATTTTTCGTACGTAACGGAAAAATTCGAAAATGTGGAGAATTCCTGGTCCGCTGATTACCCTCTCCCAACTCACATGGTCCCAGTTGCGTTGTAAATAGGTCAGCATTTCTATGTCCAGCTCATTTTGAGGAGAGAAATCACAATGACCACCCTCAGTGGCAAATGGGTGATAATATCGTCCGTCAAAGTACATTCCGGCCTCCCCGAGACCGGTCCCGGGTGAAATGATCGCTGCATTTCCCGTTGCTGCAGGGTCTCCGGGATACAGCTTTACCAGGTCTTCGTTTTCCAGGCCGCTTAAGCCATAGGCATTCGCCTCCAGGTCATTAAGCAGGTAGACTTCCTCCACATCAATGGCCTTCCGGAGTACGGCATCTTCCACATCCCAGGGCAAATTGGTGCCGTGGGCTTTACCTTTGTAGACGGGGCCCGCAATAGCCAGGCTGACAGAATGAAACACTTCCTCTCCCTGAGCCCGGAATTTCAGAATCATGTCTTCCATCGAATTATGGGAGGCAGACTTAAATGTATGCTCACGTAATACTTCCATCCGGCCACCCCGGAAACGGAAAAGGGCCATATTGGTTTTGGTCCCGCCGACATCGGCAGCTAATACTATTTTATCCTCCCGGCGGAATGAGGTTTGCCGGGGATAGGCGATTGGTAATGGCATAAACTGAGTTCTTTATCTGGAAAATCCCGGACCAAATATACAGTGATCCGCATTTTTTTCACCTGATTGAAATTGTGTATCTTTAATATATAACCCAATATGACGTCCACCAAATGAAAGGATCAATTTTACAGGCAACCTTATGCACACTCTGCATCCTGCTGATTCTTGGTCTGTCCGGGTACCACCCCGCTCCGCAAAATGACCCCATGAAAGAAAGTATGGAACGTGGAAAGAACCTCTATTCAACAAATTGTGCCACCTGTCACATGCCTAATGGAGAGGGAATCGTAGGCACCTTTCCGCCCCTGGCCAAATCTGACTACATGATGAATGACCTGGACCGTTCCATCCGCCAGATTTTGTACGGAGTTTCCGGCGAAATGACCGTCAAAGGGGTAACCTACAATGGCGTCATGAATGCTTATCCCTTCACCGATCAGGAAGCTGCAGACGTATTAAACTATATCAGGAACAGCTGGGGTAATGACGGACAATACGTGTCCGCCGAAAAGGTTAAATCAGTGAGAAAATAATCGCTTATGAAAATTATCACATTACTTACAGGCCTCTCACTCTGCATTATGTTTCAGGGCCGCGCCCAGTCGGAAGAGCTCAGGGTATCCGCTGCGGTATTAAATTATGTGGAAGCTTTGTACGAGGCAAAACCCGAACTGATCAGGGAAAGTGTTCATCCCGGACTGAGTAAATTCGGGTACTACCGTGCCCCGGATAGTGCGGAATATGGGAAGGGTTCACCGATGACTTTTCAGGAACTCGAGGAGCTTGCCGGAAAATGGAATGCCGACGGGTGGCTTCCGGAAGATGCACCCAAAGAGATCAAAATTTTGGATATACAGGACAAGACGGCCTCGGCGAAATTAACCGCCTACTGGGGAACAGACTATTTTCACCTGGCCAGGCTTGATGGCAGGTGGATGATTATAAACGTGCTCTGGCAAAGTCCGCCTGGCACGAAAACCACTGCAGAAAAATGAAGGAAATAAACAACATCATCGAAACCTACGATTCGCTGAATCTGGAAGAACGGAAAATTGCCCTGGCTACCGTGGTACGGGTACGAGGCTCCTCGTACAGGAGTCCGGGAGCCCGAATGCTCATCAGGGATGACGGCCGCTGGATCGGTTCGATCAGCGGGGGTTGCCTGGAAGGGGATGCCCTCCGGAAAGCACGAAAGGTCATGAGGGAAGGCAAACCCCACCTGGAGGTTTATGATACGATGGATGATGAGAATAATTCGCTGGGGGTCGGACTCGGATGTAACGGTATCATCGATGTACTCATTGAACCCATAGATCCATCCGATCAACAAAACCCGGTTAATTGGCTCCGCCCCGTGTCGCGGATTGAAAACAAGGCGGCAATGGCCACTGTGTTCCGGTCGGATAATCCGGACATACCGGTCGGGTCCAAAGCCTGGATAACCCCTGAAGGGAACCTGATCAGTGGCTCCGAACCCCTTTCCATACGTGTGAGTGGTGACTTGCGGGAATTGCTGGAAAAAAATAAGGCGGCGGTCAAGACTTATGAACAGGACTCTGTTGAGGTATTTATTGAGATCCTGGAACCCTCTATTAACCTGGTAATCTTTGGGGGCGGGTTCGACGCCAAACCCGTCACATCCATCGCTCGTACCCTTGGCTGGAATGTAACGGTTACAGATGAATGCGTAGCCCACGTGGTACCGGCAAATTTTCCCGACGCCGACCAGCTTGTCTTTTGCAAGCGGGATGAGATCGAGATAGACATGAAATTCCGCCCGTACACTGCTACCATACTGATGTCACACAGCTATGATTATGATTTCTCGGTGCTTCGGCAGCTGCTGAAAACAAGGGTGGAATATATCGGTATCCTTGGCCCGAAGAAACGCTCAGACAAGATGTTCGACGCCCTCCGGAAAGAAGGCATAGAGGTTAGTAAGGAGGACCGGCAGCGAATTCACAGTCCGGTCGGCCTCGATATCGGGGCAGAAACCCCGGAAGAGATTGCCCTTTCCATTATCACGGAAATACAGGCAAAGTTCACCAACCGCAGTGGCGGATTTCTCAAATACCGGGAAGCTCCCATTCATCACCGGGACGGACCGGAAGACCAGGTCTTCCGTCAGGTATACCTGCAAAATGATACAGTAAGACATGCCGGAAGCTGATCCCCATATCGGAATTTTGATCCTGGCCGCAGGATCATCCAGCCGGCTTGGACAGCCCAAACAGCTGTTACCCGTTGCCGACGAACCCTTGCTGGTCCATACGGTGCGGGCCGCGGAGAATTCGCAGGCTTCAGAGACCGTGGTGGTGATCGGCGCTCGTGCTGAGGAGGTAGGCGCTGCCTTGAAGGGTCACGACGTAAGGATCGTGATTAACCGGGAATGGGAACAGGGAATGGGCAGCAGCCTGAAGGCAGGTCTCGGGCATATGACAGGACTTCAGGCACTGATTGTATCGGTGTGTGATCAGCCCTTTATTTCTGAGGAGATTTTCAACGCCCTGATTGATGAATGGAAAAAAGGGGAACATACCATGGTAGCATCCTCCTATGAAGGCACTGTGGGGGTGCCGGCACTGTTTGGAAAGGAGCATTTCGGGGAAATGCAATCACTGCCGGATAATACCGGTGCCAAAAAGCTGTTGTTCAAGGACCGGATTTCCACTATTCCATTCCCCAAAGGGAAAGTTGACATTGATACTCCGCAGGACTGGCAGGACTACCTGGAATCGCGTTGACTCCTGGTCTTCCGTTTCCTGCTATCGTGGTACCCCTTTGCCGGGCATCGAGAATCACATGGCGTATCTTTACCTGTTTTCGTGCGATACACGATGTTCCAGCTGTGAGATAGAAGGTGCCCATTCCCGCAGCAAGAGAAACTGGTACCCAGGCCGCTGGCAGGCCCACTACAACTAGTGCCGCCGACTGTCTTCCCGTTTGGTACAGCTGATTCTCCAAAAAACGAAAGGGGTCTGACCATCGTCACTTATCCATTCTCCAATCCATTTGAAGTGACCCGGATCAAGGTCATAAAACGTAAGCCGGCTCACACCGGGCCTGCCCTGTATCACGGAATTACGTTTGAGGACAATTTTGTTCCCCTCGCGGCTCCCAACCCAGAAATTATACGGTGGTAATCCCTGAGATGAGTAGAAGGACACATACCAGCTGGCTGAATCAGGATGGTACTGCCGCAGACTGCCGGCATACCTGCCGTCTTCCAGGTACACTTCATCCTGTACCGCAGTACCGTTCATGATGTAGGAAAAATTCCAGATCATTCTCAGGGTGTCAAGCCAGGTTCCATCCTGCTGCCTTTGCTGAGACACGCATTCAGATGATCCGATCATCTCCGCAAAGTCAGCCACCTGGGAAGGGGCAGCCGGATTTAGTCGCCCGTATGGGTATTCCGGACTTGCATCATATTCAGTGGATTGTGCCCAGGCCAGGTGCACACACAATGTAAGTAATACAACGAGGGATCTTTTCATAATGGAAAATAAGAAAAATCTGTTATTACCCCTTTTCGGGGGATGTGCTTTGATCCGGTGCGTCGCTAATGCTAGCTGTACACGGGCATGTGAGGCATTGAGGTAACTGCATTCCCCTGCTTCGTATTTTTGTGCTGGCTGACCGGGCTCGCAACCCTGCCGTAAACAATGCGTTATTTTACTCATGGATGACCTTAAAAGCTACCGTGCCCCGGCTGAAACGCGAGTCGGACATGTACACCTGAAAGTTTCCGATCTGGAACGTGCCCTCCGTTTTTACCGTGATCTTTTGGGATTTGAAGTGACCACAACCTACGGTGACCAGGCGGCTTTTCTGTCCGCCGGAGGCTATCATCACCATATAGGCCTGAATACCTGGCAAAGCTTGAATGCACCTCCCGCGCCCAAACGAGCGGCCGGATTGTTTCATTCGGCTTTTTTATATCCTGCGCGGAAAGACCTGGCCGTAATTCTGATCCGGCTGCAAGAAGCAAATTACCCGCTCACCGGTGCCGCTGATCACGGGGTATCAGAGGCGCTGTACCTTGATGATCCTGATGGCAACGGTGTCGAACTGTACTGGGACCGTCCCCGGGAAGACTGGCCACAGAATCCGGATGGCTCACTCCACATGTATACACGGCCCCTTGACCTGGACAATCTCGCCCGGGAAATCTCCTTATAAAAGGATGGGAAACAGTTAAATAAAATCGTAGATTGATTAATGCGTAACCTCGTTGCCCTTTTTTGTATTTTAATAGGCTGTTCCGGCGGCCAGTCTGAAGACACCATGGAAGAGAAACCCGTCCTGTTCTACCTGCACGGCATGATCGTGGAAAACCAGGGAGCAAATGCCCGGCACCCTGAATACGGGTCGTATGAATACGAGAACATACTGGAAAGCTTTCGTTCCGAGGGATTTCACGTCATAAGTGAAATAAGGCCTGCCAATACCGATATCAACGACTATGCAACCAAAGTGGTCGCACAGATCAATGAATTAATTGAACAGGGAACGGACCCTGGTCAAATCACGGTTGTTGGTGCATCAAAAGGTTCGATGATCGCCATGGTGGCATCCACTCAGCTCAGGCGCAATGATGTCAACTTCGTATTTATGGCTGCCTGTAACGAATGGTCGGCAAACAACCTTAGCCTGTCCCCCTGTGGTCGCATTCTATCCATTTACGAAGAGTCAGACGAGATCGGCAGGACCTGTGATCAAATTGTCGGTGCGCGAGACTGTGTAAGCGAATATAAGGAAATCCGCCTGGAGAACGGGATGAAACACGGGTTCCTCTTCAAGCCGTTACCAGAGTGGGTAGAGCCTGCTGCTGCCTGGGCCAGGGTAGAATCAAAACCTTAGACGCAATGAACCGGCGCAAATTTTCGCGGCATTTCGGCAGGACGCTTGATACCTTCGCACTTCTGGAACACGTGTTTAGTTCTGGTGCCCATACCAAAAGCTGATCATGAAAAACAGGGATACACCGGTTGTATGGATCCTTTTTATTCTTTGCTCACTGATCACGCTACCCGGCATATTCTCAGAGACATATTACGAGCTGTTTTCAGCTGAAGCCAGGGAAAAGAACTGGTGGAATTACCTGCTGTCTGTATTCCAGCATGGCAAATCAGGTATACCGGTTGCCACGCTGATTCACTATGCACTTAATATGATCCTGTTGCTTATAGTTGGTAAATGGGTAGAATACCTGATCTCCAGCCGCCATTTTACCATGCTGACCTTCACCGCCTGGGGTGTGTTCCTGCTTACCGAGACCCTGTCGGGAATCTGGATTAACGGTTTCTCTGGAATTATATGGGCCTGCTCACCCTTTCTCCTGTATATTGACAGGCACCCTGTTGACGGGTACCTTAAAAACATCAGGCACCTTGTGAGGCCTCTGTTATGGATCATGTGGGGCGTGGTGACGATCATGATGACCTTTGTGCCACTGATATTCAATCCGGCTCATTCCCTGCTGCACACATTCGTGTTTGGCAACCTTTTCCATTTTATGGCAACCTTAACGGGTTTTGCATACCTTTATTTTTGGCAAAAGAAGCATAACCATGGAGATATACGAGTCCGAAAAAACATTTACTAAATCCACCCTGCCTGACCGGGGAAGTTACGAGCAATGTATATTCAGGGATTGCCAGTGGCAGCAATGCGACCTGAGCCGGTATGTATTTACGGATTGCGAATTCCACCAGTGCGACCTGTCGATGGTTAAAGTAAACGGTACGACATTTAACGGGGTCGTTTTTCGTTCGTGCCGGCTGACCGGCATCCGCTTTGAGCACACAGACCCGCACCTCTTTGATGTGGCATTTGAAGAATGTTCCATGCATCTGATTTCCTTTTACGGAAAGAAGATGGATGGCTCACGGTTCAATGCCTGCCAGCTCAGGGAAGCCGATTTTACCTCAGCAGACCTGAAGGATGCTTCATTTGACCATTGTGACCTGGGGGAAGCGTTGTTCCAGGACTCTATCCTCCATAATACTGATTTCCGGCAGGCCATGAATGTCGGCCTTCAATTGTCGGAGAATCAGGTGAAAGGTGCCAGGTTCCGCATGGACCAGCTTCCTCCGCTCATCAGGACCTTCCGGCTCCAACTGGATACATAACCTTCCGGTCTCAACTGGATACATAACCTTCCGGTCCCACCTGGATACATAACCTTCCGGTCTCACCTGGATACATACATGACCTCCAGCTTAAACCTATACCCTGACCCACAGGCTTCAGCCTGCGTTCTGCTTGCGCATACGGCGTAACTTGCGGCGGAGAAAGATCGCCCAGAAAAGCGGGACCATGGCGATCAGCAGACCATAAAGTAATCCCTTCAGCAAATACATATTGGTCCGGTTGGTATCGATATCGTGCCGGTGATTCCATATTTCAACAATCTTGCCCTCCCGTATGCGGAATACATTGATTATCGGCAGGTCAACTTCTCCTACAAAAAACCTTCCGAGCAGTGTGGAGGGGCGGTAATGCCAGATCCACCGCGTGGCAACCATGTCCTCGTTGGTCAGCTGGAATTCAATTTCCCCGGACATTTCCCCATTCTCCCAGAAAAAATCGGCGATTTCCTTCTGGGTAATGGCTGGTTCGACCCCGTTTCTATCCTCCCCTATATCATGAATAATATACTCGTCGGCCAGATACTTGCTGTAGGCCTCTGTATTACGGTTAAACCAAAGGTCCTCATAAAAGCCACGGGCAATTTCCCGATGGTATGAAACCTGCGGATCCATTGTATTTAAAGTATCCTGGGAGAACCCGGATGTCACAACGGTAACTAACAAAAGAGTAAAGGGGAAGCAGTTATTCATAAAACCGGAAGTCTGGTATGGGATTCACTTTAAGGATAAGGGCTTGCTTCAGAATTTCTTCCTTTGAGTTAATGACCTTGTCATAATACGGTCTTGCATTTTCTTGCATTCCTGACTCAAGATATACATAGGCATAGGCATAATCCAGCAGTGTTTCATTCGTTGGAGTCACTGATTTACTGATTTTGTCAAGCTCACTCAGGGCTTTATCGGGTTTCTCAAATACCCAGGAAATCGCATGATAGATTTCGATAATTTCACGTTTAAGCCGGTCCTTGCCCGCCAGTTTGCGGGCGACGACAAAATTTTTTTCTGCGACCCGCCGAAAACCACGCTTCAGGGTGAAGTTATCAATGGCCTTGGATTCAAGCGAATAGGCAAATGCCGTATTAAGGTGATACCCCCACACAATTTCCTGATCCCCGTACCGTATAAGGTGACGGTACAGAAAGGTAGCATCTTCAGGAAGGTCCCTGAACAACTCCATTGTAGAGGCGGGTAATTGCCTGTTATCATGTTCAGGTACCCTTACTAACATGGTTCTCCTCATATATTTGTCTTCTAAGCCCGGATTCATTTCAAGTATTTTATTTAACTGATAATCAACAACCAGTACGGCATATCGATTTCGGTAAACGTTTTTAAACGTTTCTGTTGTTTCATTATTCTCAGAAGTTCGTACGGCCAAAAAGACAAATTTATCCCTCATATCAGCGAAAAGGGAGTCTCTCCAGATTTGGTTAAACCAGTGAAACGAGCCCTCCAGACCAACCACAAGCAGCTTATTCTGCTCCCTGGCCACCTTACGGGCAAGTTCCGCATCACGCATCCAGTGAATTTTGTCCTGGGCAGGGACCATGGTACTCATGCATACGATCCCACTGAAAAACAGAATTTGCAAAAACCTCATGGTCAGACTAATAATCAACCTATAATATAAGCGGATCAGCGATATCGTGCAACTCGGGCCCTTAAAAACGATTGTTCGCTTAAGAATGACATTCTTTTACAATTTGATGACAAGTGATGACAAACAAGTTGCGAAATTGCTAATAGGTCAACAACACAAGGTCATGCTTTATAACTACCTGAAAACGGCTTTGCGGGCTTTTCGAAAACAGAAAATGCACAGTTCGATCAATATTGCCGGATTGTCTGTGGGTATAGCCTCCGCGCTGTTTATTTGCCTGTACCTGTATAGTGAACTCACGTTTGACCGGAATTTCCCTGACCCGGAGAATACCTACAGGCTGGGGATAGTTTTCACAGACAATGAGGGCAATGCAAATCCGCAGGCCCAGGTTCCCGGGGGATGGACCACCGCCATTCAGGACCGCCTGAACGAAGTGGATGGGGGAGTGCGAATGATGTGGATGGGAATGCCTGCCACGATACGCTATGTACCTGATGACCGCGCGGTCATGACCGAAGAAATTTA
>CAZLZD010000054.1:25956-28993 GCA_964563925.1 uncultured Roseivirgaceae bacterium | reverse complement strand
AAGCGTACCTTTCAGGCCTTGCATAATCAGCTGGAGAATGACCGCAAAACAGCTTATAGCACTGCATACGCCACCCGGGATCCTCTTGAGGATATAAAAAGTGAGATACAGGATCACAGGAAGTCCTTCACGCCCTTCACTATCGGGTCAGTGGATGACATTCTCCCGGGAATGAGAAAAGTGTATAAACGAGGCAAAAAAGCCCTGAACAAAGCCCTCGCAGACCCTTCCACAGAAAATTTTCATGACTGGCGAAAACGCACCAAATACCTCAGGTATCAACTTGAAATGCTGGTAAATGCATTCCCGCATATCATTTCTGCTTTTGAAAAATCCCTGCATGATTTGTCAGACCTGCTGGGTAATGACCACGACCTGGCCAACCTGTGTGATGAGGCCGGACGAACGGAGAAAAATATATTCAGGGATGACCACGAAAAAGATCTCTTTGAGGCAATTTCAGGACACCAGCGCCGCTACCTTCAGGATGAGGCCCTTATTCTCGGACAAAAAATTTACCTTGACGAACCGGATGATTTCATCCGGAGAATTGAAGATTTCTGGAAAATAAGCCGTTAACCCTGCGGCTCAATTGCACGCCTCACATCGCGTATTCCGGGTAATAAACGGCATCCTGAGCCTGTTTACTGATGTGCGTCACTGAGCAGGTCATTTACGCTTTTTACCGGATTGAAAGTCTCTACAGGCACCTCCACGAAGATCGTATTCCAGTCGGCCATTGACCCGTTCCAGAGTCCCGGTAATTCCAGTGCTTTCAGTTTCTTTCCGTCGAGAGATTTTTCAGTGATGAAGCCGGCATCATCATCCCGGTATTTCATCAGGTCGAATGCGTCGCCCTTGTAATCCTTCAAACCACAAGCCACATCGGTAGGGTTGAAATAACCTGCATCTTCCATCATCTTCTTCTGGGCCGGGTTATTCATATCTATCTGGGCAGATTCAACGATTTGCATACTGACCGCCCCATCCTTATTCTTAACCCAGAAGGGTCCGCCACCCGGAGCCCCTGTATTGATCACCATTCCGCATACCCTGAGCGGCCGGTTAAGGATCGATTTAAGCTTATCCTGTTTTTCGGAATTACTCAGTCCGGAAAAGCTTTGGGGAACGACGTAAAAAATCTCTTCAATCAGAAATTGTACGATTTCAGCGGCAAGTTCATCGCTCAGATCCTCCTGGTCAAGCCTGGCGGCATACTCATGTATTTTCTGCTGTGCTTCAATAAGCACCCCGCCCAATAGTTTCTTGTAGGTAATCGTCGGAGACTTGAGGTGATCGGGCACCACGTTATCAATATTCTTGATCATGACAATATCACCGTCCATCCGGTTCAGGTTTTCCAGCAGGGCCCCATGACCTCCGGGCCTGAACAATATTTCTCCCGAATCATCACGAAAGGGTTCATTATCGAAATCCACTGCAATGGTATTGGTACCCGGATTCTGCTCACTGTATGTAATCTCATAAGTAACGTCGAACTCCTTTTCATAGCTCGACAACACACGCTGCATCAGTGCGTCAAAAAACGAACGGTGCTGCGGGGATACGGTAAAATGGATCGCCACCTTCTTACCGGCCGACACCGCATAGGAAGCGGCTTCCACCAGATGTTCCTCGGCAGCCGTGCGACTATGGTCTGTGTATTGATGAAATTTTATCAGCCCTTTGGGCAGAAAGCCGTAATTAAGTCCGTCTTCTTCCAGCAATCCCTGGAGAATACGTTTATACTTACCATTATCGAGCAGTTTATCCAGCGACTCACCCTCTTCACTCAACGTCTCCCTGAGATCGTTATAAAAGGCAAAATCCTCTATCCCCTCCATAAATTCCTTCACATCCGGGTGATCTTCCAGAACCGGTGACTCTGCATTCAGGTAGGCATATAAAGCCTTGAACATTCGGGTGGCCGCCCCGGATGCCGGAACAAACTTCTGAATGGAAAGCGAGGTCCTTTTCGAATCGTACAGGGAAATATACTGCTCAAGGTCATCTCCTTCAATTCGCCGGATCCCATCACCTACGGTCACGTTACGCACGATATCGATCGAAGGAAAACCGCTACGAAAATATTCCAGTTGTTTTTCCACATCCTCCCTTTTGATATTGGAAGAGCGCATTACTTCAAGGTCATGTGTCGTAAATGATTCCATAATTGAGGTGATTATAAGATTTAAGTGAATATATGCAACAGGCCGCTCATGACCAAAAATTACCCATCCGCAGCGATTTCAAACCTGCATGTGAGTCCGGACTTCCGGCTGGCGCGGATTAATTTACCCCTGAGTTGGGAATATTTTTACATACGTCGTAATTTCACTGCCCGATTTAATCATCAAACCGAACCTTAAATAAATTATATGCAACAGGATATTCATAAACTCGCAGCCGACAACATTCGCATATTATCTGCAGCCATGGTCGAACAGGCCAATTCCGGTCACCCGGGCGGACCAATGGGCGGAGCTGATTATGTTCAGATTCTTTACTCAGAGTTTATGAATTTTGATCCGGACGATCCTTCCTGGCCTTATCGTGACCGCTTTTTCCTTGACCCCGGTCATATGTCCGCCATGCTTTATTCAGTGTTGTCATTCCAGGGAAAATATTCCATGGAGGAGCTTAAGAATTTCCGGCAATGGGGAAGTCCTACTCCCGGTCACCCTGAAGTGGATGTGGAAAGAGGAATAGAGAATACTTCAGGACCACTCGGCCAGGGACACGGCATGGCTCTCGGTGCGGCCATTGCCGAACGCTTCCTGGTAGCAAGGTTTGGAGAATGGATGGCGCATAAGACGTATGTATATATTTCAGATGGTGGTATCCAGGAAGAAATCAGCCAGGGTGTTGGCCGTATTGCCGGTTATCTGGGGTTGAGCAACATGATCATGTTTTTTGACTCCAATGACCTGCAGCTGTCCTCGGCCACGGAGGAAGTTACCACCGAAGATACCGCCAAAAAATACGAAGCCTGGGGCTGGCGTGTCATGACCATAGACGGTCATGACCATGCCCAGAT
>CAZLZD010000054.1:0-25856 GCA_964563925.1 uncultured Roseivirgaceae bacterium | reverse complement strand
GTAGCCAACGGCATGGCATTGCACGGCGGAGTTATCGCCGCTGTGGCAACTTTCTTCGTATTCTCCGACTTTATGAAACCTGCCATAAGGCTGGCAGCACTTCAGCAACTGCCGGTTAAGTATATCTGGACTCATGATGCCTTCCGGGTAGGAGAAGACGGCCCTACTCATCAACCCATCGAACAGGAAGCTCAGATCAGGCTGCTTGAGAAGGTAAAAAATCATCACGGGGATATGAGCCTGCTGGCCCTTCGCCCGGCTGACGCCCATGAAACCACCGTTGCCTGGGAAATGGCCATGGAAAATACCTCGACGCCGACTGCACTTATTCTTTCCCGTCAAAATATTACGGATATACCGGCATTCGATGGAAAATCACGATATGAAAATGCTCAGGGCGCCCGAAAAGGAGCTTACCTGGTCAGGGACACCAAAGATTACGACATTACGTTGGTAGGAAACGGGTCGGAGGTTTCCACCCTTATCGAAGCGGCAGATATCCTGGAGAAGGAAGACGGATTAAAAATCCGGGTCGTATCTGCTATTTCTGAAGGATTATTCCGCCAGCAATCGGAAGCTTATCAGAATACTGTGCTGGATCTTAAGAAACCCGTGTTCGGTTTAACGGCAGGGATTCCCGAAGGTCTCAGCGGACTGGTAGGTCCGAAAGGCAAGGTATTCGGGCTGGACCATTTCGGATTTTCTGCGCCGGCGAAGGTACTTGATGAAAAGTTTGGATTTACCGGTGAACAGGTAAGTAAACAAGTCAGGGAATATCTTAACGATTACAACTAAAAAATGGAACTGGAAATAAATGACAAGTCAGGATTAACACCCTATCTTCCGAATCCGGACCGGTATAAGGAAAAGAATTTCAGGCGATGTGGAAGAAGCGGAATACTCCTGCCTTCCCTTTCACTGGGACTGTGGCATAATTTCGGATTTGTAGACAGTCTTCACAACGGGCGCATGATCCTGAGATATGCGTTTGACCGGGGCATAACCCACTTTGACCTTGCCAATAACTATGGCCCGTCATTCGGATCCGCGGAGGAGCAGTTTGGGACCATTTTTAAACATGACTTCCAGGGATACCGGGATGAATTATTTGTTTCCACCAAGGCCGGGTTCGATATGTGGCCGGGTCCTTATGGTAACCTGGGAAGCAGGAAATACCTCATCGCAAGCCTGGATCAAAGCCTCAGGCGAATGGGTCTGGATTATGTGGATGTATTTTATCACCACCGCCCTGACCCGGATACGCCGCTTGAAGAAACCATGGGGGCACTGGACCAGATCGTACGCCAGGGAAAAGCGCTTTATGCAGGGATATCCAACTACCCTGCTGAGGAAGCAGCGAAAGCCTTTGAAATTCTCCGGGAACTGGGTACTCCATGTCTCATCCATCAGGCCAGGTACAGCATGCTTGACCGCTGGGTTGAGGAAAACCTTCTGGACACCCTGACCGAGTACGGCGTGGGATGCATTGCATTCTCCCCGCTGGAACAGGGGCTTCTGACCAACAAATATTTAAATGGTATCCCTGAAGGATCCAGGGCAGCGAAAGGAATGACTTACCTGGAGACTTCACAGGTGGAAGATAATCTGCCGATCATCCGTGCTTTGCATGAGGTTGCGCAGGACCGCGGCCAATCACTTGCCCAGATGGCCATTGCGTGGCTCCTGAGAAGAAGGGAAATAACCTCAGTACTGGTCGGCGCCAGTTCAGTGGAACAACTGAAAAACAATCTTCAATCACTTGAAAATCTTCAATTCTCAGAAGACGAATTAAAACGCATAGAAGAAATCCTGTCCTGACCTTATCTATTCATCCAGGTCCAGCTTTCGAACCCATATATTCCGGAAGCTTACAGGGTTTCCGTGATCCTGGAGCATGATCGGCCCATCGCCGTGCGCTTCATATTCAGGCTGTCCTATAAATGCGGTGGTGCCCTTCACTTCGCGGTCGTACTGGATCAGTACGCCATTATGAAAGACCGTCAGACGAGCCGGCTTTAGCAACGCCCCGTCTTCATCAAATTCCGGAGCCACGAATACAATGTCATAGGTATTCCATTCGCCGGGCGCCTTGGTGGCATTCACATACGGAATATATTGTTTGTAAATACTTCCGGCCTGTCCGTTCGAATACGTCCGGTTATCATAGGAATCAAGAACCTGTACTTCGTATTTACCACTCAGAAATATTCCTGAATTTCCCCTGCCCTGCCCTTCTCCGGTCACTTCCGACGGACTGCGCCATTCAATATGCAGCTGCACATCGCCGAACTTCTCCCGGGTCCGAATAGCACCCGTGCGTGGTTTCACCGTCAGCACATTATCATCCACGGTCCAGGCAGCGGGTTTTCCTTCCCCCCCTTCCCAGGCGGAAAGGTCTTCGCCGGAGAATAATACAATCGCATCAGAGGGTATCCCATTGCTGAATGTAACCTGTTCCGGTTCAGGTTCCCATACTTCGGTTTCTTCAGGCTTGGTTTGAGCCTGGATTAAAGCAGGTAAAAAGAACAGGAGGAATCCGGTAATGGCGGTGTAGCGTTTCATATCAGTTTGTTTTAAAGGGAAAGATAACAAGTAATTCACAAAATGTAAATGACCATTCACTCCCCGTATGGCCCATTCACTCTGAGAATAATTCAACTCACTCCATTACACCGGGACATACTTCTTCTTATCCGGTTGTAGGTGTGAATTGAATCAATCAAAAATCAAATAACTATGAAAATGAACAGACTTCTTACGCTCCTGCTGAGTATGATCCTACTGACCACATTCAGCTCCTGCAATGATGACGACGACTCGGGCACACCCGCAGGTCCAGATCAGAATATTGTTGAGCTGGCCGCATCCGATCCGAATTTTTCCATTTTGGTCGATGCTCTTGAAGCCAATCCCGACCTTGCTTCCCTGCTGCAGGGTGACGGTCCCTTTACAGTTTTTGCTCCTACCAACGACGCATTTGTTGCGCTTTTGGGGGTAGTCGGACAATCCGGCCTGGAGGATATTCCAAATGACGTAATTCGACGTATTCTCCAGTATCATGTAATTTCAGGCGCTGCACTGGCATCCTCTGATCTGAGTGACGGTCAAATGGCTGCCACCGCCCTGGGTGATGAAATCACCGTCTCCATTGATGGAAGTATGGTGATGATCAATAACGCCAGCGTCGTTACGGCCGATATCGAGGCTACAAATGGTATTATCCATGTGATTGATGCCGTCCTGGTACCTGAACTTGAAGCAAGTATTGTCAACACGATCGTGGAGCCTGCTTATTTCAGTAATGATTTCACCATTGTAACGGAAGCCGTTGTTACGGCAGGTTTACTGGAGACACTCACCGATCCGGAAGCAGGACTGACCCTTTTTGCTCCATCGAACAGTGCCTTTGAAGCAGCAGGTATTACTTCTCTTGACGGACTTACGGCTGATGACCTGACCCCAATACTTACATATCACGTATTGGCTTCAGAAGTTGCAGCCGGTGATCTGCCGAGTACAGAAGGTGGCCTTGCCACAGCCGTGGAAACCCTGAATGGCAATTTCTACCTGACCAATAACAGTAACGGGGTATTCATAAACGGAAATACCGGGGTGGTAGCAACCGACCTGGTTTATGACAATGGCATCGTACATGTAATTGACCGGACACTCCTGCCTCCGGCTGTCGATGTAGTACAGCTTGCCCTGGATAATGGTTTTAACCAGCTGGCAGGTGCTTTGACAGAAGCAGGACTCGTTTCAGCCCTCCAGGATCCCAATGGACCCTTTACAGTTTTTGCACCCACTGATGCTGCGTTTGACGCACTCTATGCAGCCCTGGGAATTGACGGACCGGAAGACGTGGATCCGCTCCTTGGAGATGGGACGCTGGAAGCGATACTCACCTACCATGTTGTTGGAACCTACGCATTTTCTTCAGATCTGTTTGACGGCCTCAGCCCTGCAACGCTTCAGGGTGGTACATTTGAGGTGAACATTGATGGGGATGTAACCCTGATCGATGAAGATCCTGACGTGGCAGACCCGTCCGTAACCGGTACCGATGTACTTGGTACAAACGGAGTCGTTCATGTTATTGATGGCATTCTCCTGCCTGTAGATACGGCGCTTTAAAACGCCACTTTTTTAAGTGAGAAGGGCAGATTCTTCTGCCCTTTTCACTATTTTACCTTTTCTGCTGCAACGATGTTTGGAAATCGATACAGATACATTTTCATTCTCCTCCTTTCGGTATATTCTTACCTGAATATATTATTTACCGAGGGGTACCGGCTTTTTGGGGTGGCCCTTTCGCCCTGGATATTTTTTACGTCGCTGACGGTCATTGTAATCCTCATCTGGGAAGCCAACCATTTCATTGAATCACGGATCCCTCCTAATGGAAAGTTTCATCCGCTAATCCTGCATTTTGGATTAAGCCTGGCGGTTGTATTGGTTATTACCCTGATCTTCACGTGGCTTTTTCCCCGTTTCACGGGCCAGGAAATGAATACAGCAATTACTTTTAAGCTGGCCTTGGGGTTTGGCTTTCGGGTAAATCTGTTCCTGCACTGTGTCAATGCCATTGTATTCTTTATGGCACGGAATAAGAAAAATGAACTTGAAAAGGAGTCTTTGCTCAAGGAAACGGCAGAAGCACGGTTTGAATCCCTCCGGAGTCAGATCAACCCCCATTTTCTATTCAACAGTTTTAACGTTCTTGACACACTTGTTCACAAAGATCCGGATACCGCCTCACGGTTTATTGCACAGCTGAGTACGGTATATCGATACGTACTCAACAACCAGACAAATAAAGTCGTCCCTCTCCGGGATGAACTGGAATTTCTGGATGCCTATGTTTACCTCCTTCAAATCAGGTTTGGAGATAGCCTGGAAATACACAATTCACTTTCAGCCGGAGGCAATAAGGCCTATATTGCCCCTGCCACGCTGCAAATGCTAATTGAGAATGCCATCAAGCACAATGTGGTGTCGAAAGCCCGGCCGCTGTCAATCAGGATATTCCAGGAAGGAGAATATTATGTGGTTCAAAACATCCTCCAGCCCAAAGCGGTTAAAGAACCGTCCACATCCACCGGACTGAAAAACATTCGTGCAAGGTATGAGTTCCTTTACCGGAAAGATGCCGTACAGGTACAGTCCAATGGAGATTTCATAGTTAAAATACCCGTATTACGCGTTGACAATGAATATTCTGATCGTTGAAGATGAAGACCTCGCCAGTGAGCGCCTCCAAAACCTGCTGAGGCAATACGACCCGTCCGTACGGATTATGGATTCCATAGACACCGTCAGCGGTACCTTGTCTTACCTTCGCCAGCATTTCTCATCGGTGGATCTGATATTTCTGGATATTCAACTTGCTGACGGAAAAAGTTTTGAGATTTTTCAGGAGTTCGATGTGCTGATACCTGTTATATTCACCACGGCATATGATTCCTACGCCATGGAAGCTTTCGAACTAAACAGTATCGACTACCTGATGAAGCCCATTTCGGAAGCCAGCCTGAAAAAGGCACTGGACAAATACATCAAAATCAACCGGCAGCCTTCGCATCCGCCTATTACCCGCGAACTTGCCTCACAGCTCATACAGAATAAATCCTATAAACAACGATTCGTGGTTTCTTCAGGGCAGCGAATGCTTTTCAAGGAAGTGGCTCAAATAGGCTATTTCTTTGCCCAGGACAAATCCTGCTTCCTTGCGGAAGGCGAGGAAAACAAGAAATTTCTCGTGGAGTACACCCTGGAACAGCTCGAATCACTGCTGGATCCTTCCCGTTTTTTCCGCATCAACCGGTCAGTGATCATTAACCTTGATCATATTCGGGAAGTGCGTTCCCATCTGGGCAAGCGGCTGAAGGTGATTCCCAAACTCCCCAGCAAAGATGACCTTACAGTGAGCCGCACCAGGGTCTCATCTTTTAAAGAATGGCTTGAAGGTTAAGCATCCGGTTGAATTTCGGAACTAAAAATTCTATTTTTAGAAAAAAACAGATTATTCAATCTATGAACCTTAACCGCTCTGCTTGTCTTCTCCTCGCCTTCTTGTTCCTTTTGTTCACGGCAGAGATTAAGGCCCAGCAACCCTCCATTGATTCCCTGAAGCAGGAAATCATTAATCTGCGTGCTGATGTCGATCATATAAACCTCAATCTGGAGCGATCCCGATCCAAATTCAAAACGGGTATTCTTATTGCCACTATCGGATATACAGTTACGATCGCCGGCGGTTTGATGCTTGGCAGGGAGAATGATGACCTCGGGCAGGTATTACTGATCACAGGAGGGGTTACCGGAATTACCGGTACCTATATGATGGTGGATGCATTCAAGTTCCTGGGACGCACACGCAGGGATGAATAATATCAGAACACAACCCTTACACCCCCGTAATAATTTCGGTCAGGCGATGGGTTGAAATACCGGTTCCCGAAAGCATTCAGATCATTCCCCAGCGAATATTGCTCATTCGCCAGGTTGTCAATTCCAGTGAAAATGCTTATTTCCGTGTCCCCTGCCATAAAGCTTTTTTCCAGTTTCATTCGTACTAAATGATACGGGCGGCTGTACACCGAATTGGCATCATTAAGTGGTATCCGGTCGGTAAACTGATGGGAAACCTGCCACTTTATCCGGTGGGAGAATGTGATACCCGTCTCCAGGTAATAACTTAACGGAACTCCGCCTGTCAGTTGATTCCCGCTGTAATCGACATTCTCATTCCCGGCACTTCTCACGTAATCCTCGAAAATCAGCTTATTCCAGGATAAACTGACGCGGGCATCAATTTGCCTGACCATACCCGCCTCCCTCTTCAGGATCATTCCGTTGAGCATAACTTCCATGCCACGGTGCCTGGTTTCCCCGCTGTTAAGAAACACTGAATTACCTGATGCATCCACCTGACTCACGATGGTATTCTTCTGACGAATGTAATAAAGGGTAAGGTCTGACGACAGCCGTCCCGGGATCAGATCGCTGCGCACCCCGGCCTCAAAACTAAGCGCCTCGTCGGCTTCGAGTGAAGTATTTATTGCCCCGTCACTGGTCCTTACTTCATCCTGTGTGGGCGGCGAAAAGCCCCAGCTGGCATTCACAAACACTGAAGAATTGCCCCATTCGCGTGATAAACCGATGCGAGGCAAGAGCCGTGTCTCAAATCGGCGGTTTACTTTATAGGAAGAATCCAGTGCGACATCCTTTAACCGGTTAAACCGGTAGGTCAGGTGATTTATGCTGAGGCCTGCGGTAAGATGCCATTCACCCTGATCAAATTCCAATTGTGCAAATTCGAATCCAGAGAACATTCGGGTATCATCCACATACCGGAGGGTATCAGGATGGCCATTATCATTGCCGAAGTTATTTGCCCTGAACCGGCCCCATTGCCATTCTCCACCTGCTGTTATTTTGAGTTGTCCGCCGCCAAGACCCAGTGTATGAAAAAAACTAGTCCGCATTCCGGCCCCATTAAGATCCTCAAATTCGTAGTTGGTAATAAACGGGTTCTCCTTGTCGGATTGTGTATAGAACACTGAGGTTTGATTCCCGGAACCAGGACTCCATTGCCAGTCGTGTGAAAGGCCGGTTATCAGGTATTTCTGGTTAAGGGAAGAGTTACGAGCGATCGCAATTTCCCGTGCCTGCGTTGGATCATTATCCCGCTGCTCCCTTGTAAGACCTCCAGGCAATTCATAAAACAGGTCATTGTACAATACCAGGTAGGAGAGCTTCTGAACATCGCTGACCCTGAATTCTCCCTGAATACCAAGGTTTTTCCGTCTCATTTCGGTATGGTCACGATATCCGTCGGTTTGTACGCCGCTCACACTAACCCGCAAATACTCATCTCCATCTCGTTTTTGCACCCCGGCATGCCACATGCCATACCCGTAGCTGCCAACCGATCCTTCTGCGGTCCCGTGGATGCCTTCCCGTTCCCCGGCTGTACGCCCAAGAAACAGCACACCGCCAGACCCTGCCCCATAAAGACTCGACGCCGGAGCCCTGATCAGCGTCACTGCTGATAAATGTTCTATATCCAGCATGTTCAACGGCGTATTACCACTCGGTTCGGTCACAGGGATCTGATTGTAGTAAATCTTGACATTTCTGACACCAAAAGGTGACCTTAGTGTGCTCCCCCGGACATTGATACGGTAGCTTCCCGGAGACCTTCTTTCCATCCTGATACCGGGAATTGAATTTACTTCGTTCACGATCCCGTTGGCGCCAAGCCTGGAAACCTCATCCAGGGGAACCTGCACAAAACTTCCGGCAACTTCCTTGATCGGACGAACGGACTGATAGGCGTTGACGGTTACGGTCTCGAGTAATAAATAATCAGGAAGCAAACGGATCGTTTCCAGCGTGCGCCTCAGCACGAACTCCCGGGACCGGTAGCCGATATGCCGGACGACCACCGTACTTCCATAATGTTGTTCAGGAACCCTGCAGGTGCCGGACGAATCGGTTACAAGCTGGAATTCACCGTTTCCGACCGTGACTCCGCGGAGAGGTTCACCCGTACTTCCATCCTTTACGGTCAGAACATGCTGGGCCGGCAACCAACCGGGAATGAACCCAATAAAAAGAACAAGTAAAAATCTACTCAGCAACTTTCTTCACCCGTTCCAGGGTGATCATTTCATGGGAATTGCCCCAGGTGTTCAGGACATAATTCATGACATCTGCAACCTCCTGGTCCGACAGGTTTTGGTTGGTCATAATGCTATTGTATTTCTTCCCGTTGACGGTTATTTCACCCTGAAGCCCGTATTTAACGGCGTGAATAGCCTTATCCGGTGTTTTAAGCAGGTAATCTGAACCCGCCAGCGGAGGAAAGGCCCCTTCAATCCCCTTGCCGTCTGCCTGGTGGCACACCACGCAGAGCTGTCCATATATTTCTTTTCCCCGGTTAATGCTTTCCTGCTTTTCACTTCCCTGTACAAAAGGTAACGCACACAAAAAAACCAGGAGCGCTGTAAGAGTTGCTGATAATGACATATTAGTTCGTTGGTGTTAATTTATAGATTCCCTTGCCTTCGACGGCCACGTAAATATAACCATCCGGCCCCTGACGGACCTCACGAATCCTACCAAAATCAGCGAGCAATTTTTCAGTACCGGTGGCCACATTGCCCTCCATCATTACCCTTTCAAGATAATTGAATTTAAGCGAACCAACCAGTGCATCCCCTTCCCACGCCCCGTAAGCATCTCCTGTAACAAACATGAGCGACCCGGGGGCAATGGAAGGTACCCAGTAATGAACAGGCTGCTCCATGCCTTCCCTGGATGTTTCACTGGTAATTACCGAGCCGTCATAATTCTTTCCGTAAGTAATCACCGGCCATCCGTAATTGGCTGCTGCTTTCACAAGATTTAATTCGTCACCGCCCTGAGGACCATGTTCAGTGTTAAAAAGATCACCTGTGGAAGGGTTAAAAGCTATACCCTGCGGATTGCGGTGACCATAGCTCCATACGGCAGGATGCTTTCCGGCCTGACCTGCAAAGGGATTATCATCCGGGACCGAACCGTCATCGTTAAGGCGAATAATACTGCCTGCAGTTACCCCTGGATCCTGGGCATTATCACGCGTTCCCCGTTCGCCGAGGCCGAGAAACAGGTAATTGTTATTGTCAAACACGAGTCTGCCACCATAATGATGCCGGGTGGTTGCATTCGGGGTGGATTCAAATAGCAGCTCCTTATCCACAAGCTCGCCATCCCTGAGCCTTGCCCTCATTAAAGCCGTATTTCCCCCCTCCCCGTCTTTACGAAAGGAATAGGTAATATAGATCCACTTGTTATCCCCGTAATCAGGGTGTAAAACGATATCCATCAATCCGCCCTGTCCGCTCGCATAAATATCAGGGAGACCCTTTACCTCCGTTTTTTCTCCATGCTGAACATGCACAAGGCGTCCTGCCCGCTCAGTGACAAGCATGCTGCCGTCTTCCAGCCAGACCATCGCCCAGGGTACCTTCATATCTTCCACGACCGGATCAACCCGGTAACTGAGATCCTTCGAGGTAAATTCCTGTCCGATACACTGACTGAAAAGGCCCGGAAGGAGAAGCATTGCTGATACCAAATAAATAAATCTGCACATAAGGTAAAATTCATGTTAATTATAAATGCGATGATGCGTGAGGCGATCACTAAACAAGATTGAGGATTTTCTTTCAATACTCTCTTTAAAAAACGTGCCTGAAGGGGGAATGTTTTGTATTTTACCATGGCACAACCCTTGCTTAAAAATCCCCGATGAATGATTTTTTGAATTCCTGGGGCCAAAGTGCCTATACCTCAGCCGGTTTCTTCTGGTCTGCCCTCTGGGCGTTTTGCCTGGGCTATTTTATCAGCAGCCTTATCCAGGTCTTTGTAACAAGGCAACGTATGAAGAATGCCATGGGGAATGAAAACACACGATCCGTAGGACTGGCTACCTTTTTTGGTTTTATATCGAGTTCGTGCAGTTTTGCCGCCCTTGCCACCACTAAATCGTTATTCAAAAAAGGCGCAGGCTTCATCCCTTCCCTTGCCTTTCTGCTGGCCTCAACCAACCTCGTCATTGAACTGGGAATAGTTATTTCCGTATTCCTTTCCTGGCAATTTGTAGCGGGAGAATATATCGGGGGGATCCTGCTTATCCTGGCCATGTGGGTATTTGTGAAGCTTACCCGGCCCGGTAAACTGGTCAAAAAAGTACGTGAAAAACTTTCATCCGGCCAGGATGATAAATCCGAAGAGGAGATTCCGGACTGGAAGGAACGAATTACCAAAAAATCGGCATGGGGGAAGGTGGGAATGCACTACCAGATGGAATGGAATATGGTCTGGAAAGATGTGACCATAGGTTTTGCTGTCGCCGGGATTATCGCTGTCTTTGTCCCGCAGTCATTTTTTGAAACCCTTTTCATCGGAACGGGACAGGGTGAATCCTATTCATTCCTGCAGATACTTGAACATATTCTTATTGGTCCGGTGGTTGCATTCATGACCTTTATCGGGTCTATGGGTAATATTCCGCTCGCAGCCGTACTTTTCGATAACGGGGTGAGTTATGCAGGAGTAATGGCCTTCATTTTCAGTGACCTGGTGGTATTTCCCGTGCTGCGTATCAATGCCCGGTATTATGGCTGGAGAATGTCGTTCTATATTCTTCTGACCCTGCTTTTTTCCCTGGTCATTACCACCCTTGCGCTCCATTATGGCATGAACCTGTCAGGCTTTTTGCCGGAGAATTCCGGGGGACCGTCCATTAAGGACCGGGATCATTTTGCCTTGAACTACACCTTTTATCTTAACCTGGCCTTCCTTGCCGTCAGTGCAGCGATGTATTTCTTCAAACAGAACTGGATGCAGGGACACGGTCATCATGAAATGGCCGACAAGGGAAACCGTATCGAACAAATTCTGAAGGTACTGGCTATTCTCTCCTACATCTGGTTGGCAGGAGGACTTATTATTCATTTCTTTGTACTATGAAAAGATTCCTGTTAATCCTGTTGATTGCCGCTGCCGGATGTACTGCCGGTAATTCAGGGGAAGATGTGGCCAGTGATAACATACGCGCAGATTTTCACCTCATTGATAAGAACGGTGAGGAGTTTTCCCTGGAGAATGAATCCGAAAACTATCTTTTCGTGAATTTCTGGGCGACCTGGTGCAAGCCCTGTATCGCCGAATTGCCGTCTATAGATGCCTTGCAGGATTCCCTGAGGGCCTCCCCGGTAACCTTCCTCCTCGTCACAAATGAATCACCTGATAAAACCAGGGATTTCCTTGAAAAACGAAATATTGATATTCCGGGCTATCATATGCAGGACGCAGTGGAGGCATTCGGACTGATAGGTTTCCCTACAACCATGCTCATCAGTCCGGATGGAAATGTGCTCCTCAAAGTCGAAGGGGCCGACGAATGGAATGAAACGGAAAATGTCAATAAGATCCGGGATCTGATCGCCGGCGAATCAAAGGGCTAACAGTGCATCCAGCACCTGTTGCTCCACGGTTAACAGTCCGGCTTCAGGTAATCTTCCGGTTAATATTCTCCAGTTCCCATCCGCTTTGAATACCTGGGAAAGCAAGCGTTTGCCTTCCTCCAGCCGGCCATTATTAATAAGGGTAATCGCCGTCCAGTATTTCATTTCCACGTTTTCCGGAAACATCTCCTGGGCCGCATTGTATTCATTCAGTGCCGTTTCCATATCATTCTTTTCAAGGGCCAGGTCCCCCTCATTCATGTGTTCATAGGCACGAAATACCTTTAAAAGCCTGCTCAGCTCCTGCAGCGGGTTCTCACTGTCATCCACACGAAGATCAATATACGGATCCTCCCAGGCTTCCACCTCCGCGGATCCGCTGACCACCCTGATCGCGGCAGACTGTTTCCCGCGTATATCACCCCCTGCCCCCTGTGCGGCCTCCAGGGTCTTCAGTATACGCTCAGCCAGCGGCAGATTTTCATTCTCCAGGTAGGCCTTCTCCATAGCTCCCCAAACCTCATCACTGAGCATCATATTGGCCTGGACACTAAACCCATCGCCCCTTATATGCCCGGCCTCACGAATACAGGACGCACCTGTATGTACGGCCACGTTTCCCTTATTATCAAGGATTGCCACCTGACGGTATTCACGGCCTTCATCTCCGGCCAGCAAAATATCCAGGGCTTCTGCAGCTGTTTTACCTTCCCGGAGCAAACGTAAACCTTCCGGCCCGAAGCTTTTGTTAACAAACGACTGGGTCGCTACCACACCCACCCCGGCTTCACCCCAGCTTACCACGGTGCCGACTGAAAACCAGTGGCTCTGCACACCCACGGCCATTTCCCCCGTCGTTTCGTCCCGGGCCACAATAGAATAGGTATGAGCCAGTGGGTTCTTTTGCGCAAAAAACTGTGCCGAAGCATCAGTGACACCCAAAAGCATTGGGATTAAAATAAGAGCTATGTACTTCATATTCAGAATATTAATTAAGTCCTGTGAGATTTAACCCGATTTCTACAACTGTGAATTTACGTATATTCCATGGTCCTCACCAGAATTCACCGAAGAGGGAACGATTAATACGTCAGCCCATTTGCCGGACTTTTTTTGACCTGGCCGGAAAACTCTGCGCATTTTTTGGTTATTTCGTGTCCATGCAGATTGAGAAAAATTATCCCCTCACCTCATTAAATACCTTCGGACTGAAAGCGACAGCGCCCCAGTTCATATCATGCACATCCATTGAAGAGGTTCAGAAAGTCGTAAGGGACCCGGGACTGGATTCCAGGAATGCCTTTATTCTGGGCGGGGGAAGTAACATTTTACTGACCCGGGACCCTGACGACCTGGTGCTCAAAATGGACATTACGGGTATAGAGCTCCTGGAGGCGGATGACAATTACGTCCGGGTTCGGTGCGGTGCGGGTGAGAACTGGCATCAGTTCGTATGTCATGCCCTTGACAATGACTGGGGGGGTATTGAAAATCTGTCGCTGATACCCGGTACCGTTGGTGCCGCTCCGATGCAGAATATCGGGGCTTACGGGGTCGAACTGGAGCAGGTGTTTGATCACCTCAGGGCGGTTAATCGGAGCACCGGAGAGCTTGAACTGTTTGACAGGGAATCATGCCGGTTCGGCTACAGGGAAAGCGTGTTTAAGAATATTTATAAAGACCAGTATATCATTTGTGATGTGACTTTCCGCCTTTCCAGGGCTCCTCACAAGTTGAATACTAGCTATGGCGCCATCACGGATACCCTGAAGGAAATGAATTGTCCCAGCCCGACGATCCGGGATATCAGCAATGCGGTAATCAGGATTCGCCAGAGCAAATTACCTGACCCGGCAAAAATTGGTAACTCCGGAAGCTTCTTTAAAAACCCGACGATCCCGGCCGGTCAGTTTGAAACCCTTAAAGAAAAACACCCGGATATTCCCGGGTATCCGGCGCCGGACGAACAGGTGAAGGTACCCGCAGGCTGGCTCATTGAGCGCAGTGGATGGAAAGGACATACACGCGACAATATCGGCGTTCACAGGCTGCAGGCATTGGTGCTGGTAAATTATGGCGGAGGAAAGGGGTCAGACGTTTGGCAACTCGCGCGGGATATCCAGGCATCCGTTACAAAGCAATTTGGCATTGAACTTCAGCCGGAAGTGAATGTCATCTAAATCATGTGGGTGACATTGTCCAGGTTGCCATGGTATTTCCGCACCATCACACCAAACTTCTCCAGAAAATCCACCCCTTCGTCGCTGCCAATACCCTTGTATTCAGCATAGGAATTAAGGTAGATCACGTGTTTCACGCCCATGGTGTAAATGATTCGTGCACATGCCAGACACGGTGCCAGGGTAACATACAGCGTGGCACCTTCAACTTCAGTTTTATTCTTGACGGCATAAAGGAGGGCATTCTGTTCGGCATGAATGGCCAGTGAACAGCCACCCTTGCTATCCCTTGGGCATCCTTTTTCAGGCCATTCCAGGTCACAGTTATGCGTGCCTGCAGGCGGACCATTATACCCGATTGAAATTATGCGTGTGTCCTTGGTCAGGACCGCGCCCACATGGCGTTTGATACAGTGAGACCGCCGGGCAAGGTTAACCGCCAGCTCCATAAAAATATCATCAAAATCAGGTCGCTCCATCCGCTTCTTCCTTAGGTTTTCAGGTATAATTTTTGATTGAAAGTTGCGTATATTTAACCGCAAATTAAAATTTATCCCTCAAATGCTAAAGAATATTTCGCTTTGCTTCATATGCTCCCTGGCTGTGGCCGGTATGGCATTCTCCCAGGAAGCGGTCACGCCCAGACCCAGTCCGACGGCTATCGTTACCATGAAATTCGAAGACACCTATGTGAAGGTGACTTACAGTCAGCCTCACAAACGCGGAAGGGAAATATTCGGAAACCTGGTTCCATACGGGGAAGTCTGGCGGACCGGCGCCAATGAGGCTACCGAGCTAACGGTCACCGAACCGGTTAAGATTGGCGGCAACCGCATTGAACCTGGTACGTACTCTGTATTCACCATTCCCTACGAAGAGAAATGGACAATCATCCTTAATGAGGAACTTGGCCAGTGGGGTGCATACAATTACAATGAAGCCGCCGACGTGATACGATTCGATGTTCCCGTTCAGGAGGTAAAAGACGTAATCTGGGAACCCTTTACCATCGCATTCGAACAAAAAAATGAGCATGCTGACCTTCTGATGATGTGGGGCTCCACCATGGTCAGCATTCCCATTGAATTCCTGGATCACTGATGTATCATTCGAGTTGAAGGCGATTAACTATGTCTGCCCAATCAGAATATTATTGGGTGGCCGGCCTTGATAATTAGGGTATTTTCATTATTTTCTCCCCCAACCTGAGGCAGGTATGGCAATTGGAAAATTCGTACCTTGCCAGCATTCAACCTAAGCGCCTATGGAGAAGAAATACCAAAGCTTCAAAGAGTTTTATCCTTTCTACCTGAGCGAGCACCGGCACCCTGTGTCCAGGCTGTTGCACTTTATCGGCACCTCGCTTGTCTTTGTGATATTCATATCAGTCCTTATTATGCAGGCCTGGTGGGGTCTTTTGCTGATCCCGCTGGTAGGATACGGTTTTGCCTGGGTTGGGCATTTCTTCTTTGAGAAGAACAAGCCCGCCACCTTTCAGTATCCGGTGTACAGCCTTGGCAGTGATTTTAAACTCTTCTTCGAGATCCTTGCCGGTAAACAATCCCTCATGCCACGGCATTCCAACGAACACCAGGAATAAGCACAGAACAATCTGCCTGAAATTTGTTTAAAGGGTGCATGGCGGTAACTGTGTACTGGTTTAAACGGGATCTGCGGCTTCACGATAACGAAGCTCTGCATATGGCGTGCCGCACCGGTGACCCGGTCATGCTGCTGTATATCCTTGAGCCTTCTCTTGAACAGGATGCACATTACAGCGAAAGGCACTTCACATTTGTACTCGAGAGCCTGGATGACCTGAACATCCGGCTATCCGGGTTTTCCACCCAAGTCATATGTGCACGGGGCGAGGCCCTGGAGGTATTTTCCGCTATTCTTGCGCAGGAGAATGTCAGCGCCGTATACAGCCATCAGGAAACAGGGATTGCCCTGACCTATGAAAGGGACAAGAAACTGGCTGCCTTTTTCCGGTCCAGGGCCGTGCCCTGGCATGAATACCAGCATAACGGAGTGCAGAGAGGACTCGCCAACCGGGATCATTGGAAAAAGCACTGGTATTCGTATATGAAATCGCCGGTAGTTCCCCGGCCAGACACCATGAGGACATGGGAGATTCGCCCGTTACACGGAGTGGAACAATTCATTCCGGACCCGGCTTCCCATTCGCGCCAGCGCGGGGGACGGTCTGCGGGGGAAAGGTATCTGAACTCCTTTTTATCGGAAAGGGCGGATAATTATTCCCGCCATATCTCTTCCCCGTCCCAGGCACGGACAAGCTGCAGCCGGCTGTCACCCTATTTTGCATGGGGCAACCTTTCAATCCGGGAAGTTTACCAGCTTACCACTCAGGCCCTGGAGAATGGAGGACCCCGTAAGTCCCTGCGCGCCTTCCTTTCCCGTCTGCGCTGGCATTGTCATTTTATCCAGAAATTTGAGATGGAACCCAGGATGGAATGGGAAGCCATTAACCGCGGATACCTTACACTTGCCCAGGAACGCAATCAATCCTGGCTCGATGCCTGGGAGAATGGCATGACAGGATATCCGCTGGTGGATGCAGTGATGCGCTGTCTGAGTGAAACCGGTTATGTTAATTTCAGAATGCGAGCTATGGTCACTTCATTTCTGACCCATCATTTGTTTCAGCACTTCTCCTGGGGAAGTCACTGGCTGGCACGGCAGTTCACTGATTTCGAACCAGGCATCCACTATGGGCAGATGCAGATGCAGGCAGGTCTGACAGGGATTAATACCATCCGGGTTTATAACCCTACCCTGAACGCCAAAAAACATGACCCTGAAGCCGTATTCATCAAAAAATATGTACCCGAACTGCAGCATCTGCCGGCACATCTGGCCATCGAACCCTGGAAAATAATGCCTCTCGAATCAATGGAATATGATTTCATCCCCGGTACACACTACCCTGCACCGGTGGTGGATATAACTGTCACACGGCGCCAGGCACTCAATAAGCTCTATGGGCACCGTAAAAACTCCCGGGTAAAAAAAGAATCAAACAGGATAATCAGGAAACATACCCTTGGCCGCAAACGGCCATCAGGTTCCTGAATAACTGATCCGGTATACAAGCCCTGCCTGGTCGTCCGAAACGAGCAGTGAGCCGTCGGGCATCTGCAGAACATCTACCGGACGCCCCCAAGACGTCTGGGCTTCCTCATTCAGCCAGCCATCGGCAAAAACGGAAACATCCTGCACTTCACCATTCTCCAGTGACACACGCATCACACGATAACCGATCTTATTACTGCGATTCCAGGAGCCATGCTGGGCCACAAAAATATCGCCCTGGTAATCTGCCGGATACATTGATCCCGTATAGAAAGTCATCCCCAGGGGCGCGGTATGGGCCGCAAACCCATAGGCAGGATCCCGGAATTCATCACAATCCCGCTGATCACCAAACTCGGGGTCGCTGACAAATCCGCCATGACAGAACGGGTATCCGAAATGCTGACCGGCTTCGGTGGCATGATTGAGTTCGCAGGGAGGGATACTGTCTCCGAGCATATCCCGTCCGTTATCGGTAAACCAGAGATCCCCGGTCTCCGGGTCCCAGTCAAAGCCGACTGTATTCCGTACACCGTGTGCGTATACCTCGGGTTCGCCTCCCCCTGATACATCCAGGCGGGTGATCGATGCAAAGACTTCGTCCTCAGACAAACAGATATTACACGGCGCACCAACCGGCACGTACAGCAAGCCATCCGGCCCGAACGCAATATATTTCCATCCGTGATGCCTTTCTGTCGGGTATTCGTCATAAATCACCTCATAATCCGGCGGGTTGCCCAGGTCAGATTCCACATCGGCGTACCGAAGTATCCGGTTAATTTCAGCTACATAAAGGTCACCGTCCCTGAATGCCACCCCATTGGGTGTGTTAAGCCCGGTGTCAATTACATAGGTTTCATCCGCCATAAAATCACCGTCGGTATCACGAACCGCATATACCTTGTCCCCGTTACGGTTACCTACGTAGAGGGTCCCGGACGGACTTAATGCCAGCGAACGGGCATTATTTACTTCAGCATATACAGATACCGTAAAACCCGCGGGCAGATTAATCATGCTCCTGAGGGAATCCATGGCTGCAGGATTCCCTGAATAATCGATGGCGGCGTCATTTCCGGCATTGTCCTGGCAGGACAGAATGAACAGGAAACCAACGGCAAGTAAGGCATTCAATATCTTCATAAGCTTAAAGTTACAGTTTTTGGCGGTTTGTCAATAGGGAATTTTGTCCGAATCTCCGCACCAGTTTTACAGCTTCAATGAAACGCGTACCTTTGCGCCATGCTGTCAATCAATAACCTGTCCTACTATGTGGGAGGGCGTGCACTTTATGAAGATGCCTCCCTCCATATCCGTCCTAAAGATAAGATTGGTCTGATCGGACTGAACGGAAAAGGCAAGTCTACGCTGCTCCGCCTTATCAACGGCGACATGGTGCCCGACAGCGGCGAAATCAGTAAAAGCAACGAGTGTACGGTCGGTTTCCTCAACCAGGACCTTTTGTCGTACCTTACCGACGACAGCATATTGTCGGTGGCCATGGAAGCATTCTCCGAGGCCGTGGATACGCAGAAAAAGATCGAGGTTATCTTAAAGAAACTGGAAACTGACTATTCGGATAAGCTGGTGGAGAAACTTACCCGTCTCCAGGAAAAATTTGAACGGCTTGAAGGATATTCCATGCAGGCAAAAGCCGAAGAGATACTGGAAGGGATTGGCTTCAACACGCGCGATCTTCATCGTCCGCTTCGCGAATTTTCCGGAGGCTGGCGAATGCGTGTTATGCTGGCCAAGCTGCTCCTTGAGCAACCCAACCTGCTCATGCTGGACGAACCAACCAACCACCTTGACCTTCCGTCCATCGAATGGGTGGAGAATTACCTGCGCACCTATGAAGGCGCAGTAATCATTGTTTCGCATGATCGACAGTTCCTGAATAATACCGTGCAGCGAATTGTGGAGGTAACTCAGCTCCAACTCATCCCTTACGAAGGAAATTACGATCATTACCTGGAGGAGAAGGAGCAACGGGAGGAAATCCAGAAAAATGCGTACGAAAACCAGCAGCAGAAGATCAAGCAGACTGAACGTTTTATTGAGCGTTTCCGGGCCAAGGCGACCAAAGCGCGGCAGGTACAATCACGGGTGAAACAGCTGGAGCGGATGGACCGGGTCGAGGATGTCATCGATGAGAACGCTGCGGTCAATTTCAGGTTTAAATTCAAGCAGAAATCCGGTCGTCACGTAATCCGGCTGGAGAATATCAGCAAGTCGTACGGCGATCTCAAGATTCTTGAGAATACCTCTGCCCATATTGAACGTGGCGATAAAATTGCCCTGATCGGCGCCAATGGAAAAGGAAAGTCGACCCTCCTCAGGATCATATCAGGGAATGAGACGGTCCGGGGAAACAGGGAAGAAGGATACAACGTGATACAGGGTTTTTATGCGCAGCATCAGCTGGAAGCCCTGAAGGTTGATAACGAGATCCTCGAAGAGCTTAAGCAGGCCGGATCAGGCAAGACCGAACTGGAACTGCGGCAAATCCTGGGCTGCTTCCTGTTCAGCGACGATGACGTATTCAAAAAGATCAAGGTATTGTCGGGGGGCGAGAAATCTCGGGTTGCGCTGGCAAAAACACTAATTTCCGAAGCTAATTTCCTGCTGCTCGATGAACCGACCAATCACCTTGACTTCATCTCGGAGAATATCCTGATCCAGGCTTTGCAGCAATACGAAGGCACATTTGTAACGGTTTCGCACAACCGTCATTTTATTGCCGAAGTAGCCAATAAGATCTGGTATATCGAGGACCATGAGATCAAGGAATACCCTGGCACGTACAAGGAATTCCTCTACTGGAGAACAAATATTCTCCCGCCTAAGGAAGAAGAAGCCCCCGTGACCAGGGAGAAAAAGCCACAGGTATCGCACAGAGAGCGCATTCCGGAAGAGGAAGCCAGGCTTAAAAAAGCCCAGTCAAAACTGGACGGACTGGAATCAGAAATTCTTGAGCTTGAAATGGAGAAAGAGTCGCTTGAAAAACACATGGCGGACCCGGCTGTTTTTGGCGACCCCGATAAGCTGTTCAGCGTGAACCAGGATTATGAAAAAGTGTCAGATAAAATTGATAAACTGACCCGGGAATGGGAGGCCCTGACCGCAGAAATTGCGGAATTGAAGGAAGGTTAGGTCAGGGTGTAAGCGCGTCGAGCGAATCCCTGGAATATAATTTTCCTTTGTGCAAGACCATTTCTATCGCCCTCAGATTCCGGATATCCCGCATCGGGTTTGCCCGAAGAATGAGGATGTCTGCAAATTTCCCTGCCTCCAGGCTGCCATAATACTTCTGCTGTCCGAAAAAAGCAGGTCCGTTTATCACCGATGCTTCAATAGCTTCGCGGGCGGTAAGGCCTGCCTCCACCATCAACATGAGCTCCCCATGTAAACTTGACCCGGGGTAAACAAAGGAGTTGTAGGGCCCGGAATCAGACCCGGCAAGCAGCGGGACGCCAGCCTTATACATCGGAACAATCATGTCCATACCAAGCTGCAGCAATGCTTTACGCTGCCTGGCTCCTTCTTCACCGGCACGTTCGGCTCCTTCAATGCGCCGTTTATAGGTTTCCCTGATTCCGGCACCCATCCTGTTTAACAGGGTGTCTCCGGAATGATCTGTCTCAACCAGGCCGCCAAGGGTATTTGTAATGTGCAGGGTAGGTGTAACCGTCACTTTATTCCGGGCCATGATACGATACAGCGAATCGGCTTTTCGTGCATCGAATGATGGTACAAGGGAACGGGTTACCATACCAACCGGAAGCTGAGAGAGGCTGTCCTCATTCGCTGCCGCACCTTTCATAACCCAGTACATATGTTCCGTTCCGTCGAGTCCGAATGCAATCGCCCTGTATATCGAGGCAGAAAACGGCATATGACCCGTTACGGGCAGATCCCGGGCTTGTGATTCCCTGATAATTTCGTAATAAACATCCGCAGTAAGACTTCCCGCATATGTTTTCACATAATCCGCACCGAGAGCCTCCAGGGAATCGATGGCTGCACTGACTTGTGAAACTGAATCAAGCGGGATGGAGCCCGGCCAGGATTCACGCGGACCATCAAGCTTGGGCCCGGAGGTGAATATGGTGGGCCCGTTCAGCGAGCCCATCTTTATCCGGTTGCGCCAGTCCAGCACGGAGGGTGTCATATCACCCCCTGCATCACGGACACTGGTAATCCCGTACTGTAGAAAAAGAGGAAGTAACGCCTGGTTTTCGGTTATCAGTGAATCTCCACCCCGGAAATGGACATGCATGTCCCACAAGCCGGGCATGAGGTAAAGTCCGGCGGCATCGAGCACATTTTTGCCTGTGTACAAATGGGCATTTTCCTGTGAATCCACGATCCGGATCACCTCATCGGTAATACCAAGCAGTTGAGAAGGGATGGTATCCCCGGAAAAGACATCGACAATGATGGCATTGGTTATGAGCAGGTCAAACTCCTGAGTCTCATGCTGTGATCCGCAGGAAGAAATTAGTCCTGCAACAAGTGCCCAAAGGAAAAAACGGAAAATTCTCATCGATCAGATTTAACTGAAAAGATAAGAATTTCCCGGATATTGTTTAGTGCCTATTGAAATAGATACCGGACGGCGAAACCCAGCTCCATGGTTCTTGGAAGGGATTCATCTGTTTCCTTTAACGGGAGAATGGACTGCCGCATCCTGGGTTGCAGGGCCATCTGGTAACGGTCGGCGACCGTATAACTGACTTCAGTGCTCACCAGGGCACTCATTCCATAGGAATTATATTCTTCACTGTCTCCGGGCTTATAGGACTGGCTGCCGAGGTTTCCGTCGACATCTTCCACCTTATACTGAAGCATCATTTCGTTGGCTATGCCCGTAAGCAGACGCACTCCCACTTTCCTATCCACCAGTATGTACCCTACCTGAACCGGCACGGTAACTACCTGAAGAGAATTCTCTATGCGATACGGCTCGGATACCACGGCCTGGGCAAATTGTTCAGAAGCCAGCCCGGAAACCGCCGTTCCCCTGGCGGAGATGATGTTGGACATACCGTCCGAATTGCGCTCCAGGTATCCAACCCCTCCCTGCACTATCCAACGTCTTGCTATTCGTTTTCCAAAATTCATTTCCACCTGGAAAACGGATCCTGTGGATTCTTCGGAGACGCGACCTACCCTCACAGCGTTGGCATCTTCCAGCGATGCCCCCAGCATGTAGGAGTCACTCGCTCCGGATCCGCTGGTGAAATTTCCGGTGGATACACCCAGTGCCGCCCAGCTGCTCGCCCGGTTATTCTTTCTGCGTGGTGTGATCGAGTAAGGAACACCCTGCGGTACCCGTTGCAGCAGGGCAGCATCATATGCCAGTCCTGATTCAAACGGATCCAGCTTATCAAGATCGAAGGAACTTGAAACAGAACCTTCCACGAAACGTTCTGCCAAGGCATCAGCATCCATCTCACGATCAGCAGTGATTACAGGACCTGATTTCTCCTTCCCGGAATTTTCACTTTCCGAAGTAACTGCTGTTTCCGGCATATAAGTAAGTTGGTCTCCTGAGTCCGTGGTTTTGCTATCCTTTTCAAGGGTGGCCTCCTGCTGGGATTCTGCAGATTTATCTGAACCGTTGCCGGTCGAATCTGCCATTACGGGAATTTCCCGGGAAGCTTCGCTCATAAACAGCTGGTAAACCCCTGCTGCTCCTATTGACATGGCAAACAGGACTGAGGCAGCCATGGCAAGCTGAATCAGGAATAATCGCTTACGATTGCCGGAGCTGCCGTGCATGGATTTCTCGATGCCATTCCAGACATGGGCTGGAGGTGTCATACGGGCATCCTCGAAAGCATCCCTCCACTCCTGCTCAAAATGTGTTCTATCGGCCTGTTCCATATGAAACTCTGTTTTCTTTTTCAATCATATTCTGAAGGAGGCCCCGTGCACGTGAATATTGTGACTTTGAGGTCCCTTCGCTTATTTCCAGCATTTCTGCTATTTCTTTGTGGGTGTACCCTTCAATGGCATACAGGTTAAAGATAACCGAACAGCCAGGTGGCAGATTTCTGATCATTTTCATGAGCTCCTGAAGCCTGAACGAAGCCAGTGACATGGATTCATCCATCGACATAGGTACATTCTCCACGTCCACCATTGGGAACGCGTACAGTTTGCTTCGCTGATGGTTGAGGGCAGTATGAACCACGACGCGTTTCATCCAGTAGTAAAGGGATGAATCGCCCCGAAAACTCTCAATTTTGTTGAAAATTTTGATGAAGGATTCCTGCAGAACGTCTTCCGCCTCAAGGTCGGAGCGGCAATAACGCATTGACACGGCAAAAAGACGCTCAGAATAACGCTCATAGAGCTTTCGTTGCGCTTTCCTGTCGCCTTCAATGCATCCTTTACATAAAGAATTGTCGTCGTTCATACAGGCCCTGATATTTCTTAGACGCTGGTTTCTTGAAATTGGTTGGAAAGTTATCGAATTTTATCGGAGTCTGAATATGATTCTTCAAACAGGCCCGAAAATTGTACCCCCGGCATTATGACATCAATGATCACTTTCTGCAGTTATATTCTTGCAATGATTATGGGCTTTACCGGCCAGGACCGGAAAGTTCTCGTATTCCAAAACGCCACCTACGAAGCGGAAATTCGCACCGTGATCGTCTACCCGGACGGGGACCGCGGCCCTGTTCATCTCCGGCCGGCGGTCACCTCGTTTACCGCGCAGGACCTGGTCCTGGAATTCGATGACCTTGTGCAGGATGCAGAGGATTACAGGGTAAAGCTGATTGCCTGTAACGCCGACTGGACGCAAAGTGATTTGCGGACCCTGGATTATCTCTTTGATTACAATGAGTTTAATATTCGCCAATACGAGTTCTCAGTGGATGTGAAGCTGAGCTATGTGCATTATACCTTCAGGCTTCCCCGCGTTAAGCGTCCCGGGAATTATCTCCTGGTAGCCTATCGGGGGGATGATGAGTCTGACATCATCCTGAGTCACCGGATCATGATTTATGGGAATGAAATGAATGTGGGGGTTATCAGCAGTTTAAACGGACTCACCTCGGTCGACCGAAAAAGGCAGCAGATTGATTTTATGGTGGGCTACGGCAAACTTGAAATGCGCAACCCGCTCGAACAGGTAAAAGTGGTTATCCGGCAGAACCGCCGATGGGATAATGCAATTTCACTGAACAAGCCCTCGTTCGTGCGTGAAGTTGACAATGAACTGGAGTACAGGTTCTTTAATTTTGAAAATGCATTCTATGCAGGTACGGAATACCGTTTTTTTGATATGCGCTCTCTTCAGTACCCGGGTCAGAATGTGGCAACTGTCAACCGCCAGCAACGTCCCGTGCAGGTACAGCTGGGAATAGATCCTTACCGGGGCACCGAAGCCTACAGCCGGATCGAGGACCTGAACGGTGGCTTTGTCATATCAAACACCGATACCGGCAACGGCGTGATTGAGTCTGATTATGTGGAGGTCACCTTCCGGCTTGAAGCTCCTGAAAAGATTCCCGGACAGGTGTACGTGGTAGGGCACATGAACAACTTCAATAGCACCCCGGCAAATCAAATGCGCTATAATGAAGCCTCCGGCATGTACCAGGGCACTCTTCTGCTGAAGCAGGGGTGGTACAATTACAAATACGAGGTGAAAAGCGACTCAGTGGCCGTCAATTATTTTGAAGGCGATCATTATGAAGCCGAGAATCAATATGAAATCTTCGTGTACTATGACCCGCTTACCGAACGCGGAGAATACCTGATGGGCTATTCAAGGGTTACCCTGAACTCCTTTCAGTGATCTGCCTTTACAGCATAATTAAAATCGTATTTCAACGCCCGGCTGTTCGGATTGCTGTTTGCCACATCCAGCATACCAAATCCCTTGTGGGTAAACTGGCCTAATCCGCAGTTGAATACGAAATCCAGTACCTCTTTGGCTGCATACAGTGTAAACGGGAACGTGTATCCGCGTATTTCATATTTCACATCCTGGTCAAAAACAGGATAGATACGCGCATACTTCTTTTGCTGGGCTGTTAGCCTGGCGATGTAATTCTTATCGGGGATCAGCTGGAATTTATAGAAACCGGCCAGTTGCTCCTCCGTATAATCACCGGTCTGCTGCATCCGCTGGATCGTTGATTCATACAACAAGTCTGAGAATACATCATTCTCCGGCGGAATAAAACGCTTGGCAGAACTGTCATTGAAACTTGAATTCAATACCACCAGCGGGGAAATACAGATAAACTTACTGTAATCTTCCATTTCCACAGGCTCTTCAAGTTCGACCGTTTCCGGTTGCAATGCCAGCGCTCCCAGTTCGACTTTAGGAAAGTCAAACAGGTTGGTAAGGAAATAGTCAATAAATTCTTTATTTGGACTCGAAAGGACGAGGGTAACACGGGAAGAATAATAATGCAGTCCTTTACGACTGATCTTCGTTTGTCCCTTTAATCCCGAGAAATTGTAAAACGTATAGTTGACAAACTTCTCCTGATTGCCCTTCATGAGGATTCCCTTAATCATTTGCGCCAGAAGA
>CAZLZD010000053.1:26622-29185 GCA_964563925.1 uncultured Roseivirgaceae bacterium | reverse complement strand
CCCGGGACCTACAGTTACAAACAGGACCCGATTCGGGTCCGGGTCAAAC
This sequence comes from uncultured Roseivirgaceae bacterium, assembly GCA_964563925.1. GTDB lineage: Bacteria > Bacteroidota > Bacteroidia > Cytophagales > Cyclobacteriaceae > JAUILA01. The sequence continues at coordinate 29,136 of CAZLZD010000053.1, read as the reverse complement.
CCGGACGTTCTTCGGGATGACGATCTTTGGACCCGGGACCTAATAACAAAATGATTCCCTATCTTAGCCCTGTTACACCACACCTATGAAAAAGCGAAAATCAATACTAATTCTCCTGTTGTTCTTTACGGGAGCATGCCTGCAACCTCTCCGCGCCCAGAATCCCGAACAGACCATCCGCAAGATCTACGACGAGGCCCTGGTCAGCGGTCAGTCTTATGAAATGCTCCGTGATCTCAGCCTGAATATCGGACACCGTCTCAGCGGATCGCCCCAGGCAGCCGCTGCCGTCGAATGGGCCAGGCAGCAAATGGAATCCTACGGGTTTGATACCGTTTACCTTCAACCGGTGATGGTTCCCCACTGGGTAAGGGGGGAGGTCGAGATCGCCAGGATCGTAAACAGTTCTACCGTGGGGTCGATGGACCTGAAGGTCCTGGCCCTGGGCAATTCGGTGGGTACCGGGCCTGGTGGCATAAGTGCTGAGGTCGTGGAAGTGAAAAATTTTGATGAGCTGGAGGCCCTGGGGACAGAGAATGTCCGTGGGAAGATCGTATTTTACAACAGGCCGATGGATCCGCGCCACTTCAATACCTTGCAGGCTTACGGAGGGGCTGTCGATCAGCGGGGTTCGGGAGCCAGCAGGGCAGCCGCGCTTGGAGCAAGGGCGGTGATTGTACGTTCAATGGCCAGTAACCAGGATGATATTCCCCATACCGGGTCATTGCGGTACGATCCTGATCAGCCAAAGATCCCGGCGATGGCAGTGAGTACAAATGATGCGGAACTGCTTCACCAGGTGCTGGAAAAGGAAGAGGTGATTCGTCTGTACATGGAGAATTACGCGCAGATGCTTCCTGATGTGCTGTCCTGGAATGTCATCGGTGAGATTCGTGGCAGCAGCAACCCGGATGAATACATAATTGTCGGTGGCCACCTGGATTCCTGGGATGTGGGACACGGGGCTCATGACGATGGGTCAGGGTGTGTTCAGTCTATTGAAGCGTTGCGCATTCTAAAGGATATAGGATACAAACCAGAGCATTCTCTTCGGGCCGTCATGTTCATGAACGAGGAAAATGGATTGCGTGGCGGCAGGGAATATGCGCGGGTGGCAAAGGAGAAGGGCGAGACCCATATAGCTGCCATTGAATCGGACCTTGGAGGGTTTACCCCGCGCGGCTTCGCCATAACCGGGACCGACAAACAGGTCAGGACCCTGAAATCCTGGGGGCAATATTTAAATGATTACGGGCTCAGGGACTTGGGAGCCCCCGGGGGGGGTGCTGATATTGGTCCGCTCAGGGAACAGGGAACAGTGCTTTTTGGCCTTCGACCTGATTCCCAGCGGTATTTTAATTATCACCATACCCGGGAGGATACGTTTGACAAGGTAGACAAGCGCGAGCTGGAGCTTGGAGCTGCAGCTATGGCGTCCCTGATGTACCTTATAGACCAGGAGGGATTATGAGTCAATACAAAACGGCCCTTACCGAAATGCTGGGGATCCGGTATCCGGTGATCATGGCGCCCATGTTCCTGGTATCCAATGAGGATATGGTGATCTCAGCGATCCGCTCAGGCATCACCGGGGCCATCCCGGCCCTGAATTACCGGACAGACGAGGATTTCCGGAAAGCGCTGGACCGGATTCGTGAGGAGGTAAGCGGACCCTTCGGGATAAACCTGATTGTGAACAAATCGAATTACCGGCTTCATGAACAACTGGAAACTTGTACAGAATACAATGTGGACTTCATAATTACCTCGCTGGGGAGCCCGAAGGTTGTCATCGATGCCTGCAAGCCACGGGGAATGAAAGTATTCTGTGATGTGACCGATGTCCGATACGCTGCGAAGGTGGAAGCACTCGGTGCGGATGCGCTGATCGCCGTGAACAGCCGGGCGGGCGGGCATGCGGGCAAGCTGCCACCGGAAGAGCTTATTCCGATGTTGCTGGAGAATACGTCGCTGCCGGTTATATCAGCCGGCGGGGTGGGAGATGCTGCCGGTCTCAGGGAGATGCTCGGACTGGGTGCCTGCGGGGTATCGGTCGGTAGTCCGTTTATTGCCTCCGAGGAAGCTCCGGTAACCAATGAATACAAACAGGCCTGTGTGGAGTATGGCCGCGATGATATCGTAATGACGGATCGGTTGTCGGGTACTCCCTGTACGGTGATCAATACTCCCTATGTGCAGGAAACAGGTACAAAACAAAGCTGGCTTGAATCCTTGTTGAACAAAAACAAGACCCTGAAAAAGTATGCAAAGATGCTTACGTTCCGGAAAGGTATGAAAGCCCTGGAAAAGGCCGCATTCGGCGCCACCTACAAAACCATGTGGTGCGCAGGCCCGAGCATTGAATACACCAGGGAAATCCGTCCGGTTGCAGAAATTGTTCAGGACCTCATTTCACAACCACCGTCATCCCGGGACCTCCCACTCCGTCATCCCGTGTAATTCCCGGCTTTTGCCGGGATCGACACGGGACCTAAACATTCTCCCACTCCGTCA
>CAZLZD010000053.1:0-26522 GCA_964563925.1 uncultured Roseivirgaceae bacterium | reverse complement strand
CGTCATCCCGGGCAACCTCCGGCGTAGGCCGGAGTCAACCCGGGACCTACAGTTACATACAGGTCCCGAATCGAGTCCGGGTCAAGCCCGGACGTTTTTCGGGATGACGATCTTTTTGACTAGAAGTCGACCCGGGATCTCCATCCATTACCTTCCGCCTCAAATATGCAACTCACAAATCCTCAGCATCCAACAGCTCCAGTACCTTTTCATATTTCTCCAGCAGCAGCCGTTCCCTGCCTACCATTTCACCAAGCTGAAAATTAAGCAGAACCAGCGTTTCACGTGCAGCCTGAGGGTTGAAGGCCTCGCGGCTGAGAACAATGTCAATGATATCATCCAGCTGGCCTATCGTGCGGGTCTGCTGATTGTACACATCGGTCAGTACGTAAAGGAGATCGTAATTTACGCCGGAAATAAGGTCCCTGTTTCTGAGTGTTTCCCAGGCGGCATTGTTCGGGAATTCGTGCATCAGACCTTTTGGGGCAAGGGCCCGGAGGTCCGGCCCTATTGGTGTAGTAAGCCGGTGCATCAGGCTGTCTGATCGTATGACCGCTTGTAAGGTATCAAGCAATTCAGCGTGATAGGGTATGTATTCCTGTAGAATATCCCGGTTGCGAATAATCTCCTCCCTGATATTCTCCTCCGCCACCGCACGCGCGCTGTCTTCTTTCAGACGGGTGCGGTATTCATTCAGGAACAGGGCCAGCAGAACACTGAAAATAATCAGGGTGGCTTCCAGTATGAGTTTTTGCAGATTTACGTTATTAATCCAGCGTTTCATAGGCTAACAAAAGGTGGGTGTTGCCGGAATATAAAAAATCTGAGGCAAAATTCCGGAACTCAGCGGTCGGCCTTCAAAATTTCAAATGGCTCCATAAGCCCGTAATCCAGGAAGTCATAATCATCCCCTGCCGGTTGTTGCGCAGGAGCAAAAAACCAGCTCCATGGCGTCACAACGCCTGGCTGGATGTTTCCGTGATGTGGTCCCAAAAGGTTCTTGAGCGAACCGATAACCTCAACTGTTATCTTTTGGGATTCTCCGTTAATAAATGGCGTGAGATCAAATTCATAGGGTTGCCATCCGATGATGCCGACCTGGACATCATCCACGGAAACTCTCGCTACGGTACCCTTCCACTCATTCAGGCGCAGTGTATGGGGTACGTCATCCTGTAACGATACGGTTACGGAATAGCGCATACCATCCGGGTAGAACATCCAGCCCTGGTCTTTCCAGGATCCGATCCCGGGAGGATTATATGCGATCAGTTCGAATCCTTTGTCCCTGGCGCGGACATTGAATTCCCCTCGCAGATACACAGGTTCGATCTCCGCATGGATATGCATGGGGTAGACAGATAGTTCCAGTGAATTCAGGCCTGTCCTGACATACGGACTCAGATCCACGATATCAAAGGAATGGTCCAGCCAGGTTTCACCGGTAGCCTTCACAGGCGTGCCGTTGATTTTGATGTCATAAAGATGTGCCCATTCTACCACTGCCTGCAGTATATCAGGAGGCGTTTCGGAAGCCACTGTAAAATGATAGGTGGCCCTCGCCCCACTGTTCAGGTCAAAGGAATCGGCCATATCAAGGATATTCGTCCTAAACTGGACAGCCACTGCCCACGGGTCATAACCCCACCGTCCGTATGTTTCCAGTCCGTTTAGCTTATAGGCGGAATCGGCTGCCATGGAGAAATACAGGTCTTCAAATTCCTGGTTTTGGACCTCCACGTCGGTGTAATCAAGCGTAAGGGTATTGGGTGATGAAGGAATGACCTCGATGGAAGGCAGGGCCACCGCCGACCATTCATCATCCACCGTACTCACTTCTCCGGTTTCCTGATTGGCTGTTTCCTCCTCATGAATGAAGAATAACCGGCTTTCGGTAGCGGCAAACCGGAATTCTACTTCCACATTACCACCATCCCTATCCGCCGGCCAAGTACTGATCTCGCCAGTGACAGGGTCGAGTAATGAAACGCCTGATCCTGCTGCACTGAACCGAACCGTGGCCGGTTCTTCTTCGTTGAAATTTGTCCAGAATATCAGTTGTCCGTCATCGTAATTCCTCCGCTGATGATACACTTTTCCCGGTATCCCTGCCGGGTTTTGAACACTGAATCCCGGGGAGGCCAGCCGCTGGCGTAAGTCAGGGTTATCGATGGTAGTGACACTGATCCAGTTTTCAGAAGCAGCGGCCAGATTGCTGGCTTTATCCGATAGTTGGCCGTTGATGCGTTCCGGTACCTGGAAACTTAAGACCGTTCCGCCGTTCGTAACGAATTCACTCAGAAGGTCAAAGGTTTCCTGGTCAATATTCTCCAGGTAATACGGAAGAATGACCTTGTCATACCCCCTTTCACCAATGATCAGGCGGTCACCGGCCACGCTGCCATGGTGATGCATAATATTTTCCGAGGCGAGGTCGTATTCCAATTGATATTTTTCCATGGTATCCACCAGGTCGCGGAAACTCTCTTCAATCCTCGGTAGCAGCTCATCCTCCCGGCCCGGTACATAATGCATCCATGCGGAGGTGGTCGGCTCAAGGATCACCGTGGAGTTGATCTGATCCCCACGGCTCAGGACCATGGACAACCGTTTAAAATATTGTGCCAGCACCCCGTAGTCGTTCCAGTAAGGCGCATGAGTCAGGAGTGATTGCGGGAAGTCACCTTTACGGCGCCCTTTAAGTGTCATATAAGCCAGGTGCTGGTTCATGAAATTGACGCCAAGTACATACTCCCAGTCACCAAGTCGTTTCATATCCTCGAACCGCAACTCCCATCCGGCCGCGCCGTAGGTTTCCGAAAGCGTCCTGTCCCTGCCCGTCTGATTGGCCGCGGAACGCAGTTCCTTGACGGCCCTGACATTGCCGAACTGGTCCGGCCGGCGGTCGAATGTATTGAAAAGCATGTCAATTCCTGGCATCTGGTGCCAGGCATACATAGCCATATTGTCTCCCCCGTGTTCGGGATTTGGCCATCCGTGTTCCCAGTAATGCCCGGTCCAGACCAGGCCCTTTTCTTCGGTGTATTCGTACCAGGGCTTTGACCAACGTTCGATAAACAGCTCAAGCAACAACCGGTAATAATGGTAGCGTACTTCTTTGAACGAACCGACATCGTTCTGCAACGAAGGAAGATGGGGGCGCAGGTCATAACCCCATTTGTTCCGGAAATCCTCAAACAGGGTGGGAGTGTAGCGAAGGTTGCCCTGGCCGGTCCGCTGTGAGATATTAGGCTCGTCGGTAAAAATTCCCTTAACCCTTTGTCCGAATGCATCCTCGAACGAATTCTCATAACCCTGCATGGTAAGTTCAATGAATTTATCGGTCACCCCGGGGACCAGCAGGTCCACATACGGAAATCCTCCGTACCATCCGCTCGGTGCCTCGTGGGCAATCCGGAAAGCCACATGACGTTGGTCCGGGACCGCCGGTATGTCGGTCAATACCTCGTAGCCATCGCCGGTTTTCTCCAGGACCACGGCATACTCTTCACTGGGATAATCAGCTATAGAAGGTCCGGCAATCATTTGTAGTCCGGTCCCACCCTGGTACGAAGAAGGCATTTCCGCTTGTACATGTCCGCCGGCAAACCCGCTGGGAAATGAATTCTCATCGTAGAGCCAGAGGTTCATATCAAGCTCCCGTGCCCGTTGCAGGGCATATTCATGCAGGTCTACATATTCCGGCGACAGGTATTCGGTGATGAGTCCCATCCGGGGATGGATGATCACCTGGTCAATATTCTCCGCTTTAAATGCTTCAAGCTGTTCATCGATCTTGTCCTGCGTGACTTCATCGTTCCAGACCCAGAACGGGCTGGTGCTGAATTCACCGGGTGGATTCTCAAAATTTGCCCTGAGAAATTCAAAACTGTTGTCCGTGGCGTCCGTGGCCTGCTCAGGAAGCTGTCGAGAACATGCCGGCAGGAGGCAGAGTAAGATCAGGGAAGGAATGATTCGAAACATACTATATTAATGTAATGATTTATTTTGTATTGACGGCCGGGTAGCCGGCATGAATCAAATTGAAAAGGTTTTCGTATTTTACACCGCTGGGGTGACGGAATCCTGGTTATTGCACAAACTATTGAGAAAACGCCTACTATCTATCCTGTTCTGGTCGGTGATTGCGGCCGCCTTCATTGGTCCGGGTACCCTGGTCACCGCCTCCACCGCAGGAGCCAAATTCGGATTATCCCTTGCCTGGGCACTGGTCTTTGCCACCGTGGCGTGTATTGTTTTCCAGGAGATGGCCGCCAGGTTGACGCTGGTTACGGGGTATGACCTGTCAGAAACCATCCGACGGTTTGAGGGTCGCCGCTGGCTGTTTATCATTCCGCTTGGTGTAATTCTCGGCTGCGTGGCGTATGAAGCAGGGAACCTGCTTGGCGCATCACTGGGTTTACATGAAATGCTCGGCATTGACCGGACCTGGGCCATTGTCCTCATCGTGGCCCTGGCAGCCCTGCCGCTTTTGATGAGTTCTTTGCGCTGGATAGCCACCATCCTGGGTGGAATGGTGGCCATTATGGGAATTGCTTTCCTGTATGTGGCTATGACTGTGGATTTTTCTGTATCCGGACTTGCCATGGGGATGTTCGTGCCTTCGGTTCCGGCGGGGTCAGACTGGGTCATCCTGGGATTAATCGGTACTACCGTGGTTCCCTACAACCTGTTTCTCGGATCAGGAATTTCAGGTCAGGAATCCCTGGGTGAGATGCGTGTCGGCCTGATCCTTTCCGTCGTCCTGGGCGGGGTAGTTTCGCTTGCTATTCTCATAACCGGAACGGTGATGATCCGGGACGGTGGACTGGCCGAACTGATTGAAGTGACCGGCTCACGACTTGGACAGGATATGCAAAAGCTGATCGCCCTCGGCCTCTTCGCCGCCGGGTTCACCTCGGCGGTTACAGCCCCGCTGGCTGCCGGATTGATCGTCCGCGGTATGCTGCCCGAAAGAAACATGACGGTTGTCCGAAGTGTTTCCCTCGGTGTGCTCCTGATTGGCGGAATGGCGGGAATACTGGAATATACACCTGAGCTGATCATTCTCGCGGCACAGGGATTAAACGGGCTTATTCTCCCGCTGGCCGCTATTCTCCTCTGGTACCTGACTAATCAGTCTCAGTATATGGGAGAATTAGTCACCTCTAAAGGGATGAATGTATTGGCCTTTCTCATTACCACGGTGCTGATCACCCTTGGCATCCGCAATATTCTTGTGAGCCTGGGTTCAGTAACTGATAAGGACCTCCTGGTCTCACCCTGGGTAATACTTCTGGCGAGTGTTCCGGCTACCGGGTTAATTGCCTGGCGTATCCTTGGCACGCGTAACGGCTGACTCCGTACCCGCCGGATGCGATAATTTCAGTATATGTCCTAATATCTCAGGCACCTGCAGGCAAAGCCGGGATCATGTGCATGGCAATCATAAAAATGGCCAGTACACGGAAGTATTTATCGTGTCTGAAAAGGTAAAGCGTGACAAACAGGAAACCGAGCCATCCTAACTCAAAGGGAAGGGAGGTCGCAAGCTGAAGCGCCGCATCAATGTGTAACCGCGCGGCTAGGATCAGGATGGGATACAGGAGAAAAACTCCGCACACCAGCTGCATCATACGTCGTCCGGAACCGCTCAGTGGTTTGGTATAATACGTCCACATGATGCCGATATAAATACCCGGGGCAACCACGATCGACAAGGTCCTGAGCCAGTCGGGAAGAAAATAATAGACTGGCAATAACAACAGAATCAGGGCGATGCTGGAGAATATCAACAGCCACTTCAGGCTGCCTTTATTGTGTTCAAGGTAAATTTTCCAGGTAAAGCTGTAGGCATACAAGCCGATCCAGATGACGGTAAGGATGAAAAAGATGATACCAATCATCTGAGGTTCTCCCAGCAGCCATGAAGATAGATTCAGCAACAATCCAAACGAGACCATGACCAGGGCGATTATTTCAAGGGACCGCCCGTTGCGGTTGAGCAGATTCACCACCACATGGTCTTTGAGCTTTCCTTCAGATGAATAGAAATACCAGGACAGTAGCGGAAACAGGATACTGATCAGGATAATGGAAATCATGCCGATTTGATTGGCGCCTGGCAGGTGCAGGATCTTAAAAGCGAGATAGACCAGGAAAAGTACGAGCGCAATGGTGGAAAACATAAGAAATGTCCGCCCCTTTTTTTCAGGATGCCTGCTTATGCTGACGATCGCACTGGTAAACAGGCTCGCTGCCGTGACAATCAGAAAAGTCAGCATCAGATAGCCGGCACCGGCCAGATGAAACAATTTAAACAGGGTCGCCAGCGCAAGGATCAGTATGGAGGTCCCTGCCAGGACATTGGTCAGATTGATTTTGTTATTAAGTAATGCCATGGTTTCAGTTTCAATTTCTTTTAAATGATTACCTGCGATTTCTCCCGTCACCTCCTGCCATGCTGCCTGGAAATCTGATCCGCTGTCGATCCTTTTTTCCAGGTCGGTGAGGAGGTGATCAAGTAATTCCTCGCGAAGCGGGCTGTAGGTGATGCCCTGTTCCCGGAGATATTTCTCCACCCGTTCAGACTGCCCGGCGCTCAGCTTCCCCATGACGGCATGACTGGCCCCGGAGCAATGACAGCTTTAATGACATCAAGGAAATGCGCGAGTTCTGCGACCTTTTCCTTTGCCTCCGCCTTGCCTTTCTCCGTGAGTGAATAATACTTCCGCACCCGTCCGTCTACCACCTCCTGCTCGGTCTTCAGAAGACCTGCATTCTCCAGCTTATAAAGAATAGGGTATAAGGCACCATAGGTAATCTCAATTTCGCCCGATGAGAGGCGCTTTACTTCCTGGGTGATCTCATATCCGTACATTCTCCGGTTTTCAGACAACAGCTTCAATACAATGGTCTTTATCGTTCCTTTGATGTATTGATTTGAACTCATAATATATAATTTACTTAAATATATAACATTAAAAATTAATAACCAAGTTTTCGATTTTTCTGAAGGGCAGATAATTACACAAGTGGTGGCTGTGCGTACAGGGAATATTACTATCTTATTCCAGTTCAACCTATCCCTTGCATTTATGAAATCACTACAAATTCTCCTCCTGGTTCTGATCGCGGTTCCATCCCCGGGTCAGGAAAAGAATCGTCTTTCACTGGACGATTACGCCAACTACGAATCTGTTGCCAGTCCGAAATTGTCTCCCGACGGCAGCCAGATACTCTATACCCGGCAATGGGTAAACCTGGTAGAGGACAAACGGGAGTCTGATCTATGGATCATCAATACCGACGGCAGCCAGAACCGCTATTTTATGGAAGGAAGCAATGGCTTGTGGTCTCCTGATGGGAAAAAGATTGCTTTTGTCAAGGAAGGCGAACCAAAGGGCAACCAGATCTATGTGAAGTACCTCGGCGTGGAAGGTGAGCCTACGCAAATCACACGTACTGCAAAGACCCCTTCCAACATGAAGTGGAGCCCGGACGGGAGCTATCTTGCTTTTACCATGTTTGTGGAAGACAACGACAAGATTAAGATCGATATTCCCGCGCCCCCGGAAGGTGCGAGCTGGACCAAGGCGCCGCGGGTCGTTGACGAGGTGAATTACCGGCGTGACCGTATTGGTTACCTGGAGAATGGCACAACGCACATTTTCGTGGTGCCGGCAGAAGGAGGGACGGCACGCCAGATCACCACGGATGATTATGATTATTCAGGGTCTTTCGACTGGTCGGGCGACGGCCGCTCCATCCTGTTCTCCAGCCTGAGAGAACCGGATGCAGATTATAAATTGCGCGAATCAAACATTTACCGCGTGGATATTGGCAGCGGGGCCATTACCCAGCTGACCAATCGCGAAGGATATGAATCGAATCCTGTGGTTTCTCCGGATGGCAAGCGTATCGCCTTCGCCGGAAATGTGGTGTCCAATACATTTTACCAGGCCTCCCGGCTTTTTGTAATGAACGCCGACGGTTCGGATGTCAGGATGCTCACCGGGAAACTGGACCGGAGTCCGTCCGATTTCTTCTGGGCGCCGGATAACGGGGGTATCTATTTCAATGTGCGGCAGGAGGGTAGCAGTAACCTGCATTTTGTCAATTTGAAGGGCAATATCGACGACGTGACAGAAGGCGCGCACATGCTGTCGGTGGAGGACCTGAACGGAAATCTCGCCGCGGGGGTGATTACTTCTCCGCAGGCACCGCCAGACGTAGCCCTGGTTGATCTGGGCAGTGGAAAAATTGAGCAGCTCACACACGTCAACAAGGATATACTCGACTTTATTCAGCTTGGGGACGTGGAGGAAATATGGTATAAATCCAAAGACGGAACGGATATACAGGGCTGGATTGTCAAGCCGCCGGATTTTGATCCGGCTAAAAAATATCCGCTCATCCTGAGGATTCACGGCGGACCGCATTCCATGTACCACGTGGGGTTCAACTATAATTTTCAGATTCACGCGGCCGAGGATTATGTGGTACTCTACACCAACCCGCGTGGCTCCACCGGCTATGGATTTGACTTTGCCAATGCGATTCAGAATGCCTACCCGGGCAAGGATTATGAAGACCTGATGTCTGGGGTGGACCAGCTGATCGGCAAAGGATATATCGATGAAGACAGGATGTATGTATACGGCGGCAGTGGCGGCGGGGTGCTGACCTCCTGGATCATTGGGCAGACTGATCGTTTCGCGGCAGCATCAGTGATGTACCCGGTGGTTGACTGGTTCTCCTTTGTCGGCACCACGGACGGTATTTACTGGTACCAGAATTTTGAGAAATTTCCATGGGAGGACCCTACGGAACACATTAAACGGTCGCCACTGATGTATGTGGGGAATGTGACCACTCCGACCCTGCTCATGACCGGGGTTAACGATCTGCGTACGCCTATCTCACAAACCGAAGAATACTACCAGGCCCTGAAAGTACAGAAAAAACCGGTGGTGATGATCCGGTTTAATGACGAATTTCATGGTACGAGCAGCAAGCCTTCGAATTTCCTGCGAACAATGGGCTACCTGGATTACTGGTTTGGTAAGTATAAACGGGAGAATGAACAGGTACTGGACACCCAGCTTGAACCGGCAAAATAACGGGCTATTGGATGACTGACTGTATCCAGTCGTGATACCTGGATAAGCGGACATAATATTCCTTTACACCATATACACCTTCCACGCCGTTGGTCGCGGAAGTACTTTGCCCCGAACCCACCCCGGCAAGAAAGGTGTCGTTGCCTGCGGTAAGAAATGCGGGGCCGCCGCTGTCCCCGGGGCCTGATATGGCTTCGTATTGGGTAACGCCTTCAGTTCCCGGGGCATCAAAAATGAATTTAAGCCACCAGTCAGTAGCTTCCGTAATGCGATTGGTGCCTCCGAGCAACACCTTTCCGGAATTCGGCTGAGGGCCTGTTTTGCCATCCCCGACATCACCGTACCCGGCGATGCGGATCACCTGTCCCAGTTCGTCATGACCATTATATACCTTGTATATTTTATGGGGTGTTTCTGGTTCAGTGGCAAGACGCACCAGGGCAAGATCAGCGGCTGCATCCTCAAAATATGTGGGATGAATCAGTACCGAATCCACCTCATAAAAATTTCCGGCAAATTCAACCTGGTGTGTTGCACCGTCCCTGAGTTTTTGATCGATTATTTCTGCACAGTGGGCAGCGGTCAGAAGCCACCGTGAAGACACAAAGGTGGCCATGCCGTCAGGGGTATCTTCAAGCAGGTTAAGGTTGACGATGGATGTGGCATAGTCGTTCCCGATTTCGAGGTAAACCTTTCTGTCTAAATCGTGACGCCCGATTATCACCAGGGGAAGTAGCAACAGGAATTGAAATAATGGGGTGCTTTTCATCGGCTAGAGGTTATTGATCACTGTTTTTTTTTCTTTGAGAATTAGGGTGTGTTTTCCGGAGGACTGATAAAGGATAAAAGCTATGATCGAGCCTTCCGTCAGGCTGCAGAAAAGCATGATAGTCAGCTGAAATATATTAAGCAGAACCGGTTCATGCAAGAGGGTATGAAACATAAACCAATCCTGGAAAACCCAGTAAATGGCCCACACGGTGAATCCCCAGAACAGTCCTTTCCTGAGCCACGACGTCCCCGGGATGGATTGATAGAACACGGCGTAAAATAAGCTGTGAATCATGGATAGGATGCACAAGCCCACGAGCGTTACGTAGACATTTCTGTGCGGGACCACCTGATTAAATGTATCACTTTGTAATTCCGGGTGATAAATGATGGATTCAACAGGTGAACTGGTGAAAATAACTCCTAACAGGCCGTTGCTGATAAGACCTGCCACCAAACCTGCAAGCAGAATCCTGTCAATCCGAAACCCGTTCGTCTTGATGTTTTTGACCATTGATTGCGTTTTCCTGACCTTATGGTAATGATGCACAATAGCTTCGACATTAACTTGTAAAATAACGAAATGGTCATACGTCGGAAGTTCGTTTTTTTACAAATTTCCTCAGCAATGGTTCATTTCGCGGTGAGCAACGGAGAGATATTTTCTGAGGCGTGTGGGGGCCAGTCCGCTGAACCGTTTTACCTCCTTCACAAGATGTGACTGGTCATAATAGCCGCATTGTTGTGAAAGGCAACTGAGCGGGCTCTCCGGCCGTGCCAGATACGCGTGTATAAACGTGTTAAAGCGTACAAGTTTCTGAAATGACTTTGGCGTCATGTCGATCTGCCGCCTGTACGTTTTTTCAAGCCATCGCAGGGAAACGTTCATATCCTGAGCAATATGTTGTGTTCCCAGGTCCCGGTTCAGGTAATTTTCATAGGAGTTGTCAAACAAAAAATCAAATCCTGCCTCACTCAGGCAGATGGAATAATGGATCAGCTGCCCAACCGCAAGGGTCAGGGAATCCAAATGCTGGTCTGAACGGATCAGCTCGAGCAGGCTCCTGTAAATGAATGGTTCCATCACTTCCGAAGCTTCGTTGGCGTTTTTAATCAGCATATGATTGGGTTTAAGCAGCAGGTTTGCATATACCGGACGCAGCCGGATTCCAATAAGTCGGGCCCTGGCGGAGATTCTTACCTGCTTATGCTGATCAAGCAGCGGTACAAAAAAGGGGCTTTTTTGATTTTTCCGGAGGGAATCAATAAAGACAGAGCCCTCAAGAGGAAAGATTATATCCACAAAGGGAGAAGGAAGGACACGGTACTCCACTGGCTCCAGGAAGGTTTCCATTCTCCAGCAATACTCCACGATCTCATTCCCCTCGATTTTTTCCACACGCATATAATCATTTTACGATGATTGGTGCGGCAGGGTTTACAGCGGGGTCACTTCAATATTCTCAAGTTCGATGCGGGAAAGCTCTTCAAGTTCGCCGTTAAGGTAAGCCTGATCAATATTCTCCAGGTCCAGGGTGTCTTCAGGCATGTAATTGATGAAGTCATAAAATTTAATTCCGTTGACTATACGCTGATTATACGCTTCCCTGAATCGGATGCCCCCTCCGTCGGTATAATACAGGTAGGCGATGTAATCCATGTCCCTTGAGTTTTCCTCAAACCAATAATAGAAAATATCTTCATAATCTTTTCCGCCGCCGTCCTGGCGGAAGGTGACCCGGATCTTGTCGTAGGTCGATCCTTTGATCTCCTTTTTGCCGAGGTATTCGGCAATAACGGCTTCGTCATCGAGTGCATCGGGCAGCATGGCGAAATAGATCACCGAATTTACCGATCGGGCGTATTTGGCGGCCATGGAATCCACGACATCCACTTTCTCGCCATTGAGCTCGCGATAATAGCCGTCATTGTTTAATACATCCCGGTAGGTCCCGGCCGAATCTTCAAAAATCCGTTCGTATTGAAACATCCCCTGGTTCTTGCGGCCGACATACTCTCGGTCGCGGAAGCGGAAGGTCACTTCCGAATGATCATATAACTCTCCCCCATGGGCGGCAATGGCCTCATTTATGATAGCTACAGCTTCATTTTCCGGGGCTTTTTCTTCCGGCGAACAGGCAACAGCCGCCACCGCAAGGAAGATAAAACTATACCATTTTAGCCTGTGCATGCACAAATCGATCGGGGACTTCGCCTTTGGTTGCGACTTTGTAGTCTTCATAACTGCAGGGGACAATAATGTTTCGGTCATACTTCATGTAGGAATGCGAGATGGGAACCTCCATCCACCACTTCTCACTGAGTTTACTCTTAAAAAACGAAATAGTTTCAGGATCGGATGGCATACTCACGACAAACCGGGTATAATCATTGGTTTTGAACCTTAGTTCGTTTTTGCGATGATAGAAGCCTTCTATAAAATACCATACCATGGTTGCGACCACACTGCCCGTTTTGCAATTGTCGTCATCAAGTACGGGATTGTATTCGTAAAATCCGGCCGAACTTAGTTTTTCATTCAGCCCGGCATACCAGCAGATCTGACATGCCTCTTCGCCGGTGAGTCCGAATGGCTGCACATGGGCCGTTCCCGGTGCATCCGCTGATTTGATCGCGCTGATATCGAAGGTTAACATATCGGCATTACGTATAATCGGTTCGATCTCCCGGAAATCCTGCCGGAGTTTACCCAGCCGATGGCTTTCAAAGTAAAGTTTTTCCAGGATTTGCAGGAGATTCTGGTCTACCAGGTAGGTTTGGTAGGCCAGGTGTGTGTAATGGAACAGGTAATTAGGTTCGTGTATGAGAATATTATGGATGTGGTGCGAGTTCATAGGTGCCTTTAGCCCGTCTTCCATGTCCAGGTAGGCATCCACGTTGAGTACGCTGATAAGTTTTTCCATTCCCTCATAGCCCTTAAACTGTCCGTAGTCCAGGTCGTGTGACCCGCCGAGAATGACCGGCATTACATTTTGCTCGATCAGAATCTGGCAGACCTCTTTTATTCGGCCATGGGTTTCATCGAGGTCGACACCCAGGCGTAGATTACCCAGGTCCACGATCTTGTACGCCCCATATCCTTTTTTTAATGCGTAAAGCTGCTGCCTGATTACATTTGGCCCCTGGGCGGTACCGATGTTGTCGTCCGTGCCGCGTTCTTCCTCCACCCCGAAAATGGCAATATCCGACCCGCGGTAATCGGGCATTTTATCAATATTCGATTTGATACTTTTCAGAAAACTGTTGGGAGCCTTGATATGGGAGAACAGCTCTTCATCAAGTGCGGAAAAGAAAATCTTCAGGTCCATGTATTGAAAACTAGCGTTTGGTCGAAGATAGGAAAAAAGACTAATACTTGTTTGCTACGAATCCAATCCGTGTGATCTGGTTAGAAGGCATAGATCCTTCTTCCGGTTCAGTCAGCTCATTCTACAATTCGGCAAGTCGATCCAACGATTCGGACATTCCTTTTTTTCTCCTGTGGTTCTTCCTGACACATTTGCTTCATAATCACGGATTGAATTATGAAAACTTTTGCTCTGCTCGTCACCATTCTCCTATTTACTCACACCCTTATGGCACAACTCACCATCCGCGGATCGGTCAAAGATGCCAAGGGTGCAGGTGTATATGGCGCCAACGTTTTTATCGTAAATAGCTATGACGGGGCCTCTACCGATGAGGATGGAAACTTCAGTTTCAGCACGAGCGCAGAAGGTGAACTGATGCTGCGGGTGACCTACATAGGGTACGTAACGGTCGAACAAACCCTGGACCGGAATAATGTAAATGGTTTGGCCATTGTGCTGGAGGAGGAATTTAACCGGCTTAATGCGGTGGTCATCTCTGCCGGGGCCTTTACTTCCGGCAATGAAAACAGCAGTGAAATACTGGAACCCCTCGATATTGTGACGACGGCGGGCGCCACCGCGGATATTCCCGGTGCGCTGAATACCCTTCCGGGTACCCAGACCGTCGGGGAAACCGGACGGCTCTTCGTTCGCGGAGGGGATGGATATGAGACAAAGACATTTATTGACGGGATGGAGGTGATGAATGAATATTCTCCCACCGCACCGAATACGCCAGGCAGGAGCCGGTTTTCGCCATTCATGTTTAAGGGTACGAGCTTCAGCACCGGAGGGTATTCGGCAGAATATGGTCAGGCCCTCTCTTCCGCACTGATCCTAAAGAGCAAGGACGTTCGTGAAGACAATCGCACCGACATTGGCTTGATGAGCGTGGGGGCCGATGTTTCACACAGCCGCCCGTTGAAGAATGGCGCGATTGCCGGCAAGCTGGAATACACCAACCTGACCCCGTATTTCGAACTGGTATCACAGGATCTGGAATGGGATAAAGCCCCCTCTTCCGTTAACAGCAACATCATGTTCCGGCAGGAATTGAATGATAATAACATGCTGAAGATATATTCCAACCTGAGTCATTCTTCTTTTGTTATTTATCAGCCAGGTTTTGGCGAAG
The DNA here is from genome assembly GCA_964563925.1 of uncultured Roseivirgaceae bacterium. GTDB lineage: Bacteria > Bacteroidota > Bacteroidia > Cytophagales > Cyclobacteriaceae > JAUILA01. Next base: position 12,123 of record CAZLZD010000053.1, on the reverse strand, counting down.
ATGATCCTGATGACCGGGTGGATCTTTCCAATGGATTCTCCTATCTCAATGCCACCTATATCTCAAGTCCGTCATCGGAATGGACACTCCGCAGTGGCCTGTCCTACACCCGTAGCAGGAATGACATGGCGTTTAACGCAATGAAAGTGGATGAAAAAGAAGCGGGTTATCACCTGAAGACGGTTGCGGTACATGATTTCACAGAGAAAATATTACTTACCATGGGGGGTGAATTTTTTCGGACCACCCATACCCTCGCAAGTGCCGACGAAAATGGGAATGAGAATACCCTGGATGTAGCGCAAAATATTGGGTCGGTGTTTGCCGAAGCTGACATATTCCTGTCCAATGAATTCGTCGTACGGGCCGGACTCAGGTCAGAATACAATGGCCTGCAGGATAAATTATACCTGGTGCCGCGTGTGTCCCTGGCGTACCGGACCAACAGCTACAGTCAGTTTTCCCTGGCGTACGGCCGGTTTAACCAGTCTGCCCCGACTGATTTCCTGCGGGTTCGAAACGATTTGAAAGACGAGTTTGCTTCCCACTACATTCTCAATTACCAGTGGATGAAAAAAGACCGGACCTTCCGGATCGAAACGTATTACAAAACCTATGATCATCTGGTCAAACATGGTCAGGACCTTTTTGATCCTGCCACCTACAGCAATACCGGGGATGGCTATGCCAGGGGAATAGACTTGTTCTGGCGTGATCGCGAGACCTTCAGAGGGGTGGATTACTGGATTTCCTATTCCTTCCTGGATACTGAAAGGGATTACCGGGATTTCCCCGAAACGGCCGTGCCGGCGTTCGCTTCATCCCACAATTTCTCAGCGGTGGTGAAATATTTCGTAAGATCCCTTAAAACCCAATTTGGTGCTACCTACAGTTTTGCAAGCGCCAGGCCCTATCACAATCCGAACAGAGAGGGATTCAACACCGGACGCACTCCGGCCTACCATGACCTTAGTGTTAATGTGAGTTACCTCGCCAAACCCAATGTGATCATACACGGATCCGTCACCAATGTGTTGGGGGTGGACAACATCTTTGGCTATGAAAGCAGTCCTGAGCAGAACCTTGATGGGGAGTACATGCTAAGACCGATCAAACAACAGGCACCGCGCTTCATTTTCCTTGGGGTCTTCATCACGCTTTCGAAAGACAAACTAATGAATCAATTACCAGTATTATAATTATTTCTCAAACTATAAATCTTACAATTATGAAATATCTTGCCCTGAACCTGATCCTTATGTTCCTTGTCACTGGCGGACTGAAAGCACAGAGTGCTTACGAAAAGATCATGCGTGAATCTATCGGGATGGTCATCAATTCTCAATCATCTGACACGCTGCATCAGGCAGTTAATCAGTTTGAACGAATCGCTGCCCGTGAGACAGACAAATGGGAACCGTTATACTATGCCGGCTTTGGCTATGTGATGCTTGCCAACTACGCCACGAGTAATGCGGATAAAGATAAGTATCTGGACCAGGCCGCCGCCTCGGTCAATAAAGGCCTGGCGATGGCACCGGAGGAATCTGAGCTGGTCACCCTGACCGGGTTTATCCACATGCTGCGGGTTACGGTTGATCCGGCAACCCGCGGACCGGAGTACGTTCCCCAGGCAATGCGCAGCTTTCAGCAGGCCATAGGAATGGAACCGTCTAATCCAAGGGCTCATTTTTTAATGGGGCAAATGGAAATAGGTACCGCCAAGTTCTTTGGCAGTGATACTGCCCCGGGGTGCAACCGGATCAGGGAATCACTGGACCTTTTTGAGGCACAGGCCCAGGACAATGCCATTGCACCGGCCTGGGGTAAAAGCTGGGCCCTTGCAAACATCAGGTCCTGCCAGTAAACAGGTGAATCCGACGATTTGATCCAGTATTTTATTAATTTCACAAGCGATGAGCAATATTCTCAGGCAGCGTAGCTTTTGGAAGGAACAGGGAAAAGAACTTCTGATCATTTTCCTGGTGAGCCTGGCGGTGGCCTATCCCTCCTGCCCGGGATGCTTCACCAGTTGGCAAAAAGTGATCATCCTGATACCGGTCAACTTTTTTGTCTGGTTAATTCTCTGGAAAGGGAACGGTTATACCGTAGATATTGTCGATCGCTTTTACAGCTGGATCGAATCGCCCGTCAAGCGACTTGTAGCCGGTATCCTTGCCCATACGATTTATACAACGATCGCCGTGTTCTTCATCTATTATTTCCTGTGGTTTGCCTTCAATATCAGGTTTGGTCGAATTGAAACCACTCTCCCGACCGCCATTATTATCACCTTTACGATATCCCTGATATTGCACAGTAATGAATTCCTGCAGTCATGGCGACGATCAGCCGTGGAAAAAGAACGCGTACAGAAGGATGTCGTTACCGCCCGCTATGAATCACTGAAGAATCAGGTCAACCCGCATTTCCTTTTTAATAGTCTCAATACCCTGGACAACCTCGTCCATGAGGATGCAGCCCAGGCCAGTAAGTTTATCCGCAAGCTCTCCGATGTCTACCGGTACGTGCTTGATTCGAGAGACAAAGACCTGGTCGACCTCGATACGGAATTAAAATTTGCCGATTCATACCTGTTCCTGCAGAAGATCAGATTCGGGGACAGCTTTCATTTTACAATGAATGTCCCGGACGTTCACCTGTACCGGATTCCTCCGCTTTCGGTGCAGATGTTACTGGAGAATGCGATAAAGCATAATGTGGTCTCCCGTGATCATCCGTTGACCATTTCAATGAATATTGAAGACGGCAGGCTGGTGGTTGAGAATACATTGCAGCCAAAAAAGGTACTGAAAAGTGAGGCCACCGAAGTGGGGCTGGCCAATATCTCCGCACGATTTGCATTTTTCACCAAAAAGGAAATAACCATACAGGAGGAAGGCGGCAAGTTTACCGTGTCCCTGCCACTTATTGAACGATGAATATTCTGATCATAGAGGACGAGCAGCCTGCGGCCACGCGACTGGAGCGTTTGATAAAAGCGTATGACCCTGGAATTACTGTACTCAATAAGCTGGACAGTGTGCAAAATTCTGTTAAATGGCTCTCAGACAGTGCCAGCCAGCCAGATCTCATCTTCATGGATATCCAGCTTGCAGACGGACTAAGTTTCGAGATATTTGAGCAGGTAAACATCGAAGTGCCTGTCATTTTCACCACTGCCTATGATGAATATGCACTGAAGGCTTTCAAGGTCAACAGTGTGGATTACTTGCTTAAGCCGGTCGATGAAGAAGAACTGGCCGGTGCCTTCAACAAGCTGGAGCGACTCTCACAACAGCCTCGCGATCATTCATTACTGGCACGACAGATATCTGATGCCATGGCGCGGTTGTCCACCACATATAAAAGCCGGTTTGTGATACGGTCTGGTGAACATATTCGAACGGTGGCCGTGGAGGACATTCTCTATTTCTTCAGCCGGAATAAAGGGACATGGTGCTGTATTGGAGATAACCGGAATTACATGCTCGACCAAACCCTCGAACAGGTACAGGGACTGGTCAATCCCGCAGATTTTTTTCGTATCAACCGTCAGTATCTTGTACGACTGGATGCTATAGAAGATATTATCAGTTATTCCAATAGCCGGTTGCGTCTGGTGGTCAGAAGCTGCGATGACAACAAGATTGTCGTGAGCCGGGACCGGGTAAATGAATTTAAGGACTGGCTTGACGGGTAACACGTTTTGTTGCGCGCAATGGGATAACAAAAAAACCGCAGCGTTTTCACTGCGGTTTTCTTTCTTACGCTTAATTCAATGTTATCCTCCGAAGTCGTCGAAGCGGATGTTTTCCGGCGGAATGCCCATGTCATCGAGCATCTTAAGTACCGCCGCGTTCATTAGTGGAGGTCCGCACAGGTAATATTCCACTTCATCCGGTTCAGGATGATTGCCAAGGTAATTGTCGTAAAGCGCCTGGTGAATAAAGCCCAGGTAGCCATCGCCCTTGTCATCCAGTTCCTTTTTCTCCTTCCACTTATCCTCTTCCAACGGCTCGGAAAGGGCTATGTAAAAATTGAAATTAGGAAATTCCTCTTCAATCTTGCGGAAGTGGTTTACATAGAAAAGTTCCTTCTTCGATCGTCCGCCATACCAGTACGATACTTTACGGTCTGTTTTGAGCGTATGGAAAAGGTGGAAGATTTGTGCCCTCAGTGGCGCCATTCCTGCTCCTCCGCCGATGTAAATCATTTCGCGGTCTGTGTAGTTGATGGCGAATTCTCCGTAAGGACCGGATATCGTCACCTTGTCACCAGGTTTTCTGGAGAATACGTAAGACGAACAAATTCCTGGATTCACATCCATCCACTTGCCTGCATCGCGATCCCACGGCGGAGTGGCAATCCGGATATTGAGCATGACAATATTTCCTTCTGCCGGGTGGTTGGCCATGGAGTAGGCGCGGAAAATAGGTTCGTCATTCTTCATGACCAGGTCCCACAATCCGAATTTATCCCAATCCGACTGAAATACGTCATCAGGGTGCCCCAGCTCAGGTTTGGGAGCAATTTCCATTTCAGAAAACTTTACTTCGATGGGAGGTACGTCGATCTGGATATAACCCCCGGCCTCGAATTCAAGGCTTTCTCCCTCGGGAAGCTTCATTACAAATTCCTTGATAAACGTGGAAACGTTGTAGTTGGATACCACCTCGCAATCCCACTTCTTAATTCCGAAGATCTCCTCGGGAATGCGGATATGCATATCCTGTTTCACCTTCACCTGGCAGCTCAGGCGTACATTCTCCTTCTGTTCAGACCGGCTCAGGTGGCCTACTTCGGTAGGCAGTACTTCACCTCCGCCTTCTTCCACCACACACTTGCACATGGCACAGGTTCCCCCGCCACCACAGGCAGACGGAAGAAATATCTTTTCTGACGACAAGGTGGACAGAAGGGTTGAGCCCGCAGATGTCACAATGGGATTCTTTTCATCACCGTTGACGAAGATCTTTACGGGTCCCGACTGGACCAGCTTGGATTGCGCGAAAAGAAGTATAAATACCAGTAGCAGGATGATCAGTGTAAACGCTACAATGGCGGTTAAAATGATTGTACTCATTTATCGTTTTGTTATCTTAAAAATACCTCTTGCAAAAGGACTACAAATATATTTATCAAATGTTTAATTCTATAAGGATATAATAGAAAAATGGATTATTTCGTTCCCGGCAGCCGGTTTAGGACGGGTCTCAGGCAGCCAGCGGCCGTACCGGGAGAATATCGTGGAGTATTTCCCCTCCTCTTCTGAAATTTCTGCTAATTTTAGTTCATGATTATTCAGGAAGCGCACCGCCTGCATTCGGTGACAGAATACTATTTCTCCAGGAAGCTCAAGGAAATTGCCGCATTAAGACAGCAAGGGAAAGACATCATAAATCTTGGTATTGGGAGTCCTGATTTGGATCCCGACCGCGAGGTGGTGAAATCCCTGGAAAGACATGCCCATCATGGCGGCTCCCATGGATATCAGCCCTACACGGGTATCCCGGAATTACGCGATGCCATCGCCGGATATCTTTCTGCCCGTTTTTCAGTGGCCCTTGACCCAAACCGGGAAATCCTTCCACTCATGGGCTCCAAGGAGGGGATCATGCATATATCAATGGCCTTCCTGGATCCGGGCGACAAGGTCTTGATCCCAAATCCGGGCTATCCAACCTATTCGTCAGTCGCACGGCTCACCAGTGCAGCTATTTTACCCTACGAGCTGGACGAACATAACCACTGGGAGATAAATTTTGCCACCCTGGAGCAACTTCCCCTGGATGAAGTTAAGATTATGTGGGTTAATTATCCCAACATGCCCACAGGGGCCAGGGGAAGCCTCGAAATGATGAGCAGGTTGGTAGAACTCGCAGCTAAACATCAGTTTCTCGTCGTTAATGATAATCCCTATGCCATGCTTTATGAAGGCAGTCCGCTCAGTATTTTCCAGGTTCCGGGTGCCCGTGAAGTGGCCCTGGAGTTGAATTCCATGAGTAAATCGCATAATATGGCCGGATGGCGTGTGGGCTGGGTGGCCGGTGAACAGGAGTACCTGCAGATGATTCTCCGGGTAAAAAGCAATATGGACTCAGGCATGTTTCTGCCCGTCCAGCGTGCCGCGATCCGGGCCCTCAGCCTGTCCGACTCCTGGTATGAAAAAAACCTGGGGGTGTATCAGCACCGGCGTAAGGCAGCGAACAGGATTTTTGATATCCTGGACTGCACCTATGAAGACGGACAGGGAGGAATGTTTACCTGGGCAAGAGTACCCGATCGTGTGGATGATACCGAAAAATGGGTTGATCGGATCCTGGAGAAGGCCGGAGTGTTCATCACCCCAGGGCATATCTTCGGTTCACAGGGGAATCGCTATGTACGCATATCCCTGTGCTCATCAGATCATCTCCTCGAAGAAGCGGCAGAAAGAATTGATAAAGCTCAGAATAAACTACGAAAAAAATGAAAGCAGCAATAGTAGGATGCGGCCTGATTGGCGGGTCCATGGCGATCGATTTAAAAAAGTGCGGATGGCTGTCCTTTTGCTATGGGGTGGATACCAATGCCAAGCACCTAAGCAGCGCACAGGCCTATAAATGGATAGACGAAGCATGCGACCTGGATAAGGCGGTGTCGCAGTCCGACCTCATCCTCCTCGCCATACCCGTGAAGGCCATACGGCAGTTGCTTCCCGGAATCCTTGATCAGCTGAACGACGAACAGGTCGTGATCGATTTCGGATCCACGAAACTGGGAATCTGCCAGGAAGTCAAAGATCACCCTCGCCGCGGACAATATGTGGCCGCTCATCCCATTGCGGGAACAGAAAATACCGGTCCGTCTGCCGCCTTTTCCGGACTGTACCGGGACAAGGTAAATATCATTTGCGACCGGCGCGATACCGGCCTTCATGCCATTGATGTGGCCGCATCCATGTTCCGGGCATTGGAGATGAAGACGATTTTTATGGAATCAGAAGCGCATGACCGGCATATTGCCTACGTCTCCCACCTTTCCCATATTTCCTCGTTTATGCTTGGCCAGACGGTGCTGGACATCGAACAGGACGAACGAAGCATCTTTAATATGGCAGGCAGCGGATTCCAGTCGACCGTGAGGCTTGCCATGAGTTCCCCTGACATGTGGACACCCATCTTTGAGCAGAATCAGGCCCATGTTTCCCGTGCACTCGGAGAATATATTGCCCATCTGCAGGAATTCAAGGAACGTCTTGACGCAGGAGATGCCCAGGGTATGAGGGAGATGATGACCAAGGCAAATGAGATAAGAAGGGTGCTGAAAAGGGATTCGTGACCTGTTCACAGGTGCAACTAAAGGATCGTCAGAAGTGGAATTTAAAGGATCATCAGAAGTGTCATAAAGGATCGTCAGAAGTGCCCCTCATTCTCCCTGCCCGGTCTCACATGGTATGCTCTCCCTGTATGCTGTACATATCACCGGTCATTCTCCCGGATCACCGGTAATATGCACGTAGTCAGCGACTCACATACCTTAAAATTTTACGCTATCTTGGGAATCTGAAAAATCCATCCAAACCAAAACAACACGTATGAAGCTTGTTATTGAAAATCTTAATAAGACCTATGGAAACGGGGTCCAGGCCCTGAATAATATTTCCCTGACCATTCCACAGGGAATGTTCGGACTGCTCGGTCCGAATGGCGCCGGTAAATCCACGCTGATGCGAACCATCGCCACGCTACAGGAAGCTGATTCCGGATCCATCAGGCTCGGGGACATGGATGTGCTTCGCCAGAAAGAGGAAATGAGGAAAGTGCTGGGCTACCTGCCCCAGGAATTTGGCGTCTATCCGAAAGTGACCGCCGAGACCATGCTTGACCATATCGCCTCCCTCAAGGGGCTCAATCATAAAAAGGAGCGGGCAGAAACCGTGGCGGCACTCCTGCAGAAAGTTAACCTCTATGACGTGCGGAAGAAAAACCTGGGAACCTATTCAGGCGGGATGAAACAACGCTTTGGCATTGCCCAGGCACTGCTTGGTCAGCCGCAGGTGATCATTGTGGATGAGCCCACGGCCGGACTGGACCCGACCGAACGCAACCGCTTTCATAATCTTCTCAGTGAGATCGGGGAGAATACCATTGTGATCCTCTCCACCCACATCGTGGAGGATGTCACTCACCTTTGCAATGATATGGCCATCATCTGCCAGGGTGAGGTGATCTCCCAGGGTCACCCGGCTCAGCTGGTGGCAGAACTCGACGGGATGATCTGGGTCAAAACCATCGAGAAAAACGAACTGGCGGACTATCAGGCAAAATATAACGTCATTAACACACAACTCAAATCAGGCAAAACACAAATTCACGTGGTCTCTGAATTTGAGCCGGATTCTTCCTTCGAACGGGCAGAGTCAGACCTTGAGGATGTGTATTTCGCCCGCATCGCGGAGAAAACCAATGTTGTACTTCATTAATTGCCGGTCATGATAAAAAAAATATTTCAATTCGAAATCAGGTACCGTATTAAGCGCCCGGCCACATGGGCCTATTTCGGTGTCTTGTTCCTGTTTGGATTTCTCACGGCAATCTACGGCTCAACCCCGGCTTCTGAAAAGGTCCTGGTCAATTCGCCTGCCTCGATTGCCCAGATGCTGATCATCATAAGCATTTTCGGGATGCTGTTGTCTTCTGCCGTTCTTGGTATGCCTGTCTACCGGGATATTGAGCACAGTACCGCTCAATATTTATATTCATACCCGATAACTGAAAAACAGTACCTGATCGGGAGATACCTTGGCTCGCTTGTCATTCTCCTGCTAATCAGCCTGGGGATGCAGTTCGGACTGATGCTCGGCTTTACCCTCGGGCCATTTATGGGCCTGGAAGAGGCGGAAAGGTTCGGGCCGTTTGAACTCTGGCATTACATTCAGCCTACCCTTCTGTTTTCCTGGCCTAATTTCATATTTGCAGGAACGATCTTTTTTGCCCTGGTCGCCATGACCAGAAAAGTGGTGGCAACCTATACCGGAAGTGTGATCCTGTTTATTGGGTATTTGCTGAGCCTTACTTTTGTGGCTGACCTGGAGAATCAGGATATCGTCAGCCTGTTTGATCCGTTTGCCTTACAGACTTATTCTACGGAAACCCAGTACTGGACGCCCGCAGAACAGAATACGCAGCTGTTTCCATTAAGCGGCACACTTATCGCCAACCGGCTGATCTACCTGGGTGTAGCACTTGCCCTGTTCCTGGTGACCCTGTACTCCTTCCGGTTTACCAGGGTGCTTGAAGGGGGCGGAAAAAAAGGCCGGAAAGCAGCGGAGGAGAAAGAGGAGTTTGCTCCTTCAGCTATTAAAGTCCCATCCTTCAAACCGTCATTTTCCTTTGGGACGCATCTTTCACAGTGCCTGAAAATGGCCCGTATCGAATTCTTCAATATTATCAAGGACCCCTATTTCCTGGCTATGCTCCTGGGGGGAGTGGCCTTTCTCTTCCTGGACGGGTGGTTCAGTGCCGCCGGCAGCAGCCGTCCGGCCCATCCGACCACCTACCTGATGCTGGAAGTGAAGGATTTTAATTTTGGGCTGTTCGTATTCATTATCCTGATATTTTATACGGGCGAGTCGGTACACCGGGATAAAACCCTGAAATTCTCCAATATCGCCGACGCCCTTCCCGTGCCCAACTGGCTGAGCTACGGGGCCAAGTTCCTGGCCCTGGTCATGGTGGCATTCCTGTTGGCGTCGACCATCATAGTCAGTGGCGTGATCAACCAGGTGTTGGCCGGATTCACTGATTTTAAATTCGACATGTATTTTAAGGATGTGTATCTGCTGGAATTTCCCGACTATGTGCAGCTCACCATGCTCGCATTCTTTATTCACATCCTGGTGAATAATAAATTCCTCGGACATGTAGTGACGATTGGTTTCTGGATCCTGCTCTTCGGTATCCGTGATTTTGCCGAGTATGACTTCAATATGGTGTTCTATTCCTATCGTCCGCCGTATGTGCTTTCAGATATGAATGGATTCGGCCATTTCTGGACGGCCCAGAACTGGTTTAATCTGTACTGGCTGTCGATGGGGATCATTCTCCTGATTCTCGGCAACTTTTTCTGGAACCGCAGCAGCGAAAGTTCGGTTAAATCCAGGTTCAAACTGGCTGCCCAACGCATTAAGGCCCTGCCTGTGGTCGGTATCGTGCTGGCCTTCGTTGCCTTTGCCGTATCGGGGTATGTGATTTACGACAATACTGCGGTAAAGAACGAATACCGTACCCGGGATGAAGGGATCGAGCGGCAGGTCGAATATGAAAAGACCTATCGTAAATTTATCAATATGGCAACGCCTAAAATTGCCGCGGTGGAAACCTGGGTGGATGTCTATCCGGAATCGAGAACAGCCAATGCTAAAGGGGAGTTCGTACTGTTCAATAATTCAGGTACGCCTATCGATTCGCTCATGCTTTCGATGGGAGCCAGCTACAGTAAATTAAATGCGATTTCATTCAGCAGCAGCGACCTGGAAGAGTTGTCCTATGACGATGTGTACAATATTTATTTCTACAAGCTGAAAAATCCGATGATGCCGGGTGACACCATCACGGCCACCATGGAGGTATCCCTGGCATATGATGGTTTCCCTAACAGCGGGACCCAGCGCGAGGTGGTATATAACGGCACCTTCTTTAATGCGTCGGTATTTCCGGAATTCGGGTACTCAACGGCAGGTGAACTCTCCAGCGATCAGGAACGTAAAAAGCATGAGCTTCCTGAGCGGGATTATTCCCTTCCTGAGCAAACCGATGAAAAAGGACGCAGCACGTTCCTTTTTACCGATGACGGCTATTACGCAGACTTCAAAGGCACAGTAAGTACTTCGGAGGACCAGATCGCCATTATGCCGGGATACCTGAAAAAGGAATGGGTGGAAAACGGGCGGCGCTATTTCCGGTACGAAATGAACGCCCCCATGCAGGTGTTCTTCAACGTTGTATCGGCGGAGTACGAGGTGCTGCGGGATACCTATACCGGTCCCGACGGGCGGGAGATCAAGCTTGAGATCTATCATTACCCGACCCATGATTATAACCTGGACCGCTTCATGAAAAGTATAAAGCATTCCATTGCCTACTTCTCCGAGCAGTATGGTCCTTATCAGTACGACCAGATGCGGATCATGGAATTTCCGCGGTATGCAGGTTTTGCGCAGTCATTTCCGAATACGGTGCCCTACTCCGAGAGCTTCGGTTGGACAGCCAACTATACCGATCCGAATAAATTTGACCGGGCTTACTGGGTAACGTCGCACGAAGTGGCTCACCAGTGGTGGGGGCACCAGATCGCCCCCAGTGCCACCCGCGGTTCCAACCAGATTTCAGAATCAATGGCCGAATATTCCGCCCTGATGGTGGCCCGCGATTATTACGGTGAAGATGCCATGCAGAAATTTCTGAAGGAGGAGCTTGACAGTTATCTCCGGCAGCGTGCCAATGAAAGCAAGTTCGAAAAAACCCTGCTTGATAATGACACGCAGTCCTACGTCTGGTATCAGAAAGGCGGACTCATATTGTACGCGCTGGCGGATTACATTTCTGACGACAGCCTGAACGTGGGCTTTAAGGAGATGATAAATGAATTCGGGATGAAATCGGAGCCTCCTTATGCCACGTCCCTGGACTGGTACAGGTATATCCGGTCCGTTACGCCCGACAGCATGCAGTACTACCTCGAAGACAGCTTTGAGAATATTGTTTTGTATGAGAATAAGACAACGGAAGCGACTGTAGAGGAAAAGGATGGCAAATTCGAGGTAACCCTGACCGTAAATACTGACAAAATATATTACGACGGACTTGGTGAAATCCTTCGCCATGGAGAAAATGAGAATTTACTGGAGGTGGGAATCTTTGCCGCGGATACGACCAACAACATGGGAATGGAGGTAAAAAATCCGCTCCTCATGAAAAAGGTATGGCTCGGACCCGGTACGCATACCCTGACCTTTACCGTGGATAAACGTCCGGTAAAAGCAGGTATTGATCCGTATAACAAGATGATCGATCGTATACCGGATGATAATGTGGTGAATGTGGAGGATAAATAATTACCGGATCGGCACACCTCCTC
>CAZLZD010000052.1:0-29414 GCA_964563925.1 uncultured Roseivirgaceae bacterium | reverse complement strand
ATAGTGATCCGGTGGTTCCGCATGGAAGGGCCATCGCTCAAAGGATAAAAGGTACTCCGGGGATAACAGGCTGATCTCCCCCAAGAGCTCACATCGACGGGGAGGTTTGGCACCTCGATGTCGGCTCGTCACATCCTGGGGCTGGAGAAGGTCCCAAGGGTTGGGCTGTTCGCCCATTAAAGTGGCACGCGAGCTGGGTTCAGAACGTCGTGAGACAGTTCGGTCCCTATCTGTTGTGGGCGTAAGAAGTTTGAGAGGATCTGACCTTAGTACGAGAGGACCGGGTTGGACTAACCTCTGGTGTACCGGTTGTGGTGCCAGCTGCACCGCCGGGTAGCTATGTTAGGAAGAGATAAGCGCTGAAAGCATCTAAGCGCGAAACTCACCTCAAGATGAGACTTCTTTTAAGGGACGTTATAGACGATGACGTTGATAGGCTGCAGGTGTAAAGGCAGAAATGCCAAAGCTGAGCAGTACTAATTACCCGTAAGCTTTCTCTAGGGCTACTGCCCGTAATTCTTTCACGATTGTCATGATTATCCTGAATCAAGTTCAGGATGACGACTTTTAAAATAATACTCTTCTGAAATAAGGAGAGGTCCCGGGTCAGGCCCGGGATGACGCCTGGAAAACGATCCGGGTCAAGATCTTATGGTGATTACAGCGTGAGGGTCCACCTCTTCCCATTCCGAACAGAGAAGTTAAGCCTCACAGCGCCGATGGTACTGCAGTAACATGTGGGAGAGTAGGTCGTTGCCAGATTTTATTCATGAAGCAGACGCAATGCGTCGCTTCACGATACCGTAAAAAGCCTCAGTGCATACGCATTGGGGCTTTTTTGTTATAGACTAAGCATGCCCCGGGCCTGACCCGGGGACTAAGAGAGTTCTTCGTTATCCCCGACCGCTTTGTTTAATGAGACTGGTAGGCTGCCGATCGGGGATCTCACTTATCCTTCCCAGGGCACAAAAAAAAACAAGGCCCACCACAGGCCTTGTTTTACATGAACTATTGACACCTTATTGTCGATGCATCTAAGGTACAACATGAAGTCACATCAGGGAATCCCTATTAATGGGTATTTTATTTGTTTAAACAGTTAAATGAATTCAGCCAGTATGGCGAGTCCGGCCCCTAAAAGGCCGATGAGCCATTTTTGCCAGTTCAGCCTGTGGTTCTCACTACTTTCGAAGACAATCGTAGTACTGATATGGAGAAAATTACCGCTGACAATCCCGAAGAGCGTGACAAAGGCACCGGCTGACAACCAGTTATATTCCTGGAGAAAATTTCCTGTCCACAATCCTAACGGCGAAGCAAGTACAAAAAGGGCGAGCACCAGCAGCAATTGTCTCCGTGGACGGTGCGCGGCGATCAGTATGGACATCAGGGCGAAGGCAGCCGGGGCCTTGTGCAGGGCAATGCCCCATAACAGGGTATGCGAATGCCCTTCATGCTGATCAAGGATCATGGGATGACTGAGCAGGGTGCCTTCGAGAAATGCATGGACCGACAGGCCAAACAAGACAAGCCATGCCCGGCCGTGGCCGTCCTGATTGGCATGTACATGCAGGTGTCCGTGTTCCACCCCGGAGGTTAAATGCTCGAGTACCATCTGCAGGAAGAAACCTGCCAGCACGAATATGCCAACGAAGGCGGAATTTTCCGTGGAGCGAAATAATTCAGGAAGGATGTGAATGATGGTAATACCAAATAAATAGGCCCCGCTGAAGACAAGACTCAGGCGATACCATTTCCGATCTGACCCGGGCAGGAGAAATACAGCCAGACCCCCGGCCAGTGCAGAGGCGATCAGAACGAGGTAATCATAGAACATGTGCCGCAAATATACAACAGTGTTGCATTTAGCTGTATCCCTGCCCTGAAATATTACTGATCAGACAGGCTATCGCGCAATTTAATGGATTGACTTACCCCTTCGGTGGCATAGGTGCTTACCTGGCCCTGGCCGGAGTCGAAAATCAGGAACGCATCGTACTCCTCATGCTCATTCAGAAAATCAATCGCCCTCCTGTGACCCATGACCATAAAGGCCGTCGCAAGCGCATCCGCCTCCATACAGCTGGACGCAAACACGGAGGCGCTGAGAATCGGACTTACCTCGGGGTAGCCCGTGACCGGGTTCAGGGTATGGGAATACCGGATGCCATCAATGACCCTGTAATTGAAATAATTGCCTGAAGTAGCCATCGCCCGGTCTTCCAGTTCGACCATGGCAATGGAATACGGATTGGCTTCGGTGGATCCAGGGTCCAGAATAGCGATGCGCCACGGACCGTCAATGTCCAGGTTCCGGCCGGATACCCGTACTTCGCCACCGATTTCAACAAACGCATTCTCTATACCACGGGATGCCAGGTAGTCAATCACCACATCGACACCATAGCCTTTGGCCGACGCACTGAAATCAAGGGCCGTTCTCCGGTCGTTTTTCCAGACTTCATTCTCCGAGAAATTGATCTGATCAAAACCTACGAACTGCATCAGCGAATCGATGTAGACCGAATCGGGATTGACCGCTGTTCCGGGTCCGAACCCCCAGGCATTGACCAGTGGCATGACCGTCGGATCATAGGCACCACCGGTGATCTGGTGGATCCGCTTGCTTGATTCCAGGACAAGCGGAAAATAGGGTGAGGAGAAGGAGAAGGCACTGTCGCGGTTAAACCGCGAAATTTCAGAATCCGGAATATAGGTATTTAAGGAAGCATTGAATGCCTCCAGCAATGAATCCACCTCTTTTTTGAAGTTTCTTTCTTCCCGGTCATAATACTTTATATTATAGACTATCGGTCCCATGGTACGCCCGCTGAAAACGACCAGGGGCTCCTGTCCGGAATCACGAATAAAATATACAATTACCACCAGTGTGACCAGTATGAGCGTATATATGATATTTTTCTTCCGAACGTCCATTTCGTTTAATTTTGCCTCAAGTTAGTTAAATTGGCAGGGTTATCAGTAATTTAGACAAAGGAAATCCGCGGGAAAAAGGACGACGAAACGAATGAGAGAAGATTATCTACAGGCACATGACGACAATCTGGATCCGGCCGACCGGGAAATGGAGCGCGCCCTGCGCCCGCTTTCCTTTGAGGATTTTACAGGTCAGCACAAGGTGGTGGAGAATATTAAGGTATTTGTCATGGCCGCCAAGCAACGTGGTGAACCCCTCGACCATGTGTTACTACATGGACCACCGGGTCTGGGAAAAACTACCTTGTCCCACATCATTGCCAACGAACTTGAGTCAGGGATCAAGGTGACCTCAGGGCCGATTCTTGATAAGCCGGGCGACCTCGCCGGTTTACTGACCAACCTGGAGGAAAATGACGTGTTATTTATCGATGAGATCCACCGGCTCAATCCGGTCGTGGAAGAATATCTCTATTCGGCGATGGAAGATTTCCGGATCGATATTATGCTTGATTCGGGCCCAAGTGCACGCTCTGTACAGATTACCCTTGCGCCGTTTACCCTGATCGGGGCCACAACCCGTGCCGGTCTGCTGACGGCTCCGTTACGGGCTCGTTTCGGGGTCAATGCCCGGTTGTCCTATTACGAAAATGAGCTTTTGTCAAAGATCATTCACCGAAGCTGCAGCATTCTGAAAGCACCGATCGACGCCGACGCGGCTGACGAGATTGCCCGGCGCAGTCGTGGTACACCCCGCATCGCTAATAACCTGCTGCGGAGAACCCGCGATTTTGCCCAGATCAAAGGGGATGGCACTATCACCCGGAAGATCGCACGGATTGCCCTGGAGGCGCTGGAGGTGGATGACCACGGACTGGATGAAATGGACAACCGTATTCTGTCAGTGATCATTGAGAAATTTAAGGGCGGACCGGTGGGTATTTCCACCATTGCCACTGCCTGCGGGGAGGAAGCTGAGACCATTGAAGAGGTATACGAACCATTTCTGATCCAGGAAGGGTACATCAAGCGCACATCCCGTGGCCGGGAAGCCACCGAGCTTGCCTACCAGCATCTCCGGATTGTGCCGCCAAACCGAACCAGGGGTTTATTCGATAATCCATAATGATGGCGCAGTCCGCCACCGAAAAGAATACCCGCCTGATCAAACAATGGGCCAGGGACCTGGGCTTTCTGCAGTGCGGGATCGCCCGGGCCGCTTTCCTGGAGGAAGATGCCCCGTTACTTGAAAAGTGGCTTCACCAGGGTATGCACGGCGCCATGAAGTACATGGAAAACCATTTCGAGAAACGGCTTGATCCGCGCAAGCTGGTTCCGGGGGCCCGGTCAGTGATCACACTCATGTATAATTATACGCCGGAGAAGGAACTGCCGGCGGAGAATAACTACAAAATTGCCCGTTATGCCTATGGTGAGGATTATCATTTTGTCATCAAACGAAAGCTGAAGGAACTTTTCAACCGGATCCGCGAGGAGATAGGAACCGTGGACGGCCGGGTTTTCGTAGACAGTGCACCGGTCATGGAGCGCTCGTGGGCAAGGCGCAGCGGAGTGGGATGGATTGGCAAAAATTCCCTCTTGCTCAATCGCGGGGAGGGCAGTTATTTCTTCCTGGCCGAAGTAATCCTGGACCTTGAACTCGTTGCGGATTCGCCCGTAGGTGATTATTGCGGTACCTGCACCGCCTGCATGGACGCCTGTCCGACCGATGCCATCCCTTCACCCTATGTGGTGGATGGAAGCAGGTGTATTTCCTATCTGACCATAGAATTAAAATCCGCCATTCCGGAAGAATTCGGACCGGCCATGAACGACTGGGTATTCGGTTGCGATATCTGCCAGGAGGTTTGTCCCTGGAACCGTTTTGCCACACCCCACCGCGAAGAGGCCTTTGAGCCTCACCCCGATCTGGAGCAAATGAACCGCAGCGACTGGGAAGAAATGACGGAGGAGACCTTCCGGCGGGTCTTTAAGAAATCCCCCCTGAAAAGAGCCAAATTCAATGGTCTTAAGCGAAATGTAGCTTTTGTAAAAGCACACAACCCGGCACATCCCGATTCATGACCTGTCAGCATGCAGTTCGTCGAAAAAATAGGTGGTTACAACTTTGATTTACGCGTATTAATGTATTCAGGGTACCCTCAGCTAAACTAAGGGGCCTTCTGATTGTTAATTTTGCGTTTACTATGCGTCAAATTATTGCCCCCATACTGTTCTGTTTTTGCCTTGGGATGTCCACTGTCCTGCCTGCCCAATACCTTACAGGCCTTACCATGAACCATGATGGGGAGTCGCGAGAGTATGATCTGTTCATTCCTGCCGGCTATTCTCCTTCCCAACAACCGGCACTGGTACTCAATCTGCATGGCCTGGGCTCCACCAGCCAGTCACAGGCTTCCTACACGGGGTTTAACACCATCGCCGATACGGCCGGGTTTATTGTGGCTTACCCCCAGGGTTTAGTGCGCACCATTGACATCGGTCGCACAGGGACCCATTGGAATGCCTACTTTGGGACCAATGTGGATGACCTGGGATTTCTCAATAAACTCATCGATAAACTGGTTAATCAATACAACATTGATCAAAGCAGGATTTACGCAACGGGCTGGTCCAATGGCGCATACATGGCCTACCGCCTGGCATGTGAATTAAATGGAAAAATTGCGGCCGTCGGTACCGTGGCCGGAACGATGATCCAGGAGCAGGTACCAAACTGCAACCCGTCCAATGCCGTATCCGTGGTACACATACACGGTACCGAAGACACGACCGTAAGTTATGACGGCAGCTCCCGAAGTGCTTCGGTAGATGCAGTGATTTCCCAATGGCTTACCATCAACAACTGCCTGACTGGTGACAGACAGGAAACCCAGATGCCGGATACCAATACCACGGACAATTCCACCGTGACAAGGGTATCCTACAATACCTGCACCCTCAATACAGATGTGGAGCTTTACCGGGTCAATAACGGCGGACATACCTGGCCGGGCGCGATATTTGACCGCCCTGACCTTGGAGAAACCAACCGGGATATTATGGCCTCGGCAATCATCTGGAAATTTTTCAAAATGCACCGTAATGTAAACCAGGTAACGGACACCGAAAAGGATTTGTCCGATCAGATATTTGTTTACCCTGCCATTTTCTCGGAGAATGTAACCGTGAACAGGCTGAAGGAAGGTGCGCTCCTGTCCTTGTATTCCTATTCAGGCCAGCTTATTTTACAGCAAACCGCACAGGCTCCTCAGGAAACACTACTGGTGAGCAACCTGAAACCCGGGGTGTATGTGTTGCACGTCCAGCTGCCGGGGAATGAATACACCTCCATCAGGCTGGTGAAATCCAACTAACGATTTTTCATTATATTTAGCGGATGAAGAACACCTTCCTCCTGCTTATTCTGGGGCTTGCCCTCACCGCTTCTGCCCAGGATCAGGAACGCGAAATATACCATGACGGGATGGTTCGTACTTATTATGTACACCTCCCGGAAGGGTATAATGGCGAAGCCGGTCTCCCTCTTGTGTTCAATTTTCATGGCTTTGGTTCGAATGCCACCGAACAGCGCATTTATACCAGGTTCAATTTCCTGGCAGATCAGCACAATTTTA
The DNA here is from genome assembly GCA_964563925.1 of uncultured Roseivirgaceae bacterium. Lineage (GTDB taxonomy): Bacteria > Bacteroidota > Bacteroidia > Cytophagales > Cyclobacteriaceae > JAUILA01. The sequence continues at coordinate 22,839 of CAZLZD010000052.1, read as the reverse complement.
TTGCCGTCTATCCTGAGGGCACCGTGGCCAGTATTCCCATTGGTACCGGAAATCACTGGAACGCAGGGTTTGGGACGGACGTGGATGATGTCGGGTTTGTTGACAAGATGATCGACCGACTCTGGAGCGAATACGATATTGACCTGAGTCGGGTATATGCCACGGGGATGTCGAACGGCGGGTTTATGTCCTATACACTGGCGTGTGAATTATCCGACCGGATTGCAGCCATTGCTTCGGTGACCGGAAACATAACCACCCTGCAGCAGGCCTCCTGTACCGGGAGCTATGTGCCGCCGGTTTTACAGTTTCACGGAACGGCAGATGCCGTGGTTAATTACGAAGGGAGCGATTTCTATCCTGCAGTCCCTGATCTGATGGATTTTTGGGCCGAGAGGCACGGGTGCCAGACTGAGACCAATACGGAAGAACTGGAAGACAAGCGTTCTTCGGACGGTTCGACGGTGACCCTTATTACCTACCAGGATTGCGATGATGTAATCTTTTACCGGATCAATGATGGCGGCCACACCTGGCCTGACGGGGCGGTGGAATTACCGGAGGCGGGAAGTACGAACCGGGATATTAATGCTTCTGCCCTTATCTGGGAATTTTTCTCCCGTTATCAGCATCCTGAACCGGCAGCAGGCAGGATTACGTCAACCGAGCGGGTGGCGATTAAAGGCCGGGTTTTTCCCACCTTGTTTGATACACACCTGATACTTCGGGACCTGCATGGCGTGAACGCGGTCCTGATGGATCAGACCGGCAAGGTTTGGAAGCAGCAAACCATACATTCCAATCTCATGACCTGGGAAGTGAGCGATCTTGCCCCGGGGTTATACCTGATCCGCCTTCAGCATCCCGATCGTGATCCGGAAACCCTCAAGGTGATTAAGCTTTAACACATAGTAAAAATCAGATAAACAGGCGCGCCAGGTCTTCAAGAGTGATATTCCTGAAGTCGCGGATAAACATATCAATCCGGCCAAATTCCTCTTCCTCATGCGTGGTGCCTACCGCGATGACCCGGCACCCGGCGTTCCTGGCTGACTCCACCCCGGAGAGCGAATCTTCAAATACCACACACTCTTCCGGCTCAAACCCAAGCAATTCAGTGGCCTTCAGGTACGCCTCAGGATCCGGCTTCCCCCGCTTGATATGTGAATCATCAAGGACAAGACCGAAATAGTTCCCGATCGGTGTATGCTCAAATACGAAATCGACATTCATCCGGGGAGCTGAGGTGGCAATGGCCCGCGGGATATTCTCCTGCTTCAACACTTCCAGGAACGGAATCAGCCCCGCTACCGGGGCCACATCCTTCTTGAATATTTTCTGGAACAGGGATTCCTTTTCCACGGCATACTCTTCTATTTCGGCCAGGGTCATCTCACGTTCGAATAAACGGGGGATCCATTCCTTGTTTTGCCGGCCATAGATCTTGGCACGAAGTTCATCTTCGTTGAGATCATAGCCATATTTGTGGGCAAATTGTTTGAGTGATTTCTTATGATACGGGTTGCTGTCGATCAGCACACCGTCCATATCAAATACAACTCCAAATCCTCTGTCTTGGTCGGGCATTGCCGGTGATTCGTTAGGTACTTCCGGAAAGTTATGCGAATTTTTTATCACTGCCCAATTTAGTAGCTTTGAGGAAGTGACATTTTTAAACGAATTCTGATTATGGCAACAACTGTTTCACGAAGCGAAGAGGCAATACAACTGGAGAATATGCATGGCGCACACAACTACCATCCTCTTCCGGTAGTGCTGGCCAGAGGCGAAGGCGTATATGTGTGGGATGTGGAAGGCAAAAGATACTTTGATTTCCTGTCTGCCTACAGTGCGGTAAACCAGGGCCATTGCCATCCGAAAATTGTCGGAACGCTGACCGAACAGGCTGCCACGCTCACGCTCACTTCCCGGGCTTTTCATAACAATGTGCTCGGGCCCTACGAGCAGTTCATCACTTCCTTTTTTGGCTTTGATAAGGTCCTTCCCATGAATACCGGGGCCGAAGGGGTCGAGACGGCGATAAAAATATGCCGTAAGTGGGCGTACGAACGTCGTAATATACCGGAGAATGAGGCCAGGATCATTGTCTGTGAGAATAATTTTCATGGACGTACCACGACCGTCATATCATTCTCCAATGATGAGAATGCAAGAAAAAACTTTGGTCCGTATACCCCCGGCTTTCTGAAAATCCCCTACAATGATCTTGGGGCACTCGAAAAGGCATTGCAGGAAGAAAATGTCGCCGGCTTCCTGGTGGAGCCCATTCAGGGGGAAGCAGGTGTTTTCGTACCGGATGATCACTACCTCAGCCAGGCAGCCCGCCTGTGCCGGGAACATGATGTCCTTTTCATAGCGGATGAGATCCAGACAGGCATTGCCCGTACCGGAAGCCTCCTTCGTGTTTGCGGCGATTGCTCCTGTGAGCATAAATGCGAACAGCAGGAGACGTATACCCGGCCGGATATCCTGATCCTGGGGAAAGCCCTGTCCGGCGGTGCGTATCCCGTTTCCGCCGTTCTGGCTGATGACAGGATAATGGATGTGATCAGGCCAGGACAACACGGAAGTACGTTCGGAGGTAATCCCCTCGGCAGCCGCGTAGCCATGACGGCCCTCGAGGTGGTCTATGAAGAAAAGCTGATTCAGAATGCACGGCAACTGGGTACCCTTTTCCGCGAGCGAATGAACAAACTGGCAGAAAAATCAGACCTGGTGAAGCTGGTTCGCGGAAAGGGATTACTGAATGCGGTGGTGATCAATGATTCGCCTGAAAGCACGACCGCCTGGGATATTTGTGTGGCCCTGAAGGATAATGGCTTACTGGCTAAACCTACCCACGGGAATATCATACGGTTTGCCCCGCCACTGGTCATGACAGAAGATGAGATTCACGAATGCTGTGATATCATCGAGCGTACCATAACTACCTTTGAAAAGAAATAATCCATGCGCATCCGACCCCGTCGTAATCGAAAATCCGCGGCGATCCGTGATATGGTCAGGGAACACCAGGTACGCCCGGAAGACCTGATCTTTCCCTTATTCCTGCTTGAGAAACCCTCGGCACGTGTCGAAGTGGATTCGATGCCGGGAATATTTCGCCTGGGCACCGAAGGAATCCTGCGGGAGATTGAAGCCTGTCTGAAATGCGGGGTGCGATCGTTTGACCTGTTCCCCGTGGTGGGGGAGGAACACAAGGATAAACTTGCCTCCCGAAGCCATGATGATTCGTTCTTCTATTTGCAGGCAATCCGGACGATCAAAAAGGAATTCCCGGATGTATGCCTGATGTCTGATGTGGCCATGGACCCATACAGTATCGACGGCCACGATGGCATAGTGGATGACCAGGGCCGGATACTCAATGATGAAACCCTGGATATCCTTGGGAAAATGGCCGTGGCCCAGGCGGCCGCGGGTATTGACATAGTCGGGCCTTCTGATATGATGGACGGACGTATCGGGTTTATCCGTGACCGGCTGGACGAGAAGGGCTTTACCAATACCTCCATCATGTCCTACACGGCCAAATATGCCAGTGCGTACTACGGACCTTTCCGAGATGCACTGGACTCCGCCCCGAAGTCAGGAGACAAGAAGACCTACCAGATGGACCCGGCAAATCAGCGGGAAGCCCTTCTGGAGGCCAGGCTTGATGCCCGGGAAGGGGCAGATTTCCTGATGGTGAAACCGGCTCTTGCCTACCTGGATATCATTAAATTACTTAAGGATAATACGGACCTTCCTGTGGCGGCCTATAATGTGAGCGGAGAATATGCCATGGTTACCGCCGCAGCTCAGCGGGGGTGGCTTGACCGCGAGGCGGTGATGTGCGAACAATTACTCGCGATGAAGCGGGCCGGGGCCGATGTGATACTCACGTACTTTGCGCGCGAATACGCAGAACTTATCAGGGCTTAACGCATATCCCTTATCTCGAAGTCCTTGCCTTTACCCCAGCGGATGAGGTCGTCGATTTCATATTGCTCCAGCGTGTGCAGGTCTTTCACCCGGTAATTGACATTACTCAGCCTTTCCAGGACCTCAAACTCGAATACCTCATCAAAGTTCTTCAGCCTGTACCGGTTTCCCACGCGTATCGTTTCAAAGGATATTCCCGACATCGCTACAAATCTTCTTCACGTTCCAGCATGAGAATGGATGACTGTGGCACAATAAAGTATTTTTCGCCTTCGTACATCACTTCAAATGCTCCCTTTTGCAGAAAGATTGCCAGGTCCCCTTCATGTGCCTGAAGGGGAACGTATTTCACTTGTTCATCCTTTCCCTTCCAGTGCTCATCTTCGTCGGAGGGCATTGGGATAGGATATCCGGGGCCGGTTTTGATCACATAGCCGGTCTGTATTTTTTCCTTGTCACCTACACCGGGGGGTAAAAACAACCCGCTTTCGGTGCGCTCCGAATGGGCACGTGGCCGTATCAGTACGCGGTCGCCCACCACGATCAAACGCTTAAACTTGCTGTCAGGTGTTATATGCATGTGACTAATCCTCTGCACGGTCCAGCAGGCGCTGGTCCATCTGTTTACTCGTTTTGGCGCCGAGCTCCCTGAGCCTCTCTGTTTTCCGGATCAGGTTGTCTTTGCCGTCATATAATTTCTTAACCGCTTCCTTGTAACTCCCCTGGGTTTGCTCAAGGTGCTTGCCTACTTTCACCAGGTCATCCGTGAAAGAGGTGAATTTGTCATACAACGCCCCCGCCTGACGGGCTATCTCCAGGGCATTCCGGTTCTGCAGGTCCTGTTTCCAGATGTAGGAGATGGTACGCAGGGTGGCAAGCAGGGTAGAGGTGGATACCAGGACGATATTCTTGTCCAGGGCCTTCTCATACAATCCCTGGTCTTCCCTGAGCGCCACACTCAGTGCAGGCTCATTGGCTACAAACATCATGATGTAATCCGGCTGGTTGATCTCGTAAAGGTTCTGGTAGTTCTTTTCACTGAGGGTCTTGATATGCGCGTAAACGCTGTCCATATGGCGCTTGAGCGCCCGGCGCTGTCCGTCTTCCTCATCCGCCTCAAAATACTCGCTGTATGCGGTCAGGGAGACTTTGGCATCCAGGACCAGGAATTTATCATCCGGCAACCTGATGATGTAATCGAGCCGCTGATTCTTCCCTTCCTCATTTTTATAATTCTGTTCCTTGTAATAGTGGATGTCTTTCTCCAGTCCGGCCTTATCCAAAATGGCTTCCAGCTGCATTTCTCCCCAGTTCCCCTGTCGCTTGGCATCGCCTTTTAAGGCACGGGTAAGGTTTTCCGCTTCACGGGTGACCTGCTGGTTAAGCTCCTTTAAGTGATTCAGCTGTTCGCGCAAGGCACTGTTCCATTGCACGGACTCCTTGCTCGATCGTTCCACCTTTTGTTCAAAACGCTCTATACGCTCTTTGAGCGGACCGAGCAATTCGTTAAGGTTTGATTTGTTCTGGTCGGTAAATTTCCGGCTTTTCTCTTCCAGGATCTCATTGGCGAGATTCTTGAATTCCGAGGTAAACTTCTCCCGGATTTTGTCAAGTTCCTGCCGCTGTTCCTGCAGCTTTTCTTCGAGGTGCCGGTAATCCGATTGTGACGATGCGAGCCGGGCATTCAGGTCGAGGGCTTTTTCCCGTTCTTCCGCAAGTTCCTGCCGGGCAAGTCCAAGCTGTTCCTGGGCTGACTCCAGTCGTTCCTTTTCCAGCGTACCTGAAGAGGCGGCTTCCTGAATTTGTGCCTTGAACTTATAGGAGGCAACCATCCATGCTGCCACGGCGCCTACTGCCAATCCGATAGTAATATATACCAATTCCATGTTATGAGTCCTCCGTCCAGCTCATGGGATAATCCTTATCAAGATACTCCATGGCCTGGTTGGTCAGGAAGAGGGGCTTGAAGGTGTCAACCATCACCGCAATTTCATGGGTTTCCTTCGCGCCAATGCTTTTTTCCACCGTGCCCGGATGCGGGCCGTGCGGCAATCCGCCGGGATGCAGGGTAAAAGACCCCCTTGAGATCCCTTTCCGGCTCATAAAATCACCTTCCGCGTAGAAGAGGACCTCATCAGAATCAATATTCGAATGATTGTACGGGGCAGGGATCGACTCAGGATGGTAGTCGAAAAGTCTGGGGACGAACGAACAAATGACGAAGTTATGGCCCGCAAAGGTCTGGTGCACCGGGGGTGGCTGATGAATCCGCCCGGTGATGGGCTCAAAATCATGAATCGAGAAGGCATAGGGCCACAGGAAGCCGTCCCAGCCCACAAGGTCAAACGGACTGTGGTCGTACAAATAGGTATGCAGCTGATCATGTTTCTTGATCACCACCCGGTATTCTCCTTTTTCTTTTTGGGTGACAAGGCTGGAAGGCGGCCGGATATCCCGCTCGCAGAACGGCGAATGCTCCTGAAGCTGGCCGAGTGCATTTCGGTAACGTTTTGGCGTTTCCACCGGGGAAGCCGATTCCACCACCAGCAGGTTCAGCGGTCCGCTGTTCTCCCACTCAAATTTGTAAATAACAGTGCGTGGAATAACCACATAATCTCCTTTGTGCACCTGCAGGCTTCCAAATTGTGAATGCAGCCATCCTTCTCCGTCATGGATGTAAATGACCTCATCACCCTCCGCATTCTTGTAATAGTAATCCATCGTCCGGATGGACGGTTTACACAGTGCAATGGATACGTCGGAATTTTTCAGAAGCACTTTCCGTGCGTCCAGAAAATCACCGCCCGTTTCGCCGATCCCGGAAGTATTCAGGTGGGTCTGCTTAAGTCCGTAGGAGGTATTGATTTCATTGTGCAGGGGACGTGGTTTTTTCATCCCCTTTATCCGGGTGGGCGGGTAAATGTGATACAGATTTGAATAGATGCCTGAAAAGCCCAGGGAGCTTACCAATTCTTCCTTGTACAGGGAATCGTCGGGTTGCCTGAACTGCGTATGACGCTTGTGGGGGATTTCTCCAAGTTTGTGGTAATACATACTATAGGGTTGATCGGTCTAAGTTGCCGGCCTGGTCAAACAGTTTGATGGCCTGCTGGAGAATGTCGTTATCCTGATTATAAAGCGGATAAAAACCCTGGCTGTCCCATACCTGCCGCGCAATTTGCGCTTTCACATGCAGCTGGAATTGTCGTTTTTCCTTTTTCAATGCGGCTGTCCGCGTTTTGACCCCGTTGGCTTCACCCACTGACATCAGATTTCTCAACATGTCATCCGTTACGGTAAAGTTAGTGAAGAATCTCTCGTATCCCATTTCTTCAAGCTCTTCTTTATGTTCGTTCACGTACCTGAATGTATATTCCTGCACGACATTATGAGAAAATAACCGGTTCAGGTATTCAGTGGTGTTGACCGTATCCAGGGGCACAAAGTAATCCGGCATGATGCCACCGCCTCCGTAGACAAGACGGCCCGAGCGGGTCTTGTATTTCAGGGAATCGTTAAAATGGATACTGTCTGCGGAAAAGAATTCTCCGTTTTCATACCGACGGAGAATATCACGGGAATAATCTTCGTCCCCGTCGTAAGGCTTCTGGATGGATCTGCCGCTCGGCGTATAATAACGGGAAATGGTCAGCCTCATTTCCGACTTATCGTTCAGGACCATCGGTGCCTGGACCAGCCCCTTGCCGAAGGTTCTCCGGCCGACAATCAGGGCTCGGTCATTATCCTGAAGCGCGCCGGTCAGAATTTCAGAGGCGGAGGCACTCCCCTCATTGACCAGTACAATCAGCGGTCCTTCCTCAAACAACCCGGTGCGCTCAGCATTTGCAGATTCATTGTAGCGTCGCTGTTTTCCCTTTGTATAGACAATTCGCTGCTCGTCAGGCAGGAATTCATCGGCAATCTGAATGGCATGATCCATGTACCCGCCCGGGTTATTCTGCAGATCAATGATCAGTTTTTTCATGCCCTGGTCTTTCAGTGCGGTGAGTGCTTCCCTGAATTCTTCGTAAGTGGTGGCAGAAAAACGGCTGATCTTAATGTATCCCTTGTCATCGTCGAGCATATAGCTGGCATCCACGCTGTACTGGGGGATTTTATCCCGTTCAATGCTGAAGGAAAGTGTATCCCGCTGGCCTGGCCGTTTGATGCCAATATCTACGCGCGTAGCTTTCGGTCCTTTAAGATGATCCCTTACGTCATCATTGGTAAAGCCGGCACTCGCCACGTTTTTACCGTCAATGCTGATAATCCGGTCACCCGCCTGAATTCCCGCTTCTTCACTCGGCCCCCCGGGCAGCGGAGTTACCACGACAATCGTGTCTTTAAAAATGTTGAACTCAATGCCGATGCCCTCAAAATTTCCCTGAAGATCTTCATTAGCCTCCCTGCGGTCGGCGGCTGTAATATAGGAACTATGCGGATCAAGCTCCCGTAAGATATGGGTGATGGCTTGTTCGGTCAGCTTCTCAGGCTGTATTTCCTCCACATAATTCTGGTCAATCAGGGTGAGTACTTCCCTGAACTTCTGAACGCTGCGGTTAAGCTCATTATTGACCGGCGTACTCTCCGTGAATGTCGCTCCGATCAACATTCCTGCAGCGATACCCACCACCAGGAAGACGGGAAGTCCCACCTGATAACGGGTATTTTTGTAAGGCTTTTTCTCTTGCTCAGACATATCCATGTTACGTTCTAAATTACGCAAAATTTACCTGTATAACGACTCGTGGATTCAAATGTTGGAACAGGTAAACGGGCTGCTTCAAAAAATGATTTTAATCAATTCTGTGTAATACAACAGAAATTTCTTAAAATATATTCACGACTTAGTTAAATTTGGATCATGTCTCGATCTATCGACAGGAAAATAGAGGATATTGTCAACGACAATTACGTTTTTGGGGCAGTCTTGTATTATTTCGGCATTGAGTTTTACCGGTACAACGACCAGACCCTGAGGGAGGTATGCCATCAGCGCGGGCTTTCCCCCGGAAGTGTGTCCCGGAAACTGGAGTCGATTGAAAATGTTACCAGGGAAGAAAAACTCGCCCTCCAGAATTTTCCGATGGAGCTCCTGGTGGAATACCTGAAGCATTCTCATTACCTGTTTGTCAAGGAGAAGCTTCCTTACATTGCCAAGCTGATTGAGAGTGTACCTGCCGAAGGTGAAAACAAGCCCATCCTGGAAGATCTTAAGTTCGTGTTCCCCCTGTTTGTGGAAGAGTTTATTCATCATATTTATGAAGAGGAAGACACGCTCTTTTCCTATGTGCTGGAGCTGAACAATTACCTGTACGGATCGGGCAATCCGAGCCAGCTGTATTACCGGATGGAAAATTATTCCCTCCACCATTTTTCCATGGAACACGCTGAGCATGATGATGACATGAAGGGCATTCGCCGCATTACCGAGGAATATCAGCTTCAGGCAAACGCACCCCTCCAGGTCCGGGTATTGTTTTCTGAATTGCAATCGCTGGAGCAGGATCTTAAGATCCACGCCAGGGTGGAAAATGATATCTTATTTCCGAAGGCACTCATGATTGAGCAGCAGGTCCGCCAGCATATGTCGGAGAAAATAAAGTTTAATTAGTGGGCCGTATCCTGGCCCTGGATTATGGGAAAAAACGCACCGGGATCGCTGTTACCGATCCGATGCAGATGATCGCCTCCCCCCTTGTCACCGTGTCCTCCCTGCAGCTCCATACGTTTCTATCCGAATACCTTGAAAAAGAAGAGGTGGAGACCATCGTGGTAGGCCTCCCGGTCACATTACGAAATACAGACACCCATGTAACGGCCGAGGTGAGGACCCTGGTGGATACACTCAGGGGCAAATTTCCGTCGGTGAGCATTGTGACGGTAGACGAACGGTTTACCAGTAAAATGGCGATGGACGCAATGATCAGCGGGGGAATGAGCAAAAAAGACCGCGCACGAAAAGAAAATGTGGATAAAATAAGTGCAGCGATCATTCTCCAGTCATACCTCGCTCAGAATTCTTAATCAAAATCCCTATTTTTGTACTTTTCCGAGCTATAGAATATGATTTACCCTATTGTTGTGTATGGAGACCCGGTGCTTAAAAAGAAAGCAAGGGATATCGAAAAAGGCGAAATTGATGTAAAGGAGCTGGCTGAAGACATGTTTGAGACCATGTACGCAGCACATGGGATCGGACTGGCCGCACCGCAGATTGGAAAGAGCATTCGCATGTTTGTCGTGGATGGCACGCCCATGGAGGAGGAGTCACTGGCCGATTTTAAAAAAGTATTTATCAATCCGGAAATCCTCGAAGAAACCGGTGAGCCCTGGACCTTTGAAGAGGGCTGCCTGAGCATCCCCAATATCCGGGAAGAGATCGAACGGCCTGAGACGTTGAGAATCAGGTATTACGACGAAAACTGGGATGCACACGAAGAAGAATTTGACGGGATGAAAGCGCGGATCATACAACACGAATATGATCATATCCAGGGGGTGCTTTTTACCGACTACCTGACGCCGTTTAAAAAGAGAATGCTCAAGGGAAAGCTGCAGAATATTTCCAAAGGCAAGGCGAAGGTGGACTACCGGATAGCCATACCACTGAAGAAATAAGAATGAACGACCTGCGCCTGGCATTGATCCAGTCCCCGCTGTACTGGGAAAACGGTGTGGCCAATCTTGCTATGTTTGAGGAGAAGATGTCGGTCCTGGATGGCCCGCAGGATATTATTCTTCTTCCTGAAATGTTCAGCACGGGGTTTACCATGAACGCAGAAAAACTGGCTGAACCCATGAACCTTACCACGTTTCGCTGGATGAAATTCCAGGCGGAACGCTTGCAGGCGGTAGTGGCGGGCAGTTTTATCGTGAAGGAGAATGGAAAGTATTTTAACCGGTTTATCTGGATGCGGCCCGACGGTACCCATGAATCATATGATAAGCGGCACCTTTTCCGAATGGCCAGGGAAGAACAGGTTTATTCCCCGGGTAAGGAACGGCTGGTGGTGGAACACCAGGGCTGGAAAATTTGCCCGATGATTTGTTATGACCTTCGCTTTCCGGTCTGGTCACGCAATCGCCGTGAAGGAGGAGGCCTCAGCTATGACGTTCTTCTATACGTGGCTAACTGGCCTGCCCCGCGCCATACGGCGTGGGAATCCCTGCTGAAGGCCCGGGCCATAGAAAACCTGTGTTACGCTGCCGGAGTTAACCGTATCGGGACCGACGGAAATGGAATTGACCATCAGGGCGGATCAATGGCTTTTGATATGAAAGGGCGGGTAATCGCCGATGCAGGAGAGCAGGAAGGATCATGCCAGGTAGTGTTCCCCGCCGATGATCTGCAGCGGTACCGGGAAAAGTTTCCGGCGTTCCTTGACGCTGACGAATTTGAAATAAAAAAGTAAGGGGGCCATGCCCCCTTACACTTACAGTACGATTACTGAATTCTCTTCCAGCGATACTCCGTTGCTGACGTATTTATCAGCTTCCCAGTCATTTTCCCAGGTGGAATTATCGATGAGATAACGGAATTGATATTCTGATTCCGGTTCGAGATCCAGCGTGGTTTTATAGGTACCATTTTTAAGCTTAGTCATTTTGATACCTTTTTTCCAGCTCGTAAAGTCTCCGAATACTTCTACTTTCTTTGCCTCTGAAGCTGCCTCCTTGGGCAGGGTCAGTGTCACCTTAACAGTTGGTTTGCTTTTAAGGTATTGTTTTTTAATTGCCATAGTCTCAGTCCTTTAATTTTGATTCTGACCTGATTTTCGGTACAAACAAATCAAAGAAACATGACAATTAATAGGTTTTTTTAAAGAGTTTACGCAAACGTTTACGGCCGTAAATGCAAAAAACAGCCTTAAATCGTTGTTTAAGGCTGTTTTTTACTGCAATCATTTTGCATCAGGTGGTTTCCCTTCTGGATTCCCCCGCATTTTGACGCGCGGTAAAGTGCTTTTTGATCAGCGCAGCGAGGCCGGCTACCCCCAGGAGAATGAATTTCCAGCTCTTCCCCAGGAAGGCGGTGAACATGGCAAGAAGACCTGTCTTGGCCGCCAAATTTCCAGCTACCAGGGCGCCGACACCATAGGCAGCCAGTTTATCACTGGAGGGATTATACTCCTCGTAGCGGTTGCCCTGTGTAAATGCCACGGAAGGAATCAGGGATTCCATGTGTTCGCGAACCTCAGGCAGGTGTTCCATTCCGGAAACCGCATTGAGTACCAGGACCCCTTCCCGGCCCAAAACCCTCACATTGTAATTCAGCGTACCCGGGTAATCTTCCTCTTCCATTCCAAAATGGAGATTCAGCGCCCAGAAAAGTTTATGTGAACCAGCGTCATAGTGAGGGTCCTCAGCCCAGCCTCTCAGCTGGTACGTATCATATCCCTGCTCCAGACGGACTTCATTCTCCAGGGCCACTTCTTCCTGCATCTCACGCAGGAGCTCGTCATAGTCGATCGAAGCCGCATCATCGTCCTCCACATGGCCCTCTTCTTCATAGGAAAGCACCACACCCCATCCGGATATGCCGTATGGGTTAATGCCCCCCGGGATGATCATGCCCAGCGTTTCGCTGGGCGGATTGCCCCAGGTGTCGGTAACAATATGTTGTGTGCTTTCAGGATCCAGGTAACGGTATCCGTCCGGCAGATTGATCTTCGCAAGTTCCTTTCCAATAACAATTTCACCTGTCCTGTAGTCTAAGTGTTGCTCCATCGAGTCGATATAGGCATAGTAGGCGGCATATTCCCGCGCTATCTCTGCTTCGATCACCGAATCTTCTCGCTGGGCTGTCGCAGTATGGTAGACGACTGCCAGCAGGAGCATCGGATAAAACTTTCTCACAGTATTGCTATTTGTTTTGCTCCAATATAGAAAGATCCCCTGGCCATTTCTTGACATTGTAAGGATTCAGCCTGCTTTCAACCGAAACTGATCGACGGAATGCGAACAGGTTGCTTTTCAGGGGATACTATGCAAAACGGTGGACAGAAAAGGGCGTAAGGCAGAGGTCAAGTGCGATGTCGCGTTCTTCCATTACGTTGATTTTGTCAAGTAACGGGGAAAGGCTGACACCTGCTTTCAGCGCACCCGGAAATTTATCCAGGAAGCGGTCATAATAGCCTTTGCCGTAACCGATACGGTGACCCTGTTTGTCGCAGATGATCAGCGGTACCAGGATCAGGTCGAGCCGTTCGGGAATAAGCGGTGTCGCTTCTGCAGGCTCCGGAATACCCCATTTGTTCACGAGGAGCCGTGTATTCTCCTCAAGGATGTAATGCTCCAGCTCACCGGTCCTGAGGGAACGGGATGTATAGAGCGTTATACCGGGATAAGCCTCACGGAGGTAATGGATGAACAGCCAGGTATTGACTTCTCTTTTTTCTGTGATCGGGAGAAAGGTGTGCAGGTGGAGAATGCCGCTCAGGTCGATATGTTCCGTGAACATACGCTGAATTTTTTTGTTCCGCAGGTCATATTCGTCGTCGCTGAGAAACAGGCGTTTTTCCAGGTAGGTGGCACGAAGTACCTGCTTACTCACCATAATGGATGATATTGAAACGGGTGTCGAAAGGGGATAGCTCCTCCTTCAGCTTGCCGACTATTTCCGGGTCGGTCTGAAGAAAGTTCATGAGGTTGTCGTGCCGCTCCTGAAGTCCTCCCCCCGGAAATAACGTATCGTGCACGTCACAGATCTGGCGCAGCAGGTCATCGTGATGGCGTTTTTCAGCCCGGATGAATTTCTTCTCCATCCCCACCAGTTTTTTTTCCGTCCGGGCCCATTGTGCCTCGACATGCTGACCCATGGTGGGGTCTATCGCCTCTGCTTGTGCCTGGATTTGCCTGAATGCCTGCTGGATATCCTCCTTATGTCCGTTAAGGGTCACCTCACGCTCGCTGTCGCGCAGCGTGGCCTTGTTAAGAAGCTCATGGCGGTCCAGAAACAGGTCATCCAGTGAACAGCGTGTTTTGTTCCACTTTCTTTCCACGTGTGCCGGGATGATCATGGCAAAATTTCGCGGGAGCAGGATGGGAAAGGGTACCTCGTATTTATCAAATACGGGCCGAAGCTGAAGCCAGTAGATCAATTCGGACGGACCACCGCAATAGGCAATATTCGGCAATACCATCTCCTGGTAAAGGGGCCGGAGAATGACATTCGGGCTTAATTTTTCCGGCGAACCTGAAATGAGCTGTTCCATTTCCCCGCGGGAGAATGTGCGTCCGCTTTCTGCCAGGCGGTATTGCTCACCATCCCGTTCGATCCGGTCACGGATACCGTCTTCGAGAAAAAAGAAATTTACCTCGCGGGCAAATACCTGGGTCTTAAAGCCCCGGTCGTCCAGCTTTTTGCTGACATCAGCTACCAGAGGCTGAACGGCGCATTCAAGTATATCATCGCGCATAACCTGCGTGAACAGTGACTTAAGTCGGCTGTCGTCGGCATCCAGTACCACCAGTCCGTATTCTCCGAAAAGGCTGTGCATGTATTTTCTGACCGCTTCCGCGAGGGTATCCGATGATTGGTAGGCATTGAGGAAGGCAGGGGGAAAAGCAGAAAGCCGGGTAAGCAGCGGTTTCATGTCCGTAACGGAGAACCTGCCAACTGCTCCGGTCTGCGGGGTTTCCCAGGTGTATTTCTGCCCGTTAAAATGAAAATGATTGATCTCGTCGAAGTCGTGGTCCTCGGAGGCCATCCAGTAGACCGGCACAAAATCTTTGTCCGGATACTTTGCCTTAAGCTCCTCGCAGGCATTGATGGTCGTGATCATTTTGAGAATGACATACAGCGGACCGGTAAACAGGTTCAGCTGGTGCCCGGTCACTACGGTATAACAATTCTCGTTTTTGAGCTTTGCTATATTCGAACCGACCGCCCCGGTCTGCCCGAGATGCTCATATTGAGAAAGAAGGACATCGTGCAGAATTTGTCTGTGCCCTACGTCGAATTGTTTTTCATTTGCCTGTGCGCCGGCTTCTTCCAGGTTGGGATATCGTCCGTAAAAAGACCTTAACTCAGGATCCTGGTTCAGGTATGCATGAAAAGTGGATGAAAAGAATGGTATTTCCCGGAGTGGTTTTTTCGTAGTTTTCATGCATTCTAAAAGGTTCAACAGACAGGTTTTCCGTACAGGTCAAATTCCGTCGCTTCGTGAATCAGTATATTCTCAAAGTCACCAATCCTCAGCGGACGATCGGGTGAATCAATAATGACTTCATTGTCCACCTCGGGTGAGTCGTATTCTGTCCTTCCTATGAATTTACCTGATTCCATGCGGTCGATGAGCACAGGCAGTGATTTTCCCACATGACGCTGATTGAGCTCGTAGGATATCTGTGCCTGTAATTCCATAACGGCATCGGCCCGTTCTTGTTTCACTTTGGCCGGAACATCGTCCTCAGACTTAAATGCATGGGTATCTTCCTCGTGACTGTAGGTGAATATTCCAAGCCGCTCGAAGCGCGTTCGTTCCACAAATCCCATCATCTCCTCAAAATCTTCTTCCGTCTCTCCCGGGTAGCCCGCAATGAGGGTGGTGCGGAGCGCAATACCAGGGACTTTCTCCCGGATTTTTGCGACCAGCTCTTCCTGTTTTTCCCTCGTCGTTCCGCGGCGCATATGTTTTAGTATCCGGGTGGAGCCATGCTGAAGGGGCATGTCAAGGTAGTCACAAATATTCTCCCGTTCAGCCATCACATCCAGGATATCCGTCGGGAAACCGGTCGGGAATGCATAATGCAGCCTGATCCAGTCGATTCCCTCCACGTCGGAAAGCCGCTTGAGTAATTCAGCCAGGTTACGCTTCCGGTACAGGTCCAGTCCGTAATACGTACTGTCCTGGGCGATCAGCAGCAATTCCCTGGTTCCGTTCCGGGCCAGGTTCCGTGCCTCGGTTTCCAGCTCCTCCAGAGGACGGGATACGTGCCCGCCACGCATCAGCGGGATGGCGCAGAAGCTGCACGGACGGTCACATCCTTCCGCTATTTTCATGTATGCGTAATGGGCCGAGGTGGTCAGGATGCGCTCACCAAGGAGTTCCTGTTTGTAATCGGCCTTGAATTTTTTGAGCAGCAACGGAAGTTCCATCGTACCAAAGAAGGCGTCAACCTGCGGGATTTCCTTTTCCAGGTCATCGCGGTAGCGCTGAGACAGACAGCCGGTCACATAGAGTTTGTCGATCAGTCCCTCTTCCCGGGCATCGGCATACCGGAGGATCGTGTCGATCGATTCCTGCTTGGCATTGTCTATGAACCCGCAGGTATTGACGATAATGATGTTCGCATCATCCTTGAGCGATTCATGCGTGGCATCAATTTTATTGCCTTTCAGCTGGGTAAGCATGACCTCGCTGTCGACGATATTCTTCGAACAGCCTAATGTCACAATATTCACCCGGTCTTTCTTTCTTCCCTTGGTCTTCAAATTCTTCTGGCTAAAGTGTTTGCAAAATTAAGAAAAATATATCCTTCCCGGTATATTTGTCCGAATCCATGAAGCGTTCGTCCCTGATACCTGCATTATTTTGCATCTGCCTGCTGGCATCCTGCCTGGACGATCCCGACTGTGTGACGACCACAACAGATTTTGTGAATGTAAGGTTCTACAACCTCGAAGATAATCTGACGGATACCCTGTATCTCGATCGTCTGACTGCACTCGGCTCCGACAGTGTACTCAATGATATGGATACAGTCACGTTTGTACGGTTGCCCCTTGATCCGCAACAGGATCAGGCTACCTATTACTTCGAGAGCCAGTACGGGCGCGATACCCTGGTGCTCTCCTATACCATTGGTGCCCGGATGATATCGGAAGACTGCGGGGTAGAGCTGCTCTTTACCCAGGTCGGTACGGCCGCCCATTCATTTGATTCTGTTCAAATCCTAAACTCTGTACCCGTTGAAGAGGTCATTGAAGACATACAGGTATTTAATTAGCCTCTGCCTGCTGATGGCATGCCTCAGTGCCCGTGGTCAGGCGGCCCGGGTGAATATCCAGCAGGATTCACTCCGGTGGTATTCGTTCATCGCCGTAAATGCAGGAGCAGATATGATCGGAGCCGCCAAAACACTGCTTCAGGATGATCTCGACTGGCTGAATTTCTACGCCAGCGCCGAATTCTACAAATTCTCCTTCCACGCAGAATACGGGAGGGAATCACGTACGTTTGACAACGGGACAGACCGCTATGTTGCCTCCGGAAGCTATTACCGCTTCGGACCCAATTTTAATTTTCTGTTCAAGGACCCGGACCGGAGCGCCCTTTTTATTGGTGCACGATACGCAGTGAATTCATTTTCAGATGAACTTGATTATTCAGTCCCCAACCCTTTTTGGGGCGATCAGCGAGGTTCGCTGGAGAATGATAAGCTGAGTGCCGACTGGATCGAACTGGTGGCAGGCATCAAGGTGAAGCTGTTCCAGGCAGTCTGGATGGGATATACCGGGCGGTTTAAAGGGGCGGTCGATACCTTTGAAGACCAAACCCTCATCCCCGGTCATATACCGGGTTACGGTGCTTCCGACAAACGATCTACGTGGGAATTCAATTACTGGCTGATTATCCGGATACCTTTCAGAAAAACACCCCAGGAAATGACCCTGGACCTCCGCTGATCAGTCCTCAGCGATCTTTCTTTGTGTTTCATTGCTCATCCTCCCGATATAACATCGACCCCCATTTGTAACCTTCTGCAGCTTGTTTACGTACAAAATACTATCTATATGATATCAAAATAATATCACTTAACTTGTTACATTATGAATGAGAAGGAAGTTCGCCCGGTATCGGGCTATATTATGCTGGTGGTTGTCGTGCTCCTGCTCGCTGCCACGATAGCCGGAATTGTTATGTTTCGCAGTCCGTGGTTTGCCCTGGGGTTTCTCACGGTCATTCTGTTCCCCGGCTTTTTCTTTGTAAATCCCAATGGATCCCGGGTACTGGTCCTGTTTGGAGAGTACATTGGCACGGTGAAAGCCAATGGGTTTTATTGGGTGAACCCTTTTTACACCAAGCAGAATATTTCATTGCGGGCCCGCAATTTTGACAGCGAGCGCCTGAAGGTAAATGACAAGGAAGGAAATCCGATAATGATAAGTGTAATCCTGGTCTGGAGGGTGCGCAATACCTTTATGGCTGCCTTTGAAGTGGATGATTACGAGAATTTCGTACGGATCCAGACCGATGCGGCCGTCCGGAACCTGGCGGGAAAGTATCCCTATGATAACTTCAATGACGACCGGACAGAAGTTACCCTTCGTTCGGGAATGGAGGAAGTAAACCATGCCATGGAGCAGCAGCTCATCGAGCGGCTTGCGATTGCAGGCATTGAAGTAATTGAAGCGCGTATCGGTTATCTGGCATATGCCAGCGAAATTGCCGGCGCTATGTTACGCCGGCAGCAGGCCACCGCGATTGTGGCCGCCCGTCATAAAATTGTGGAGGGAGCGGTCAGCATGGTAGAGATGGCGTTGAAAGAGTTGTCGGCACAGTCCATCATAGAACTGGATGAAGAACGAAAGGCAAGTATGGTAAGTAATCTGATGGTGGTACTCTGTGCTGATAAAGATGTTTCACCGGTGGTAAACACCGGTACGCTGCACCAGTAGTCCGCTTAAGACCCAAGGAATAACAGTATGGCGAAACGAAAGCCGTTTGTACTTCGCATAGATCCAGACACCCTGGAAGCGGTTGAAAAGTGGGCTGCCGATGAATTCCGCAGCACCAACGGTCAGCTTGAATGGATTATTCATGAGGCTTTACGCAAAGCCGGACGGGACCGGAAATCGCGAAAGAAAGATCAGGGAGAGTAGTGACTCCCTGATCTTATTGACCGCCCGCGCTGCACCAGGATCACGATTCCAAACCCGGCAGCGAAAAGTATGACCAGCCCGGCCAGGATAATCATTGTACCGGGTGCCTGACTGTAGAGTGTTTTTTGCCCCGCAACAGGTAAGCGCACCAGGCTGGTATGCACAGGATCGTAGAAGTAATCGGTATCAAGCAGGGTGCGCCCGAAAGAGTCGGTCACCAGTGTTCTGCCATTACCGGCCGGTCTGTAAAGGGCGCTCCCGTTTTCGATACTGCGTATTCGGGCCATCTCAGCATGGATCCTTGAAATCGCTGACCAGTCTGAAGACGGAACCAGTAATACATCGGTTTGATTACGGCCGGTTTGGGATACGAGCCGTGGGAAGTCTGCATCGTAGCAAATGATGGGCGACACCCTGGCACCGTACATGGAATAGACAGGAATACGACCGTCACCGCTGACCGAAGGTTCGATACCCTCAACCGGGACATTTTTATAGTATTCTCCTACCCATTCTCCCTCAGGATTGAATATCAGCAGTTTATTCTCCAGAAATTTATCTCCGGGGCCATGGCTGCCCGGGTGTGAAACGGCCACCGGCAGAATAAACCAGACGCTGTATCTTCGGCTGAATGAACCGGCTTCACTGATCAGTGATTTTTCCCGTGGCTTGATCTCCTGTACAGCCCCTTCAGACCAGACGATGACCTGGGCTCCCTGTCGTGCAAGCTCTTCTGATTTACGGTAGAGCTCCTTCCGGGAAGAGTCCATGGCAGTCCTGACGACACGGTATGATTCATTGGACGGATTCTCAAGATATTCCAGAAATGCGGGTCCGATGCGGGCCATAAGAGGATCGGCCTGGCTGATACGTGCCGGAATTACGATCTTTTCCTGGTACATGGCCTCATACATTGCTTCAGCCATGGGAAGCTGATTAGCCGTTACGCTTCCGACCCAAAGATAGTTCCCTTCAGGGGGTGATACATTCTCCCTGAATACCCCAAAGGCCAGGGTAGTGCCAAGAAGAAGGCAGAAGGCCCCCTGTAACCAGCTGAAAGACCGCCGGGCATACCAGTGATTTACTATGGTGCCCGTCCAGTACACAAGGAATACAATTCCCCAGATGCCGGTCAGCGTTGTGAGATGCAGCAGTATCGCAAAGCCGTACTGGGTGTAGGCGATGCTGCCCCAGGTACCGGAAGGCGAATTGGACAATCCCCATTCAATTAATACAAGGAGGGAAGGTAACAGCAGGGATTGCAGCCAGGCAGGTAACCTGTTGACGGTCCACCGATCGGCCAGATAGGGGATGACGCCGAGCAGTGCCGTAAAGATTGAATAGACAAACAGCACACCGCCCGGGAAAGGGAAGACATCCTGGAAGGAAATCAGTCCGGCCAGGTATTTCACTACTATGGCGCTTCCCAGGAAAGGCCAGATGCGCATATTTCTTCCCAGGTAGACCCAGATAACAGGAAGTATCCAGGCAGCGATCCCCCAGGACCATTTGGGCGAAAGCAGGATTTCCAGTAATAAGGCGACAGTCAGCAGGAGAATACAGGCCGACCGCGGAATTTGGTTTTGATACGTTTTCATGGCTTTTTTTCTTCAAACAACCACTATTTCGTACCGAAAATCGACCGGATTCAGGAAGTCGAACGCATTTTATTCCGGAATTCGGTCGGGGTCACGCCCTTGTATTTCTTAAAGGCAGTATTGAATGAAGATTTGGAATTGAAGCCAGCATCGAACATCACTTCAAGGACCGTCAGTTTTTTGTCCTCCGATGATTCCAGAATACGGCAGGCTTCCTCGATCCGCTGGCTGTTAACATAGTCATAAAAATTCATCCCCTTGCGCTGGTTTATCAGTTGTGACAACCACCTGCCTGAAGTATGAAGCTCGGCCGCCAGGGTATCCGTCGAAAGGTCTGCATCGCGGTAGAGCTTCTGGTTAGCCATAACCGAATCCAGTTTGGTTTCAAGACGATCAAGCTGGGTTTCATCCAGCGGACTGGCCGCATATTTAGGGGGCAGTGATTCAGCCTTTGGGAATGGCGAAGAAATGGCGCGGTACATGAAAAATGAGGCAAACAGCAGGGTGGCAAAGGAAAGGGCAATCAACGAGAGTTCATAGGACTGCGTATTTCCCGCGAATCCATAGACCGAATTTATAAATGCCACCAGCAAAACCAGCGCATAAAGAGAGATCAGTAAGATCCACCAGCGCACATTCACCTGCTGAGAGGAGGAATACTGGTCTTTCAGGGACGTTTGATACCGCATCACGTCACGTATGCTCAGAAAGGCGTACAGTGCCACATGGGCATACAATACCATGGTGGAAATGATCACCGGCAGGCTTTTTTGCAGCGGGCCCCGCGCGAGTGCCAGAATTTCTCTTTTTGTTTCCAGGGGTTGGATATGGTAGGAAACAACCGTCAGAATGAATGCCAGGATAAATGGCAGGAAGTGAAGCCAGTACCTTTTAAAGGGAGCGGTAATACCGGTGATTTTCTTCGTATACAGCCATAGAAGCGGACCAAACGTCAGGGGCAGGGCGTTCGTCCAGAAAACCAGGGACGGATACCTGATGGCCTGGTCACTGATAAAAAGGAGACCGCCGAGAAAGTTAAGCCCGTTCAAAAGGAGGAAAAAACCCAGGTATCGGGCTCCCCGGTGGTGCTGGTTGCCCCTTGTCATAAGGATGACAGCCAGGAAGCAAAGTAAAAAAATGGAAATGGAGCTCAGTATACTCAGCACAGAGCGTTCCATAGCCGGAAATTATATGGACTTATTAAAAAACGAGTCTACAAATTCCATTTTGTTGAATACCTGAAGGTCCTCCACTTTCTCACCCACACCTATGTACTTCACAGGAATTTTGAATTCATCGGATATGCCGATGACCACGCCTCCTTTGGCTGTTCCGTCTAGCTTGGTGATCGCAAGTGCAGTCACATCTGTCGCTTTGGTAAATTCACGTGCCTGCAGAACCGCGTTTTGCCCCGTACTGCCGTCAAGGACCAGGAGTACTTCATGGGGTGCTTCCTCGATGAACTTCTGCATGACCCTTTTGATCTTGGTGAGCTCATTCATCAGGTTGACCTTCGTGTGCAGCCGTCCTGCCGTGTCAATAATCACCACATCCGCTCCTGTGTCTACGGCTTCCTTTACCGCATCATAAGCCACCGCGGATGGGTCTGTATTCATTCCCCGTGTAATGACAGGTACACCCACGCGCTCGCCCCACAGGTTGATCTGATCCACTGCCGCCGCCCGAAATGTATCCGCGGCGCCCAGGACCACCTTCAGGCCTTTGGCTTTGTATTGCGCGGCCAGTTTACCGATGGTAGTGGTTTTTCCCACCCCGTTAACTCCCACGACCATGATGACGTAGGGCTTCTTTCCGGCAGGCAGGCTGAAATCCTTAAGGTCCTCTGTATTATTCTCCGAGAGAAGACCGGCGATCTCTTCGCGGAGAATTTTGTCCAGTTCCTGCACACCCATGTATTTATCACGGGCCACACGCTCCTCAATCCGTTCAATGATCTTAATGGTTGTCTGAACCCCTACATCGGACGTGATCAGCACTTCTTCAAGTTCGTCCAGTACTTCGTCATCCACAGTGGATTTTCCCACCACGGCCCTTCCAAGCTTGTTGAAAAAACTGTCCTTGCTTTTCTCCAGGCCCTTGTCGAGTGATTCTTTTTTTTCCTTTGAAAACAATCCGCCAAAAATTCCCATAGCTGATTCTCTATTTGTCTGTGGTAATTTAAACAAAAAAAGTCCCAATCAGGGACTTCATTTTTGTAATACGTTACCGGCGGTTATTTTTTCGCCAGTGTATCTTTCACCTGATCCACAGGTACCATTTCTTCCTTGAAGGTATATGCGCCGGTTTTGTCTGATTTGACCGCCCGGATCACTTTTGCAAAGCTCTTACCTTCACCAGTCTTAAGGGTTGCTACTACTTTCTTAGCCATGTTTACTTAATTTCTTTGTGAACGGTATATTTCTTCAGGATGGGATTGTATTTCTTCAGTTCCATCCGGTCAGGAGT
>CAZLZD010000051.1:0-29728 GCA_964563925.1 uncultured Roseivirgaceae bacterium | reverse complement strand
CCGCTCGATGAAGTACACCGTCTCTTCCGGAATGTTGGCATAATAGATCAGCAAAAACTGCGAGAACCAGATATAGGTCCAGAAAATACTGAATCCGAAAATGAACTTCCCGATATCATGGAGATGGTTGGCATTTACAATTTTAAGGTATCCGTTTTGCTTGAGAATTACCACAATGAGCGTAATCGCTGCCAGTCCGTTTACCCACCAGCTGGCAAACATATACCAGCCGAACATGGTGGAGAACCAGTGCGGATCAACCGACATAACCCAGTCCCACGCTGCCACGGAAGATGACACAGCGAAAATGACCAGGAATATTGCCGAATATTTACGGGTCTTAAACCAGTGTTTTGTGCCTCCTTCAATATCTTCTGCCAGCATTTCCCGTTTGATCCAGACAAAGAACATATACCACAGACCAAAGAATACGATCATACGGAGAATGTAAAACACCGGAAAGCTACCAGCGGGTAATGGCCAGAACCAGAGTGCACTTTTCCCAAGGAGAATTTCGTCGGGATGAGGTCCTTCATACAAGTCTGCATGTGTCCAGTGAAAGACGTCGCTCTTGACCAGGAACCAGGAAATAAGCATCAGTCCGCCGGCAATGGGCAGCCAGTGAGACATGGCCAGGGGAACACGCATCATGCCCACCGACCATCCTGCCTGTGAAGCATACTGGATAGCTATAAAAAAGAGTCCTATTATGGCCAGTCCTGTGAAGTAAATATTGTTTACCCACAGGTTGGAATAAAATCGTTTTAACCAGGTAGGCGACCCGTGATGGCCTTCCTCTGTGGCTTCATGCTGATCTGCCTCGTCGCCATCATGTTCTGCCACCGCATCCTGCATGACACTTGCTTCCAGTGTTTGTTCGGTCGCAACCGCCGCATGCTCTTCTCCCTCATGGCCTTCTTCCCCGTGACCACCTCCAAACAAAATAGGAACAAGCAGCCCCACCACCAGAAGTATGAATCCGATGATACCAACCCAGGTAATTTGTTTCTTGGCTCCGGAAGTAAATGAAAATCGTTCTTCAGTCATTGTATTGTCAGTCTATCTGTTCGACAAACGGTCTTTAATTAATTCTTTTGAAGGGTTTGTACATAACGTACAATCTTCCAGCGATCCTCCACACTGATCTGTGATCCGTGTGCACCCATGCGACCTTTACCATGGGTGATGACATGAAATATATGTCCGCCTGATACATTAACTACTGCGGCAGACTTATAACTGGGCACCCCGGCAAAGACTTCTCCCACACTGCCTTCGGCGGCTCCCTGTCCGTCCCCGCCGTGACAATGATCACAGAAACGATTGTAGAGTTCCCTTCCTTCAGTGAGCACTTCCTCACTTGCCGGAAGAGGATTCTCCACCGAGGCTGCCTGTGTCAGGCTGTCCTTCGGTATCCGGTACGGCAGGTACGTGTCTCTCCTCACTGTATTGGCCGGCGGTACCCGCATGGTCATTGAATTCACATGCAGGGGATTTGAATTATAATACTCACCGAATTCATCTTCATTTTCGGAAAACAATTCACTCCACTGACCAGCTTCCGGATCCGTAACCTGCTTGAGCGGCTCGTAAGGAACAGAGTGATACATGTTTGGGGCATATTCAAACCCCGGATCATTCTCCCCGGCCCCGCATCCGGCCAGCATAAGCATTGCCGCCGCGGTAAAGGCTGTATATAAATAGCTTTTTCCCATTATTCGAAATCTTTATCGTTCACTTCGCTCGCGCCGGAATCACCGACGATTTTGCGAATATCCTCTTTTGTCATTTTGTTGGCCGCCAGGTCAATCGCCATTACATGTTTGTCGTCCGTAATGCGTATATCCATCAGACGGGGCTTCTTGTAGGGCTTCAGATCGGATACGACCATGAATGTTCCCACCATACCCAGGGCAGAAAGTAATACGGTAAGCTCGAAAGTAACCGGTACAAAAGGAGGCAATGCAGCGAAGTTCTTACCCCCGATGATCATCGGCCAGTCATATCCCAGCATCCAGATCTGCATGAGCAGCGCCAGGGAAGTACCCAGCAACCCAAACATAAAGGCAGCGATAGGCAGGCGGGTCCGCTTGTAGCCAAGGACTTCATCCAGGCCGTGGACAGGAAACGGGGAATACACCTCCATGATCCTGATCCCGCTCTGTCTTACCTTGGTAACGGCAGACAGGAGGACGTCCTCATCATCATAAATTCCTAACACAAAATGTTTATTACTTTCCATCTTACTTCGATTCTTTTAAAGAGGATGACTTAATAATACTTTTTACTTCCGCCATGTTGATCACCGGGAAGAATTTGGCAAACAGCAGGAAGGCGGTAAAGAACAGCCCGAAGGTGAACAGGTAAACCCCTACGTCATAGAATGTCGGATAAAACATGGCCCAGCTCGACGGCAGGTAATCGCGGTGCAGCGAAGTGACAATAATCACAAACCGCTCAAACCACATCCCTATATTTACGACGATCGACAGGATGAAGGTGGCCGCTATATTGGTACGGATTTTCTTGAACCAGAAAAGCTGGGGGGAAATTACGTTACAGGTCATCATGGTCCAGTAAGCCCACCAGTACGGTCCGGTTGCCCGGTTAATAAAGGCGTATTGCTCTGCCTCCACGCCTGAATACCAGGCAATGAAGAACTCTGTGATGTAAGCGATACCCACGATCGAACCGGTGATGATAATGACAATGTTCATCAGCTCGATATGGTTGACGGTAATGTAGTCTTCCAGCTTGAAGGTCTTACGCGTCACCAGCATCAGGGTAAGCACCATGGCAAAACCCGAGAAAATCGCCCCGGCCACAAAGTACGGAGGGAAAATCGTGGTGTGCCATCCGGGAATTACCGAGGTGGCAAAGTCGAAGGATACGATCGTATGTACGGAAAGTACCAGTGGTGTGGCAAGTCCGGCCAGAATCAGCGCGACTGATTCGTAACGCATCCAGGTCTTTGCCGCACCGTCCCAGCCAAAGCTCAGCGCTCCATAAACCGCTTTGGAAATTTTGTTTTTTGCACGGTCGCGGATAGAGGCAAAATCAGGGATGAGCCCGATATACCAGAATACAAGCGATACGGTAAAGTAGGTCGAGATCGCAAAAACATCCCACAGCAGGGGTGAGTTAAAGTTTACCCACAGGGATCCCCAGGTATTAGGTAATGGCAATGCCCAGTAAAATCCTACCCAGAGGCGGCCCATGTGAAGGCCGGGAAAACACGCCGCACAGATAACCGCAAAAATCGTCATGGCCTCGGCCGCACGGTTAATTGACATTCTCCATTTCTGGCGAAACAACAAAAGGATGGCTGAAATCAGGGTTCCGGCGTGACCAATACCCACCCACCAGACGAAGTTGGTGATATCCCAGGCCCATCCTACGGTTTTATTCAGTCCCCAGACACCAATTCCTTCCCATAAGAGTACCAGCACTGCATAAGTACCGATACCCAGGGCCCCCAGAGAGATTGCCATGCCGAGCATCCACGACTTGGAAGGCTTGCCCTCCACCTGCCGGCAGATATCATCGGTAACATCATGGACCGTCTTGCCTCCGGTGACCAAATCTTCGCGTACGGCTGAAGTAACTTGCATAGATCGTTGTTTTTCTCTTTAGTCTTTAGTTATTCATTAGGCATCCGCTTGTTCAGATGCACCTTCCTTGTTTCGGATCTTAGTCAGATAGGTCACATTGGGTTTAACACCAATTTCCTCCAGAACATGATAAGCCCTTGGCTCAAGGATCTCCTTCTCAATGATGAAGTCTGCTTCCTCTGTATCGCGGATCTTCAGCATCTTATATATGTGGCTTTCCGGATCGTTCATGTCGCCAAATACGATGGCATCGGAAGGACACGCACTCGCACAGGCGGTGTTGATCTCCCCGTCCTGCGGACGGCGGCCTTCTTTCTTGGCCTCCAGCTTTCCGTACTGGATTCGCTGGATACACAATGAACATTTTTCCATAACACCCCTCGAGCGTACCGTCACATCCGGGTTCAGTACCATCTTGCCCAGTACACTGTTCATGGCAGTGTTCACATCCTCGAAGTTGCCATTGTCATGGTATTTGAACCAGTTGAAACGACGCACTTTATACGGGCAGTTGTTTGCACAATAACGGGTTCCGATACAACGGTTGTAGGTCATCTGGTTGATCCCT
This sequence comes from uncultured Roseivirgaceae bacterium, assembly GCA_964563925.1. Lineage (GTDB taxonomy): Bacteria > Bacteroidota > Bacteroidia > Cytophagales > Cyclobacteriaceae > JAUILA01. Next base: position 25,549 of record CAZLZD010000051.1, on the reverse strand, counting down.
TCCGTACTATGGGTGGTTGCCACGACCGGACAAACCGTTTCACAAGGTGCGTTATTACAGTGCTGACACATCATCGGCTGGAAGGTAACCTCAGGATTGGCGGCCGCATTTTCGATCTCGGACAAATCCTCGGGGTTTCCGTCGCTGCTGTAATAGCGGTCGATTCGCATCCAGTGCATATCACGACGGTTGATCACTTCCTGACGACCGACCACCGGAATATTATTCTCCGACTGACACGCCACGTGACAGGCACTGCAGCCTGTACATGAGTTCATGTCAATCACCATTCCCCAGTGATGGTTGTTGTATTTATGCCCTTTCCACAATGAAAGTGCGCCGGGTGAAACCTCGCCTTCCTCGGTCTTCCAGGTAGCCACGTGCGGGTTATACCGTCCGGCTGAAGGATTCTCCTTGTATTCCGGTAATGTTGCTTCCTGGATCACGGTATCACGACCCATGTAGGTCTGATGGGTTTGTGTCTTGGCGATCTGATACATATCAGGCAATACTTCCACCGTAACGCCTGAGATCACTGCCATTCCGCTTGCAGGCAGCATCGGAAATACATTGGCTCCCACATTGTTGGCTACCTTACCGGCGCTGGTCCGGCCGTACCCAACCGCAATACCCACGGTTCCGGGTGCCTGTCCGGGCTGGATAAGTATCGGCAGCTCCACGGTATGTCCGTTGGCCGTAACTTTGGCCCGGTTGCAATAGCCTTCTTTTTCTTCCACGCCGTTCTCTGTGGCCCATGCCTGTGAAACGGTGAGGTAGTTATCCCAGGTAGCTTTGGTCACCGGGTCCGGTGTTTCCTGCAACCATGGGTTGTTTGCCTGTGAACCATCTCCGATAGCCACTTTCTGGTAGAAAGCGATTTCCACACCCTCGCCTTTCGCCGCCCGGCCGACCGCACTGATCGCCCCGGCTACGTTACCGGAGAATGCAGGCTGACCGCCGGGAGAAGCCATTTCCGCCGTGGCCGTGGAATCGGTAGCCATTGCTGGTCCGCCTTCCATGCTGATCACGCCGTCCATCAGGGCCTTGTCCCAGGCCATCTGGAAGTTGCCACCCGGCAACACGCCTCTCCATTGCGACTGGAGATAGTCAAAATAATTAAAATCAGTCTGTCCGGCCCATACCATAAAGCTCTCCTGAGCCTGACGGGTCTTGAATACCGGCGTAATGGCAGGCTGAACAAAGCTGAACAGTCCTTGTCGCGGTTCCAGGTCATTCCAGGATTCCAGGTAGTGGTGGTCCGGAGCCACATATTGAGACAGGACCGCGGTTTCATCCGGCCGGTCTGAAGTGGATACCGAAACTGCCGCATTGGCCAGTGCCTCAGCCAGCTCAGTACCCCGGGCGTGGTTATAGACCGGGTTACAGTTATAAAAAATAACCGCCTGTACCCGCTTTGCCTTCAGGTCATCGATGAACTGGTTCATGGAACTTTCATCACCCTGGCGTACCATCATCGGTCTGGCCATGTCAAGGGTTGTTCCATAGGCCCCGATTTCGTTGTTGATCGCATTGACCAGTGTCTGAACCGCCGGGTCGTTTGATCCGCTGACAACGAGCCCCCGGCCACCAGCCCTGCGAAGTTCGGTTGCCGCCTGGCTCAGGTGCTCAAACCCTGCATTTCCCTGGCCGCGTACCGCATCGTATAATGCCTTAACCGCTGCCGCCTCTTCCGAGGGCTTGATCATCGTACGATAATCGGCATTGGCCCCGGTCAGGGAAAGGTTTGATTCAAACTGGTAATGACGGGACATGGTTTTTTTACCGTCATTCAGCTTCCTGGTCTTGCTGTATTGCTTGGTGAATTCGATCGGTGAAATCCATGTACCCAGGAAATCAGCGCCAAAACTTACGATAACGTCTGCTTTGCTGAAATCATAGGCAGGAATGGCCCGCTTTCCGAATGAATTCTGATTTGCCTGCAGCATCCCTTCCGAAGATATCGGGTCATAGGACACGTGCCGGGCAGTTGGAAATTTGGCCGTGAATTCGCTGATCACTTTTTTGGTAGTCGGGCTCAGCACGGTGTTCGATACAATCCGGATCTGCCCTCCCTGCGACGCTACAGCATTCAGTTTTTGAGTAACCTCACTGTCCAGCGTCTCCCAGGAAGCTGACTCTCCTGATTTGAGCGGTCCTTTAAGACGCTCATTGTCATACAGGCTAAGCACGGATGCTTCCACCTGCGGAAATACTCCACCCTGTGAAATAGGTGAGAGAGTGTTTCCTTCAATCTTGATAGGGCGACCTTCACGTGTTTTTACCACCACGCTGCAGTAATCCCCGCCACTGGTAAAGCTGGATGCATAATAGTTGGGAATTCCCGGATCCACATCCACCGGCTTATTTAAATACGGGATGGCCTTGCGCACCGGTGCCTCACAGGCAGCCAGTGATACGGCAGCCACGCCGAAACCCATCATTTTCAGAAAATCGCGTCGGTTGCTCCGGCCTTCTTCCCCATTGTTCATGGGCAGGTATTCCGGGAACTCGCGATCGGCATTCTTCACGAACGCCGGGTCGTTAGATAATTGTTCGATACCTTTCCAGTACGTCTTTTTATTATCCTTCATCATGATTATTCTAAAGAACAGATCTTTTTTTCTTTCAATTTTTTAGTAGTGACACTTGGAACATTCAAGTCCGCCGATGTCCTCGACCTTCATGCCGTCTTTGCTCACTTCACTGTGCAGCTGGACAAGTTTGTCGTAATACGCATTGCCCTGGGCATTTACATCCGTCTGGCGGTGGCAATCAATACACCAGCCCATAGTCAGTAATTCTGCCTGTCCGACAACCTCCATTTCCTGGATTTGTCCGTGACAGGTCTGACATTCAATATTTCCGACCTCTACGTGCTGTGAGTGGTTGAAATAGGCAAGGTCCGGAAGGTTATGAACACGCACCCATTCAATCGGCCGGTTCTCCTCGAACGCAGCGTAAATTTTCTGGATTTCGGGCGATTCGGTCTTGATCGCACTGTGGCAGTTCATACAAATATTGGGTGAGGGGATGTTGGCGTTCTTGCTTTTTCTTACCCCGGTATGGCAATACTGGCAGTCAATTTCATACTGTCCGGCGTGCAACTTGTGGGAGAATGCGATGGGTTGTGTAGGCGTATACCCTTTCTGGATACCCACTGCATATAACTGGTTGATGACCACCTTAAAGGCCACAGCGGTAAAGATGAACGTTACCATAAAAATGAAGGCGGAACTCTTGAATACCTTACCAAGGTCTACAGAGCGGCCGGCAATTTCGCGGTCCTCAGGAGCAATACCTTCTTTTTGCAGGAGGTATTTCTGAAGTACAGAGGAAATCAGGACCAGCACCACCAAAATCAGCACGAGTACGATGACCAGTCCGATCATGATGGCATTCAGGTAGGTGGAAGAAATGGCAGGTTGCTGCGCCACGGGTTCGCCAGTCTGATCCGTCGCAGTTACCTGAGTATCTCCAGCAGGCTTAGCCTCGGTTTGCTGCTTGATATAGGCAAGAATATTCAGGACATCTTCCCGCTTGAAGGTCGGAAACGCATTCATCTGCGTCTTGTTGTACTCATTGTACAGGTTCACCGCATATTCATCCCCTGAGGCAATCACTTTTTGTGAATTCTGCACAAAGTTGACGATCCAGTCAATGGAGGGTGCACGGTTATATACGTTCTCCAGTGCCGGACCAACCAGTTTCTGATCGATTTTGTGACAACTCGCACAGTTCCCTTTAAAGAGGCTTTCACCCGCACTGATATTCGCTGCATCCATGGGAATCTCTCCACCGGATGCCGGAGCTGCACTTTCCGTAGCAGCCGCTTCGGTTGTATCCGCCGCGGCAGTATCAGTTTGGGCAATGGAAGGGCTGGAGAAAGAAAGCGCTGCTAGCAGCAGGCAGAAAAATGAAACGCGATTCAATAATTTCGTTAGCGTCATGTTACAATTTTATTTTACACAACATGCACAAAGGCACATCTAAACCCGGGTGCAAATCTACTATGCGAAGGGGTTATTTCAAATATATTTTCAGAGGCTTTTGGACGAAAAAGCAACCTCAACCGCATGCATTACGTAGTAATTCTCACAAAACTGCAATATTTAGGTCTTCTTTAGGGAAATTGACAGTGGTTTAACCCTTATTTAGAATCTGTTTAAATAAAAAACCCCGACGAAAATCGGGGTTTTCACGGTGTAGCCCGATTAGTTCAAGCTACTCCGGTCTCGGGGAAAGACAATCTAACTAGTTTATTTCAATTGTCCTTCTCTTTTCTTTATTATCTTCCTTTCTCATAGGGACATGTATGGTCAGTATGCCATCAGAGCAACTGGCCGAAATCTCATCCTGTTTTACATTCTTCGGCAGGACGAATGAACGTTCAAAATCGCGGGTGTAATATTCCCTCCGTTCATAACGGGTCTTCTCAGGATCAGCCTGAGGTTTTTCGGCCTTTACATTCAGAATATCATCGTTGACCTGGATGTCATAATTTTCGCGACAAAGTCCCGGTGCGATGAGTTCCACCTTGTATTCCTCTTCGTCCCTCAGGATATTCACCGATGGTGAAGCAGAGGGCCGGGTCACATGATAATCCTGCATCACATCCCGGTTGGTAAAATCATCCCAGAAGCCTTCATTCAAACTTCTTCTCTTATTGAATTTTTTAATATCGTATAACATGTCTTTCTCCTTAATTTAAATTATCAAGTAAATTCTCAATGTGCTGGATATTCTGAGTGATCGTTTCGCGTTGCTGCTGTACCACCTTTCGGGCCGATGGTGTGAGTGACGACTCGTCCAGAATCTTTTCATAGGCTTCCAGTGCGACTTTTTCACCACGGTCGCACTCTTCCAGCATTGCCTTATTATCGTGGGTGGCAACAATCTCTTTGAGGTTCATCCATGTGCGATGGATATCACCTTCCAGGGAAGTCCCTTTGTCGGGCTTTCCGTCTAGCTTGGCGATCTCTTCCTTGATCTGGTGACCAAAATTATAGCGCTGTCGCGCACTCCCCTTGAAAAAATCAACCAACAAGGGATGGTCTGCCTCATCAGCTGCTTTTTCAAATCCCTTTTCCGCGTCGTAATTGCGGGTAAGGAGCATATTCAAATGATCGATCGTCTCTATTCTTTCCTTCCTGTCCATATCAGTTTTCATTTAAATCATCTCTTCCAAGTCTGGCCGAAGCACGCAGTGCCTCGGTCCGTATTTCATCCAGGTCCTGTTGAATAACACCCCAAACCTGCTGGTGACCAGTTTCAGCCACCTGGTTGTAACGGGCATTCCGGAACCCGGCCAAAAGGTCCGTATCAAAGCTCAGTCCCTCGATGTCATCGGTTCCCCGGGCCAGCTGGTAGGCCGCCCGTCCGATCATCTGAAGGTTGGCATATACTGCCTCTTTTACCTGTTCTTCCTTTACAAACTCTTCGTATTTCATGCCGAGCACCTCATTCTCAATTGCAGCAATTCCGCTTGCAATGTTATTGAGGTGCAGTTGTTGTTCTTCTTTATCCATAATAGTTTATTTATCCACTACCCAAATCACCGTCTCCTACCGGACCTTCTCCGGTACCTTCACGGACATTCAGCGTATCTCCTTTAACCGCTCCCTTGTCCTCCACGGTACCTTCCTTCGGGTTCCCGCAGGAAGCTACAAAGGCAAATGTGAGCATGACGAGTATAAATCTGATCGTTCTCATGCCTATATAAGTGGAAATACTATGCCATTTGCCCCTGGTGCGTTCAGGACGGTATAATTGGTTTAATCATGTGGAAGAATGTGGTACTTACTCTACAAGCTCAGCGATATTCCAGGGGAAGGGGTTTTTCGATGCGCAGGTCAGGTATCCGGAACGGTGCCCGTCCGGAAACATCGATCCCTACTGCCGGATCGCCCGGGGCAGGATTAGGATAAAAAACAAATTGAATCTGTATGGTTTTAAAGGCCAGGTTATCATTCCGGATCCTTACACCCAGTCCGTATCCCTGGTAAAGGGTATTATCAAAGAGCTTCTCGCGGGTATCATTGACAATAGCCAGGTCAGCAAAGGCATACACTGCAAACCTGAATCCCAGGAAATAATAGGGGGTAAAGGCTACGGTCTCCCAGGTGAAGTTAAGCTTTTGGTCTCCGCGTATGAAGGTGTCTGACAAACCACGCACACCATCCTGTTCGCCGAATTGGACAAACTCATTTGTAAACCGGTTTATGCCCCTGGTGTATCCCAGGTTAAAAAATTGTCTGAACTGGAACCGGTTATACCGGTACAGGTTGCTGAAATACCCGACATCCATGTGTACCTGGGCTTGTTCCCAGGTAGAATTCCGCAGAAATCCACCTATTTCAAAAACGGGCCTGAAGTATCCCAGGCGATTGAAATGTCCGGCTTCGAGCCGTGCTCCCCAATAGTTGCGGGAATATAACTCATTATTTTCCCTGCCCAGGAGCAGTTGTGCCGTGTATCCCAGGGGAATATCTTCCGTACGCCCGAAGGCAGCTATCAGCCTGCCCTTCTCATAACTCCGTTTGGTGAGGCCGAAAGAGGTCATGTAAAGCTGTCGGTCGAGGAAAGCCTGATTGGTATCTGCCGAAACCACCGGCCTGTCGTAGAAATCATTGTTTCCCGCCAGTCCTGAAAAGATCAGGTTAACGCGGGCATCCCCTTCATCCTCCAGGACCAGGGAGTAACCTGCCCACACTTCCTGAAAATCCTGCCCGGTATAAAAATAGATACTTGTGTCGGGCCAGGTATAAACCTGTTCCCTGCGGTCCCCATATACTGACAGGCCGCCCGCCCACCGTATTTCCGGCGTAATAAACTGCCGTTCCAGGCTCACGCCCATGCGCTGCACTGGTTCGGACGTTATATACTCCGCATCAAACCGGATAAATGACTTGCCAAGGCTGTTAATCCGATAACGGCCCGCATACCCGAGCATCGGGCTATTCTCCGCATCATACAAAAATTCATTCCTGAGCTCATGTCCGAAGCCCAGGATATTATTATCAGTAATCCCCACGTCGAAGCGGTCGATGTCACTGTAATCAATATCTGCGGAAAGGGAGAATACATCCTTGGTGATAACCAGGATTTCCACCATGTCGGAATCCCCCTCATCTATTACAATGATGCGTGCATCCTTGATGTAATCAAGGCTCCTGAGAAAACGCTCACTGTCGCGAAGGTCATCCGGATCAAGCAGATCACCCGCCTCAAAGAACAGGTTATTCCGGATTATACGTCCGTGGGTATTCACGTGCAGGGCATTGGCCATCTTGATAAGCCACATATCTGTGTAGCGCGTGGTATCATTAATACTGGTGCCAAAAACATCCAGTTTTTTAATCCGCACGTTACTTATTCTTTTCCCGGCAGCTTCCTCGTACTTGAGCACATGTGGGGGTGTGGGAGGAATGACATTCCTTCTTTTTTTGGGCACGGAAACCAGGGCATCGTACAATTCTTTTGTGGCCTTTTTCCCGGAGAATTTTTCCTTCATCTTCTCATAAAACGCGCGGCTGGATTGCGGGTCATTGCGAATCCTTGCTGCCACCGAGTCCGGCAACAACAACACGGTGTCCCGTTCGATGTAGATGGTGGAATCTTTCAATATAACAAAGGTGCGCTTCTGAACGGATACCGTGTCCATGCCTTTCGGGATCTGGGCCGGTGCCAGGCAGACGCTTCCCGCAGTAAACAGTAAGATCATTACAATTCTTCCCATGAAATCCCGCATCTGATACCCTTGCTGGTTGATTGGCAATAAGGATAATGTACTAATATAAACCTTTAGGGCCATATATAAATAATCCCGGCATCCTCTCGGATACCGGGATCCAATTCTGATAACCGGTCAGTTAGTTAAGCTCACCACGTTCTGCCATTTTCTTCATTTTCTCATTGGCGAAAATAGCCACTTCGACGCGTCGGTTTTCTGAACGTCCTGCAGTCGTACTGTTATCCGCAACCGGTTGCGACTCACCATAACCCATGGTGGTGATTCTTCCGGCATCAACGCCCTGTGCGGCCAGGAAAGTAGATACAGATTTTGCACGCTGTTCGGAGAGGTTCTGGTTGTAGGTATCCGAACCGGTATTATCTGTATGACCTTCTATGAGAATGTTTGTATTCTCATATTTCTTGAGGGTTTCAGAGAGTTCCACCAGGTTTTCCCGAGTGGCTGCTTTCAGCTCATACTTATCCACATCAAACAATAACCCTGAATTAAAGGTAATCTTGATACCTTCACCGATCCGCTCCACATCGGCACCTTCGAGGTCACGACGCAGTTCTTCGGCCTGCTTATCCATCCTGCGTCCAATTAACGCACCAGCCGTTCCGCCTACAGCCGCACCGATGATGGCGCCGGTGGCTGTATTGTCAGAAGCACTACCAATAGCTGCACCAATGGCACCACCGGTAGCCGCACCAATTGCCCCGCCTTTCGCCGTGTTACTTGCCTGGCAACCTGACATCCAGGTCGTTCCCGCGATCAATACCAGCGCGGTAAGCAGTGAAAATATACTTCGTTTATTACTATTATATGGTTTCATGATTGTATTCTTTGTTTGCCTAATTATAATCAAATGCAATACCAAAAATACGAATGGGGTCTAAATGATAATCAGGTGAGCTCTCAAATACCAGTTTAAAAGCTGTTGTAGAGCAAATTCTACATTCTCAGAAAGGATACCCTATGGCTATATTCAGAACCGGGGACCGGTCAACGCCCCCCTCATACGGTACTTTGAGCGGTACACCAAAATCAAAGCGAAGGACAAAAATATCTGCATCGTAGCGTATCCCCGCCCCTGCACTCATCGCCAGCTGATCCAGAAATTTATCGGCCTTAAATTCGCTGCCGGGCCGGTCCGGGTCTTCCCTGAAGGTCCAGATATTACCAATATCAAAGAATAACGCTCCCTTGATCTGGTTGAGTATGGTAAATCGCCATTCGGTATTGAATTCCAGCCTGATTTCACCGGTTTGGTCGACAAAGGAAACGGTGGAATCACCCTGGTAGGTACCCGGACCAATCGACCTCGACCTGAACCCCCTCAAACTTGAGGCTCCCCCCACTGAAAATTGCTTGGAATAGGGCATGGTCTCAGAATTTCCGTATGAATACCCGGATCCCATAATTAGTCTGGAGGCAAGCCGGTTATTCTCATCAAAATCATAGTAATGACGGAAATCAAGCTCCACCCTGACGTACTGTGCAAAGGGCAATCCGAATACCTGATGCTGGTAGCTGACCGTCCGTGTGCTGTCCATCGTTTCGGGATCGACCGAAACCAGAACCGTTGAATCTTTCGGTGACCCGGCGGCCTCATGGGCCAGGTACAACAGATTACCGGCGATCCCGAGATTTCCGTTGAAATAAAAATTGTTTTTGCGCTTCTTCAGTTCAGGATCCTCCTGGCTGCTGTAAAAAAACGAATAATTGGAGCCTACAATAAACTGGTCTTCCAGGCTTCGTCGGAGAATTTCATTTTGCTCGAGGATTTCATCAAATTCCTCGGTGGTACTTCCAAGCCGGATATAGGTTATAGAAACAGGGTCAAGACGGTGTCGTTTGGTCAGGGTTTCCCTCCATTGGAACCCGTAACTTGTTTCCGCACTGTTAAACTGGTAATACCCGACGCGCTGAAGCCATTTAAAGGAAAGGCCAAACCGGGTCTGGGGAATGTAGTTGGCATTACTGTAGTCAATATTGAAAGGCGTAATTAGCCGCGGTATCAGGAGGGTCTGCGTAACACCCAGTTCGAAACTGTTGAGCAAATTTATGTTCTGATCTGAGGTTCGCTCACTGCTCGTTGAGCGTTTGCCCCCGATCTGCCATTCGTAATTTCCGGTAAAGGACAATTCATAACGCTCAGCTCCCTTGAGAAAATTGCGGTTCCGAAAGGTGACCTGCAAATGGGGTCCTGCAAAGCTCTGCGAAGTGGTTACTGCACTCAGTTCGAGCCTGAGGGACTTTTTCTTATACGGACTCAGGTACACATTGGCATTGAGCGTGCTGCTGTCCTGTTCGCTGTATTCCACGTTAACCAGCCGGAAAACGTCAAGCTGGATAAGCCTGTTAATGGTTCGCAGCTCTTCCGTGCGATTATACCTCTCCCCGGGCCGGATCCTGACCTGATCCGTGATAATTTCAGGCCTGAAATAGTTATTTCTGCTGATATAAGTAACATCGTTGACCCTGGTGGTATCCGCCTCGTCAATATTCAGCGAATCTTCCATATCCATGAAGTAATCGGCATATACCGTCACTTTATCAATGGAATAAGCCGTCTCCGCCTTGTCGGTCAGGTTATCTTTCAGGGTAGGGAAAAGTGCGACGCGCTTTTGTTCGGGCACCACCGTACTGTCAGCACGATACAGGATGAAACGCTGATCAAAGAAGAAATAACCCTCATTCTTCAACGCACCTTCAATTCGGCCGCGTTCCAGCTCAAGGGTATTAAAATCATATCGGTCACCTTTTTTCAGGTTATTGTCTTCATGTTGCTGAATATCCCTGATCGAATCAGCAAGAACACTCTCGCCTTCCAGCGGTGCAATGGTATCATAGCGGTAGGGATTGCCTGCCTGGATGGCATATTGAATGGTGGCACTGTGTTCCTTCTCATTGATCTGCGGAGATGATGATCCAAGGAAAAATCCATTGATTTCCAGGCGGTTCCGGATCAGCCTGTTCACCTGGCTGTAATTAACATCCTCAAGGTAAACGGGTTCGCCACCTATTTTGTACTTCAGCCAGTATTTAAATCCTTTTTCCTTCTCGACATCCCCGGCAATATGATAAAACCACGCTTTAGGGCGCATACCCAGAAATTTCATGTTAGGCTCAGGGCGGATAACCTCCTCGATTTCACTCACTGTATTCCTGCGGTCCTTCCCGCTGACATCCTTTCCGGATGACCACTTGACACTGGCTCCGTCGTAGTATTTTTTTCCCTCGGGCAGGTATTTATTGGCAGTACACCCGCCTAACAGGACACCGAGGATAATGACCAGGGATATCTGATGTCTCCTATTCATCTTCTCCCTCCTTCTCCTGATTATCTTCATTCTCCTTCTCGCTGGCCTGACTTTCCTTTTCCTCCTCCTGGTTATCTTTCGTATTTTCCTGCTTGTCCTGGCCGAACTGGAACAGCTCGCGCAGGGCATTATATTCCCGTACATAAATGATACCTACCCCGGTCCTGATGATCTCCCCCTGCAAATTGTCAAATTCGTTGTTACGGAACCCGATCAGGCGGAACCGCCCGTCTTCGGTTAGCTTGTACTCAATCTGAATATCACCGGCAAAGTCGGAAACACCCTGTCGGGAACGGTTACCCTCCAGGTCCACATTACCGGCCAGTTTCACTACGACCCGTTCATTGAATAATTCCTTGGAGACACCCAGCTCCAGTTCGGTCCGTCCGAAGGACTCACCGGAGGAGGAATAATCCTGGTAGGAATCAATATCAATGCTCAGGTCCACCCCCTGTATCTGATTCGAAAGACGGCTGAGCTGGGCGGAAAGGAGACGGCTTACGCTCGACCTGGCTGTATTCTCCACCACATTGACATTTCCGGCACTTGCATACGAATCATCCGGGAAAAAGGTCTGGAATAACAGCAACCCGAAAACCTGTTTATTGACGCGCTCCTCCTGTGCATTCTGCTGGTTAACCCAGGCTTCCACCTGTATCGGGGCAGGAGCATCCGGGGCAAGCCCGAGCCGGAAGGATATCTCCGGACTTAAAAGCTGTCCGCCAATATCGAGATAGACCAGGAAATCAAGTTTGCCCTGGTAATTATTGACACCGACCGGAGAAGCCCGGACACTATACCTGGCGGTGACATTCATAATCGCATTGAGCGGATCACCGGTCCACAGGATATAACTGCCTTCCTGAATTTCAAACTCCCGTTTAATAAGGTTATAAAAATTAAGTGCGTACGAACCGCTGGTCACCTCAAACCGGCCTGAAAGCGTCTGGGTGCCTGATGGCCTGATGGCATAATTGAGGTTGGCATTGCCTTTGACAGTCAGGCGGTCACCGGTTAAGGGATCAATAACGATCGATAATTCATTCGTTGGCTTCACGGAAATCCTGGCGGAAAGGTTTATCCCCTGTAACGCCCGCTGCACCGAATCCTTTTCTTCCCTGGTGCTTCCCTCTCTGAAAAATTCAATTTCCTCTATATCCTGGTCAAACCACTGCACCACATCCTTCTGTTCCTGTTCCGAGAGTGTTTCTTCAGGAATCACATAGGCAAAGGTGCTGCCGTCCGTAAAACTTGCATCGATGTTAATGACCGGCTGCACGGATGTTCCTTTCACGGTGACCGTACTGGTTGCATCCAGGTTTCCGTAGTATGGATTATTACCCCTTGGAACACCATCCGGGAGCGGACGGTTTATCAGTTTGAAGGCACGAAGCCTGATATCCAGGTCGAGCTGATATACCAGGAAATCGTTCGTTTGAATGTCCCCGTTCAGAATGGCCGGATCTCCATCCGAGTCATTCAGTGTAAAGTCTGAGAAATGAATACCATTATTGTCCAGGTGCAGTTCCTCTTGGTCAATATTCACTTCAGCACCAAGAAAAGTGGTGTTGAAACTCACCTGGTTAAATCCCAGGTTCCCGTCGATCTCCGGACGGGTACCGGTACCGGTTATGGCTATGTTTCCGTTTACATGTCCGGTCATATTGCTGACCTGGCCCATGGTAAATGACTCAACGGTAGACAGAGCCAGCCGGTTAACCGACAGGTCCATATTTATCTGGCCGGTACTGTCGGCATCGTACTCCCCTTGCAGTGTCAGGTCATTAAGCCGGCTGTTGAGAGACATGTCCACGGCGTAGGTCATTCCATCCTGAGTGTCTGCCTGAAGGTCCAGATTACCCAGCGTATCCCCGCGGTAGCTTAATGAGGACACCTGTAAATCAGAAGTGAATGCAAGGCCCTGGTTAATAAGATTCCATTCCGTCTGGCCGTTTACCGTGCCTGACAGGATCGGTACACTGTCCTGGGTAATTCGCCCGAACTGATCGAGCTTCAGATTGGAGATATCCACATTCAGAATACTGTCCTGTCGTTCATTGACCTCGGAGAATAACCGGAGCTCCTGGTCATTATATGACAGAAACAGGTTGCTTACCCAGGTTTCACTCGGAAACAGGTCAATGGCATTGCTTGGCTTGACCTCCCAGGAATTATAATTGGTGATGAATTTACCCGGCGTGAACATAAACCGGTAGTGATCCTGGTAGCTGATAAATATCCCGCCAAATAGGTACCTGTCTTCACTCTGCTCATCCAGGATATGCAGTTCGGCCATGATCCTGTCTGATTCCACGTCCCCGTTAAAAAGGACATTATTTATCGTCACGGGCCCTGCCTGCACACTGCGGGCTTTCGTCGAATAGGTGAGATGGTATTCATCGGATTCCAGGTTGACATGGAGGGAGTCTGCGGTAAGCCCGTTGTATACGACATGATTCACCTGCACGTTCAGGTCCATCATCCACTCGCGGCTGTCATATTCTCCCTCTATCGGTCCAACATTCAGCTCGGTGAGATTGGGAACCAGGGCAGTGAATACCCTTGGATTTTTCACATTTATTTGAAAATCGAAGGATTGAGGCCGCAATTCTGTGAGTTGAATGGTATCTGACTTCTCCAGTTCATAATACTTACTGAAATGCTGACTGATCACAAGCGGCAGCTGACTCACCTGGAAGGTCCCGGTAAAGTCGGCCTCCACAAAGTTGGAATACAACTGGTAGGATGTGGTATCTTCGGCAGAGGTTGCTGTGAAATTGAGCGAATCCACCGGTATGATCTGGCCATCCCGGTTTATATAGGTATTGGTCAGCATGACATACCCGTTCATGTCATCAATGGATGCCGCCGTGATCCTGGCGGAAACATTACCAAGAAACTGAAATTCGGTCTCAGATAAATTCAGTTCTTCCAGATCAGCTTTTTCCAGGTCCAGGTCAAACGAATAGGTATTGGCTGCCTCCGACAGGCCTACCTCCCCGTTAAAATTAAAAGCCAGGTTCGGGTCGGCAATGGTCAACTTTCCGTCAAAGCGGGAAGAGTTTACGGATGCGTCTACGTATACCGTATCGTAGGAATAATTATTATAGGCAAATTGTGAAATATACCCCGACAGGGTGGACTCCATTTCCTGCGGATTCAGGCCTGATCCATTAAAGTCCAGGGAAGCAGAAAACCGGCCCAGTTCGGGCACCTGGAGTATCCGTCCCAGGTCCACCGCTGAAATGTCGGCATGCCCATTATAACGGGCCAGGGAATCACTCCCCTGTTTGAAGCTTAATTCAGTGGTTAATGCTCCCTCCGAGGTATTCAACCTGATATCCGCCCTTGCGTCACTGATTCCTCCGGCAAGGCTACCTTCAAGCATCATTGTATCCGGCAGCTGCACGCCCGCAGGAAACAGTGAATCGGGCAGAAACATGTGCAGGTCTGACTGCAGTGTATTGAATCGTAACGTGGGCAGATCCACCTCCATGTTGGTAATGTCAGGTAACCCGCGGATACTGCCATTCACAGCAAGACGGGTGGCGCGACCGGCACGAAGAAGAACATTCTCCAGGTCAAGATCGTCGAGCGTTCCCGAGATATCTCCCCGGATGCTGACTTCCGTACTTGCCGAAATAGTCTCCGGGAGTGAACGGTTCAGGTCCGGTACAAAATAAGTCACATCGCGCAGGTCGATCACCGATGGCCTTAAACTGATATCCATGCGAACGGCTTCAGGGCGGGTGGAAATCACCTCCAGCGAAGGGTAATCCACCTGAAAGGTACCCTCAATACGGCTATGTGATGTGAGAATATGCAGTGACTCAAGCGAGGATTCATTTGCCCCGTAGTTGAAATCAACATGGAATTCACGCAATACAAACCCGCGGTTTTCCGTGCCCGACAACCGGTCGATAACCCCTTGGGCAAAACCATCCTCAAACTGAACCTCGCTGGCTGCCAGGTTCATTTGCTGAAACCACATGTGCATGGGGTCAAACCCGTCGGGCGTGGCAGGGGCCGTATGGTCATAAAACCGAAAGTCCACATTGCCCATGGTAATATTCTCCGAGGAAGCCAGCAGGGAAAAAGCAGAATCTGCAGGGGAAGACGCAGTCGTATCCGTCTCAGGCTCATTGCCGGCAAACAGGTCAACAGAAACCTTCGTGTCGAGCAGCGTTATTTCACGGGCATCATATATCTGATCGACAATATTTACTGAATCAGCCACGATATTGGCCTGCCCGATACGGTTGTCCACACGAATACCACCGGGAATATCTTCGAATAAAAAGTTTACATTCTTTACAAAGATTTGCTCCCCGTTGACATAAAATGCACTCGAGACCGTGTCTGTGCTTTCAGGAAGTTCTTTACTAATCCGGAAAGACCCATCTGCATCCTGCAGGTGAACCGATTCCACATAAATCTGGGAGGTGTTCAGGTCAAATACAGATGCCTCTGCCAGTAATTCCATTAATCTAAGCTGTAGCTCCATCCCATTATAGGCATCCTCATAACGGACCCGGGCCTGTTGAACATCGACTCCATACAGCCCGAAATCGAATCCGGCTGAGGAATCCGGTTCCTGGGGGGAGGCGCCAGGCTGACCGGTAAATGCATCTGCAATGAACTGGTAATTGAAGGTACTGTCGGTGGCGCTGTTGTGCACATTCCCGACCAGGTCCCTGATAAACACATCATCCAGGGAAAGCTTGTTGCTCAGCAAATCAAGAAGATCGGTGCGGACACGAATCCGGTCGGCATAGACCAGGGTATCCCCGGCCTGGTCCTCGATATAGATTTGGTTTAATTCAACCGAAGACGGAAAATTAATGTACAGGGAACCAATGGATGCCTCCGTTGATGTTTTATCCTTAAAAAAGGAAATTGCCTTGTCTTTGATGATTTCCTGTACGAATGGCAGCCGGGTAGACAAAGTGATAAGCAGGAGAAGGAAAATCAATCCACCGATACTCCAGGCAAGCACCTTGAATATCCTGCGTAAAATTTTCCCTGCCTTTGTACTCATAAACTATATATTGCCCGTTACAGGCTGCAATTCACTAAATTAACAAACAAAACCTGATTTATCAGATATAACAAAATGACCATCAAAGGATGGCCATTTTGCGAAGTATAGAGTGAAAGTTAAACCTATACTGTCTTTTGCGAATTTTGTCCCCTTTACAGGGTTTTCTGTTCTTCATGAACCCCTTCACAAAATTCTTCCACCATCTTACGGCTGAATGCAGGTATATCGTCTGGCTTTCTGCTGGTCACCAGTCCCTGGTCAACCACGACTTCCTCGTCTACCCATTCAGCTCCGGCGTTTTGAAGGTCGGTGCGGATAGACGGGTAGGACGTAACCTTACGGCCCTTCAGTGCACCCGTTTCTATTAACGTCCACGGTCCGTGACATATAGCCGCAATGGGTTTTCCCTCTGCGAAAAATGATTTGGTAAATTTCACCGCGTTCTCATTGACCCGCAGGTTGTCGGGATTCATGACACCGCCCGGCAGCATCAATGCATTATAGTCTGCCGGGTTGGCCTCATCTATGGTTTTGTCCACTTCGTATTCATTACTCCAGTGATCATGGTCCCAGGCCTTTATCTTACCTGCCTCGGGAGCGATGATCTCTACGGTGGCTCCTTCCCTTTCCAGCGCTTTACGCGGTTCGGTCAGTTCAATTTCTTCAAATCCGTTGGTTGCCAGAATGGCAATCCGTTTATTCTTTAGTAAGTCATTCATATCTTATTATTTTTTATATTTCTACTTAATTCTTCTACATGGAATAGCGGTAGGTGGCCGCCACAGTTTCCATTTCTTCCGGCATCTCATCTTCGCTGAGGTAGAGGACTTTTCCTCCCTTCTCGACCGTTTTAATGGCTGCTTCGTTAATCAACTCGCTCTGTCCAATACGGTGTACCTCAGACACGTCAATCGAATGCTTGTCGGGGTCATAGGTGCCCCAGATTTCACTTCCCTTTTTCACAAACATCGTTTCGGCCTGTCCGATCATTCCGGCCGGAAGGACCTCAGCTGCATTAAAGGAAGCTTTGGCTGCACTCAGTTTTTCTTCAAACCGGCTGATTTCCTGATCCCGGTCCTTGTCAAATTTTTCCCCTACGATCTTCCACGACTTCTGCTGCAATTCGCCGGGACGCGTCTCGTCGTGGTTACCCGGGATGAATTCATCCTCCAGGTGCTTGTAGGTATTGGCTTTCTTGTAAATGGGGAACAAATAATCTACACAGGCTATCACCAGTGGAGCTGTTTCGTCGTGGAGAATGTCCATGATCCCTTCGTTAACCTGGTGGAAATATTTTTCCGCCTCTTCTTTTTTCTCCGGCATTTCTCCCGAACCCTGGCCATGATACATCGGGCTTTGCGGGTTCAGGTCCTGTCCGCTTCGGAACTGAAGTGACTGTTGCTCATAATCCGATCCAACGGCGTCTTCCAGTCCTTCCGGTACAAGCGCGCTTACGTCGACTTCGCTTACCGACTGCCGGGTGGCTTCAAAAAAGCGGACGTTGTTCAGGCTGACCGACATGATGAAGTGCCTGCCGGCATCGGTCAGAAGGGGAATGGCCGGTAACAGGTACAGATGGTCTTCGATATGGACCTGGGGATCAAAACTTACCGGCACCCTGAAATACCGCATGGTATCTCCGTATAGGAATGCCATCAGTCCTTCTCCCAGATGACTCCAGAGAGACTCATCTTCCAGCAGATCGCGTGCGGGCTTCAGGCTGGAGGAAATCTGATCTTTCGTGAGATTGTAAGCCTCCAGTTTGCGTGCGGCCTCCTGGATTTGGTTTTTAAAATTGATCCGGTCCTGCTTGATCCCTTCCGGACCACCGGCCCGGTGGGTTGGAATATATATACTGACACAGTGCGGTTCGTGCACCCTGGCTAACTCGTTAAATGTGGATTTATTTATGATATTCATTGTTTTGTTATTTACCGGTATGCATTCTCCCTTAAAAGACGAAGTGGCATACCCATCCCTGTTTCTACAGGATAAAGTAAAAATATCATGCCACAGAATAAGGTCGGGCTACGGGCACTGACAGGCATAAACAGGAAACACAACCCTTGAAAATTCCACAGCCTGTTACTTCTCATCCACACCCTCAAGCAGGGGAATTTCCTCGTCCAGGAGACGGGCTAGTTCCCGGAGCGAATAGTTAATCTGGCGCCGGTCCAGTTCAGTGTCCACAGAAGCCTGGCAGGATTCATACAGGCTCTGGACGAATTCCACGATCAGATCCTGCAGGTTTTCGTCATGGAGGTCGGAATACGCGAGGTTGATCATCATTTCCAGCAGCTTCAGCAGCACGGTCGGGTCGCTCTTGCCATATTGCCTGATGGGCGTCAGGTTGTTGTACAGAAGCTGTCGCAGGGAAGTACCCGGCATCCAGATCCGGATATCGCCGGATTCGTCTTTTTCAAAACGTTTCTCCTTCATCCTGGATTTTTGAATAAAGAGGATACTGAGCAGGTCAATGGCCTTTATCGCAGTACCCGGGTCGTTAATCCCCGGACTCAGGGCCTTAACGGCAATCTCTGAAATCTGCTTCATACCAAACAGGTAATGGTCTCCCACATGCTCCTCGGTATAAAACACAAAGCAATCAAGGATAGAATCCTTTACCTGTGCATCAAGCTCTTTGTCAACCCGCAGGAAAGGATAATTATTCACCATAAAGAAGCCAATATTCTCCTCCACGGAAAGCTGAAAATCGTGCTCTGAGGCCAGGTGTAACAGCGTATTCATCCTTATCTGCTTCAGGTAGCCGGTCCGGTCAGATTCAATAGCCGTCCAGGAGGAACTGTCAGGCAGCTCGGCCACATCCGACTTGTCGATCTCCATGGATTTCATCTTATGTTTTGTGTCCCTGTATATTTTCTGGAGAATGTTATCTGTCTGGATTGACTTGGATATGTCATCGATGAAATAGATAAACATTGACAGGGATGTAATGCCAAAGATCAGGGCAAGCATGGTACCAATGCTTGGCACCAGGGTATCGTATGCCGGGGGGTGAATGTTCACAATAAGGATCAGGCAGAAGATTATAGTGCCCAGGTAAAAACCCAGTACGATCTGATGTGATTTCCTGGAAATAAGACCGGGTATCACGCGCGGTGTCAGCATCGATGAGGCCCTGTTCAGCACAATCATGACCATAGAGAAACTGAATACCATTAGCGAGATGATGCTGGCTACGAGCGTTCCCAGAATTAATCGTGCATCATCCACGGTCTTAACAAGGACCGGCTCAAGAAAATCCTTGATCTCTTTCATGTAATCCCTGTACTCAATCATGAGCATGGCCAGGGCCAGCAGGAAAAAAATAAAGGTGATCAGGGCCGGGTAGAATGCAATACTGTTTGCGACCCTGCGGCTCGTCGAATAAATAAAATCTCGTAGTCTTTTCATGACACAGCGCTGGCGGCTTTATTTCCTGAAGTCCTCATTAACCACTTTCAACGGGATCGGACTTCCCTCCTGGTATATCTTGAGTTCTACGATATTGGCAGGAAGTGTAAATCCTTTTTCCTTTAGTTTTCTGAATACTTCCACCATCACATTGCTCTTTAATACCGTAATTGAGCCCAGAAAATCATAGGTATTGATCCAGAAGTGTATTTTCAGATCAACGGTGCTGACACCGAAATTATTCACCGTGACAAACGGCTTGAGTTCATCGGTCGAAACGATATCCGGAAGGGTTTCCATTTTCTCAAGAATTATCCGGATTGCCTCTGCGGTATCATCTTCATAATCAATGCCCACAACAAAATCGTGGCGCATCAATCCGTCACGGGTAAAGTTGGTCAGGGTATTTTTTACCATGTTGGCGTTTGGGACAAAAATATCCCGGCCGTCAAAGGTACGGATGTGTGTGTTTCTGAAATTCAGGGCCTTGACCCTACCGGTAAAAGAATCAATCGACACGATATCTCCAATACTGAAGGGTCGGGAAACGGCCAGAAAAAACCCGGCAATGAAGTTTTCGCCAATATCCTTGAAGGCAAAACCCAGGATCAGTGCCCCCACCCCGGCCCCGGCCAGCACACTGCTGGCTGCTTTGCTGAGACCAGCCTGTCCCAGGAATATGACGATTCCTATGATCAGGATAATGAGAAAAAAGGTCCGGGCAATAAAATTAACCAGGAGCGGATCCTTTACCCGCTTGCCCAGGCGGTTCCTGATCAGCCTCCTTACAAGGAAAGCGATGACAAAAAAGACAACAAATAAAATAAGGCCTACCAGGATATCCGGGGACCGTGTGACAATGGAGTCCCAGAAATCTTGAAAGGCCTGCTGAATTCTGCTTTGCATTAGATTCTGATGAGGAATACCTAGATACTATTATCGGAATTCTCTGCACCCTGACTTTTATCAGACTGTATTCCTTCTATCTCCAGGTCCTCAGGTATGAGTTTGAACGGTGATTCCACAAAATACGCATGTTCACCTATCCATGCAATGGGAGTTTTCACCAATTCGGGATGTACGGCCAGTAATTTCAGCATTTCGTCTTCACTAAAGTCCTTGTCCTTCAGCTCCGATAAATAGTAATCTGAATTTTTATCCGCCAGCTCGTTGATGTCAATATCCATTTGCCTGGCGATTTCAGCAAACTGACGCTCGGTCAGGTTGGTTTTACTCAGATCCTGTTCATTGATCCGCACGTCCAGAGATTCTGAATACCCGAATGTCTCACGGTCGCGTTTCTTGTTCGAGTTGTAATATAATTTCAATTCTGACTTATTGGTTTCCATTTTCTTGGGCGTTATCGATAGTATGTAATTTCATCTGAGAAAGCGTTTCTCCCCCCTTGATCCCGAAATCGAGTGTACGAATTGGGAAAGGAATGGTAATGTCATGCTCATCAAATGCCTTTTTGATTATTTTGATGGCTTTATTGCGCATGGCCAGAAACCCGGGCTGATCCGGATAATCAATCCAGAACCGGATATTAAAGTTGATGGAACTTGATCCGAATTCCACATAATCAAATATGATATCGTCTTTGCGTATCACACCTTCCATATCCTGTATGGTACTTTTCACCAGGTCTTCCACCTTTTGTAAATTATCACCGTAGGACACACCCACGGCCAGGTCGATCCGCCGGTGTCCCAGGACACTGTAATTGGTGATGTTGCTTTGCAGCACTTCCTTATTCGGAATGAAGACCTCCTGGCCCTGGAACGTATGAACCACGGTAGCCCGAAGATTCATTCGGGAAACCGTCCCCATCACATCCTTTACAGAGATAACATCTCCCACATGGAAAGGGTTACGCACGGCCAGGATTATACCTGAGATCAGGTTTGCCGCAATGTCCTGAAAAGCAAAACCAAGGGCAAGCCCGATTACCCCTACCCCGGCCAGCAAGGAGACTACCGCCTGTTTCAGCTGGAGAATGTCCAGTATCACAAACAAGCCAAGGGCTAGGACCGCGTAATAACATATAGCCGAGAGCAGGTCCCTGATCGTTTTATTGGATTCCGTTTTCAGCAATGCCTTATTAACCAGTCGCTTGACCAGCTTGCCAAGGACGATAAACAGGATCAGCAGTAAAAGGGCCACAAACATATTGGGCAGTAATTCAAAAAATGAATTGATCCAGCCTTCGACTTTAGAGGTTATTTTTTCAAGTGGTTCCTTAATTTCAATATCCATTAGCCTGGTTTTGGTTTACACATAAAAAACCCCCGAATCACTTCAGGGGCCTCCTTTTTTCGTATCCGGATTATAATCTGTCTAACTCAGCTCTGAGCTCACTTTTAGTCTTTCCGGTTTTCTTTTGAACACGTCCAAGCATTTCATCAAACTTTCCCTCCGAATATTTAAGGTCATCATCGGTAAGTTCTCCATACTCTTGCTTCAGCTTTCCTTTCAGCTGGTTCCAGTTTCCTTTCATTTCCTGGTCAGTCATAATCATCTTGATTTTGGGTTGAACATTTATTTAGTCGTTCCTTCCTCTAGGCATCAGCCTTCGCCTTGTTCTTGGCTTTAGTAATAGACTTACGTCCTGCTCTGGCATATTCATCGAGCAGGGTATTGTATTTGCCCTTGGCAGCTTCCAGGCTCTCAGATACAGCATCCGAGATGGAATGGCGGAGCTTGTCTGTTTCCTTCGTAATTTTTTTACGCGTCTTGGCTCCATCTTCGGGGGCCAGCAACAAACCGGTTACTGCTCCTGCAAGGGCTCCAACTGCTACTCCTAGAATTACTTTCGTGGTGTTATTCATGGTGTTATGTTTTTAAGGTTTAACTTTCTCTAATTTTATATACGGTGATTATCTCCGTATGATGCCGGAAACACAAAATTTCCTGCATAAACATTAGTGAAAAATTTGTACCAACCGGACAGGATGGATATAAGCCTTCTTTTAGTATTCAGGATGTAGAAGGATATACACACTCTTGCCCATTATTGTAGATGAGGCAAGCAGGTTGAGGGCGGAAGGAAATACCTTCCCGGCTTTCAGTCTGGCACGTCATTCGCACTGTTCACTTCAAAAAAACACATCATGACAAATCATCATCTATCTCCGTTAAGCAAAGTGATGGACGACCTGAAAAAACAAGGTTATGCATCGGAATTTATTTTCCGCGAGGGGAAACTTCAGGATATGGGTACCGGAAAAACCTATGATGCTGCACAGCTCACCGTAGAAAATGAATTTCGTTTTGAAGGCCGCACCAACCCGGACGATATGTCTATCCTGTATGCGATAAAAGCTACGGACGGAACCCGCGGTACGATCAGCACCCCCTATGGTGCCAATGCCAATATTGAATTTGACGAGTTTCTGAACGAAGCCTCCTGGATGGCCTGATTTCGTCCCATTTCAGAACATAAATCCAAGGTTCAGATTGAACAGGGTATCCTCTTCAGACCGGGCAATGCCAAAGGTCGTTACCATCACACCAAATGGCCTGACATACAATCCGCCGCCAAACGCGGTGTGCCATTCGTTGGAATCGGCAAGATCACTCCATACCCGGCCATTATCCACGAAGGTATAAACCCCCAGCTGGAAAGGAAGATAGTAAAAGGGCAGGGAAACGAGTGGCACTCGTACCTCAAGGTTCTGATAAAGAGCAGACCGTCCGCTGAACCTGTCCCGCGGCAAGCCCCGGACTCTTCCCTGGGCATTAAACCCACGGTTCCCTCCTATTGTCTGGGCCTGGTAAAAATTAAAATCACCGGCGATTGTACCCGCCCCAACGCGTCCGGCGATAATAAATTCGAACGGCATTTCGACGGTATAATAGCCGCGCAGTTCCGTTTCCAGGGTGCTGAATTTTGAATTCGAATAATTCGTCTGGGCATTAAATTCAATGCTGCTCGTCCACCAGACCCCGTCTTCCGGGAAGGTCTCACTTTCAATCGTTCGTACATCCGAGGCTATCCGGAACCCGATATACCGGTTGGTTTCGAAGGCATCCTCAGGCAGCGACGGGTCATTGGCGGCAAAGGTTTCCTGTTCTCGTTTCGCATCAAGTATCCAGTATTGCGGACCAAACATCACCCGTGAATTTCTTCCATCCAGTGTAAAAGAGGGATTCAGTTTGAATTCATTGTACAGTACTTCATAGAACGAAGGGTTTTCTTCAATTACCGTATTGTTTCCATAGCCATAAAAATTACTGAAAAAGTTGGGCCAGCGCAGCCTTGCATCCACATGCACGCCAAGCGATCGCACCACTTTCCTGAAGTCACCGGTATATTCAAATGCCCAGGCATTCCGGGAAGGACTGAAATTAGCCATTAGTTTCTGATAGGTTGAATGGGGGCGTCGGTTAAAGGCGTGCGTCTTAAGTAAAACCCCGGCACCGAGAAAAAGCCCGTCATCAAAATTATATCCGATCATTGCGGCTGGCGCAAGCACGTCATATTTAAACGACTCCATGTCATACCGAAGCAGATGCTGATTATCACTCAATATAAATTTCACATCCTTGTTGTCTTCGGAATCTTCTGAA
This sequence comes from uncultured Roseivirgaceae bacterium, assembly GCA_964563925.1. GTDB lineage: Bacteria > Bacteroidota > Bacteroidia > Cytophagales > Cyclobacteriaceae > JAUILA01. The sequence continues at coordinate 1,470 of CAZLZD010000051.1, read as the reverse complement.
ATATCATTCCCGTCCTGCGTATCGTAGAAAATGGATTTCTTACCCCAGCCGTGAATAACGGAGGTATTATCAAGCCGGTCCTTTCCTTCTCCCCCGATAATTCGCACCAGGGGACCCTTATCGGATGCGCCGGTGATAACAAAATGATCGCGGTCGCCTAATCCGTATAACCGTATTTCACTGGTTTCATCTTCCTTGAATTCCCGGAAGTAGATTTCCCTTTGTTTTTCACCATCTTCGTCTGATTCGTAAACCCGGACCTGGGTATTGCCGTCAGGATGCCTGTGCACTTCGAAGTATTCGCTGTCATCACTTCCGACCACATCCACTTCCCGGGCCAGAATATGATAATAACGAAGCGCCATATCTTCCAGGTTGTATTTTCGTGCCTCGAGTACATCAATGAGCTCCTGACCATTCTGGGCAAAAATTGTATCCGGCAATAAATGAACTGCCTTGCGGATCTCCTCATTGGTCAGCCTCGCCTGAAGGTCCCTTGCGACCTGCTGCCAGTCTGACTCGCTCAGTGCTGTGAGAAAGCGCCGGTCGACATACCGGGCATTTTCATTCAGACCGGCCATGTTCTCGGTATTCGGCTGAAAATCCTGAAATTTAGGCATGGCCCACTTTCTGCTGATTATCCATGGAATTACGCCGTCAAATTTGAAAAGCATATTATCCCGGTCTTCCGGAATCGGACGGTACATGGTCTGATCTTCATCTTCATATTCCCCCCAGCGAAACTGCCCCCCATGCCGATCCCAGTCGTTGATCCACATATCAAAAAGCCTTGCCCGTAAAAAGAATTTCTGGTCGACGTAATTATCATTGTCATCCCGCAAATCCTCCAGCATGGTTTCCAGGCTTACCGCATTCTCCGTGTAACCAAAATCTTCATAATGCGACCAGTCTTCATCCGGATCCTCTTCGAGCATAACCAGTGAACCACCGTACTCCTTGCGGTATTCTCCCAGCTCCTTGTTGTCTGGGAGGTAATACAGTTTGGGGTTCGTGTGATAAATACCTGCCGCATCGCCCAGCGGAGGAAGTATGTACGGTCCGTATGGATGCGAAGCGGAAATCTGATCCTGAACGATGTCATCGGCAAATGAATATTGCAGTGGCTGCGGAATCGTTGGGGTCGGATCTTTTTGCACCGAACGCAGGGAATAGAGCTGACCATCTCCTCCCTTCAGCTTCAGGGAATAGGTTTGCATTCCTCCCCCCGCTTCCAGAATTTCAAGGCCACCGTGTACCTCGTCAAGGTCCAGGACCTGTACCCTGACCGGCGTATTCCATAAATCACGGTAATGGTCACCCAGCAGAAACCTCTTAAATTCTCCTGCCTCATAAATACCTCCAGCCCGTACGGTGACATAATCCCCGTCGTCAGACCGCTCAATAACGGGTTGTTGAATGGCTTTTCCTGCATTCGGGTCATGGAAAACCTTACAACCTCCTGTTAAAAGG
>CAZLZD010000050.1:30363-30637 GCA_964563925.1 uncultured Roseivirgaceae bacterium | reverse complement strand
ACATTGATATCCCGGAAGAACTCTCTGATGCGGTGGAAAAGTGTAAAACAAAAGAGGCGGTTAGGGAAGTTGGCATTGAATGGTCTGTAAAACAGTCGAGAGAGCTCATAGAGTATGGTGTTCCCGTACTTCATTACTATTCAATGGGTAAATCCACATCCATCCACCGTATTGCAAAGGAACCCTTTTAGGACATCCTGTCATAGTAATTGAATCTATTCGGACATTCAGTCAGAATATCGTATATTATTTCTTCAAATGGCACGAGTATTGA
>CAZLZD010000050.1:1947-30353 GCA_964563925.1 uncultured Roseivirgaceae bacterium | reverse complement strand
AAATCAAGGAGGAATTATGCGATATGATGTAAGTAAAAGTGAAGTCAGACAGTTATTGACAACCGCTAATATACTGAATACGCTTCACGGAGGAACCATAGAACCCCAGATACGGGTGGAACGGGATGCACAGAATTATAATGTAACTGTGAAAATTCCTGGTGTGGCTGAGGATAAGCTTAAAGTGGAGATCGCGGAAAAGCATTTAATCATCTCTCACGAAATGGAATTTGAAATAACCGGAGAGCAAAAGCTTCACGTACCCCACGTGCTGGCAGCCTGTCCGTTGTCCCTTGATATAGATCATCAACGAATTACCGCTGATTTCGAAGGCGGAATATTGCAGGTTAGGTTACCGCTGAGTGATTTTACCTCAGGTTACCGTCGGGAAATCAACATTAACACATAAATCAAAACCCTGCCTCGCCACGGCAGGGTTTTTTGTTTCATTGATTCCGGTAATTAGTTAAGGAAATCCTGTGCCTCCTTGGCACTCAGTTTATAGAGGACCATTCTCCCGAACCTTCCCGCGATATAGGTACGTCCCAGTACTGCCATTCCTCCGTCCTCTGTCTGTGTGAAGCCTGCAAGTTCGGTCTGATTGCTGTATCCCAGGTACTTGGTCCCGGTAAGGGTCCCATCGGTCTGGTCGAAACTGTACAAGGCCATTTGACCGTTTCGGGTATGGCTGCCATAGACGATCCGGGGTGACGGTCCGCTCAGGATTTTAAGTTCTATGGGAGCATCCTGGACAAGCTCCGGAAATGGGTTGTCGACCAGGTCGACCGCTGAAGAAATGCCGGTCGTGTTAAGCGTCTCCCGTGGCATCAGGAAATTACTTCCGAAATTGAAACTGGCCAGTGCAAATTCCTGGTTTTGAAGCGGCTGTACCGCACTGATCCCGCCATCATCATGCTGTCCCTGGGTAACTCCCAGCGGTTCATCTGCCTGAAGATCCGTAAAGACAAGGGAGAAAGTATAGTTGTAAAACCCGTTGAAGTAATATGCGCCCCCCGGCAATTTACCGGCTTTAAACGGAAGTTGTTTGCCATTGTCGGTGAAATGCTCGAGGATGGGCACGACATAATCACTGCCCGGTCCGATCGAATAGGTCTTGGTCAGCTGGGTTTGTCCGCTTACCGAATGCACACTCATCACGGTTAGTTTATCGTCCAGGTTAAAGCTTTGAAGGATGATGCTGGATCCGTCTGTACCTGCACCCATCGGGTACACCAGCCCGCCAAGCGGTGTGATATCACCTGCCTCCCCGGTTTCTTCAAGACGTACCAGAACCGCTCCCAGACTGACCGGATCCATGGCGACCAGATAAAATCGGTTGTTTATCTCAAGTATTTCATCCAGGGGATGTACCAGCGTGGCAGAATAATCCTGTTCGCTTACAAAATTTCCAGCCTCGTCTGTTTTAAGCAAATACAGTCCCATAAAATCGGAAAGGTCTGTTTTCCGGCTTCCCAGGATAAGATACCCTCCGTCGGAGGTCTGCGTAATATCCAGGGGATTATACGATGCTTCAAACCGGTTGTCATCGTAGATACGGGTGAATGATAAGGCAGGGTCAGCCACACTTTCCGATGACTCACAGCCGCTGAGAATGGCCCAGGCCGACAAAAGACATGTGAAGATTGAAAAATTACGCATTAGTCGATGGCTTTAAGGTTTTTACTGATAAATCGCAGTGGAAATACACAACCAATGTTTACACTGATACTGTTTAACCTGATGTCGTCCATGGCATCTCCAATGCCTGTGATCGGGTTTTCTCCATACCGGTTTTCCGCATTGGCGATATCGGTAAGCCCTTTGCGATAGGTTACATCCAGCATAAGCCGTACGTTCCAAACGTCATAGGTACAGCCTATTCCTCCGGCTATACCCGTGGCGGAGGAAGTGAAAAGGTCTTTAGCTCCCACGCTGACATCTTCAGACTGAAAGGGTCCGCTTCCGCCGGAGGCATAGTCGACCCCCGAGGTCATGACCGTTTTTTCTGCGTTGAGCAGCCGGCGGTAAAATACGCCCGCCTGCACAAACGGCCTGAGCCGGCCTGACAATACATCATATTTGATAAACAGGGGCAGTTCCGCATACTGGAGGTTGTGATCCTGCTGATACTCAAGCGCCAGGGTGTTCAGTGTATTTTCCTGCGATTCCCATACGTAGCTGTTGCTGTAGGAGAAACGCTCAGTGCGGTAATGGGGTGAAAAGGTAAAGGAAAATCCACGGTGATAAAAGGTTACACTGATGCCTGCCTGACCCCCCGGAAGTGAGTAATCATCATAGGATTTTTCATTCTGACTGCCATCATAATTGAGGGCGACCAGACCTGTGTAACGCTGGCCAGGGTTTGCCTCGGCGATATTTACCCCGCCATAGATGCCCAGCCACCACTGTGTTTTAAGAAAATCGCTTTTCCGGTCGGGGCGTTGCGCGTATTTTCCTTTGCGCTGGGTCGATTGGCCGGATGCTGGTTCGGCAAAAAAGAGGGCCGTTAAACAAAGACAAAAAATCAGGATTCGTTTCATGCTATTTCCTTACGATTAACTTTTTTGATTCATTCAGAAGTCCGGCCTTTACCTGGTAGATATAAATGCCGGCCGGAAGTTTTTCAAGGGATACCTCCACGACATGTTCTCCTGGATCGCGACGTTCCTGCAATACGGTTTTAGCCAGCTTTCCATGGATATCGTACATATTGATCGAAACATCCACCGTGGCATTGATGCGGAACCTGATCTGCGTGAAATCATGTGCCGGATTAGGCCAAGCGTCGTCCAGACCAAACCGGTCATGAAAGAAAGCTTCGTTGGAGGTGATCTGCTGCCGTGCCACGGGAAGAGGGGAATAAGGCGTTCCGTCTTCGGCAGATCCGTTTATGAAATTGCCGAAAAATATGTCATTGGCAATGACGTCTTCGTCTACCTGCATCCAGTCTTTCAATATATTGGCATAGACCTGGCGGTAGTCAAACTGCATGTCGACATTATTTCTTGAAACATCAGGGTTGGTTCCGTATACCCCGGGTCTCACACCTTTTCCGAAGACCATCAGGGGGGCGCCGGTTCCGTGGTCAGTTCCGTAACTTCCGTTGGATGGAATACGGCGGCCAAATTCAGAAGTGGTCACCGTAAGCACGCGGTCTTCGATTCCACGGGCCCTGAGGTCTTCCTGGAATGCTTTCATCGCAGAAGAAATATGGTGAAGCAGTGCGGCATGTCCTCCCATGGTAGGATTGTGATCTTCTACCTGCTCGGCATGTGTATCGAATCCGCCGAGTTTCACCAGGAATACTTTGGTGCCAACACCTTGTCCGGCTCCGCCGCCATGCAGCAACCGGGCAATCATCTGCAGCTGCGGGGTGAGCCGGTTCCTTCGACTCGATTTAGGAGCCGCAAACGGATAGTTTTCCGGGTAGGTGACTGACGTGGGCTGCGACCGGCTGTATACCTCGTAAAGGCGCGCTGCATAGTCTTCCGACTTGTCTTCCAGGCCGAGGATCCAGTTCAGCTCCTTGCCGTAGGGTGAATTATCCAGAAACGCCGGCGGTTTGCCCCGCGGATCAAATCCTTCGTCCGTAAATCCTTCCAGGCTTTCCACAAGCTGTGCGAAGGCATCCGGGTCACTGGCGAGCGAAATGGACAATGGTATATTGTCTTCCTGGTGGAAGGCGAGCGAAATCTCGCTGCCCATTTCGATGGCCAGCGGATCAGGATAGTTGCTGTTGGGAAATTCTTCCGGGTATATCATAGGGGCGATATCTCTGGAAAGGTATCTTCCCACCCAGCCCGAACTGTAATAGTCATTGATTCCTCCTCCCATATGCCAGATGTCCCGGCCCCGGAAGTGGGAACCGTTGTTCTGAGGGTAGGACACCCCCTGGACCACCGCCATACGCCCCTGGTCATATAACTCCTTTACACCAATCATATCAGGGTGTAAACCAACCTGATCGGCAAGCGGAAGCGTTGAATCAAGCGGAATCATGCTTCGGTTACTGTTTTTGGCAGGTATCGCGATGTTGGCACGGCGGCTGTAGTACAGGTCGTACTGTTCTACCGGAATAAATGTATTTAACCCGTCGTTACCTCCATGCAGTTGAAGGATCACCAGCACGCGGTCATTCGAACTTGTCTGAGCCAGCCTGAGAAAATGGTTTTTTTCTGCCATGACCCGCATGGGAATCTGCTGGAGGGTAAAGCTGGTGCCCGCAATCAGAGGCATACTCTTTAAAAAATTCCTTCTTTTCATAATCAGTGAAGTTGATATTCAGGTGTTTGAAGCATGGCGTTGAATAAGCTTTTCAATAAAGTCTCCACCTCCAGGTAATTGACATCCGCATTTGCATAAAGCGATGTCCATTCCGCTTCCGTATATTGGTTGGCCGTCAGGAAGGCATATAGAAAATACGACAAACGCTCTCCGGTGATTGAGCCTGTCTGGGCATTGAAATCCAGGTTATTCGCCAGCGGGAAAACATACGGGGCCAGGGCAAGGATCAGCTGGCGTGCGTCGCCGGCCGCAGCCCCAAACTGCTGTTGCACAAATCCGCGTATATTCCAGTAGCCCATATTGTTTTCCATGAGGGTGCGGATGAAATCATATCGCTGGACCAGGTAATTGGTGGTTATCCAGTTCCGGTTAAATTTGGGAAACTGGTGGTAGGCCGGGTAACCCGCTACTTCGATGGGTTCGTACAGATCAAGTCCTTGTCGCCGGATTATGGCGAGAAGATCCTCGGCCAGCTGATTGAATTCAGCCGCCTGGTTGGTCTGATCCGGAATGGCTACTTCCAAAAAAGTAAGTGACCCGGCAACCAGTTCTACCGGTGATTTGATGATCCCGCCGAATTTATCATCTTCCACACCCCCAAGGGAATCGAAAAAGTGGGTGCTTGTAAGCAAAGCCTGAATGACTGGCTGAATTCTGAATCCGCTCGCCACAAATATGTCTGCCATGGACGATATGATATCTGCATCCAGGGCCTGGTCGATGTCGTAATGTACATAATAGCGGTACAGCTTGCGACAAATATGTAAGGCGGTCTCGCGACGGGAGAATATCAGATCAAGCAACTGATCCAGTTCGTCCGTCATGCTATCCCAGGTGGCATCCTCTCCGTTGAGCAACGCAGCATTCTGGGTGACTTGCTGATTGTTAAACCGGGAACTGAATACCTTCAGGCTGTCGTCCTGTTCATGGGCTGTCCCGTTGCCGCGCAGATTACACGTTGGCAGATTTGTTTCAGGATCAATATTGGAGAATGTATTGTCGTATTCATAGCCGGTAAGCACATTGGCGGCGGCGCGAACATCCTGCTCGGTGTAGTGAATGTAATCCCCTTGCTCGGTGGCCGGCGGGTTGGATCCTTCGAGTCCGCGTCCGATGGTATACAATTCCAGCATTTCACGGGCGTAATTTTCATTCGGGCTCCCTTTTACATTCCGGCTGCCATCCAGAAAGCGGATCATGGCATTGTCCAGGCTGATCTTTTTTACAAGCGTCCTGAAATCACGGGGTCCCAGCGTGCTGTCCTGTGCATCCAGGGCAAATGTCCTGAAGAGTTCATTCTGGTAGTACAGGGCCCGGCCGCTGCGTACTTTCTGACGCATGGATGTAAAAAAGCTGTGCATAAAGAATACCACCTTCTCCCGGGCAGATTCTGCCAGGGTTGTGGAAGCCGCATTGCCGGAACCAAGGATTCTGCCCAGGTACCAGCGAACAAACAGCTCCTGGTAATCGAGCTCGTTATCTTCGTCATAAGCGGTATCCACCCAGTTGATGCCGGTTTCCGGGTCAACCGGAGCCGGAGCCTGGGGAATGTTTGTGGAAAACAGCAGATTTACGGCTTGTCCGGCTGAAAGGCCTGCCATATAATCAATCTGTGCTTTCGTGGCACCAAACGTAGCGCGCTGCAACAAGTGCGCAGCCCGCTGTAATCCCAGTGTCCCGTTTTGAGGTAATAATGGCATAGGTTTTTGCGTAAAAAAGATTTCTATCCTCTTAAACATGCCCGTAACCACCTTTATGGCAAAGCTTTAGAGGTTAAAAAGACTAATTTGCCGTCCAAAGGTTTATTTTGTCTTTATGAGGAGATTGGGATACATTTGCTTCCATGGTAAAGCTCATTGAATGCCCGCGTGATGCCATGCAAGGTTTATCGGATTTTATACCAACTTCTGATAAAATCCGCTACCTCAGCAAGCTTCTCACGGTCGGTTTCGATACACTGGATTTTGGCAGTTTTGTTTCTCCAAAGGCCATTCCCCAGATGCGGGATACAGCCGAGGTGATACGCGGACTTGAGACGGAGAATTCATCCACAAAATTGCTTGCGATCGTCGCAAACAAACGGGGTGCTGTGGACGCTCTGGGCTTTGATGCCATTGATTACCTTGGATTTCCTTTCTCAATTTCAGAAACCTTCCAGCAACGCAATACAAATAAGTCGATCATGGAAGCGCTCAATGAGATGAATGATATTCTCGCCCTGTGTGAACGCAACCGGAAGGAACTCGTAGTATACATATCGATGGGTTTCGGCAACCCTTACGAGGATCCGTATTCTCCGGAAATCGTGGAGAAATTTGCCGGGATCCTGGTGGCCATGGGGGTTAAGACTATTTCACTGGCCGATACGGTGGGAATGGCAAATGATGAGCTGATCACCTCGGTATTTGAAACGGTTCGTGACTCCTATCCCGATATCGAATGGGGCGCTCATTTTCATGCCCGTCCCGATCAGGCCGCACATCGTATCAATGCAGCCTATGTAGCCGGATGCCGCCGGTTTGACAGTGCAGTCCGCGGATTTGGAGGATGTCCCATGGCCAAGGATGACCTGGTGGGTAATATCGCCACAGAGACCCTGGTCCAATTTCTTAAGTCCAGGAATGAATCGCTGGATATTGATGACAAGGAATTTGAGGAGGCTATCAGTCTGTCACTGGAAATCCTGGGCTAATCCAGTGTAAATTCAGCCTTCAATACATCTTTTGAGTTGCCCCCTGCCATTACCTCGAATTTACCCGGCTCCACCAGGTACTGACCCTGGTTATTGTAAAAACCCAGTTCTTTTTCTGTAAGTGCAAAAGTAACGGTCTGTGTTTCACCGGCCTGCAGCATGATTTTCTCAAACCCCTTGAGTTCCTTTACCGGACGCACAAGGCTGCCAACCACATCGCGGATATACAGTTGCACGACCTCCTCGCCGGCCCTGGAACCGGTGTTTGTCACCGTTACCGATACGTTTACCCGGCCGTTTTGCGGTTCGTCAACAGTCAGGTCTGAATAACTGAATTGCGTGTAACTCAGGCCGTAACCGAAGGGATAAAGCGGATCATTTGATTCGTCTGTATAATGTGTCCAGAATACCGTGGTCTGCGGGTTGGGCCGGCCTGTGCTGAAGTGATTATAATAAATCGGGACCTGTCCGACTGAACGGGGAAACGTCATGGGCAGTTTACCGGAAGGATTATAGTCTCCGTATAAAACCTGGGCTACCGCATTACCGGTTTGGGTGCCCAGATGCCAGGCTTCCACAATGGCAGGTATGTGCTCGTCTGCCCAGGGTATGGTAAGCGGGCGTCCGTTCATGAGAACCAGCACAATATTGGGATTCACCTCATAAACTGCTTCCAGGAGCTCCTGCTGAAGGCCAGGCAACCCGAGTTCTGTCCGGCTGCGGCCTTCACCGCTTTGAAATCCATGCTCTCCGAGAACCATGATCACCACTTCTGAATTTCGTGCGAGGTCCACTGCCTCGGTAAACCCGGTCCGGTCACTTTCATTGATATCCACTTCCTGGATGAAGGAAACCTCGCCCTTGAAAACAGGAGGTCCCTCGACATAGGTCATATTTGTTCCGGCATACGTTTCAAGTCCTTCGATTACCGATATCGCCGAATTATCGTCCGATCCGATTCGCCAGCTCCCGAGCGGACTGTTTTTATCTCCTGCCAGCTGGCCTATAACGGCGATACCTTCCTGGGTTTTGTTTAACGGGAGAATGTTATTCTCATTTTTCAGCAATACAATGGAGCGCTTGGCCATATCGAGCACCGCATTCATATTTTCCTCGTGATAAATCCTGTTTTGCTCACGCTCTTCGTCGCAATATCTGTAAGGGTCCTCAAACAACCCCAGGTCGTATTTGACCCGCAGTATACGGCGGACGGCATCGTCAATTACGTCCATGCTTACCTCACCGGATTCGACCAGGGACTTCAGGTGGGTAACATAGGCATAGGATTCCATATCCATATCGGAACCAGCATTTGCGGCAAGTTTTGCGGCATGCTTCAGGTCCCTGGCGTAGCCATGGGCGATCATTTCCTGTCCGGATCCCCAGTCGGAAACGATGAAACCGTCAAACCCCCATTCTTTCTTAAGGATATCCCGTTGCAGCCACTCATTTCCCGTAGCAGGTATGCCGTTTACGATATTAAAGGCATTCATGAAGGTAGCGACATTTTCCTCCACGGATGCCTGGAAGGGAGGGAACACAACATTATATAACGTTGACATGCCGATATCGACCGTATTGTAATCCCGTCCGGATTCGGCAAACCCATAGGCTGCGAAATGCTTGGCGCAGGCTGCTATGGTGTTTTCTGCCCTCAGGTCATCGCCTTGAAATCCGCGGATACGAGCCCTGGCAATGGCGGATCCAAGGAAAGGGTCTTCTCCGGCACCTTCCATTACCCGGCCCCAGCGGGCATCGCGTGAGATGTCCACCATGGGCGCAAAGGTCCAGTTAATACCCATGGCAGAGGCTTCATCCGCACTCACCTGTGCCGATCTTTCAATGGCCTCAAGGTCCCAGCTGGCCGCCTCGGCCAGGGGTATGGGGGCAAGGGTCTTATGGCCATGGATCACGTCAAAACCGAAAATCAATGGTATCCCGAGACGTGAATTTTCCACTACCAGTTTCTGCATGGCCCGGACGTTTTCCACTCCGCGGACATTCAGCATGGAGCCGACCATCCCATTTTTGAGGTTGTCATATTTTGCTTTATTCGAACCTTCCTGCGGTGCAGGACCCGTGACTTCCCAGAACCCATTGTATTGATTCATCTGCCCGATTTTTTCATCGAGGGTCATGACCGAAAGCAGTGAATCAATTTTATTTTCAGTCTGGTTAGTTTGACTGTACGCCATGAGTGGCAAAAGGATCAGGATAAGGGTCGGAAAGTGTTTTTGCATCTGTTTGGTATGATATTTTGACTCATCAAGATACGATACAAAGCAGTACAGGACAACTTAATACATTCTAATTGGTGATTTAAATTAAACAAGCACAGGATGGGGACGTTAGAAAAATGACGGCGGAAAGCCGTAAATTTATTTACCAACTAATCTAATTTTCATGCTTTCGGATATCAACAATTATTTTCATAAAGCCTCAGACCTGCTCAGGCTGTCAGACAGGGTCCGGTCGGTTCTGCTGACTCCGCGGCGCGTGGTACGAACCGAACTCATTATCGAAAATGATAAGGGCCAGCTGGATACCTACCTGGGGTACAGGGTGCAGCACAATAACGATCGTGGTCCCATGAAGGGGGGCTTGCGGTTTCATCCAAGTGTCAACGAAGATCATAGTACCGCGCTGGCCAGTTTAATGACCTGGAAAACAGCGGTCGTGGATGTCCCGTATGGAGGAGCAAAAGGGGGGATTGACTGTGACCCGTCGAAAATGTCCGATAAGGAGCTGCATTCCCTCACCCGGGTATTTGTCGAACGAATGAAGGATATTATCGGGCCTATAAATGATATTCCGGCCCCGGACGTGAATACCAATGCCAAGATCATGGGCTGGATTATGGAAGAGTATTCCAAATATGAAGGGTTTAATCCGGCGGTGGTTACCGGCAAGCCCCTGCAATTGTTTGGTTCTGAAGGCAGGGAAGAAGCTACCGGGCGCGGTATCATGTATGTGCTGAAGGAAGCGTTGAAAGAAAAAGGTAAGTCCATGGATGAGGTAACCGTGGCCATTCAGGGATTCGGGAATGTCGGAAGTAACACCGCCCGCCTGCTTGACGAAGCTGGTGCCCGCATTGTAGCGGTGGCGGATGCCGGAGGGGGTATTTCCAACAAAGACGGGCTGGATATTGCCAAACTGTCGGATTGGGTGACCGAAACGAGATCAGTGAAAGACTTTGAAGGAGGAGAGGGGTTTGAACGGGATGAAGTGCTCACGTGGGACGCTGATATCCTGATCCCGGCAGCCCTGGGGGGTGTACTGACCGAGGAAAACGCAGATAAAATTAGGGCTTCCATCATCGTGGAAGGAGCCAACGGGCCAACGACCCCTGAAGCTAACCAGATTATTGATGACCGCGGAATTCTTCTTATTCCAGATATCCTTGCCAATGCAGGAGGTGTTACTGTATCCTATTTTGAATGGGCCCAGAATATACAGCATTTCCGCTGGGACGTTGACCGTGTAACCAATGAACTGGAAAAAATCATGCGACGGGCATACGAACTGGTCCACAAGGTTTCAAAACAACATGATACCGACATGAGAACGGCAGCTTTTTACGTGGCCATCGACCGTGTGGTGGAGGCGGCGCACTCAAGACATTATTTCAGTAAGCCGATCAGGGATATCTGAATATTCGCGCGTGCAGGGGAGGTAGTGATACCTCCATGAAACCCTGGCCGTCACTGACCATGAGCGTAACCGATACTTCAGGGTGAAGGGCATCATTCAATTCGTAAGATCCATCTTCGAATTCCCATTCTCCGAGTAATTCCTCGGGTAATCTCAAGCGGAAATTGTACGTACTGTCCGGACTGAAATTGGTAATCACAACCATTTTTTCATTCGGTGACCACCGGGCAAATGAAAATAACCGGTCGTCGTACCCACTGGTTTCATTCCGGTTAAGTGAGTGGAGTTCCCGGTAATCCCCGCGCAGGGCCTCGCTATGTATAGTCAGGTTGAGCAGTCTTTTGTAGAAAGATCGCAATTCCTTCTCATTTTCAGTGAGCTGGCCTCCGTCAAAAGCTCCATTATTCATCCATCGCTGATGATGAGGAACCCCCACATAATCAAAGATCGATGTCCTGGAAGGATCGCCGAATCCGGCATCCTCCTTTCCGGGTTCACCTACCTCCTGGCCAAAATAAATCATGGTAGGAGACGTGCTTATGGTGGCAGACAGAACCATAGCCGGACGGGCTTTGTCAGGGTTACCCGCAAATTCCGGGCTGGCGATCCTTTGCTCGTCGTGATTCTCCAGGAAATGAAGCATGTGATGCTCAATGTCTGCCAGGCCTTCCTGGATGGGGGCAATATTATCCGTGCTGCCATGCCCCTGGATGATATGTCTCAGGGTATCATATAGCTCAACCTTGTCATAGAGATAATCCATTTTACCCAGGTGGATATAATCGCGGTATAAAGCAGGATTATAAACTTCCGCCAAGAGCAGTGCATCCGGATTCTTCATCTTGATGGCAGAATTCATATAACTCCAGAATTCCACGGGAACCATTTCAGCCATATCGAAACGAAACCCGTCCACATCCATTTCCAGCCAGTACAATGCGATGTCCCTGAATTTTTTCCATGAATCAGGCACATCCTTCTCCTTCCAGAACTCATAATGAACCGACTCAGGCTCATCCTGAAATCCATCAGGCAATTCCGGGAAGTCCCTGGTTCCGTCAGGTTTTACCCCATAGTTTATTTTGACCGTTTCATACCAGTCATAAAATCCAGGTCTGGCCTCACGGGCGCCATTCCCGGTCCATTTTGCAGGATTCTCCTCAAACTCACCATCGGATAGCGGGTGGGGGTCCCCGCCCAGGGGCTCATAGTTATTTTCAGGAAAAGGTACCTTAAACGACTCTCCGGGAATGTAATAGAAATTGTTGTCCCGGCGGTAGGCTACCGTAACATCATCCCCGGCCCCGAAATCCTCTACACTGTCTGGTCGTGAGATGCCTTCATATCTACGTGCCACATGGTTTGGAACTATGTCGATAATTACTTTCATGTCATGGGCATGGGTTCGCGCCACCAGGTCTCTGAATTCGTCAAGGCGCCTGGACGGATCATTGGCCAGGTCGGGATTGACGTTGTAATAGTCTTTGACGGCATAGGGTGACCCGGCCCGGCCCTTTACCACATCCGGATCATCCTGGCTGATACCGTATTCAGTGTAATCGGTTATTACCGCATGATGAGGAACACCGGTATACCAGATATGGGTGACTCCGAGGTCGTGGATTTCCTCGAGCGCTTTGTCAGTGAAGTCATCAAATTTCCCCACCCCGTTTTCCTCCAGGGTTCCCCAGGGTTTATTGGTGGTATTCGTATTTCCAAACAACCTGGTAAATACCTGGTAGATGACTATTTTTTCCGGCAGGTCCTGACTGATTTCTTCGGTATTGGACGCCGGATTTTCAGAGGGGGTGCAGGAGTTCATGAGAAGTAATAAGAGAATTAAAGAAACATACTTATCCATATATCTGAATTTAACCATTTTAACTATTGGGGAGGCAGTTATGTCGGTAAGCCTGTTATTTTTCCCGGTCACCGTTTAGTGACTTACGTAGTTCATCGCTTTCCTTTGCAGCATTTTCCGTTGTCTGCAGGGCGATGTAATAGGCGCCCAGCAGGCTCTGGGTAAGGTTTTGTACTTTTGAGGTGCGAAGAATTGAAAAGTCCCCCCGCTGAATGGCACCGTAGTCCATTTCCTCCACCATCAGGTCGGCAAAATACCTGGTATTGATCTGTTTGAGCCGTTCGTAATCCTGGTCCACTTCACGCTGGTTTGCATAATGAAGGGCAAGTTGCTTCTGCATCGACAAGGGGTTGATCAGGTCCAGGTCACCGGTATTTACCATGATATCGTAGGTCACCCGCGGCGGGTTATAATTGATCAGCTGGGCCAGCTGAAAAAAACGCATCAGTGCCGAATCAGGTGTCCCCGTTCCGTTACGCATATAGTCAAGCACATTTCGTGCGGTTTCGATCTTCAGGCGAAATTCCCCGGCATTCTGTTCGAGATGAACCCGTTCCTTGTCCAGATCGTCAAGGAGGCTCTGAATGTATTGATTCTTTTGTGCACTCAGCGACCTTTGTTCCTTCCAGGTATTCATACTGAAAGCAATGGTTATTCCTATAAATACGATAAGCACTTCGCCAATGGTATAGCGCCAGTTAATTCGAAGCTTTTTGCGTTGTTTTCCAGCCATTAAGGTTGAAAATAACATTAATTTTTAAATCAGGCAGTAGAATGATCCTGATTTTGATGGAAAGGGCGAATACTCGTAAACTGCTTGCCCGGGAGAGCTTTTACCAATCCTTTGAACTCAAGCTGCAGTAACAGGGAGGCTGTTTTGCCCACGGTGAGCCCAAGTGCCCAGCTAAGCCGGTCAAGGTGTACCGGCTCTTCATTTTTAACCAGGGTTTCCATCAGCTGACTTTCTTCATTGGTCAATGGAGGCATCCGGGGGAGGTCAGCAGGGAGTTGGTTTGTGTTCCAGTTCATCAGATATTCAATGTCTTCGGTACGTGTAAGCAGATGGGCGCGATGCCTTTTGATCAGGTGATTGCAACCCTCGGAAAAACGCTGCCCGATATTTCCGGGTACAGCCATTACCTCGCGGCTGTAATCATTTGCGATGGCGGCCGTGATCAGGGCACCCCCGCGTTCTGCCGCCTCGATGACAAGAACCACATCGCACAGACCGGCGATGATGCGGTTCCGGGCTGGAAACCGGGTAGCGTCGGGAACCGAGTCAATGCCGTTCTCAGTGACCAGGGCTCCTTGCGCTTCGATATTCCGGGATAATTGACGGTGAGCAGCCGGATAAATATACTCAATGCCCCCCGCCATAATGGCCGCCGTCTGAAGATCATTCTCCAGCGCAACCCGATGAGCCTCAGCATCAATACCATAGGCCAGTCCGCTTACAATCAGGGGTTTGTGTCTGGCAAGCCCGCTTACAAGCTCACGCGTCATCCCCAGTCCGTAGGAGGTGGCCCGACGGGTGCCTACCACTGCCACCGAGTGTACCGGATCCAGGCAGTTCCTGCCCCGGCAGAATAAAAGTGTGGGACAATCCGGGATTTCCAGGAGCCGGCGTGGAAAGCCCGGATCGGTATGAAACAGGAGTTCCACGTTTCGCCGCGCCGCTTTTTCCATAATTTTTTGCGCCTTTTCAAGGTTTGCCCCATCAAGGACAGCCCCTGCAATGGACGGTCCGACGCCAGGGATGCGCAGTAATTTGTTCCTGGGGGTATCGAATATAGTGGAGGCCTGGCCAACGTAACTGATCAGTTGCCGGATGGTATAGGAGCCGACGCCAGGTAGTAAGTGAAGTGCCAGCAATGCCAGCCGTTCTTGGTGCATAGAAGGATATTATTTGATCTGCGACCTGAGTTCCTTGAGAAAGGATCTCACTGCGGTCAGCGAATCAATAATCTCCATCTTGTCCTTCATGGTGCCATTGTCGTTTTTGATCATGTCCTTCGCGCCCTGCAGGGTAAATCCTTTCTCCTTCACTAGATGGAAAATCAGACGGACATTCTCAATATCTTCTTTGGTAAACTGACGATTGCCTTTGCGGTTTTTCTTTGGGCGGATGATGTCAAATTCTCCTTCCCAGAAGCGGATTAAGGAAGGCGCCACATCAAACATCTCAGCCACCTCACCAATGGCGAAGTATTTTTTCTCTATTTTCTTCTCTTTGTAGGGCATGAATCAGAATTCTTTGGGAAGATAATGAATTCTTCCAGTATCGTCAATAGAAACCTGACCTTCAGGGAAGTCTTTTTTGGTCAGCTCTTGTATTACTTTAATCACACGGCCCTCAGAATCAAGGGATGGGCCGCCTTCTCCGCGCTGTATTACCGGGGTGATTTCTCCATAGAGAAATTTGCCATCCGGCCCGGTATAAACTTTCATGATCGGGGCAAGTCCGTTTTCATTACGCAGGTTAAACCGGGCATACGTACAGAAGTTTCCGAGGCTGTAGGCAATGAACCGGTTATTGTATACTTCAATGGCCCTGGTGACATGCGGACCGTGCCCGAAGACCACGTCAGCTCCTGCATCGATCACAGCGTGTGAGAAGGCATATACGTCGCCGCGGTTTTCTCCGTAGAATATTTCATTTTCCCGGGGTACGTGCTGGTAGTCGCTCCCCTCGGCGCCCCCGTGGAAGGAAACGATCACGATATCAGCCAGTGAATCAAGGTGATGCACAATTTTCTTTGCTCCGGGGATGTCGTTGATACTCATGGTGCCGGTATTGGGGGAGAATGCAGCAAACCCAAACAGCAGACCGTTGCGCACAAAAAAAGTATAGGGCGTATTTTGCTGACCGGCATGGGCCATTCCGAGTGAATCCAGAACCCTTTGGGTGTTGAACCTGCCGGGATCTCCGAAATCCCCTGCGTGGTTATTGGCGGTGCTCATGACGTCAAATCCTGCTTCAGCAAATCGCGGGGCAAGCCACTCCGGCGACCGGAATATATAGCATATAGAGGGATCTTTGCATTTTTTAGCATCGCCGCCCTCATTGAGGATAACCCCTTCCACATTACCAAACGTGACATCGGCATTTTGAAGAAATGGTGTGACCTCGCGCAGCAAATCCTTTCCGCGGTTGCCGGGAAGGTAGGACGGGTCAGGAAAATTTGTGCCCAGCATCATATCGCCGACACCGATCAGGCTGACGGTGTCTCTGCCAGCTGTGCGGCGGCGTGTGATATCTTCGGGAGTGATCACCCTGAATTCAACCTTCGGCAGCGGACCGTGCAGGGTGAGAGGCTCTTTTTTGATGGGCTCCACATCCGGGATCAGTGCCGTCTGACGAACACCACCGCAGGAGGAGAGTCCTGCGAGCAGCGAAACGTAAATAAAAAAGGCATTCCCGAATTTTTTCATGCGGCAAAAATATACATTGGCTCCGTTCTTAATGAACAGACGATGAATAAATTTTAATCCAGTACTTCGTGTGATTGTTCAGAGATCTCGATGAGCTTCTCATACTCCTCATTACTAAGGTCACGCTGGAAGAAATTAATGGGATTAATGTGCTGACCTTTAAAAAGTATCTCGTAATGGAGATGGTCAGAAACCGATCTTCCTGTATTTCCCACATACCCGATCACCTGTCCGCGCCGTACGCGCTCGCCCGGCTTTACATTGAATTTGCTCATGTGGGCATACCGGGTCTGATACCCGTAGCCGTGATTAAGGAATACCACGTTTCCATACGAGGCAGACCGGTAGACCTTATTGATCACTCCGTCCCCTGTGGCATAGATGGGGGTTCCTTTGGATGCCGTGAAATCAATCCCCTTGTGTGGCATGACCCGCTTGGCAACCGGGTTGAAACGGGCCGGGTTGAAACCGCTTGCAATGCGTACAAGTTCTTCATTACTGATAGGCTGGATGGCCGGCCGGCTGGCCCACATGCGTTCTTTTTCCTCCAGTAACTCGGAAATATGATCGTACGACTTACTTTGGATGTACAGCTTTTTCTTGAGGTTATCCAGTTCCTGGTAGGTGCGCAGGATCAGGTCTTTCTGACGAATATTCTCCCGCAGGATATCGCCATACCGGTTGGTACCCCCGATACCACCTTCCCGTACAGAGACCGGAATGGGTTCTGTATCCAGGATTACGCGGTAAATCTCATCGTCCTTAAATTCAAGTTCCTTGACCACGCTGTATGCTGCATCGAGTTCTTCGTCAAGTATTTGCCAGTCAAGAGACAAGCGCTGGTTTTCCTCAAGAAGCCGGGTTTCCTTCAGGGAGCGGAAATTGGCCTGGTACACATAGATCAAACCGGCCGCAATCACCCCGGAAATTGCGAGGAAGCCAAGGATCTGAAAGAACATATCCTTCCTGGTCACCTTCACCGGTTCGTAATTGCACGTTTCGGTGTTATAGTAGTACGTTATTTTGGCCATCTTCTCTATCTAAAAAAATTCTCTGTCTTGTTCAGTCGAACGCCTGGTTTTCCTGCTTTGCTCGTTTTCGTAATTCTCGGAATTGATGATCGTTTATTCCGTTTATAAAAAAATGTATTGGGTCAATCTTTTCGCCTTCCCGTATCACCTCGTAATGGACATGTGGTGCCACGGACCCGCCGGAACTGCCCACGGTTGCTATCTGTTCACCACGACCGACTTTTTGTCCACGCCTGACGGTGATCTCCTGCAGGTGGGCATATTTGGTCACATAGCCGAAGCCATGATCAATTTCCACATAATTTCCGTAACCGGTTTCCAGGTTAACATTCTCCTTCACAACCACGACCGTACCCGCCCCGGTAGAAACGACCGCTTCGCCGCGGTGCGCAGCGAAATCAATGCCCCGGTGCATGACCCGTCCCTTGTGGAAGGGGTTGATACGCATTCCAAATCCGGAAGCCAGTTTGGTCAGGTCCGGGTTATGGACCGGCTGAATCGCCGGCAGGGCGGCAAGCATTTCTGTTTTTTCCTTAACAAGTTTGGAAATCTCGTTCAGTTTCGCCGTGGAAGAGTTACTGAGAATATCCTCTATTTTGTCCTTGGTTTCCTGAACATACGACTCATTGTCCCAGCCGTTCTCGATCAGTTCCCTGAGGGTGACATTGGCCAGCCTGGTTTCGTCATTATCCGTGAGCGGCTCGGCTTCGTAGATCCGCTTGTAAATTTTGGTATCCCTTTCCCGCAAGGCGGATATAACTTTTTCCACATCCACCAGTTCGCCTTTGAGGCTGGTGTAATGTTTTTCCATTGCTTCGTTCTCTTTTTTGAGGGTACGGGTCAATTCAGTCTCGAAATAGAAGTTATAGACAAGCACAATGACAAGGCCGATGATCACCGCCGACGCCAGGTAACCCAGGGAATTCAGTAAAACATCAAGTCCGGAGCGTCTGACCCGCTCGTACCGGCAAGAGTCCGTATCGTACGTATATTTTATTCTAGCCATATA
The DNA here is from genome assembly GCA_964563925.1 of uncultured Roseivirgaceae bacterium. Lineage (GTDB taxonomy): Bacteria > Bacteroidota > Bacteroidia > Cytophagales > Cyclobacteriaceae > JAUILA01. The sequence goes on along the minus strand of CAZLZD010000050.1, from coordinate 12,393 downwards.
ATCCTTCGCTAAAAACTTCTATTTTTGTGCCTCTGAAACGGTTTTGCAATTAAAAAATTATGGCTTTTAAGTCCGGTTTCTCCTTTAGACACCGTACGCAATATATATTATTTTAACAGCCGATTCCGTATTCTGTAAGATAATCAGCTTTTTTGCACTATGAACGCCCAGGAAATCCGTCAGAAATTTCTCGATTTTTTTAAGAGTAAGGGACACCAGATTGTTCCCTCCGCCCCGCTCGTCAACAAGGATGATCCCACCCTGATGTTTACCAATGCGGGTATGAACCAGGTTAAGGATTACTTCCTGGGAAATCAGAAGCCGCCGTTCAACCGGGCGGCAGATACGCAAAAGTGTCTGCGGGTATCCGGCAAACACAATGACCTGGAGGAGGTAGGACTCGATACGTATCACCACACCATGTTTGAAATGCTTGGAAACTGGTCATTTGGCGACTATTTCAAGCAGGAGGCTATTGCCTGGGCGTGGGAGCTTCTTACAAAGGAATATGATTTGCCCGAATCCCGGTTGTATGTAACGGTTTTTGGAGGGGATAAGGAGGATAACCTTGGTGTGGACCAGGATGCATTTGATTACTGGAAGGAAATTATCCCGGAAGACCGTATCCTGTATGGGTCGAAAAAGGATAATTTCTGGGAGATGGGTGATACCGGTCCCTGTGGCCCGTGTTCTGAAATCCATATCGACCTGCGCGATGATGATGCGGTGAAGCAGGTGCCCGGCCGGGACCTGGTCAATAAAGATCATCCGCTCGTGGTTGAGATCTGGAACCTCGTATTTATGGAGTTTAACCGGATGGCCGATGGCTCGCTCAAATTCCTTCCTGCGAAACATGTGGATACCGGCATGGGCTTCGAGCGTCTTTGCATGGCCATACAGGGGAAAAAGTCGAATTATGACACCGACGTGTTTACCCCGCTGATCGGGCACCTGACTTCCCTGGCAGCCGTTAAATACGGTGAAGATCAGCAGAAAGATATTGCGATCCGGGTAATGGCCGACCATATCCGGGCGATTGCCTTTGCGGTGTCGGACGGACAGCTCCCGTCCAATACCGGGGCCGGCTATGTCATCCGCCGGATATTGCGCCGGGCCGTAAGGTATGGATACACTTTCCTGGGCTTTAAGGAACCCGTGCTGTACAGCCTGGTGGACATCCTGGTAGACCAGACCAGGGAAGTTTTTCCGACACTTGCCGAACAAGCCGATTTTGTTAAAAGGGTAGTGAGCAAGGAAGAGGAATCATTCCTTAAGACACTGGAAAACGGCCTGAAGAAACTGGAGTCCATCCGCACCTCGCTCATGGAAAGCGGATCGGGGATAATCCCCGGTGACCAGGTATTTGAATTATATGATACGTTTGGTTTCCCGGTCGACCTGACTTCCCTGATTGTAAAGGAGTATGGATTAAAGGTGGATGAGGCCGGGTTTAAAAAGGCCATGGCCGGACAAAGATCAAGGTCCAAGGCTGATGCAGCCAGGGAAACCGGGGATTGGCATATCGTAAAGGAAGGGGATAGCACCTTATTTACCGGGTATGACGAGTTCAGCACCCTGTCCCATATTCTCCGGTATCGGATCATTAAGAAGAAAGGGAAGGATGTCTTCCAGGTGGTCCTCGATAAAACCCCGTTTTATGCGGAAAGCGGCGGTCAGACAGGGGATACAGGTCTTTTGGTCTCGGAGAATGAGACGCTGAAGGTACTGGACACAACCCGTGAGAATGAATTGATTATTCACCAGGTGCATGCCTTGCCTGAACATCCCGAATTGGAATTTAAGGCATCGGTGGATAAAGAACGCAGGGAGAGGATTATGCGTAACCACACCGCTACACATCTGCTTCATGCAGCCCTGAGGAAGGTACTTGGTGCCCATGTGGAACAACGTGGTTCCCTGGTCAGTGACAAGTTACTCAGGTTTGATTTTTCACATTTTGAGGCAATGACAGACGAGCAGGTCCTGGAAGTGGAGCATCTGGTGAATGAGAAAATTCGTGAGAATATCCGGAAAGTTGAAAACCGGGCCGTGCCGATGGATGAAGCCCGGGCCATGGGGGCGATGGCTTTGTTTGGGGAGAAATATGGAGAATTTGTACGGGTGATTTCGTTTGATAATACCTATTCCGTGGAATTATGCGGCGGAACGCATGTGCCTGCCACCGGTACCATCGGGTTTTTCAAGATCCTGAGCGAAGCATCTATTTCTGCCGGTATCCGGCGTATCGAAGCGGTAACCGGTGAAGGCGCTGAGGAGTTTGTCAGGAAACAGGTATCGCTCAACAGGGAGGTTCGTGAATTACTGAAGAATCCCGCGGATCTGAAGGCCTCGATAAATCAATTGCTGGAGCAGCGGTCCGAACTGGAGAAAACGGTTGAAAAGTTCAGGTACGAACAGGCCGCCAGGGTGAAAGAGGATATCAAGGCACAGGTAAAAAGTCACGGTGACCTGAATTCGCTGGTCGCCAGGGTATCCCTGCCCTCGGCTGATCTGCTCAAGAAAGTGAGCTTTGAACTGAAAAATGAAATTGAGCATCTTTTTATGGTGCTGGCCGCTGATATTGACGGTAAACCTCAGATCTCAGTGGTGATTGATGAATCCCTCGTGAAATCAAAAGACCTGAATGCCGGTAATATCGTACGCGAACTTGCCAGGGAGATTAAAGGTGGGGGAGGCGGACAGCCTTTCTTCGCCACGGCCGGGGGTAAAGATCTGTCCGGACTTGATAAAGTGGTTGAGGAGGCTGAAAAGAGGGTGAATTCACTGTAGCATGCAAAGGGAAATTCTGGATAAATATACCGTGGTAATCGGACTCGAGGTGCATGCCCAGCTTCAGTCCGAGAGTAAAATATTCTATGCAGACAGTACCGCCTTTGGCAATCCGCCGAATACAAATATCGGGGTCATTACACTGGCACATCCGGGTACGTTACCAAAGCTAAATAAGAAAGTGGTGGAATATGCCATGCGCATGGGGTTGGCGTGTAATTCGGAGATCAGCCGCTACACAATTTTCGACCGGAAGAATTATTTCTACCCGGATCTTCCCAAGGGATACCAGCTTACCCAGGACCGGGCCCCGATCTGCCTGGGAGGGTCCTTATTGATTTCACCTAAAGATGCAGCAGAGCGGGAAGTACGCCTGAACCGCATTCACCTGGAGGAGGATGCAGGCAAATCCATACATCTGGCGGGGGAGAATGACACCCTTGTTGATTTTAACAGGGCGGGTGTGCCGCTGATAGAAATTGTAACCGAACCGGACCTTCATACGCCGGAGGAGGCATTTGCTTTTATGTCTGAGGTGAGGCGGCTGGTACGGTACCTTGACATTTGTGACGGAAATATGGAGGAAGGATCCCTGCGCTGTGATGCCAATATTTCCATTATGCCCAAAGGGTCGGAAACCTTCGGTAAGAAAGTGGAGGTGAAGAATATGAACTCCATGCGAAATGTACAGCGTGCACTGGAGCATGAGATCCTTCGTCAGGTTGCCGAGGTGGAAGCAGGCAGAGCCATATTCTCCGAAACCAGGACATTTGATGCAGCCAGCGGAACCACCGCCGGCATGCGCACAAAGGAAGAACTGAACGATTACCGCTATTTTCCGGATCCTGATCTCAGTCCGCTGGTCATTAGTGAAGAGTGGCTGAATGATATCCGGCAGTCAATGCCGGTGCTGCCGCGTGAGCTCGTCAGGAAGTATACGAGTGAGTACGGATTGCCGGAATATGATGCCGGGGTACTTACCGAACAAAAGGAGGTGGCCGCCTATTTCGAAGAAGTGGCCAGGCATGGCGGGCAATACAAAGCTGCATCCAACTGGGTGATGGGCCCGGTAAAATCCTGGCTGAATGAGCATGGACTTTCTGTGGAGGAATTTCCTTTGACGCCGTCGCGGTTGTCACGGCTCATCGACCTGGTAGAAACAGGAAAGGTCAGTTTCAGCAGTGCGTCACAGCACCTGTTCGGGGCAATGATCGATAACCCTGGCGCGGAGGCAGAAACCCTGGCCAAAGAGATGAACCTTATTCAGGACAGTGACCAGGATGAGATTGAAGCGCTGGTAGAGGAGGTGGTAAATGCGTTTCCGGAAAAACGTGATGCCTACCGGAAGGGTAAAAAAGGTCTGCTGGGGCTTTTTATGGGAGAGGTGATGAAACGTGGCAAGGGGAAGATAAACCCGCAGCTGGCAAATGAACTATTGCGTAAAAAACTAGGTTAAACAGCTTATGATACTAAGGATGACTACACTATTAATCGCAGGATTGTTATTTTTTTCCTGCAATGGAAACGGCGAAAAGGCCTCTGCGCAGGATGATGGAAAGATCAGGATTTCCGGCCAGGTGGGATATCCCAACCAGAAAGGCGACATCGTGCTGGAAAAAATCACCGAGGGGAATCAGTTTATTGCTCTGGATACGTTTGAGGTGGATAAGAGTGACTACAGCTATTCCGGAACAGTTGAAGTCCCAAACCCTGGTTTTTACCGACTGAACTTCTATGGTCAACAGCAGGTAAACCTGATCCTTGATGACCAGGATATTGAGGTGAATGTGGATGGGAATGACCCGAGGGGCTTTGTCGAGATCCGTGGAAGCCGGGACCATGATTTTATTCAGTTTGTGCAGAATACCATTTCTTCCCTGCAATCATCGGAGTATGTCCAGCAGATAAACCAGGAATTCATGCAGGCCCGGCAGTCCGGTGACGAGGAAAAAATGCGTGAGCTGCAACAGCAGTATATCATGTTTGATGACAGTGTGAAGAGGGTCATCCGGGATAGTATCAGGGAACTTGGTCCGTCATTGGGCGCCGTGGAGATCCTGCGCACCAACAGGGTGCTCGACAAGGACAAGCATTATGAATTTATCGCGGAGTATGCCGATCTGGTTGAGGAAGATATGCCCGATTCCCCGGAAGCAATGTCCTGGGTAGAGGAGGTTGAAAGCATGAAGAAACTGGCTGTGGGTGCCATGGCCCCTGAAATTTCTCTCCCGAATCCGGAAGGGGATACGGTAAGTCTTTCATCCCTGCGGGGAAATTATGTCCTGGTGGACTTTTGGGCCAAATGGTGTAAACCCTGCCGGCTTGAAAATCCTAATATTGTGAAGGCTTATAATAAATACAATGAGCAGGGATTTGAGGTGTTTGGGGTTTCGCTGGACCGCACCCGGGCTGATTGGCTGGAAGCCATCGAAGAAGATGGTCTGACCTGGACGCACGTAAGTGATCTGAAATTCTGGCAAAGTGAGGCAGCACAAATCTATGATATCAATGTGATCCCTTTCAGTATTCTCCTGGATCCTGAAGGCCGGATCATTGCAAAAAACCTCCGTGGTGTGGAGCTTGAAAACAAACTGGAAGAAATTTTTGAAGGGGAATAAAAAACCCGAAGGCTTGTTTACAGCCCTCGGGTATTGAGTTTTTGACCCTGAAGTTACATTATTCGACGCTGACCTTTTTCGTTTCGAATCCGATATAACTGAAGACCAGTTTGTTGCCGGCAGAAGCCGGTACCTTGAAGGAGCCGTCCAGATCGGTAACCGAACCGGTGGTTGTACCTGCCACGACCACATTAACACCAGGCAGCGGGTTGCCATCTTCTTTGGTAACGCGGCCTGCTATGAACCCATCATCTTTTTTCCACTTAATATTCATGGACTGGTCATTCACGGTTGAAGGTGGCTCTGCTGATGCCGGAATGGATTGATCATTACCCAGGCTGAAGACGATGGGCACAATAATTTTCTGCTTTACATTTTTACCCCGTTGACTGGCAGGGCTCCAGGCCGGTGCCTCAGAGATTACGCGTACGGCCTCCTCGTCGCATCCGCCACCGATTCCCTTGACCGGAACAACCGAAGTAATAGAACCATCCGTATCAATGATCATCTGGACAAAAACCTTGCCCTCAATACCCATGCTACGGGCCTGCTCAGGATATTTTAGGTTCTGTGCGATGTATTGATAAAAGGCCTGATAGCCTCCCGCGGGGCTGGCCGGTTCCTCCACTACAAGGAATACATCCCCGTCTTTGGTCATTTCTCCCACCTTATTCAGGGTGCCGTTGACCTTTACGATCATACCGATCGTGCCGTTCCCGTCATCGTCTTTATTTACATTCATCCAGGCAATCGTATTGGGGTCCAGGTTTTTGAGCTCCCGCACCTTTTCTTCGTTCTTTATATCCGACTCCATATAGTTGAATTTTGCGTCCGGATATTCAGCCTGAAGTTCATCCATTTTGGTTTGTACTTCGATCGGAAGATTAGTGGTCATCGAAGAAGTCTCCATTACCTGCTGCATGTCATCCATAGCTTCGTCGTTACAGCTGAAGACCAGCAGGATGATACCAAGAATGGGTGCAAGGGCTGCAAATTTCCATCGTTTAAGTTGAGTTTTTGTTGTGTTCATCATTTGTATCCGTTTTAGAGTTTTTGATTTATTGAAGTGATGACCTATTGAAAGGTGGGCCTTGTTAAGTGCCATTTTAGCCAGTAATGAGCTGTAATCGTCCGTACTGGTTTGAGCAAGAATTTTTTCGTCGGCCAGGTATTCGTGCAAGTCCTGGATCTGGTTCCGGAAATACCAGCATACCGGGTTCATCCAGAACAGGATTTTGACGCTTTCCAGAAAAAGTATATCCAGGCTGTGCAGCTGCCGGATGTGCGCCAGTTCATGATTCACGATGCAATCACGTTCTTTTTCCGACATGGGCACAGAATTATCCAGGAACAGCAGCCTGAAGAATGAGAATGTAGGCAGGGTGCCGTTGGTGTAGATCAGGATATGATCTTTCTGCTTTTCGATGCGTGTCCTGGCATTCAGAAAGAACCACATTACCTGCCCTAGCTGGAACAGAAACCAGCAGGCAAGGATGGCTGTGCCAAGAATATAAGCCCATGTAACCAGGCTGATGGCCGGTTGCTCCGCAAGCGCCGCATTCTCCTGCACCTGTCCCGCCGTTATCACAATTTCGGGAAGGATCATGGTCTGAAATGATTTTACCGCCTCCTTGTTGGCCGCATCAAATGACAGGTTGAAATGCATCAATGGCAAGATCAGACTGAAACCGGTCATGGTGAGAATGTACATCCTGCGGACCAGGAAGTGGGTGTCTTTCCTGAGAAAGAAATAATAGAAGGCCCCAAAAAGGAGGAGTGCCACATTGGCCTCAAATAGATAGATCAGGAAACTGCTCATATTATTCGTCGTTTAGGTCTTTTTTTACATGCTTCATCAGGGCATCGACATCCTTGATGTCCAGGTCATTCTCTTTGGCAAAGAAGGAAACGAGACGTTCAAAGGAACCACTGAAATAACCTGAGAGAAAATTGTTCAGGTAAAAGCTGCTGTATTCTTCCTTGGGAACCAGGGGATGATATTGATAGGTTTTGCCAAACGCTTCGTGACCGACAAATCCTTTCTGCTCAAGAATACGGATGATCGTTGATACGGTGTTGTATGCCGGCTTGGGTTCCGGCATTTCGGCAATGATATCCTTGACAAATCCCTTCTCCAGTTTCCAGAGAATGTGCATTACTTGCTCTTCGGCTTTTGTTAACTCTTTCATAGGAATAAATTACTTGATTCAAATATATGACTAAATATTTAGTTAACAAACTAAAAGATTAGTTAAATATTTATTTTTACCTGTCAGATAATTAATAAATAGCTGTAAAACAGATCATTAGGTCTGAGTAAGAGCTGTATGAATAAAAGTGAATATGATTTTATTTACACGAGTGGCAATGTCGGTTTTACATTTTTCGCTTAGTTTTTGGGTCTTAAACTGGTAAAGATGAATCTGAATATCAAAGCGAAGGAACAGCAGACATACGATGCGATTGTTGTCGGAACCGGAATCAGCGGTGGTTGGGCTGCCAAGGAATTGACGGAAAAAGGATTAAAAACCCTGGTATTGGAAAGGGGGAGAATGGTTGAACATCTTAAGGATTATCCTACCATGAACTGGGATCCATGGGATATTCCCTACAATGACAGGCTGACGGCTGAAGAGGCGAAGGACTACCTTGTTCAGAACCGTACCGGATATACAGTTCGTCAGACAACAAAGCACTGGTGGATCAAGGATACTGAGCATCCATACACCGAAGTGAAACGATTTGACTGGATTCGGGGATACCATGTGGGTGGCCGCTCGCTGATGTGGGGACGTCAGAGCTACCGGCTGGGAGATATTGATTTCGAAGCGAACCTGAAAGATGGTATCGCGGTAGACTGGCCGATAAGGTACAGTGATATTTCTCCGTGGTATGATTATGTAGAATCCTTTATCGGGGTTAACGGGCAAGCGGAAGGCCTTCCCCAGTTGCCGGACGGCAAGTTCCTTCCTCCGATGGAGATGAACTGTGTGGAAACCCATTTTAAGGAGAGCATAGCCAAAAACTTCAACGGCCGGGTCATGACCATGGGACGTTCAGCCAACCTCACGCAGAACCATAACGGCCGTAATAAATGTAATTACCGTAACCTTTGCACACGGGGTTGTCCGTTCGGCGCCTATTTCAGCACTCAGTCCTCCACACTTCCGGCGGCAACGGCCACCGGTAACATGACCCTGCGGCCCAATAGTATTGTGACCGAAGTGCTTTATGACAAGGAAAAGAAAAAGGCCACCGGGGTACGCATCCTGGATGCGGAAACCGGTGAAACCATGGAATATTATGCGCGTATTGTATTCCTTAATGCCTCTGCACTGGGATCTACCTGGATCCTGCTCAATTCGGTGAGTGATGCCTTTCCGGAAGGGATGGGGAATGCTTCGGGCGAGCTGGGACACAACCTGATGGACCACCATTTCCGGGTTGGGGCTTCGGGCCGCTTTGACGGATTTGAAGACCGGTATTATTCCGGCCGCAGGCCTAACGGCATTTATATTCCGCGGTTCAGGAATATCGACGAAAAACGTACAGATTACATACGTGGTTTCGGATACCAGGGAAGCGGAAGCCGTGAGGGCTGGCAACGCGCCGTAGCTGAAATGGGTGTGGGAGAGCAGCTGAAGGAGGAGATCACTAACCCGGGCGAATGGAGAATGGGGCTAACCGGATTTGGAGAATGCCTCCCGTATCATGAAAATAAAGTTACCCTCAATAAAGGCAAGGTGGATAAATTCGGCTTACCGACCTTTACGTTTGACTGTGAATTCAAGGAGAATGAAATGGTGATGCGAAAGGACATGAAACAGTCAGCCGTTGAAATGCTGGAGGCCGCAGGAGCCAAGGATATTCGCCCCTACGATAATGGTGGCGGCCCGGGATTGGGTATTCATGAGATGGGTACGGCCCGAATGGGTCGTGATCCCAAAACGTCCGTGCTGAATAAGTGGAACCAGGTGCATGAAGTGCCTAACGTCTTTGTTACCGACGGTGCCTGCATGACCAGTGCAGCTTGTCAGAACCCTTCACTGACGTACATGGCTCTGACCGCCCGGGCAGCGGATTACGCGGTAAGTGAACTTAAAAAGAATAATTTGTAATGGAGAATCAAACAAATAAAATGCATCGCCGGGAAGCATTGCGCCGAACGGCACTTATCATGGGTACAGCCTTATCCGCCACGACCATTGCCGGGGTGATGCAGGGCTGTAAGGCCGACCCTGAACTTGCCTGGACACCATCTTTCCTGGAAGATACCCAGGCGAAATTTGTCAGTGTGATGTCTGATACAATTATTCCCAAAACCGACACCCCGGGCGCCCGGGAGGCCGGCGTACCCAAGTTTATCGAAGACATGGTATCGTTGGTCTTTAATGAGAAGCAGCAGGATGAATTCATAACCGGACTTGATGCCTGCCGCCAGTGGTGCCAGGCAACCTACAACGATCAGTTTATCTACCTGAGTAAAGAAAGGCAGCTTGAAGCGGTACAATCGCTGGACATGGCCGCCAAAGCCATGCGTTTCGGCAGTGACGAGGAGAAGCCGCAGGAAGAAACTCTTCTGAAGGCTGCGGATTTTTTCTGGGAAATGAAGCAACTCACTCTTACCGGTTTCTTTACCTCTGAAGTGGGAGCCACCCAGGTGTTGCAATACAAAGCCATTCCGGTTGATTACCATGGTTGCATATCCCTGGAAGAAGCAGGGGGAAAGACATGGGCGACGTGATATTGGAAGACTAAGACTAAGACTAAGACTAAGAATTCCCCGGAGGTTTGAACCTTCGGGGTTTTAACTTTCCAAAGTTCCCTGATTTTTCTACTGCCTTGTTTTTTTAATACCCTGGTATCATGATTTCGGGACGAGGATGACGAAATGGCCGCGGTCACTTTCCAGGTACTGGTCGCGGTCGGTACGACACCCCCACCCCTTAGAAGAGTGGACGTTCATTCTCGGTCCCGCTTATGGTCACGGTCTCCGTCCCGGTCTCGATCTCTCCTAGTCTTAGTCCTAGTCTTAGTC
>CAZLZD010000050.1:0-1847 GCA_964563925.1 uncultured Roseivirgaceae bacterium | reverse complement strand
TCCTAGTCTTAGTCCTAGTCTTAGTCTTAGTCTTAGTCTTTCAAACACTACACACCTTCACCGCTTCCTCCAGTGACTGGAGCGGCTTATCCCGTGTCGGGAGAAATTCATGGCCGATGAAGCCGGTGTATCCGGTGTCGAGGATGGCCTTCATAATGGCCGGGTACTGAAGTTCCTGTTCCTGATTAAGTTCATGCCTTCCGGGAACCCCTGCGGTATGATAATGACCTATATAATCGGAGTGTTTGCGGATGGTCGCAATAATATTTCCTTCCTGTACCTGTGCATGATAGATGTCATAGAGGATTTTAAAATTGGGAGAGCCCACCATTTCTACCAGCCTGACCAGGAAATCCATATTGTCGGCCTGATAATCCTTATGGTCCCGGAGACTGTTGAGATACTCCATGCTCACAATTATGTCGTGTTTTTCAGCAAGTTTGATAACCGGTTCAAGGCCCCGGGCACAATTCTCAAGTCCGTCTTCCTCCGAGATACCATTTCTGTTTCCGGAAAAGCAGATCACCTGGGGGACCCCGTCTTCCGCTGCTTTGGTGATCGAAGAAGTATAGTCTTTTAAAAGCTGTTCGTGCAGGCTCGGATCATTGAACCCGCGGTTCAGTCCGATCCCGGTTCCAAACCCGATGGCGCAGGTAAGGCCCTTGTCAATGACAGTTCCCCACTGGTCCGGGTTGAGTAATTCTATGGAACCCATTCCGATGTGACTGGCAAATTCGGCGAGTTCCTCAAGAGAGTGATTGGGAAAACACCACTTGCAGACAGAATGATTAATTCTTCCTGATGTTATTTTCGGTGCCGCAGTTATAAACTGGCCCGAAAAAGGCAGTAATCCGGCCGTTGCCACCATTGTCTTCAATGCTTGCTTTCGGTTCATTGGGTACTTTGTTCATTTTGTGTGAAACTATACGATAATATATTAGCGCCCATTTTCAGGGCAGCCTGACGTTTGGCCTCAGGATCATTGTGGATCACTGCGTCTTCCCAGCCATTGCCGAGGTCTGATTCATAGCTGTAGAAACAGACGAGTCGACCGTTAAGAAAAATCCCGAGCCCCTGGGCAGGTTTCCCGTCGTGCTCATGGATTTTGGGTAATCCATCCGGAAAATCAAACTTCTGGTGGTAGATGGCATGATCATAGGGAATCTCCACGAATTCCAGGTCAGGGAACACTTTTTTCATTTCCAGCCTGATAAACTGGTCAAGTCCGTAGTTGTCATCAATGTGTAAAAAGCCGCCTGCTTCCAGGTAGGTACGAAGGTTCTCTGCATCCGTCGCGGAAAAAACCACATTTCCATGTCCGGTCATATAGACATAGGGATAGAGAAACAGCTCCGGACTTCCGACTTCCACCACTTCATCCTCAGGGTCCAGCTGCATATTCAACTCCCGATTGCAGAATTCGATCAGGTTGGGTAATGCCGTCTTATTGGCATACCAGTCACCTCCGCCGTCGTACTTCAGTTTCGCAATCCTGACCTTTACCTGTGCCTCCGACCCGGCGGACGGCAGCAGGAAGGCCATAAGGAAACTGCCCAGTAACAACACAGGAAGGATATGTCTGCACGATTTATACATCATCATCATCTTCATAATTCTCCAGAAAGATAACCAATTCGTGATACATTTACGCGATGACAGGTTGTGAACGCAGGAAAATTGCCCTTGTTAAAAGGGTTTATTAAAATATTCGTTTCCTTTTCTTGTTCTGTGTAAATTTGCGCAATGCTTATAACCCATTACCTGAAAGGTACGCTCCGTAAACTGAACAAGATGAGAGGTTCTTACGGCCCTGATCCGTACATGAAGTATAAGGAGATTGACCTCTT
>CAZLZD010000049.1:17368-32354 GCA_964563925.1 uncultured Roseivirgaceae bacterium | reverse complement strand
GAGGTGGAATATGACTCTGATGGGCAGTACCAGGTGACCCTGACCCTGACCAACGACGCAGGGTGTGTCAGCCAGTTTACCCAGGCGGTTACCGTCTACGCGTCTCCTGAGGTGCAATTTGCCAATGACCTTGCCTGCGAAAAAACCGAAACGTTCTTTCGCGATGAAAGTGTGGCCCCTAATGCCAATATTATTTCCTGGGACTGGGATTTCGGTGACCCGGACTCGGAGAATAACAGCGCAGATTCCCGGGAGGCTTCACATATATTTACCGGTCCGGGAACCTACGATGTGACCCTCACTGTCACCACGAATTTTGGGTGTGAGTCGACCGCTACCCGGCAGGTGACAGTGCTGGAATCACCTACTGCCGCATTTTCCTTTGACCAGGCCTGTATCGGAGAACCTATCCAGTTTCAGGATAATTCATTTCCTCCGGCCGGAGAGTCTATCACTTCGTGGGCCTGGGACCTGGGTGGCACCTTCAGCAGCAAGCGGAATCCTTCCGTTACCTTCGACTTTGCCCGAACCTATGAGGTAAGCCTGGTGGTTACAGCATCCAATCAGTGTATTGGCAGAGAATCCCGGCAAATCACGATCAATGAACCCCTGAACGTGACTATCGGGGTTCAGCAACCTTGTGCGGGTACCCCGGTGACATTCATCGATTTTACCGAACCAACCGGCGATCCTGTGGTTTCACGGAGCTGGGATTTCGCCGGACTGGGTCAGTCGACCGATTCGGTGGCGCAATTCACCTTCCCTTCCCCCGGTATGTATACCGTTTCGCTTTCCCTCACCCTGAGTTCCGGATGCACGTTCTCCCGGACTCAGCAGGTAGTAATTGATCCCGTACCTGTTGCCTCTTTTACGTTGGAAAAATCATTTGGTCCGCCCCCGTTCCAGGTCAATGCAACCAGTACCTCGCAAAATGCGGCGACTATTCTCTGGCTGATCGACGGACTGGAAGTGGGTGAATCAACACAGCTATCCTATGAACTCAATGATATTGGAGAATACGAGCTGGCCTTGGTGGCCTTTGGTTCGGGTGGTTGCCGTGATACGGCACGCCAGGTACTTCAGGTGAACGAACCCGAAATCGATATTTCTGTTTCATCGCTCACAGCCGCGCCCCAGTCCGGCCAGGTATCCCTTTCCTTTATTCTCAGGAACCAGGGAACCATTGACCTGGATCGCGTACCGGTGACGGTGATCCTGGATGCAGACTATGAGGTCACCCAGGTAGTGGAGGTATTCCTTCCTGCAGATAATTCTCCGGTTCCCATCACCCTTCCCCTGCAACTCGGGGAGCGGTCTCCCCTGAATGTATGTGTCAGGGTACCTGCGGTTATCGAGGGGATAAGAGATCTCGATGACACGAATAATTCAGCCTGCCTTTCCGAACAGCAGGTGGTCACCTATGCTCCCTGGCCCAATCCGGCCAGGGACGAGATATTCATCGATATCCTGTCGGTCAGCGACCAGCCGGTACAGGTGGATGTATACAATTCTACCGGCGCACATATGTTCTCCGGAAGTATTTCGACCGGACGGGCGGGGTTACGCACTATTACGCTGGACACCTCGACCTGGGCTGACGGCACATACATCCTGCAGACGGTGACGGCCGAAGGGATGTCATATTATCGTTTTGTTATTCAACGATAATGAATTACACTTAGCCCGACACTTTCATTATCTTTGTGCCACCTGGTACATGAAAAAAGTTAAGCTAGATGATATCGACCGCAAGATCCTGGAGATCCTGCAGAAAAATGCAAAGATCACCAATGCCAATCTGGCCCAGGAGATCGGATTGTCTCCTGCACCAACGCTGGAGCGGGTCAAAAAGCTGGAAAAAACCGGGATCATAGACAAATATTATGCACAGGTGAATCCCGAAAAAGTGGGCCTGGGTGTGCGTACATTTGTGATGGTTTCGCTGAAAGGACACAATAAGAAAAATATTGAGGTGTTCCTGGAAAGTATAAGTGACATCAGGGAAATCGTGGAATGTCATCATGTGACCGGCAGCGGTGATTTTATTCTGAAGATCATTGCTGAGGATATCCAAAGATACCAGGAGCTGATGCTTGACCGTGTAAGTGAAATTCCTGTGGTGGATAACATGGAGTCCATGGTTGTCCTTTCCACGTTTAAAGACAGTAAGATCTTACCCATAAAATAATGGCTGACCAGACACTTATCCTCGACGAAGATCAGATCAATCAAAAGATCCGGCGGATTGCGTTTGAGATTTGGGAACGCAATTTCAAGGAGAAGGAAATCCTGGTGGCAGGAATCGAAGGACAGGGTTTTGTGCTGGCCGAACGGATTGCCGAAGTGCTGGGGGATATTTCACCCCTCAGCATCCGGCTGATCAATGTGTCGCTCGATAAACTGGCACCCACACAAAGTGAAATAGCCGTAAACTGCGAACTGACCGATCTTAAAAATAAAACCATCATCCTGGTGGATGATGTGCTGAATACAGGACGTACGATTGCGTACAGCATGAAGGTCTTTCTGCAGGTTAAAATAAAGAAACTTGAAGTTGCCGTTCTGGTCAACCGGAGTCATTCGCAATTTCCTGTGTCTGCAAATTACACGGGGTATGACCTCTCCACAACGATCAATGATCACGTGGAAGTGGTGCTGAAGCGAAATAAGGGCGAAGTGCACCTGAAGTAGGTTCCCGTTTTACTGAAATCATTCCTCATTTGGTACATGCGATTTGAAATGGCCGCGGCTTAGTTTATCTTCAAACTAATTTTTTACGGTCATTCATCTTCGATTTATTGAAAGTAGCAGAGCAACATTTTTTGGAGCGCATTGAGGCACTGGAGCGGGAGAATAAGGCGCTGAGAAGAAAATTGGAACACCTGGAGGTGGCAGCTTCCGGTGCCAACGATGGTCTCTGGGACTGGACACCCGATTACCAAAACCGGTTTGTGTCTGCCCCCTGGAAGACAATGCTCGGAATACCCGTCAATGAGGAAGTTCAGCCAAATCTGTGGGAAGAGCTCCTTCACGAAGATGACAGGGAAATTGCGATTTCACGATTCAGTGAATTTATCCATGGCACCCTGGACTCCTACCAGCAGGAATTCCGCCTGCGGCACCGGAACGGTGAATACCGATGGATTCTTTCCCGTGCCACCGCATTGCGAAATGACGAGGGAAAGGCCATCCGTATATCCGGTTCGCATACCGATATCACCGATCAGAAACGTGCGGCAAATGCGATCCAGAAAAGTGAGAAGAAGTATCGTAACCTTTTCCAGAATTCACTGGTCGCCATGTGCAGCAGTGACGAGGACCTGAATCATGTGATCGAGGCCAACGAAAAGTTCTGGTCGATCATGGGGGTTTTACGTGGTGAACGTCAGACGTTCAACCTGCGGGATATACTGATGCCCAGGCAATATAAGGACCTTTTGCGTCAGCTCAGGCGGTATAAGATCATTGAGAATTATGAGCTGAAAATTTCCACCCGGGTCCAGAGCGAAATTTGGGTGCTGTTAAATGCGGTCTGGTATGAGGAGGACCAAACCGTTGATTTTGTTTTCAAAGATATTACCCAGACCAAGGAAAACCTGATCGAGTTGCAGAAGGTGAACTTTGAGCTGGACAGTTTCGTCTACCATGCCTCGCATGACCTGCGTTCTCCGTTGCGGTCCATTCTCGGATTGATCGACCTGTATAATATGGACCAGGATGACAAGTTCAGGAAGGAATGTATTGAGAAGATCCGTTCCAGTGTGATACGCCTTGATGACCTGGTGATTGAACTCCTGAGCATTTCCCGGAATGACCGGGTTAACGATCCGCATACGCCGATACACCTCCTGCAGGAGCTGAACAACAGTATTTCAAGTTATTACAATGCCTCGGATACCTCAAAGCTGGAAATAACCGCCCGGGTGCTGCAACCCGTACCGTTTGTTTCGGATGCCACGCGTCTGCGTATCATTCTCAATAACCTCATTTCCAATGCGATCAAGTATCGCAGTTTTCAGAAACCCCTGTCGACCATCCACGTGGACATGGAGACCAGTAAGGAGAAAGTGGTGATCAAGGTGATTGATAATGGGGAAGGGATCGAGGAATCCAAGGTCCCGCACATATTTGATATGTTTTACCGTGCCACGGAAAAAAGCGAGGGGTCAGGCCTGGGACTTTATATCGTTAAAAAGGTTGCCGATAAGCTGAATGCCACCATCAAGGTGGACAGCCTGGAACTGGAAGGCACTACATTTACCGTTACGATCCCGAATTCCAATACCAAATAATATTGTAACTTTAGCACATGTCTGTGCATAAGTCCAACATCAAAAAGATCACTACCCATCAGCTTCAGGAGATGAAGAACCGCGGGGAAAAGATCACCATGCTTACGGCCTATGATTATTCCATGGCCCGTATCCTTGACAGTGCCAATATCGACGTACTCCTGGTCGGCGATTCAGCCTCCAACGTCATGGCAGGAAATGAAACCACCCTTCCGATCACGCTGGATCATATGATTTATCACGCTTCATCGGTGGTGAAGGCGGTGGAACGTGCCTTCGTGGTCGTGGACATACCCTTCGGTTCCTACCAGGGTAATTCCTCCGAAGCCTTGCGAAGTGCCATCCGGATCATGAAGGAATCGGGTGCCCATGCCGTAAAAATGGAAGGCGGCGCAGAAATCCGGGAATCTGTGGTCCGCATACTGAGTGCCGGGGTTCCGGTGATGGGACACCTTGGGCTTACCCCGCAGTCAATCTATAAGTTCGGAACCTATACGGTACGGGCCCGGGAGGAAGCCGAAGCAAAGAAACTCATTGAAGATGCCAGGCTGCTTGAAGAGTGCGGCTGTTTCGGGATCGTTCTGGAGAAGATCCCGGCTTCCCTGGCCAAAGAAGTGGCAGAATCAGTACGCATACCTATCATTGGAATCGGGGCGGGAGCCGATGTGGACGGACAGGTACTGGTTATGCAGGATATGCTGGGGATTACCAAGGAGTTCAAACCCCGCTTTCTGCGGCGTTATGCAGATCTGGATACGATCATTACTGATGCCGTCTCCCATTATATTGAGGATGTGAAGTCGGGTGACTTTCCCAACGAAGAGGAGCAGTATTAGCCCTACCTGCAGGCAGTTATTTCTGACGGATCTTCCAGGCGGCCAAACCATACCACGGCATACTGTCCATGGATACCAACGCCCATTGCCTTCCATGTGACCTGTTCCCAGATTCCTGAGTTAACCAGCAACGGATTATGGGCCGGACTTTTCTTCCACCCATCCAGGCCGCGCTTCGCGTTGGCCCCATCAGAATCTATATAGGCGATCTCATAACCTTCACTGTGATAACCAGCAATTTCCCTCGGCTTGGCCCACATACATCCTGCCTGGCTGTGGTCGCTGGTGTAGCAGCACGCAGACCATTCTCCGCGGTCTGACCAGCTGTGCGGATTGCAGGGGTCTTCCCTGGAGAATGTATAATTCTGGGAAAGGTCCTGTACATGGGCCTTCGCTACCAGGGTAAGTTTTGCCGAAAAGGGGACCGGTGCCAGGCCCTCCTTTTTGCGGTATTCATTGATCATTTCGAACAATTCTTTTTCTTCCGCAGAGAGACATATGGTATCCTGCGGAGCCGGCACAATCAGGGAAAGAATCAGGTAAAATGTGGCAATCATCGGTCTGTAAACGCAGGTACGCCCTGACTATTGCCGGTACAGGTCAATAAAACAGGGTCGTCTTTCCGTAAAACACTGAATTTGCGTAAATTCGCATCCTCACAATAAAACAAAGATCAGCATGAGCGAACAAAAAATAACCATTAGTAATGGAGAACTTAATGTACCGGATCATCCGATCGTCCCGTTTATCGAAGGAGACGGCACCGGGGTTGACATCTGGCCTGCAGCAAAAAATGTACTAGATGCCGCTGTGGAGAAGGCTTACAACGGATCCAGGAAAATTGCCTGGAAGGAAGTCTTTGCCGGCGAAAAGTCGTACAACCAGAGTGGGGAATGGTTACCCCAGGAAACCCTTGATGCTTTCCGGGAATACCTGGTCGGGATCAAAGGTCCGCTTACGACCCCTGTGGGAGGAGGTATTCGTTCGCTCAACGTGGCTCTCCGTCAGGAACTTGACCTGTATGCCTGCGTACGACCTGTTCGCTGGTTTGAAGGCACCCCTTCTCCGGTAAAAGACCCCGGACAGGTGGATATGGTTATTTTCCGGGAGAATACAGAAGATATTTATGCCGGCATCGAATTCCAGGCGGGCACTGAAGATTGTCAGAAATTTGCCGGGTTGCTAAAAGAAAATTTTCCTCAGCGTTTCGCCAAAGTTCGTTTTCCGGATACAGCCGGTTACGGCATCAAGCCGGTTTCGGATGAAGGTACCTCACGACTGGTAAAAGCAGCCATCGAATACGCTTTTGCACAGCAGAGAGATTCTGTTACGCTTGTTCACAAAGGGAACATTATGAAGTTTACCGAGGGAGCGTTCCGTGACTGGGGCTACAATGTGGCGAAAGAAACGTACGGCGCCACCGATTATGAAGGAGGCCCGTGGCAGGTGATCGAAAAAGACGGTCACAAGGTGATCATTAAGGACGTCATTGCAGATGCCTTCCTGCAGCAGATCCTGCTTCGTCCGGCTGAGTATTCCGTAATCGCCACCCTGAACCTGAATGGTGATTATGTTTCGGATGCGCTTGCAGCCATGGTGGGTGGAATCGGAATTGCCCCCGGTGCAAATATCAATTACATAACCGGCAATGCCATTTTTGAAGCCACTCACGGTACGGCACCCAAATATGCCGGCCAGGACAAGGTAAACCCCGGATCAGTTATCCTTAGCGGTGCCATGATGCTGGAGCATCTTGGCTGGCAGGAAGCGGCCGACCTGATTTACAAAGGGATTGAAAAAGCAATCGCTACCAAGCGTGTGACCTACGATTTTGAACGCCTTATGGATGATGCCACCCTGTTAAAGTGCTCGGAGTTTGGTGAGGAGATCGTGAGTAATATGTAACGGGGAGACTAAGACTAAGACTAGGACTAAGAATGCCCCGGCAGGAATCTGCCCGGGGTTTTTTTATGGTCACACACAGAATAACTACGTTATGAATTATTCTGCACCTGCTATTATCTGCTGCAGTTCATTTCGCAGGTGTTCGGCTTTATCCTGGAATTCGTCATTACGGATCAGGTTGTTGTACTCGGCGGGGTCTGATATGAGGTCATAGAGCGCTTCACTATCCGGATGATCGGTGTACCGGAAGTACTTATACCGACGGGTACGGATCCCTTCACTTTTAGGGATGTAGCTGAGTTCAAAAAGATGTTCACAAAGAAAGCTTTCCCGCCATTCTTCCGGAGGGTTATATCCGAATGGTTTAAGGCTTTTTCCCTGGATCATCTCCGGGATTTCTATTCCGGCATACTCAAGCAGCGTGGGGGCTACATCAATATTCAGGGCCATTTCAGAAATCGTCCCCGAGTTGATGGCCCGCGGATCATACAGGATCATTGGAATTCTGATGGATTGCTCGTACATCAGCCATTTACCGGCGAGTTTCCGTTCGCCCAGGAAATAACCGTTATCCCCGAGGAAAAGCAGTATCGTATTATCGGCAATGCCCAACTGTTCAAGCGTATTTCTGATCCGCCCGATGTTTTGATCAATCGTGGTGATGAGTCTGTAATACCCTTTGACCATTTCCTGGTATTTTTCAGGTGTGTCGTAGCGCCATTTGTAACGAATATTTCCCATATACAGGCTGTCACGCAGAAAATCGGGCAGCACATCATGAAATTTTTGATCCTGAAGATCAGACTGTGGAATGGAAAGTCCCTGGTAGAGTGTATCCAGACGTTCCGGCCAGAAATATTGACCAGGGTGACTATCGTCTGCATGAGCAGCATTATAGCTAATTGACAGGCAAAAAGGCTGGCCGGGAGGGTTTTCCGTGATGAACTGTATAGCCTTATCGGTGGTCAGATCGGTCAGGTGACGATGCTGCATGGACGCACCGTCGATCCGGAAGTATCCATTCACACCCGTGTTGTATAGTTGATCAAAGATCAGGGTGTCTGAATGGTCGGCTAACTGCATGCCCAGTTTGCCAAATAAACCGGTCCTGTAGCCAGAGGCTTTCAGCAACGCGGGATAGGAGATATCCACAAACCGCCTGCTTAGCGGAGACGTCCCGAAAGTAAACCCATGGGTGCGTTCATAAAGTCCGGTAAGGATACTCGCCCGGCTGGCCGCACAGATTGGTGTGGTGACAAACGCATTTTTGAAGTAGAGGCCCTGGCTTGCAAGCTTATCCATTTCCGGGGTGTGAATGATCCCGTTCCCGGCATGGCCCAATGCGTCCCAGCGCTGGTCATCGGTGAGAATGACAATAATATTCGGCCGGTCATCCGTGGATTGAGCCCAAAGAGGTGAATTAAGAACCAGCAATAACAGAAAACAGACAGACCGCATAGTTATGAGATATGACAATATAAGAAAACACGGAGTGAATGAAAATTAAATAAGAAGACCCGGACAGGGTCTGTTCACGTGATTCCCTTATGCATAGGAACGCTGGTAGCCGTCAGGGTGCGGGCGTCCAGTAACCACCAGAGAAATGGAGCGGAAAAAAGAGATGAAAGAAGAGATGAAAGAGATGAAGATGAGCCCGGGATATGGTCATTCCAGTAGCTTATGGTAAGAAGGAGGGTGGCCGTAAACAACAAGCCCGCCCTCCATCTTGGAGAGCGGGCCTGTGCAGGGCAATTGCCCCTGTCAAAATTACTAGCCTGTACTTTAAAGTACGTTAATTTTGCTTAAAGGTTTACTTGAGTAAAGATAAATAGACGCTCTGGCCGGTATTATGCAGAATTTGGCGACGACTGGTTGTGCTAGTAGCTGTCGGCCGGATCACCGGACATGACTGAACAATACGCACCGTCCGCCTGCTAATACTAATACAACCAAACAATCTGCCCCATGGCCAAACGTACCCGTAAATATATCAAACGCATAGTGGTCACGCCCTTTCAGCGCTTCATCAAGATGGAGTCCTCAGGAGGCATACTTCTGATCGTTACAACCGTCATAGCTCTGCTCTGGGCCAATTCTGGCTGGGGGAGCTCTTATACAAGCGTATGGGAAACTAATTTTTCCATCGGATTAGGAACATGGTCGCTTTCCAAAGATCTGATCCTGTGGATTAACGACGGACTGATGTGTATTTTCTTTTTTCTCGTAGGACTTGAAATAAAGCGCGAAGTGCTGGCCGGACAGCTGTCGACCATGCGGCAGGCGGCCCTGCCTTTCTTTGCTGCGATTGGGGGAATGGTGATTCCGGCCCTTGCATTTGTAATGATTATGCGGGGGGAGCCCGGTGCGGAAGGCTGGGGAATTCCCATGGCCACGGATATTGCCTTTTCGCTGGGTATTCTGAGTCTGCTTGGAAAGCGGGTGCCGGTAGCCATGAAAATATTTCTTACGGCTTTCGCCATCGTGGATGACATCGGGGCGGTGCTGGTGATCGCCCTTTTTTACACCGGGGGTGTGGAGTTGAATTACCTGCTTATCGGATTGGGCCTGTTTTCTATCCTGATCATTTTTAATCTTATTAATCTGCAATCCAGTAAACCATATCTCGTGGTGGGGGTGGTCATTTGGTACTTTTTTTTAAAATCGGGTATTCATCCAACCATTGCCGGAATTTTAGCCGCCTTTACCATCCCGATGCAATCTCGGGTAAATGCCTCTGATTTCTTTGGCAGTATTAAAGATCAGGTGAGCAAGTTCACCGGAATATCTCCCCGGGAACGCAATCTACTGTCCTACGACGAGCTCCACGCCGCCGATGCCATCCGTCAAAAAGCAACCCGCGTCCAGCCTCCATTGCAAAAACTGGAACACATGCTGCACCCGGTCGTCGCCTATTTCATTCTCCCGGTATTTGCCCTGGCGAATTCCGGGGTGATCCTTGATAATCTGGGGGAAGCACTGGGTAGTTTGCTTACGGTGGGGGTGGCTGCCGGATTGCTCCTGGGTAAAACCCTGGGAATCGGGATCCTTTCGTGGATCGGTATTAAGACCGGGATTGCGCGCCTGCCTGGTGAACTAAACCTGCATCAGCTCATTGCCGTTGGGATGCTGGGTGGCGTAGGATTTACGATGGCGTTGTTCATTGCCAATCTGGCCTTTCAGGACCAGGAGCTGTTGAACCAGGCGAAGTCAGGTATTCTGCTTGGATCGACCCTGGCTGGTATCGGCGGGTATTTCTGGTTGAGAAGGATTCTGAATAAACCGGAAGTTGAGCCAGAAGACTAACCCATGCATAACCATATTCTCCGGCCAGGAAGCTGAGTTCTTCAATTGTCAGCTCTCTGTTTTCCTGAAGTGGTGAATGATACTGATTAGGAAAATTCCCCCAACATTTTAATCGCGGTAACGGCGGCTTCGTCACCTTTGTTGCCGTGTTTCCCGCCAGCCCGGTCGAGGGCTTGTTTCTGGGTATCCGGGGTGAGTACGCCGAAGATCACGGGTTTGTCAAATTTCAGCGACACGCTGGTGATGCCGTTGGCTACGGCATTACAGATGAATTCGAAGTGCCGGGTTTCTCCCTGGATCACACATCCCAGGCAGATGACTGCGTCGATATCCTTTTTGGCGGCCATGTACTGGGCACCCAGCGACAATTCAAAACTTCCCGGTACGTTTTTCCGGATGATGTGTTCTTTGGGCACCCCATAGTCGCGCAGGGTCTGGTAAGCCCCGCTGTACAAGGCCTCCGTAACAGATTCATTCCATTCAGAAACCACGAGGGCAAATCGTTTCCTGGAAAGTGTCTTGAATGTTTTTGCAGACTGTGCGCTGAGATTTGTGGTTGCCATAACTTCTGATAAAAATAAGCAGAATATTTCGTTCCTGTACGGTCAGTCCTCCCTCCTGAGAGGATGAGGGTGTTCCTCGCAATGCAGAGTGTGGAGCCGGATACAGTTGCTATCTGTGGGGACCTGAATGACGCCCTGTAGTATTGACCCCCCATTCGTCCCACACCTTCGCTAAAGCTACGGCGTACAGGCCTCAAGGGGAAACGGCAGTTATGCTGCTCCTACAATCCTGTGCAGGTATTTTTTGGCCTGCGGCAGCACGTCGCTGTTAGGATACTCATCGATCACCTGCCGGTACACTTCGGCCGCTGCATCATTGTTTCCTGCCTGCTCGTGAGCAAGTCCTGCTTTCATCAGGTAATAGGGAGAGAATTGGTCGGTTGGAGAATCATTCGCTGCGCGCTCGTAAAGATCGGCTGCCTCGGCATATTCTCCGAGTTCCATGTTAGCATCTCCCATCAGGCTGTACGCTTTTGACTGAACCAGCAGATCATCTGCCTCAAATTCATCAAGATAGAGGAGGGCAGACTTAAATTCTCCTAACTGCAGGTAGCCGGCACCGATATAAAATTTTGCCAGGTTGGCAGCGGGCGTACCCGCGTAATCCTGCTCGATCTGAATAAAGCCCAGATTAGCGCCATCCCCACGAAGGGCCTGGATCACGCTGTCCTGCTCGAAATAATAGATCGCCTGGAACATTTCGTTCTGTGCTTCGGTATTCTGGTAGGAGATGTAGTACCGGTACCCGAAAATGCCGGCGATGACCAGGGCAATTACGGTTACCAGGGCTATGACAGGTTTTTTATTATCCTCCAGCCACTGTTCCCACTTTGTTAATTCCTGCGCTAACGCTTCCGGATTCTCCAGTAATTCGTTACCCGCTTGTGCGTTCGCTTTCTTTTTACTTTTCACTGCCATCTAACAAGATTTTAAGGCTGCAAAGCTACTAATTATCTTCAATTTTGGAAAAATTGAGAAAAATTAATCCGCTTCCTGATTTTAGTCGATTGTGAAGGGGTAATCCTCGTCGGCATACACATCCTTGTAGGCCTCGGAAGGATCGGGATAGGCTGATTCGTCGGCAAATTTCACATAGCCTTTGACATCATCCTTGATCTTCTTGTCTATTTCATCCAGTTCCTCTTCGGTCGCGTATTTATTTTTGAGAATGGAAGCTTTCACCTGTTCGATCGGATCGCGCCCCTTATATTCTTCCACTTCTTCCTTGGTACGGTATTTAGCAGGGTCAGACATGGAGTGACCCTTATAGCGGTACGTCCGGAATTCAAGCAGGTAGGGTCCTTTTCCGTCACGGACGTGTTTGGCTGCCTTTTCCACTGTGTTGTGCACTTCTTCCACCGACATGGCATCAACAGGTTCGCTGGGCATGTCGTACGCTTCACCCAGGGTATAGAGCTCGGTGACATTGGAGGTACGCTTGACCGAGGTTCCCATGGCATATCCGTTGTTTTCGATGACAAAGATCACGGGGAGCTTCCAGGCCATGGCGATATTCAGGGCTTCATGAAAGGCGCCCTGCCGCACGGCGCCATCCCCCATGTAACAGATACAGAGGTTGTCGGTCTTGTTATATTTTTCGGCGAAGGCAATTCCTGCTCCAAGCGGAATCTGGCCGCCTACGATACCATGGCCTCCGAAAAAGTGATGTTCCTTGTCGAACATGTGCATGGATCCGCCTTTCCCTTTGGAAATCCCTGTTTCCTTGGCGAAGAGTTCGGCCATAACGGCTTTCGGATCGCTTCCCAGTCCGATCGGGTGGGCATGATCACGGTAGGCGGTAATGTATTTGTCTCCTTCCTTAAGCGCAGAGACGGCTCCGGCCACACAGGCTTCCTGACCGATATATAAATGGCAGAATCCCTTGATCTTTTGTTGCCCGTAGAGTTGTCCGGCTTTCTCCTCAAACCGGCGCATGAGCAGCATGGACTCATACCATGACATATACGTCTCTTTGGAGAATTTTCCTTTGGATTTAGATTTACTTCCTGAGCTTGCTTTTGTCTTCGTTGCCATAATGTTAATTTTGATCCGCTTGGGAGTGCGAAATTAATTAAAAAAAGTGAATGCACATTAGAAATATCCGTTTGTTTAATTTCAAGAATTACGAGGAAGAAACGGCGGAATTCAGCCCGGGTCTCAATTGCCTTGTCGGGGATAACGGGGCTGGTAAAACCAATTTACTGGATGCCATTCACTATTTATCCCTCACGCGGAGTGCGTTCTCTTCGGTTGACAAGGACCAGCCCCGCCACGGGGAGGATGTATTCCTGGTTCAGGGCATACTGGTCAGGGAAGATAAGGAATATGAGGTCAGGGTGGCCTGGCAGCGGACGACCGGTAAGACCGTACTGGTGGATGGGAATCCCTACGAGCGACTGAGTGATCATGTAGGAAGATTCCCGGTCGTGCTGATTGCACCTGACGATACCGACCTGGTAAGGGAAGGGAGCGAGGTGCGGAGGAAATTCGTGGATTCGATCCTCAGCCAGGCGGAACCTGTATACCTGAAAGACCTGATAGAATATTATAAATTCCTGCGCCAGCGGAATGCGTTGCTGAAGATGTTCGGGGAACGGCGGTATTTCGACCGGCAGCAGCTGGATATCTACACCGGCCGGATGGTGGAACTCGGGGAGCGCATTCACAGCCGCCGGCGCGAATTCATCGAAGAATACGTGGAAATTTTCCGGGAGCAGTATGGGTGGATCAGTGAAAACCGCGAGGATGTTTCCATGGCGTACCGGTCGGAGGCCTCCGGCGGACTTGCCGCCCTGATGGAGGAGAGACTGGAGAAGGACCGGCTCCTGGAGCGGACCACCGCCGGGGTACACCGGGATGATTACAGGTTTCAGGTCAACGGACATTCATTGAAGAAATTCGGATCGCAGGGCCAGCAGAAGTCTTACGTTATTGCCCTAAAGCTCACACAATTTCACTATCTTAGTAAACTGAAGGGAGACCAGCCTTTATTGCTGCTGGATGACATCTTCGACAAGCTGGATCCGCACCGGATCAGGCAGCTGATCCACCGGATACTTTCCCGTGAAACAGGTCAGGTTTTTATCACCGATGCACGTCCCGACAGAACCCGGGAGATCCTGGCAGCGTGGAAGGACAACATTCAGTATTTTAACATTGACAGCGGAACGATACGCAAAACGGATGAATGAGAAAGGAAACAGGCGCGGAAGGCATTCTGATACACAGAAAGTATCGGAGGCGATGTCCGATTTGCTGAAGGAATACCGGATTGAAGACAAATACCTGGAGAGCCGTCTTATTGAGAGCTGGGAACGTATTATGGGCGGGCCCATTGCCAACCGGACGTCCAGGATATATATAAAGGACAAGGTCTTGTTTGTGCATCTTTCTTCGGCGCCCTTGCGCCAGGAACTGGAGATGTCAAAGGACCGTGTGCTGGACTTGCTGGAGAAAGAATCCGGGCAAAAAGTAGTGGAAAAAGTTGTGTTCCGTTAGGGCTTAGAATTTTCCGTTCTTTTTTTTTCAAAAGTTTGAATAAAAGAAAAAACCGTATAATTTTGCACTCTCTTTAAAAAACAGCACGCTCTGAGGGAGCGAATTTAAAGAGAAGTTCTAAGACAAATTGTACCAATACGG
This sequence comes from uncultured Roseivirgaceae bacterium, assembly GCA_964563925.1. Taxonomy (GTDB): domain Bacteria; phylum Bacteroidota; class Bacteroidia; order Cytophagales; family Cyclobacteriaceae; genus JAUILA01. The sequence continues at coordinate 17,816 of CAZLZD010000049.1, read as the reverse complement.
GGAGATTCCAGAGCGGTCAAATGGGACGGACTGTAAATCCGTTGCTTCGGCTTCGCAGGTTCGAATCCTGCTCTCCCCACACGCATGAGATAAGCGGGAGTAGCTCAGTTGGTAGAGCGACAGCCTTCCAAGCTGTAGGTCGCGGGTTCGAGCCTCGTCTCCCGCTCTCTTTTATCCTGGAGCGCGTATGCTCACATGGAGTTGCCGGTATACGTACACTGGCATATTGCCGATGTAGCTCAGGGGTAGAGCGCTTCCTTGGTAAGGAAGAGGTCACGGGTTCAATTCCCGTCATTGGCTCAGACGAAACACATTAGTATACTATGTGTTAGGACAGGCTGACCGGGCGGGGACCCGGGAGCAGCATTCTCCGGAAGGGGAATGAAATGAAACGATCAGGATTTTTTCTTCAAATGAAGAGGAAAACTTCCTGAATACTGCTGTTTAA
>CAZLZD010000049.1:0-17358 GCA_964563925.1 uncultured Roseivirgaceae bacterium | reverse complement strand
AGGGGTTCAATTCCCCTCATTGGCTCTGACGGCACACTGAATGTGTGATGGAGGGCTGACCGGGCGGGGTCCCGGTAGCAATATTCTCCGAGAGGGAGAACAAAGAAAGAACAGGATTTTTTCTTCAAGGGAGGGAACTATCCTGGATATTGCTGTTTAAAAAGAACAGCATACGAAACGAAACAAACGAATTTAATTTTAAACTAAAATAGGGATTTTCAAATATGGCTAAAGCAACTTTCGACCGTTCAAAACCCCACGTGAATATCGGAACCATTGGTCACGTTGACCACGGTAAAACTACTTTGACTGCAGCTATCTCAAAGGTACTTTCAGAAAAGGGTTTTGCTGATATGCGGGACTTCTCGTCTATCGATAACGCTCCGGAGGAAAAAGAAAGGGGTATTACAATCAACACTTCTCACATTGAATATGCAACTGAGAACCGTCACTACGCACACGTAGACTGTCCGGGTCACGCTGACTATGTTAAGAACATGGTTACTGGTGCGGCGCAGATGGACGGTGCCATCATCGTGGTGGCTGCAACAGACGGCCCGATGCCCCAGACGCGCGAGCACATCCTGTTGTCTCGTCAGGTAGGTGTTCCTGCCCTGGTGGTATTCATGAACAAGGTGGACCTTGTGGATGACCCTGAACTGCTCGAGCTGGTAGAGATGGAAATCCGTGAGCTTCTTTCTGACTATGACTTCCCTGGTGATGACATTCCTGTTATTCAGGGATCTGCACTGGGTGCGCTGAACGGCGAGCCTAAGTGGGTTGAAAAAGTGGAAGAGCTGATGAAGGCTGTGGATGAGTACATTCCCCTTCCCGAGCGTCTGATTGACAAAGACTTCCTGATGCCTGTAGAGGACGTATTCTCGATCACCGGCCGTGGTACAGTAGCTACCGGTCGTATCGAGCGTGGAATCATCAACTCCGGTGATCCTGTAGAGATCCTTGGTATGGGAGCTGAAAACCTTAAATCGACTGTAACCGGTGTGGAAATGTTCCGTAAGATCCTCGATCGCGGCGAAGCTGGTGACAACGTGGGTCTTCTTCTCCGTGGTATTGAGAAAGCAGACATCAAGCGTGGAATGGTAATCTGTAAGCCTGGTTCGGTTACACCTCACCAGAAATTCAAAGCAGAGGTTTACGTACTTTCAAAAGAAGAAGGCGGACGTCACACTCCATTCTTCAACAAGTATCGTCCTCAGTTCTACTTCCGTACGACAGACGTTACCGGTGAGATCATGCTTCCGGACGGAGTAGAGATGGTTATGCCTGGTGACAACGTGTCAATTACCGTCGAACTGATCAACAAGATCGCGATGGAAAAAGGTCTTCGTTTCGCTATCCGTGAGGGTGGCCGGACTGTAGGATCAGGACAGGTAACTGAAATCCTCGACTAATCGATTAGAGATAAGCGAAAGCGTTTCTGATTTTTTCGGAAACGCTTTCTTTTTCTACAACTTTCCGGTATCTTTGCAAACCATTTTGAAAGGTGGTACAGGTGAAGGGGCGGAAAACCATGGCAAAAAGCCGGATACGGGTGTAGCTCAATTGGTAGAGTAGCGGTCTCCAAAACCGTTGGCTGGGAGTTCGAGTCTCTCCACCCGTGCTAAAGGAAAACAGGATGCAGAAATTATTGACATATATTAAGGAGTCGTATCACGAATTGCGTGATAAGGTGACGTGGCCAAAGTTTGCGGAGCTCCAGCAGAGTTCGGTACTGGTCCTGGTGGCATCCCTGATATTTTCAGCGGTAATCGGTCTGATAGATCTGGCATTCCAGAACGGGATGGAGTATTTCTATCAGTACATTGCAAAATAAGAATAACGACTTGACTGAAGGATTATGAGCGAATTAAAGTGGTATGTGGTCAGGGTCGTCAGTGGTCAGGAAAAGAAGGTAAAGACATACCTGGAAACTGAGATCGAACGGGAAGGGCTTCAGGATTTTATTCCGCAGGTGCTTATCCCCTCAGAGAAGGTGTATGAAATGCGAAACGGGAAGAAAAGGGTGAGGGAAAGAAATTTCTTTCCGGGCTACGTGCTTGTCTCAGCAGATCTGAGCAACGGCGAGGCCAACCACCTGGTGACCAGTATTCCCGGGGTGATCGGATTTCTGGGAAACAACAGTGCCGGGCAATCAAAGGAGCCGGTACCATTGCGGCAGTCAGAAATCAACCGGATCCTCGGCAAGGTGGATGAGATTGACGAGTTTGAAGAGAAACTCGAAACACCATATATAGTGGGAGAATCTGTTAAAGTAATGGATGGTCCTTTCAGCGGATTCAGTGGCGTAGTGGAAGAAGTATTTGAAGAGCGGAAGAAACTGAATGTGATGGTGAAGATATTCGGCAGGAATACTCCTGTGGAACTGAACTATATGCAAGTAGAAAAATTGGATTAGATATAAAGAATAATGGCTAAGGAAATTTCTGGATATTTGAAATTACAGGTGCGGGGCGGACAGGCAAATCCTTCTCCCCCGGTTGGTCCGGCTCTGGGTAGTAAAGGGCTGAACATCATGGACTTCTGTAAGCAGTTCAATGCGAGGACCCAGGATAAAATGGGACAGGTACTTCCTGTGCTGGTGACCATCTACACCGATAAGTCGTTTGACTTCGTGGTGAAGACCCCTCCGGCACCCGTGATGATCCTCGAAGCCGCAAAGAAGAAAAAGGGATCGCAGGAGCCCAACCGTAACAAGGTGGGAAGCATCAACTGGGACCAGGTAAAAACTATTGCCGAAACCAAGATGCCTGACCTGAATGCCTTCAAAATTGAATCTGCCATGAAGATGGTAGCTGGCACGGCCAGAAGCATGGGAGTAAGAGTGACAGGTAAAGCTCCCTGGGAGTAAAAAATCATAACGCATAATGGGAAAGTTGACAAAAAATCAAAAGGCGGCCCGCGCCAAAGTGGAGAGCACGAAAGAATACTCTCTGGAAGAAGCGGCAGAGCTTGTAAAGGAAGTTTCCTTCACTAAGTTTGATGCTTCGGTGGACCTGGACATTCGTCTGGGTGTGGATCCGAAGAAAGCCGACCAGATGGTACGTGGTGTGGTAACCCTTCCGCACGGAACCGGTAAGGATGTAACGGTGCTGGTACTTTGTACCCCTGACAAGGAAGCTGAGGCGAAAGAAGCCGGAGCCGATTACGTGGGGCTGGACGATTATATCCAGAAGATAGAAGGCGGATGGACCGACGTGGATGTAATTATCACCATGCCGACTGTAATGGCCAAGGTTGGTCGTCTCGGACGAGTACTCGGGCCCCGCGGCCTGATGCCTAACCCGAAGGCAGGCACGGTGACCATGGATGTGGGAAATGCCGTAAAAGATATTAAGGCTGGTAAGATCGATTTCAAGGTGGACAAGTTTGGGATCATCCACACCAGTATTGGTAAGGTGTCATTCTCCAGTGAGAAACTTATGGACAACCTGAAGGAAATGATCCAGACAATAGGTAAACTGAAGCCTGCTTCAGCAAAAGGTGCCTACTTCCGCAGCATCAATATTTCTTCAACCATGAGTCCGTCGATCACCATCGACAAGAACACAGTTCCAGGAATTAAATCGATAATTGTACAGTCATGACCAGGGAAGAAAAAGCAACGATCATTGAAAAACTGACCGAGAAGTTCAATAGTACGAACTACTATTACATTACCGATGCTTCTGGTCTGAGTGTAGCGCAGGTCAATGCATTTCGTAAGATGTGTTTTGAGAAAGGCGTGGAGTACAATGTGTATAAAAATACATTGATTAAAAAGGCACTGGAAAACGTCGGTGCGGCCAATGAGCAACTCGACGAAGCCCTGAAAGGATTTTCCGGAATCATTTTCACCAATGAAGATGGTGCAAACTTACCGGCTAAGACAATCACCGACTATAGAAAAAAGCAAGGTTCTAAAAAACCTCTGTTAAAGGCTGCTTCCATTGATTCAGATGTATTCCTTGGTGAGGAACATCTCAAAATGCTCTCTGAGCTCAAATCTAAAACCGAACTTATCGGGGACATCGTGGCATTGCTCCAGTCTCCTGCTAAGAATGTGGTTTCTGCCCTGCAAAGTGGTAAGAATACCCTGGGCGGTTTGATCAAGGCCCTTGAAGAGCGCGAAAATTAAGTAAGTATTAAAAGAACAATCGATAAATTAAAGTAAAAATGGCAGACGTTAAAGCACTTGGAGATCAACTCGTTGAACTTACAGTTAAAGAAGTAAATGAACTTGCCGCTTACCTGAAAGAGGAACATGGTATCGAGCCTGCTGCAGCTGCAGCAGTAGCTGTAGCCGGACCTGCAGGTGGCGACGGTGGCGAAGCCGCTGCAGAGCAGACGGAGTTCGACGTAATCCTGAAAGCACCCGGAGGCGCTAAGCTTGCAGTGGTGAAACTGGTAAAAGAACTTACCGGACTCGGATTGAAAGAAGCAAAAGAAATCGTAGACAGCGCACCGAAAGCAATCAAAGAAGGTGTAGCCAAAGATGAAGCAGAAGGCCTCAAGAAGCAGCTTGAAGAAGCTGGGGCAGAAGTGGAGTTGAAATAGCCGCCTTGGCGACAGCGCTCGTCTAACAAGAGTTAGGCCCCTGGTCCCGACAGCAGTCGGGATGGGGGTCTTTTCCTGTTTGTGGATACACAAAATTCCGGGCCCCGTGGCCTGCAAAAAACACGGAAGCTTTACATCATCTTGTAATCTAAATTTATAAGGCTTTGGCTAACAAGAAAAATAACCCAAGAATAAATTTCTCATCGATCAAGAAGGTACTGGATTATCCCGATTTCCTGGATATTCAACTGCAGTCCTTCAAAGATTTCTTCCAGTTGGAAACGCCTGCCGAAAAACGGGAACAGGAAGGACTTTTCAAAGTATTTTCTGAAAACTTTCCCATCTCGGATTCGCGGGAAAACTTTGTCCTCGAGTTCATCGATTACATCGTAGATCCCCCGAAATATTCGGTAGATGAGTGTATAGACCGGGGGCTTACCTACTCGGTGCCTCTTAAAGCGAAGTTGAAGCTGACCTGCAACGACGAAGATAACGAGGATTTCGAAACCATTGAGCAGGAAGTATTCCTGGGCAATATCCCCTACATGACCAAAAAGGGAAGTTTCGTGATCAACGGGGCAGAACGTGTAATCGTTTCCCAGCTCCACCGATCTCCTGGTGTATTCTTTGCCCAAAGCAAGCATACAAACGGTACTACGCTGTATTCGGCCCGTATCATCCCTTTCAAAGGATCATGGATCGAATTCGCTACCGACGTGAACAACGTGATGTATGCCTATATTGACCGTAAGAAAAAATTCCCGGTAACTACCCTGCTGCGTGCCATCGGGTACGGAACAGATAAGGATATCCTGGATCTGTTCGGTCTTTCAGAAGAGGTAAAAACCACCAAGAAAGATCTCAAAAAGGCAGTCGGACGGAAACTGGCGGCCCGTGTCCTTAAAACATGGACAGAAGATTTTGTGGATGAAGATACCGGTGAAGTGGTTTCCATCGACCGTAATGAAGTGCTCCTGGAGCGGGATCATATCATCGAGGAAGATGACATTGAAACCATCTTCGACAGCGGATCGAAATCGATCATCCTGCATCGTGACGATGTGAACGTAACCGACTATACCATCATATTCAACACCCTCTCCAAGGATAACTCCAACTCGGAGAAGGAGGCGGTCGAGCAGATTTACCGTCAGTTACGTAATACCGAAGCGCCTGACGAACAAACAGCACGGGATATTATCCAGAGCCTGTTCTTCAGCGAAAAGCGGTACGATCTTGGAGAGGTTGGCCGTTACCGGATCAATAAAAAACTCGGACTGGATATCTCTTCCGACCAGCGCGTACTGACCACCGAGGATATTATTCTCATTGTGAAGTACCTGATCGGACTGATCAACTCCAAAGCCGTGGTGGATGATATTGACCACCTGAGCAACCGTCGCGTACGTACCGTGGGTGAGCAGCTTTACGCCCAGTTTGGCGTAGGTCTTGCGCGGATGGCACGAACCATCAAGGAGCGAATGAACGTACGGGATAATGAGGATTTCAAGCCGGTTGACCTGATCAACGCACGGACACTTTCGTCGGTGATCAATTCATTCTTCGGTACCAACCAGCTTTCTCAGTTCATGGACCAGACCAACCCGCTGGCCGAGATCACGCACAAGCGCAGAATGTCGGCCCTCGGACCAGGCGGTCTGTCGCGGGAGCGTGCAGGTTTTGAGGTTCGTGACGTACACTATACGCACTACGGACGACTCTGTACCATTGAAACCCCGGAAGGTCCGAATATCGGTCTGATCTCTTCACTTTGCGTTCACGCCAAGGTGAACCACATGGGATTCATTGAGACCCCTTACCGTGAAGTGGAAGAAGGCAAGGTGGATATGACCGGTAATGTGAAATACCTGACCGCTGAGGAAGAGGATACACATAACATTGCACAGGCAAATGCCCCGCTGAAGGATAACGGTGAGTTTATCAACGAACGTGTAAAAGCCCGTTTTGAGGGTGACTTCCCCGTCGTGGAGCCTGCTGAAGTAAAATACATGGACGTTGCTCCCAACCAGATTGTTTCGGTGGCGGCTTCGCTGATTCCTTTCCTGGAACACGACGATGCCAACCGTGCCCTGATGGGATCCAACATGCAGCGCCAGGCGGTGCCGTTGCTCAAGCCGGAAGCTCCGATTGTGGGTACCGGGCTTGAAGGCAGGGTAGCGCTTGATTCAAGGGCCCTGATCCTTGCAGAAGGAGACGGAACCGTGGAATTTGTGGATGCCAACAAAATTGTGATCCGCTATCAGATGAATGAAGACGAGCTGCTGGTCAGCTTTGACGAGGATTCAAAAACCTATAACCTGATTAAGTTCCGCCGGACCAACCAGGACACGACCATCAACCTCACCCCGATTGTGAAAAAAGGGCAGAAGGTGAAGAAGGGCGAACCCCTGGTGGAAGGATACGCCACGGAGAATGGAGAGCTGGCCCTCGGACGAAACCTGAAGGTGGCTTACATGCCATGGCAGGGGTACAACTTTGAGGATGCGATCGTAATCTCGGAACGTGTGGTTCGTGATGATATCTACACATCCATTCATATCGAGGAGTTTGAACTGGAAGTGCGTGACACCAAGCGCGGGGAAGAGGAACTTACCTCTGAAATTCCCAACGTGAGCGAGGAAGCAGTAAGGCATCTTGACGAGAACGGAATCATCCAGATCGGTGCGGAAGTACGTGAAGGAGATATCCTGATCGGTAAGATCACTCCGAAAGGCGAAACAGATCCGACCCCGGAAGAAAAACTGCTGCGTGCGATCTTTGGTGATAAAGCAGGGGATGTGAAAGATGCGTCGATGAAGGCGCCTCCGTCACTGCGCGGTGTGGTTATCGACACCAAGCTATTCTCCCGTCCTAAAAAAGACAAAGAGCTGCGTGCCAAGTCGAAGAAGGAAGTGGAGATCCTTAAAGGAAAATACAGCAAGGACCTGCTGGCGCTTCGTGCCCAGATGATTGAGAAGATGGCCGAACTCCTGAATGGCAAAACCAGCCAGGGGCTGAAGCACAAGTTTGGTGACGAACTGGTTTCCAAGGGAGTGAAATTTACCTCCAAAGTAATTGAGGAGAACCTGTTCCCGGCCAAGAATATTTACAAGGACGAGAGTACCTATAACGTGCCCGAAGAGGTTAACCTGATCTCGGATGTGATCCTGGATAACTGGACAACCGATGAGCATGTGAATGATCTCGTGGTGAAGCTGGTAAAGAGTTACAATATCAAGCGTAACGAAATTGCCGGTGACTTCAAGCGTGAGCGGTTTACCCTGGAAGTGGGAGACGAACTGCCTGCCGGCATCGTACAGCTTGCGAAAGTGTACATTGCCAAGAAGCGGAAGCTGAAGGTAGGTGATAAGATGGCAGGCCGTCACGGTAATAAAGGTGTGGTGGCAAGGATCGTGCGTGAGGAAGACATGCCTTTCCTGGAAGACGGAACACCGGTTGATATCTGTCTGAACCCGCTGGGCGTACCATCGCGTATGAACCTGGGTCAGATTTACGAGACGGTATTGGGCTGGGCCGGCCTTAAGCTGGACAAACGCTATGCCACGCCGATTTTTGACGGAGCGACCATGGAAGAGGTGGCGAATGAGCTGAAAGAGGCGAAGCTCCCCGAATACGGCCGGGCGTACCTGTACGACGGACTTACGGGTCAGCGATTCGACCAGCCGGTAACAGTGGGTATCGCCTACATGCTGAAACTGGGTCACCTGGTGGATGACAAGATGCACGCCCGTTCGATCGGACCTTACTCTCTTATTACTCAGCAGCCGCTGGGTGGTAAGGCACAGTTTGGTGGTCAGCGATTCGGTGAGATGGAGGTTTGGGCCCTTGAAGCATTTGGTGCATCGCACGTGCTGCAGGAGATCCTTACCATCAAGTCGGATGATGTGATCGGAAGAGCGAAGGCATACGAAGCCATCGTGAAAGGGGATAATATGCGTAAGCCGAACATTCCTGAGTCATTCAACGTTCTCGTGCATGAACTCAGAGGACTGGCACTCGAAATTACCCTTGACTAATTAGATATTTTCCCCGTGAAGTGCATGGACTACCATGTGCTTCACGGTCAGACATTAAACAAACAGACTATGTCGTTCAGAAAAAATAAGAAATTAAACCTCGATTTTTCCAAAGTCACGATCAGCCTTGCTTCACCTGAATCCATTCTGGAGAGTTCACATGGGGAAGTAACGCAGCCGGAAACGATCAATTACCGGACTTATAAGCCCGAAATGGGCGGATTGTTCTGTGAGCGTATCTTCGGACCCGTGAAGGATTGGGAATGTCATTGTGGAAAATATAAGCGTATCCGTTATAAAGGCATCATTTGCGACCGCTGCGGTGTCGAGGTTACGGAAAAGAAAGTGCGCCGTGAACGCATGGGACACATCGAACTGGTGGTTCCCGTGGCACATATCTGGTATTTCAAGTCGCTGCCCAACAAGATCGGGTACCTGCTTGGACTGCCTACCAAGAAACTGGATCAGATCATTTATTACGAGCGTTATGTGGTAATTCAGCCTGGCCTGAAGGAAGAAGACGGCCTTGCCTACATGGACTTCCTGACGGAAGATGAGTACCTCGATATTCTCGATAAGCTGCCCCGTGAGAACCAGCTGCTGGATGATGATGATCCGAACAAATTTATCGCCAAGATGGGGGCTGAAGCCCTGGAGATGTTGCTGGCCCGGATCGAGCTGGACAACCTTTCCTACGACCTTCGTCACCAGGCAGCCACCGACACTTCGCAGCAGCGTAAGGCGGAAGCCCTGAAGCGACTGAAAGTGGTGGAAGCGTTCCGTGAGGCCCGTACCCGTATTGAGAACCGTCCTGAATGGATGATCATCAAGATGGTACCGGTGATACCGCCGGAACTGCGCCCGCTGGTGCCCCTGGATGGCGGACGATTCGCGACCTCAGACCTTAATGACCTGTACCGTCGTGTAATCATCCGGAATAACCGTCTGAAGCGACTTATTGATATCAAGGCCCCTGAAGTTATTCTCCGAAACGAGAAACGTATGCTCCAGGAAGCTGTGGATTCACTGTTTGACAACTCGCGTAAAGTAAACGCGGTTCGTTCGGATGGAAACCGTGCCCTGAAATCACTGAGCGACATGCTCAAAGGTAAGCAGGGACGATTCCGCCAGAACCTGCTTGGTAAGCGGGTTGACTACTCCGGTCGTTCGGTGATCGTGGTAGGTCCTGAACTGAAACTGCACGAATGCGGACTTCCCAAGGATATGGCTGCTGAGCTTTTCAAGCCGTTCATTATCCGGAAGCTCATCGAGCGTGGTATTGTTAAGACGGTGAAATCTGCGAAGAAAATTGTGGACCGAAAGGATCCGGTAGTTTGGGATATCCTGGAGAATGTACTGAAAGGACATCCTGTGCTGCTAAACCGGGCTCCCACGCTGCACCGACTGGGTATCCAGGCTTTCCAGCCGAAGCTGATTGAAGGAAAAGCTATCCAGCTTCACCCGCTTGTATGTACGGCCTTCAACGCCGACTTTGACGGTGACCAGATGGCTGTACACGTACCGCTGGGCCAGGAGGCTATCCTGGAAGCTTCCCTGCTGATGCTTTCTTCACACAACATTCTCAACCCTGCCAACGGAGCGCCGATTACGGTACCTTCTCAGGACATGGTACTGGGATTGTATTATGTGACTAAAGGACGTAAGGGAACCAAGGACAATCCGGTGACCGGCGAAGGCAAGACATTCTACAGCAATGAAGAAGTGATCATCGCCATCAATGAAGGCAAACTGAGCAAGCACGCCCATATCAAACTACGGACGAAGGTTCGGGAGAATGGTGAGCTGGTAGGAAAGGTGATCGACACCGTGGCCGGCCGGGTACTCTTCAACCAGTTTGTTCCTGCTGAAGTGGGCTATGTGGATGAGTTGCTGACCAAGAAAAAACTGCAGAAGATTATTTCTGACGTATTCTCGATCAGCGGGATGGCAAGGACTGCCCATTTCCTGGATGATATCAAGGATCTGGGTTTCCAGATGGCCTACAAAGGTGGTCTGTCCATGGGACTGAACGATGTGGCGGTTCCGGAAGAGAAAGAAGGACTTGTGGCGCAGGCCAAATCAGAAGTGGATGCCGTATGGAACAACTACCTGATGGGTCTGATCACTGATAACGAACGATATAACCAGGTAATTGATATCTGGACACGTATTAATACGCAGCTGACCAATACGCTGATGACGCAACTGGCCGAAGACGACCAGGGCTTCAACTCGATCTATATGATGATGCACTCCGGTGCACGGGGATCGAGGGAGCAGATCCGTCAGCTGGGAGGTATGCGTGGTCTGATGGCCAAGCCTCAGAAAAACCTGGCCGGTTCGGTAGGATCAATCATCGAGAACCCGATCCTCTCCAACTTTAAAGAAGGACTGGATGTACTCGAGTACTTTATCTCTACCCACGGTGCACGGAAAGGACTTGCCGATACCGCCCTCAAGACGGCGGATGCAGGTTACCTTACCCGTCGACTGGTGGACGTGGCCCAGGACCTTGTGATTACGGAAGATGATTGCGGAACGCTTCGTGGACTCACGGTGACCGCACTGAAGGATAATGAGGATATCGTTGAGCCGCTTTCAGAGCGTATATTAGGACGAGTATCGGTTCATGATATTTATGATCCGATTTCCGATGAGATCATCTGCGAATCAGGTGCAGAGATCGACGAAGTCGTTGCGGCCAGAATTGACGAGACAAGTATTGAAGAAGTGGAAATCCGTTCGCTGCTGACCTGTGAAACCAAGCTGGGAGGTTGTGCGAAGTGTTACGGACGTAACCTGGCGACCGGAAAGATGGTTCATGCCGGTGAAGCTGTGGGTGTAATTGCAGCCCAGTCAATCGGTGAACCGGGTACACAGCTTACACTTCGTACCTTCCACGTGGGTGGTACGGCATCCAACATTGCGGTGGATGCCAATATCAAGGCGAAGTTTGAAGGTGTGGTGGAATTCGAGGAAGTTCGCTCGATCCCGACCACCGACAAGGATGGCAACAAGGTGGAAGTGGTGATGGGACGTACCGGTGAGATCAAAATTGTTGATCCGGAGAAGAAAGTGACCCTGATTTCCAATCACGTGCCTTACGGAGCTTATTTGAAGGTGAAGGAAGGACAGAAAGTGGAGAAAGGCGAGGAGCTTTGCTACTGGGATCCTTACAACGCGGTAATTCTTTCGGAATTCGACGGAACCATCGAGTTTGAATCGATCATTGAAGGTATTACCTACAAAGAGGAGTCGGATGAACAGACCGGGCACCGTGAAAAGGTAATCACCGACACCAAGGACAAGACAAAGAACCCTGCCCTGATTGTTAACGGCAAGAAGGACAGCAAGAGTTATAACATACCGGTAGGTGCTCACCTGGCCGTGGATAACGGGGACAAGATCAAAGCCGGACAAGTGATGGCGAAGATCCCTCGTACGATGGGTAAATCAAGGGATATCACCGGGGGTCTGCCCCGTGTAACGGAGCTTTTTGAAGCACGTAACCCTTCCAACCCTGCGGTGGTGAGTGAGATTGACGGTGTGGTCACCTATGGTGGAATCAAGCGGGGTAACCGGGAGATCTTCATCGAATCGAAGGACGGAATCAAGAAGCGGTACCTGGTGCCATTGTCGAAGCACATCCTCGTGCAGGACAATGACTTTGTGAAAGCCGGATACCCGCTGTCTGACGGGGCGATAACCCCGGCCGACATTCTTTCGATCAAAGGACCTACCGCGGTGCAGGAATACCTGGTGAATGAAATCCAGGAAGTATACCGACTCCAGGGTGTGAAGATCAATGACAAGCACATCGAGGCGATTGTGAGCCAGATGATGCAGAAAGTTCAGATCATCGACCAGGGAGATACAAGCTTCCTGCCCGGGGAGAATGTGGACAAATTCGTATTCGGTGAGGAGAACGACCTTATCCTTGATAAGAAAGTCGTGACCGATGCGGGCGAATCCGAATCATTCAAACCAGGACAGATCATCACGCCGCGTGACCTGAGGGATGAAAATTCCAAGCTCAAGCGGAAGGATATGAAGCTCGTGGAAGTTCGGGATGCCATGCCGGCGGTATCAAAACCGACCCTGCAGGGGATTACCCAGGCTTCACTGAAGACCGAAAGCTTCCTGTCGGCAGCCTCGTTCCAGGAAACCACCAAGGTGCTGAGCGAAGCGGCTATCCGTGGTAAGGCTGATGCACTGCTCGGACTGAAGGAGAACGTGATCGTAGGTCACCTGATCCCGGCCGGAACAGGACAGCGTCAGTTCAACAACATGATCGTCGGATCCCAGGAAGAGTATGATGAACTGGTGTCGGCCACTGAAAGCTCGGAGGAAGAAAAAGCCCTGAACGAGTAGTCACATGTCGGACGATCAGAACGAAAAGAAGAAAAACCCGAATCAGATCAACATTGAGTTGACTGAGGATGTAGCAGAGGGGGTATATGCCAACCTGGCAATGGTGGCACATTCCAACAGCGAATTTGTCATTGACTTTATCCGGCTGATGCCGGGCGTGCCCAAGGCCAAGGTCAAGTCCAGGATCGTCATTACCCCGGAGCATGCGAAAAGGTTGCTGGCGGCGCTGAATGATAACATCCAGAAGTATGAGGATGCATTTGGCCCCATCAAAAAGTCGGAGGAAGCTCCTAAGTTTCCACTGAACTTCGGCGGAACCGTCGGAGAGGCCTGATCGTATGAAGACAGAGTAATAAAGCAATGGACATTGGAAGGATTCTTCCGGTGTCCATTGTTGTTAAAAGGCTGTAAATTAATTCAAACAATATATTGCTTTAATATAGGTGTTTTGATACCTTTGCAGTCCAAATTTTGAAAACGAGAGAAGAAATATAATTACCATTAGATGCCTACTATTCAACAATTAGTACGAAAGGGTCGGAAAAAGATGGTCAGTAAATCCAAATCACCTGCCCTGGATTCATGTCCTCAGCGACGCGGTGTATGTACAAGGGTTTATACGACTACCCCTAAGAAGCCTAACTCGGCCATGCGTAAAGTGGCTCGTGTGCGGTTGACCAATGGAAAAGAAGTTAACGCCTACATTCCCGGCGAAGGACACAATTTGCAGGAGCACTCGATCGTGCTGATCCGCGGCGGAAGGGTTAAAGACCTTCCGGGTGTACGTTACCACATTATTCGTGGTGCGCTGGATACTGCTGGTGTGAATGGCAGGTTACAAAGAAGATCAAAATACGGTGCCAAAAGGCCTAAGAAATAAACAGTAAAGGATAATGAGAAAAGCGAAACCTAAAAAGCGGTATATTCTGCCTGATCCGAAGTTTAACGACACGCTCGTTACCCGCTTCGTGAATTACCTGATGATGGATGGCAAAAAATCTGTTGCCTACTCTATTTTCTATGATGCAGTTGCACAGGTAGAGGAAAAGACAGGAGAAAGCGGGCTTGACGCCTGGAAAAAGGCACTGAACAACATTATGCCTTCTGTTGAGGTTAAAAGTCGCCGGGTTGGAGGGGCCACCTTCCAGGTACCCATGGAAGTACGTCCGGATCGGAAAATCACCCTTGGCATCAAATGGATGATCCGTTACGCACGACTTCGCGGCGAGAAAACAATGAAGGACCGTCTGGCTGGTGAGATCATCGCGGCATCGAAAGGTGAAGGAGCGGCAGTGAAGAAGAAGGACGATACGCACCGCATGGCTGAGGCTAACAAGGCATTTTCTCATTTCAGATTCTAAAAAGTAAAACAGACTAATGGCGAAAAGAGATCTAAAATATTTAAGAAATATAGGTATCATGGCTCACATCGATGCCGGAAAGACTACGACCACAGAGCGTATTCTTTACTACACCGGTTTGAGCCATAAAATCGGTGAGGTGCACGATGGTGCAGCCACGATGGACTGGATGGAGCAGGAGCAGGAGCGTGGTATTACCATTACTTCAGCGGCTACTACCACCTCATGGAAATACCCTACTACACAGGGCCAGGTCAATGACGACACGAAGGAGTACCGAATCAACATTATTGATACTCCCGGTCACGTGGACTTTACCGTGGAGGTAGAGCGTTCACTGCGCGTCCTTGATGGTGCAGTTGCCCTTTTTGACTCCGTATCAGGTGTGGAACCGCAGTCCGAGACTGTATGGCGTCAGGCTGATAAATATAAAGTACCCCGTATCTGTTTTGTGAACAAAATGGACCGTGCCGGTGCTGATTTCTTCAATTGTGTAACGGAGATTCGTGAAAAACTGAATGCCAAGCCGGTGCCTTTGCAGATACCGATTGGAGCGGAAGAAAATTTCCGCGGAGTGGTTGACCTGATCACCAACCGTGCGATCATCTGGAATGACGAAGACCTGGGAATGACCTATGAGATCGTTGATATTCCGGCAGATGTGCAGGAGGAAGTGGATCACTGGCGTCAGCAGCTTGTCGAGAGCGTGGCAGAATATGATGATGCGCTTCTTGAGAAGTTCTTCGAAGATCCTGATTCAATTACTGCTGAAGAAATGCGTGCTGCAATTCGTGAAGCGGTAATCGACCTTTCATTCTCACCCGTACTGTGCGGATCGGCGTTCAAGAACAAAGGTGTACAGGCATTGCTTGATGCAGTCTGTGCCTACCTGCCTTCACCGCTGGATCTTCCGCCGGTAGTAGGACATGATCCGGATGACGAGGATAAAAAGCTTCAGCGTAAACCGGATGCAGACGAACCATTCTCTGCTCTGGCCTTTAAGATCGCTACTGATCCGTTTGTAGGACGACTTTGCTTCTTCCGTGTGTACTCCGGTACGCTGGAATCAGGAAGCTATATCCACAACATGCGGACTGACAAGAAAGAACGTATTTCACGTCTCATGCAGATGCACTCCAACAAGCAGAATGCCATCGACAAGGTGGAAGCTGGTGATATCTGTGCAGGTGTGGGGTTCAAAGATATTAAGACCGGGGATACACTGGTGGATGAAAAACACCAGATTGTACTCGAGTCCATGTCGTTCCCTGAGCCGGTTATCGGCTATGCCATTGAGCCTAAGACACAGGCTGATGTGGATAAACTGGGAGTGGCCATTTCCAAACTGGTGGAGGAAGATCCTACCCTGGTGGTGAACACCGATCATGAAACAGGTCAGACGATCCTGCGTGGTATGGGTGAGCTTCACCTGGAGATTATCATCGACCGTCTGAAGCGTGAATTCAAGGTAGAGATCAACCAGGGTGCTCCCCAGGTGGCCTACAAGGAAGCCATTACGCAGAATGTGGAACACAAGGAAGTCTACAAGAAGCAGACAGGTGGTAAAGGTAAATTTGCCGATATCGTATTTGAGATGGGCCCTCGTGAAGACGGGAAACCCGGACTTGAATTTGTCAACGGTATTGTCGGTGGTGTGATTCCAAAGGAATTTATCCCTGCCGTTCAAAAAGGATTTGATCAGGCCATGAAGAATGGTCCTCTCGCCGGGTATCCGATGGATTCCTTGATGGTACGTCTTTTCCACGGCTCCTTCCACGATGTGGATTCGGATGCGCTTTCCTTTGAAATGGCAGCACGTCTCGGATACAAGGAAGCCGCGAAAAAAGCAGGACCTCAGCTTCTCGAGCCTATCATGGCGGTGGAAGTGGTTACCCCGGACGAATATACCGGTAACGTAACCGGTGACCTGAACAAGCGTCGCGGAATTATGAAAGGAATGGATACGAAGGGTGGAGCCCAGGTGATCAAGGCGGATGTGCCATTGTCTGAACTTTTCGGATATGTGACTTCCCTGAGAACAATCACGTCTGGCCGTGCGAATGCCTCCCTGACATTCTCACACTACGACCCGGTTCCTAAGAACCTTGCTGATAAAGTTATTGAAGAAGTTAAAGGTGCAGCCGTAAATTAATTGCATTATGAATCAGAAGATTAGAATTAAGCTTAAGTCCTACGATCACAACCTGGTGGACAAATCCTCAGAGAAGATCGTGCGTGCAGTAAAGACGACCGGCGCTGTGGTAAGCGGACCTATTCCGTTGCCTACAGTAAAGGAAAAATTTACGGTGCTGCGTTCGCCCCACGTGAACAAAAAGTCACGGGAGCAGTTTCAGCTTTGTACCTACAAGCGTCTGGTAGATATTTATTCTAACAGCACCAAAACGGTCGACGCCCTGATGAAGCTTGAGCTTCCCAGTGGTGTGGATGTGGAGATCAAAGTCTGATTTAGACCATTAAGAAAACCCTTGGGAAAACCCTGCAGCATTCGTGTTGCGGGGTTTTTTGTTTTTCGGAGACTAGGACCAGGACTAAGAGAGGGTGAAATTTGAAGAATCGAGAGAAGGAATACCCTTTGTTATCATCCATGACTGCCGTCAGGCAGGCTGGACAACCGCCCTGCGGCGATTGATCCGGGATCCTCTATAGCAGGTTAAGGGCATTCATGATTATTTTCCTATCTTTTCACCTTGTCTGCTGAAAAACATATCGGCAATATTCTGAACCCTAAGGAATTGGTTCTTAAAATCCACCGGGATACCGATCCAAAAGATTATAAAATCCGGGAACAAATTCTCCGTGATCATTATGATACACTGGAAGGGAAGTTTGATAAAGAGATACTGGAACTATATTTGAACGGTTTCCTTGGCTTCATATTTTGGGAGGCCGGAGAATATCAAAAGGCTATTGATGCTCTCAAACACGCTAATTTGTTCCTCCATAAAGCTGACTCTGATCTCCACTTTTTCACGAATAACAGCATTCTAGTAAAATGCTATTCTGAACTGGAGAAA